>NZ_BONE01000121.1 GCF_016862555.1 Asanoa siamensis | reverse complement strand
GTGGGATCTCCCGCGGGACGGCCGGCGCGGTAGCGGTCGCGGCGGGTGCGACCTCGGCCGCGGTCGAGCAGCCACCGGCGGCGAGCACGAGCACGGCGGCGAGGACGGCGATCTTTCGTTCCATCGGCGCATTCTCCGGCCCGGACCGCCGCGGATCCCGTCACGACGCGTGCATCCCCGCTCACTGTCGGGTTGCCGTCAACCTGGGTCGCCCGGCGGCTCGGCTACGCTGTTACAGCATCATGTCGTTCACACTGGTGCCCTTCACCGCCGAGCGGGCCGCCCTCGTCGCCGGCTGGGTGCGGTCCGCCGACGAGGCCGACAGATGGTGTTCGCGGGCCGAGCATCCGTTTCCCGCCGATGTGGTCGCCGGCTGGTCCCGGGAGGACGACGTCGCCGCCTACCTGCTGCTCGACGGCTCCCGCGTCGTCGCGTACGGCGAGGTCTGGTCCGACGACGAGGACGACGAGGCCGAGATCGCCCGGGTGCTGGTCGACCCGGGCGAGCGGGGCCGGGGTGTCGGCCGGGCGCTGACCAGGGCACTGGCCGCCCGGGCGGGGTTCGACGACGTCTTCCTGCGGGTGCGGCCCGACAACGCGGCCGCGCTCGCGACCTACCGGGGAGCCGGGTTCGCCGACGTCGCGCCCGAGTTGCAGCGGCAGTGGAACGCCCCGCAGCCCCGGCCCTACACCTGGCTGCGCTGGACCGGCACGCCTTAGGCCAGCGCCGCGTCGAGCAGCATCGCCGCCATGGCGCGGCCCGCGGCGAGGTCGCCGGCCGGGTCGCCGTCCATGCGCATCTTGACCGCGATGCCGTCGTACACGATGTGCAGTTGCTGTGCCAACGCCTCCGGATCGGTGGCGCCGGCCTCGCGAGCCAGGTCGGCGAAGAGCCCGCGCACCCACACCCGGTAGGCGTCGGCGGCGGCCAGGGACGCGGCACCCGGCATCGCCTCGGCCGTGGCCGAGATGAACGGGCAACCCCGCGACTCCGGGTTGAGGAAGCGGGCCCCCTGGATCTCGAAGATGCCCAGGATCTTCTCCCGCGGGGTGGCGTAGGCGACCAGGCCGTCGGTGAGGCGCTTCTCGGTCGCCGCGTGCCGCCCTTCGAGGTAGGCCCGGATCAACTCGTCCTTGCTCCCGAACGTGTTGTAGAGCGAGGCCTTCGCGACGCCGGCGTGCTCGATCACCCGGTCGATGCCGACGACGTGGACGCCCTCGCGGTAGAACAACTCGTCGGCCGCGGCGAGCAGGCGCTCCCGCGCCGAGGGCCGTGCGGTGCGGACCGCCGTCATCTCGTCCACCGCCTTCCGTCCGCCGTCCATCGTAGTCACGCCGCCGGTCGCATCCGGGGCGTGTGCCGGCGCAGCAGGCCCACGCCGGCGAGCGCGGCCAGCACGATCACGGCGACACCGTACTCGCGGGCCGTGTCCAGCAGGCCGCCCGCGTGCACGACCAGGTAGCCGGCGATCACCGCGGGCACACCCAGGCCGAGGTACGAGACGACGTAGAGCAGCGCGAGCACGCCGGCCCGCTCGTGTGCGGCGACCAGGGGCACCACGATCCGGATCGCGCCCTGGAAGCCGCTGCCGAAGCCGATGCCGGCGACGCCCGTCGCGATCAGGAACGCCACGGTGGAGCCGGCCGAGATCGCGGCCAGCGAGCCGGCCACGCCGATGATCAGGGCGACGATGCCGACCGTGAGCGCCACGTGCGGCGGGCGCTTGTCGACCGCCAGCACCGTCAGCGCCGCGACGGCGGCGAGCACGAACAGGCCGAGGCCGCCGTAGACCGCCGACGACGAGCCGGCGAGGTTGCGCACCAGCGCCGGGCCGAGCGACGCGTAGAAGCCGGCCAGCGCCCAGACGGCGAACAGCACCGGCGCCGCGATCGCCACCGGGCCGCGGACGGCGCGGGGCAGCTTGATCTCCGGGATCAGCGAGCGCCGGGCGCCGCGAGCGCGCGTGACGGTCTCCGGCATCAGGACCACGCCGACCGCCTGGACCGCCAGGACGCCGAGCAGGACGAGGTAGATCAGGTGGGTCGGGGCCGGGAGGAACTGCACGACCAGGGCCGAGAGCAGGGCGCCGCCGCCGGTGCCGATGCCGGGCGCGACGGCGTTGGCGGTCGTGCCGCGGACGCGGTCGATGTCGAGCATGCCGGCGCCGAGGGCGGCCAGCGCCGCGCCGGTGGCCAGGCCCTGGACGACCCGGGCGGCGAGCAGGGTCGGCACGCCGCCCGCGAAGGCGAACACCACCAGCGCGGCGGCCTGGACGAGCAGGGCGACGAAGAGGACCGGGCGCCGGCCGACGTGGTCGGAGAGGCGGCCGAAGACCAGCAGCGAGAGGAGCACCGCGACCGCGTACACGCCGAAGACGACCGTCGTGGTCATGGGGGAGAAGTGCCATTCCGCCTGGTACGTGGCGTAGAGCGGGGTCGGCGCGCTGGAGGCGGCCAGCAGGGAGACGACGATCGACGCGAGCAGGACCAGTGAGCTGGTACGCCCGAGGCGGAAGCGACCGCGGAGGCCGGTGGTGTCAGCCGACCGTTCGGCGGCGACGGTGGTCGGGCTCACGGGCGCTCCCTTGGATAGACCTGTCTGTCTAGTTCGAGGCCAACACTAGACAGACCTGTCTGTGGGAGCAATGTGTCCTGGGTCCTAGGGCACGGCGCGCGCGGCGGCCGCCGGCGACCACTCGACCATCACCAGCGTCGCGTCGTCGCGGGGCGATCCGGCCTGGTGGTCGATCACCGCGTGCGACATCCGGCGCAGCGTCTCGGCCGCCGGCAGGTCCTCGGCGGCCACGCTCTCCGCCAGCGCGACCAGCCGGTCGAGCCCGAACTGCGCGCCGAACGGGTCGCGGGCCTCGGTCACACCGTCGGTGTAGAGCAGCAGCCGGTCGCCGGGCTCGAAGACGGCCTCCGCGACCGGGGTGTCGCCCGCCAGCACGCCGAGCGGCGTGCGGCCGCCGCCGTCCAGCGTCCGGACCGCCCGCCCGGCCCGCAGCAGCACCGGCGGAGGGTGGCCGGCGTTGACGTAGCGCAGCCGTCCGTCCGAGAGGGACAGTTCGGCCAGCACGGCGGTGACGAAGCGCGAGTCGCGGAACTCGTCGACCAGCACCCGGTCGGCGGCCGCCGCGCCCTCGGCGAGGCCGGCCCCGCCGACGCGCCCGGCCCGGACCGCGCCCAGGGTCGCCGCGGTGGCCAGCGCCGCCCGCATGCCCTTGCCGACCGCGTCGTAGATCGCCAGGCGGGCGACGTCACCGTCGACCGCGTAGTCGAACGCGTCGCCGCCGACCTCGTAGCACGGCTCCAGCACCGCCGTGACCACGAGTTGCCGGCTCGCGAAGGTCAGCGGCGGCAGCAGCTTCCAGAGCAGGTCGGCCGCCGGCGTCATCGGCCGCGACCGGCGGATCCGCTGCAGGTCGTCGCCGTAGAGGTTCTTGGCCGTGATCAGGTGGCCGGCCATGCCGGCGACGAGGCGGGCACCGGCCAGTGTGGGATACGGGTCGGCGCCGGGCGGCGGCACGACCCGCAGCACACCGAGGCGCTCGGTGCCGTTGACGACCGGCACCCAGGCGGGCGGGCCGGCGACGGTGCGCCCGACGGCGAACGCCCGGCCGGCCGCGCTGCCGTCGACCGGCTCCGGCTCACCCGTCGCGGGCGGCATGGGTCGCAGCGTGCGCTGCTCGTAGTCGACGAGGTAGAGCACGGCCTCGGCACCGGTCGGCGCGACCGCCTCCGTCACCGTCCGGCCGAGATCGGCGGGGCCGACGAGGTGGCCGGTCTCGACCAGCGTCTCGAGCACCGCGCGCCACGCGTCCGGCGTGGTCATCCGGTCGGCAGGCCGAACAGGGGCGCCACGTTGGTCAGCCGCAGCACCTGGGCGACGATCGGCTGTGGATCCCGGACGACGAGGCGGACCTCCTGGCGCAGGGCGACCGTGCGGGCCTGCAGCAGCGCCCGGACCCCGCTGGAGTCGAGGAACGGCACCTCGGAGAGGTCGACGACCACGGGATCCGCGCCGGTCTCGATCGCGGCGATGATCGCGTGCTCGACCTCGAGATGCGAGTCGAGGTCGACGTCCCCCCGGACGTAGATCACGGTGCCCTGGTCGGACTGGTCCTCGGTCATCCGGTCAGCGTAGGTCACGCCCGGCGCGCCGGCCCTTCAGTCGGCGCCCGACCTCGCGGGCGATCTCCCGGTTGGCGTCGCGCGCGGCCAGGACCTGGCGTTTGTCATATTCCCGGAGGCCCCGGGCGATGCCGAGCTCCACCTTGGCCCAACCGTTCTCGAAGTAGAGCGCGAGCGGGACCAGGGTCACCCCCGGCTCCCGGATCTTGGCGAGGATGCGGTTGATCTCGGCGCGGTGCAGCAGGAGCTTGCGCGTGCGGCGCGGCCCGTGGTCGGACCAGCCGCGCACCGCGTACTCGGCGATGTGCAGCCCGTAGAGGTGCAACTCGCCCTCGAGCTCCTGCGCGAACGCGCCGACCAGCGACGCGCGCCCGAGCCGCAGGGCCTTCACCTCGGTGCCACGCAGCACGAGACCCGCCTCGTAGGTCTTGAGGATCTCGTACTCGTGCCGGGCCCGCTTGTTGGTCGCGATCATGCGGCGCGGTGTCTCCCGACGCGCGCTCCCCTGGGGCCGGCTGCTCATGGCGGACAAGTCTGCCAGCGCACCCTGTCCGCCCGCCCGCGAATATCAGCTCTCGCGGAAGCCCTCCCGCATCCGGCGGAAGAAGCCGCCGTCCCGCGGCAACGAGGGCGCCGGCGGCACCGGGCGGGCGGCCCGGCGGGCGACCGGCTGGTCGTAGTCGGTGTTCGCGATCGCGTCGACGACCTGCGCCTCGGTGAAGTCCTCGGAGCCGGGGATCACGGGCACGAAGCCCACCAGCATGCCGTCGCGCATCACCTGCGCCTCGAGCCCGGCGGTGCCGTCGGTGTCCCAGAACGCCTCGCGGTCACCGGGCAGCACGACCCGGATGCCGGTCTGTGAGCGGCCGGCGCTGGCCTGCGCGACGTGCGCCGGGACACCCCGATCGCGCAGCGCGTCGACCACCCGGCGGGCGCGGTTCTCGTCCATGAGCGCGAAGGTAGCGCGGGCGGGTGGAAACTGGCTGTGCGCCGCCCGGTGTGAACCTGGGAACTCGCTGAGGACTCGTGCGGGTATGAGGCGTCTCACGCTCCCGCTGCTGCTCGTCGTGCTGGCCGGCTGTGCCGGCAACCCACCCGCCCCCGAACCCGCACCACCGGCACCTCCGGGGGACGTGATGCGGGTCGCCCGGGCCGCGCACACCGCCACGCCGCTGCCGGACGGCCGGGTAGTCGTGGTCGGCGGTTGTGCCACCGACGGCTGCGGCGGCACGGACCTCGCGGTCGCGTCCGAGATCTACGCCGGCGGCGGGTTCACCGCCGGCCCGCCGCTGTCAGGCCCGCGGTTCAACCACACCGCGACCGCGCTGGGCGACGGCCGGGTCCTGGTCGCGGGCGGCTTCCCGGACGAGCGGTCGGCGCCGAACGGCACCGCGGAGGTGTTCACCGGTGACCGCTTCGCGCCGGTCGGGGCGATGACGGCCCGGCGCGGCAACCACACGGCGACCCGGCTGCGCGACGGGCGGGTCCTGCTGGTCGGCGGCGTGTCCGGGCGGTCCGCGCTGGCGACGGCCGAGGTCTTCGACGGCGACGCGTTCCGCGCCGTGGCGCCCATGCCGGGACCACGCTCGCGGCACGGTGCGGCGCTGCTCGCCGACGGGCGGGTGCTGGTGGTCGGCGGGCAGGCGGCCACGCCCCACGGCATGGCGCTGCTCGACACCGCCCTGCTCTACGACCCGGCGCGGGACGTCTGGGAGCGGGTGCCGGGCCGGCTGCCGGTGCCCGCCTACAAGCTGGCGGTCGCGCCGCTGCCCGACGGCCGGGCGCTGGTGGTGGGTGGGCAGACGGCCGACGACCCCGACGCGCGGCTGGCGACGACGCTGGTCTACGCCGACGGGCGGTTCCACGAGGGACCGGCCATGGCGGAACCCCGCTACAAGATCTCCGACGCGGTGGTCACCCTGCCGGACGGCCGGGTCGCGGTCGCGGGCGGTTTCGGTGTCGAGGTGTACGCCGAGGGCGGCTTCCGGCCGGTGGTCCGCGGCACGGTCGAGCGGCAGTACCCGGCGATGGCGGCGCTGCCGGACGGCTCGGTGCTGGTGACGGGCGGCTACGACGACCGCACCCGGGTCACGGCCACCGTGCTGCGGGTCGACCTGACCTGAGGAGACCTGGAACAGTCGGCGGATGGACCTCGCGCCGTTGCGACAGCGCGACTTCGCGCTGCTGTTCACCGCCGGCCTGATCTCGCTCACGGGCAACTGGGTGCTCAGCGTCGCGCTGCCGTTGGCGGTGCTGGAGCTGACCGGCTCACCCGCCGCGGTCTCCGCCGTCGTGGTCGCCGGCCTGCTGGGCACGATCACGGCCGGCGCGGTCGCCGGGGTCTACGTGGACCGCTGGGACCGCCGCCGGGTCGTCGTGACGGCCAACGTCCTGCAGGTCGTCGTGCTCCTGCCGCTGCTGCTGGTGCGTACCGCCGACCAGGTCTGGATCGTGGTGGCGGTCGCGTTCGCGACGCAGGTGCTCGCCCAGTTCTTCCAGCCCGCGGAGAACGCGCTGCTGCCGGACCTCGTCGACGCGGCCCACCTGCCCGCCGCGAACGCGCTGAACACGCTCAACAACAACGTGGCCCGGCTGGTCGGCCCGGCGCTCGGCGGGGTGGTCGCCGTCGCGGGTGGGCTGGGCGGCGCGGCCGCCCTGGACGCGGCCACGTTCGCCGTCGCCGCGCTGCTCTGCGCCCTGATCCGCGGGCGGCACCGGGCCGCGGCGGCCGCGGCTGATCGGAACCTCCGGCGTGAGCTGGTCGAGGGCCTGCGCGCCGTGGCCCACAACAGGATCGTCCGGGCGATCTTCGTCGTCCTCGGCGTCTCGTCGGTGGGCGAGGGCATGATGGGCACACTGTTCGCCGTCTACGTCACCGACGCGCTGCACGCCGGCGGCCGGGAGCTGGGCTGGCTGATGTCGGCCCAGGCCGTCGGCGGCATCGTCGGCAGCCTGCTGGCGACCCGGCTCACCGCGCGGTTCCGCCCGGTGCCGCTGATCACCGCCTCCTGGACCGTCTTCGGGCTCGTCGACGTCGTCATCTTCAACTACCCGCGCTGGGACACGACGCTCTGGCCGGTGATCGCGCTGTTCGTGCTCGTCGGTGTCCCGGTCGGCGTCCACGTCGGCGCCGTCTGGACCCTCTTCCAGATCGAGACCCCGGACCGGTTGCGCGGCCGGGCGTTCTCGGCCATCTGGCTCGGCGCGTCGGTCGCCTCCGTGCTCGGTGCCGGGATCGCCGGCGTCCTCGGCGACCGCGTCGACGTGCTGACGCTGCTCACGGTGCAGGGGGTCGGCTGTGTCGTGGCCGGCCTGAGCTTCCGCGTGTTGGCCGGCCGGGGTCCGGCGACGCTGGTGCGCCCCGAACCCGAGCCGGCCCCGGCGGTGGCGCGTCAGTAGCGGCCGAGGTTCGCGCGGGGCGCCAGCACGATCCGCGGGGCGGCCGCCGGGTCCAGCCACTCCAGCACCCGCAGCAGGTTCGCCTGCGTCAGCGAGACGCAGCCGGCGGTGGCGCCGCTGCCCGCCACGTGCAGGAAGATGCCGCTGCCGCGGGCCGGCGTGGCCGTGCGTACCGGGATGTTGTAGTTGATGACCGCGAAGTAGTTGTACTGCGGCACCTCCTGCCACAGCGCCTCGCTGAAACCACCCGGATCCGCACCGTGGAAGAAGCTGTTGTATCCCGGTGTGTCCGGGTTCTCGTTCCACCAGTCGTCGGCCACGAGGCGGTGGTAGGCGTACTTCAGGCCCGGATCGGGGCTCACGCCGTACATCGTGGAGCCGAAGCTGTAGACGCCCGTCGGCGTCGTGGCGACGCCCTCCACGTGGTTGTCGCTGAAGCCCTTGCTGCCGATCCGCGCGTTCATCACGCCGAACTTCGGCCGCCAGACGCCGCCGGTCTTCTCGAACGTCTCGAGGGAGGCGACACTCGTCCCGAAGCCGTCGCTGTGGACGACGACGACCTGGCGCGTGCTCGCCGGGATGGTGCGCAACCGCGACGCGAGGTTGTCCGCCGGCGCCGCGGCCTTCGTGCCCGGCGGCTTCGACGGCGCGACCGTCGGCTTCGCGGACGGTCTCCCCGACGGTGTCGCCGTCGGCCCCGCCGTGCCCATCGCGTCGACCGGACCGGCGGCCTCGGTCACCTCGGTCTCCGCCGGAGCCGATCCGGCGGCCACCGTGTCGGTCCTGGCCGGATCCGCGCACGACGTCAGCCCGAACGCACCGACCAGTGCCATCGCGACGACCCCGAACGCGGCCCGTCGCATCCCCGTACGCATCCCTGCTCCTCCATCACCGCGCCACCCCGCCGAGGTCTCCAGCGTTCCGGACCCCGTTTCCGTTACACGCCCTCGCTGTTTGCCGGGTTCACGGTCGGGTACATCGATGCCGTGACATCGACACCGGAGCAAGACGCGCGTGAGACCGGTCAGATCTTCGAGGACGCCGAAGGGCGGCGGACCACCGACCCCGGCAAGGCGGTGGAGCACGCCCAGGAGGAGGCCGACCGCAACGAGGAGCACCTGAAGCGCGGCGAGGTCGGCCCGCGCGTCCCGGAGGAGTAGCCACCCCGGTTTGACGCGGTGGGCACGGGGTACCGGCCCGCCATGACCACCAGCGACGCCCTCCTGCAGGGCGGCCCCCGCGACGGCACGGAGTTCGCCTCCGAAGGCGCCGGCCTGATCGAGCTCGAGATCGACGGGAAGGTGCACCGCTACATCCCGACGATGCGCCGGCTCGACGACAAGGCCGTCTACACCTACGACGGCGAGGTCGACCCGACCGGAGCCCAGGACGGCGTCGAGAACGCGCGGGACCGCTCCGCGTCACCGACCGCCGCCGACCGGGAGCCCCCGGACTGAGCGTGGTGTTCCGCGCGCTCGCCCGCCTCCGCCACGGACGTGCGGTCCACACCGTGGGTCGCACGTTCGAGGCCACCCTCACCTGCACCGGCACCGCCGGCTCGGGGTTCGCGCTCTTCGACCGGCCCGGCACGCACCCGGCCCTGGTCCGGCTGTCCCGCGGGGCCGGCCTGCCCCGCGGCTGGCCGGACGTGCTCGGCGTCGCGGTGCGCGTCCCGGACCTGGACCTGCTGGTCTCGACCTCACTCGGCCGGGCACCGCTGGCACGCCAGATCCCTTTCCTCAGGCGGGCCGTCCCCACCACCTACACCTCGATCGCCAGCTACCGGACGCGGGACGGGCGGCGGCTGCTGGGCGTCCTCCCGGCGTCCGCGCCGGCCCGGTTCCTGGTGGCCACGGCCACCCGCCTCGGCCCGTGGCGCGTCGCGGGGCGGATCGACCTGGGCGAGCCGCTGCCGGCGGAAGCCGACGCGCGACTCGCCTTCGACCCCCTGATGACCTCGGTCCCCGGCGTCGTCGCCGACGGGCTCCTGTGGCGGTGGCGGGCCACGGCGTACCGGCAGAGCCGCGCCGGTCGCCGGCTGGGTGACCGCGAGCCGGTGCGTGGTTGAACCGGTAGGAAGCGGGCATTCGCGGAACATGACCATGACCGATCGCGCGCGGACCGCCGATGCCGCGCTGACCGGGGCGGACGCGGCCCTCTGCGATCTCGGCGCGGCGCTGCGGGCAGCCGGCTACCGGTTCACTACCGTCACTCCGGCCACGCACGAGCGGGTCAACCGCCGGCCCGCGAACGCGTGGGCGACCGACCCGCGGGGTGTGTTCGGCTGGAGCCGGCCCTTCACCGAGGACGTGCTGCCACCATCGACGGTCGCGGCGATGGACGCCGCGGGCGTCCGCGTCCCGCACGGCGCCGGCTGGCGCAGCCTGGTCCGGTTCTCGTCGTACGACGATGAGCAGTTCGTCCACTCGGCGTTCCCGACCGACGCCGCCGACGCGGTCTTCCTGGGTCCCGACACCTACCGGATGGCGGACGCGGCGATCGCCCACGTCGTGGCGCGGCGCCGGCCCGTGCGGCGGGCCGTCGACATCGGCTGCGGCACGGGTGCGGGTGCCGTCGCGGTGGCCAAGCGCCTGCCTGGCGCGGAGGTCATGGCCGTCGACATCAACCCCACGGCCCTGCGGTACGCGCGGGTCAACGCGGCGCTGGCCGGCGCGGACGGCCTGCGGGTGCGGCACAGTGACCTGCTCGACGGCGTACCGGGTGATCTCGACCTGATCATCTCCAACCCGCCGTTCATGATCGACCCGGCGGGGCGGGCGTACCGGCACGGCGGACCGCAGGGGCACGAGCTGCCGATCGCGATCCTCGACGCGGCCACGCGGCGCCTCGCGCCGGGCGGCTCCCTGGTGCTGTTCGCGGGGACCGGTGTGGTCGACGGCCGGGACCTGTTCCGGGAGGCCGCCGCGGCCACGCTGGCGGGCACCGACCTGGACTGGGCCTACCGCGAGGTCGACCCGGACGTCTACAGCGAGGAGCTCGACGGCCCCGCGTACGCCCACGCCGAGCGGATCGCCGTCGTCGTGCTCACCGCCGTCCGGGCGGGCTGAGCACATGGTGCCGACCCTGGGCGTCGAGGAGGAGTACCTGCTCCTCGATCCGGTCACCGGCCACAACGTCCCGGTGGCCGACGAGGTCTACGCGGCCCTGCCCGAGGAGGTCGCGGGCCAGAGCCGGCGGGAGTTCCGGCGCAGCATGGTGGAGATGGTCACCCCGGTGTGCCGGACGCTCGCCGAGGTGCGGCAGAGCCTGTTCACCCTGCGCGTCGCCGCCGCCAAGGCCGCGGCCACCGCCGGCGCCCGGTTGGTGGCGGTCGGCGCGACCCCGATCGCGGACCCGGACCGCACGGTCTCCGACGATCCCCGGTTCCGCCGGATCGTCGACCACTACGGCCCGGTCGTCGCGCACCCCGCCGTCTGCGGCTGCCACGTCCACGTCGGCGTCCCGGACCGTGACGTGGCGATCCAGGTCGGCAACCACCTGCGGGTGTGGCTGCCGGTGGTGCAGGCGATCGCGGTCAACTCGCCGCTGCACGCGGGCGCCGACACCGGGCACGCGAGCTGGCGCGCGATGCAGCTCGACCGCTGGCCGAGTCTCGGGCCGACGCCCTGGTTCGCGTCCACCGAGGACTACGACCGCACGGTGCGGGCGCTGGTCGCCTCCGGCGTGATGCTCGACGAGACGATGGTGCTCTGGCACGCCCGGCCGTCCGCGCGCTACCCGACCGTCGAGGTGCGGGTCACCGACGTCTGCCTCACGATCGACGACGCGGTGCTGGTCGCCGGTCTCGTCCGCGCGCTGGTCGCCACCGCGATCGACGACATCGCCGCGGGCCGGCCGGCGCCGCGCGCCCGCGGCGAGCTGGTGCGGGCCGCGCACTGGAACGCCGCCCACACGGGCCTCACGGGCACCCTGACCGACCCGCGCACCGGCGGGAGCCGGCCGGCCTTCGAGCTCGTGGACGAGCTCGTCGCCACGGTGCGCCCGGCACTGGACCGGCACGGCGACCTCACGCCGGCCCTCCAGGGGCTGGACGCGCTGCGCGAGCGGGGCACGGGTGCCGACTGGCAGCGCCGCGTGCACGCCCGGACCCGGGACGTCGCCGCGATGCTCGCCGACCTGGGGCAACGGACGATCGAAGGCTAGCGGGCCGTCAGGGCGGTCCGAGCCGGCTGATCTCGTACCCGTGCGGGTGTGACCGCGTGACGATGCCGTCCTCGAACAGGCCGACCTCGCGCGGCCGGGCGAGATGCCGGGTCGCCAGCGCCCGACCCCGCATGACCAGGTGCAGGGCGGCGCTGACGGGCCGGACCGGCGCGGGTACGCCCGTGGCGGCGCGCAGGGGCGCGTCGTAGAGGGCGCCGACGAGCGGGTCGCCGAGCGGGGCGAGGGCGCGGGGGAGCCGGGCCAGCATCCGCATCCGGGTCGCGCGCTCGATGGCCGCCGCGTGGGGGTCGGGGCGCAGGTGCGCACGGTCGTACGCGTCGAACCAGCGCTCCAGCTCCGGGAGTGAGCCGGGAATGTCGGGGATGTTCATCCGCTCGCCCAGCTCCCGGTAGAACCGGTAGCTCGCCTCCCGCTCGTGGCAGCACGGCCGGCGCCAGCCGTAGCGGTCGAGCCAGCGCATCGGGACGACCATCAGGCAGGCCAGCACGTAGCGGAACTCGTCGGCGGGCACGTCGCGGTACGGGCGGTGCAACTGGTTGATCCGGCGGATCGCCGCCCGGCCGCGCTCGTGGTCGAAGCCGTGCAGCACGATCTCGTACATCAGCAGGCCCGTGTCGTCGAGCCGGCGTTGCGTGCGGTCGGTCAGCTCGCCGGTGCCGACCAGGATCGCGGCGACCTCCGGCATCGAGAACGTCCGGATGAACGCGAGGTTGAGCCCCATCCGCATGTCCCAGGGGAACTCGTAGCGGACCGTCGTCTGATAGATGGCGACGTGGTCGCGGCTCGGGTCGAGCGAGCGGATGCGCGCGAGGTTGCGGTACCGGTCCTTCACCGCCGACGAGCCTAGCCCGGCCGGGGCGGCTTCGGTTGCCGCCCCGGCCGGCTTGGGGGGTCAGGAGAGCGTGGCGGGGAACCGCTCCCAGACGCGGTGGCTCGCGAGCAGCGTCGACACGCCGGTCAGGGCGGCGGTCGCCGAGTCGGCGGTGACGACGCCCGGCATCCCGGTCAGCCCGGCGCCCTCCAGCACGTCGCTGCCGCCGCCGAAGGCGCCGATCGCCTTGGCGTGCCGCCAGCACTCGTCGACGAGCAGTTGCACCCGCGGGTCCACGTCGACCGCGACGGGCGCGCCCGCCTTGTCGTCGCGGGCCGGGATGGCGTCCGGCGCGGGGGCCGGGGCCGTCGCGAGCAGCAGCGCGTCGAACTCGACCGAGCGGGCGGTCGCGAACGTGCGCTGGACGGGCAGGTCGCCGACCATGCCGCCGTGCGGCCCGATCAGCAGGGGCACCATGCCGGCGGCGAACACGTCCCGGCGGACGGTGGCGACCCCGCTCAGGTCCGCGTCCGCGTCGACGACGATGCCGATGACCCGGCCGTCCGGCGGCCACTCCTGGCCCACCTGCGAGAGCGCCGGGCTGGGCTCGACCGTGGCCAGCGGCACCGTGGGCTCCGGGGCGGGCAGGCCGAGGCTGGTGGCGACCTGCGCGCAGAGCACCGGGTCGATGTTGGCGAGGCAGCGCAGCTGGCGCTCCTTGATCGCCTGCTCGTAGCACTTGCCCAGCTCGAACGCGTACGCCCGGACGATGTGCTCCTTCTCGACCGGCGACATGCTCTGCCAGAACAGCCGCACCTGGCTGTAGTGGTCGTCGAACGACACCGGGTTGGCGCGCACCTTCGGCGCCTCGGCGACGGTGACCGGCAGGTCGAGGAACGCGTCGTCGCCGCCCGGGAACGGGTTGCCGCCGTCGAGCGAGTTCGGCCGGTACGGCGCGACGCCCGCGTGCACCGCCTGCTGGTGGAAGCCGTCGCGGAGCATGTCGTTGACCGGCGCGTGCGGGCGGTTGATCGGGATCTGGTGGAAGTTGGGCCCGGCCAGCCGGGTCAGCTGCGTGTCCAGGTAGGAGAACAGCCGGCCCTGCAGCAGCGGGTCGTTGGTCACGTCGATGCCGGGCGGCAGGTGGCCCAGGTGGAACGCGACCTGCTCGGTCTCGGCGAAGAAGTTGCTCGGCACGCGGTTGAGCACCAGCTTGCCGACCGCCTGCACCGGCGCCAGCTCCTCGGGCACGATCTTGGTCGGGTCGAGCAGGTCGATCCCGGCGAACGTCTCGTCCGGCGTGTCCGGGAAGAGCTGCAGTCCGAGCTCCCACTCGGGGAACGCGCCCGCCTCGATCGCGTCGTACAGGTCGCGGCGGTGGAAGTCCGGGTCGACGCCGCTGGCGAGCTGCGCCTCCTCCCAAGTCAGGGAGTGCACGCCGAGCTTGGGCTTCCAGTGGAACTTGGCGAGCGTGGTTTCGCCCGCTTCGTTGACGAGCCGGAAGGTGTGGACGCCGAAGCCCTCCATGGTCCGGTACGAGCGGGGGATGCCGCGATCGGACATGTTCCACATCGTGTGATGCTGGGCCTCGGTGTGCAGCGACACGAAGTCCCAGAACGTGTCGTGCGCGCTCTGCGCCTGCGGGATCTCCCGGTCGGGGTGGGGCTTACCGGCGTGGATGATGTCCGGGAACTTGATCGCGTCCTGGATGAAGAACACCGGGATGTTGTTGCCGACCAGGTCGAACGTACCTTCGTCGGTGTAGAACTTCGTGGCGAAGCCGCGGGTGTCCCGGACGGTGTCGGCCGAGCCGCGGGAGCCGAGCACGGTGGAGAACCGCACGAAGACCGGCGTCTCCTTGCCCTGGCGCAGGAAGCCGGCCCGGGTGACGTCGGTGGCGCTGCCGTACCCGGTGAACACGCCGTGCGCCCCCGCGCCCCGCGCGTGCACGACGCGCTCGGGGATCCGCTCGTGGTCGAAATGCGTGATCTTCTCGCGGAAGTGGTGGTCCTGCAGCAGCGTCGGCCCGCGCGGGCCGGCCTTGAGCGAGTGATCGGTGTCGCGCAGCCGGGCGCCCTGCGCGGTGGTGAGGTATTCGCCGTGCTGGGCGTTGACCGTGGGCGGGGCGCCGTTCTCCGCGCCGGTCGGCGTGCGGTTCTCGGGCGTGCCGTGCTCGCTCTTGGGCGGCAGGGGATCCCGCGGCGTGGTGGGTTCGTCGACCGGCGGCGGCACGCTGCTGGGCGCGCCCGGCACCTTGTCGGTGAACACCTCCGCCACCTTGGCGGCCGCGGCCTCCACGGCGTCCTTGACCTTGCGAGCTTCCATCAGACGAGCCCTTTCGTTCGGCACTGCTCGACCGGGGCGGGCTACCCGGGATGCGGGCAGGTAAACAGCGGGCTCGCTAAGGTGTGCGCGTGTCGCGCAGAGGTGTCACGTGGGCCGTGCTCACGGCGGTGATGGTGGGGTTGTTCAGTGCGGCGTTCGCGACGCGCGCGGCGTGGGAGACGGCCCGCCCGCTGCCGGCGCCGGCGCAGACCCGGGCGCTGCTGGCGGAGATCCTGCCGGAGCAGGAGTTCACGGACGCCACGTCCGCTCCGGCGCTGTTCGTCGTGTACGGCCAGCCGCTGACCCTGGACATGGCGGGCTGGCTGCTGCTCGGGGACGGGGGCGAGTACGGCCCGGCGGGCGTCGGTGGCTCGGTCAACGGCCCGCCCGCACTGGCGCCGGCACGCACGGTCGAGACGGTCCGGCACAACCTGGCGGCGCGGGGCTGGAAGCTCTACCCGGACCTGGTCCGCGAGGTCTACTCGTGCGCGGGCCCACCCTGCGACCCGACGACGATCCCCACCTCGACGACCATCCAGGCCCGCCGCGGCGACACGGCCTTCACGATGGAGGTCTTCCCGACCTACACGGGCAACACCACATCGCTGGCGGCCACCTTCACCCGCACGGCCCCGTGGCCGGTCTACCCGGCCGCGGTGGCCGGCGGCCTCCTGGGCGCGGCGGCGGCGTACCTGCTCTTCGCCTGGGTGGCCCGCCGCGCCGGCGACCGACGCAGCAAGATCCTGCTGGGCGTCGCCCTGGTCTGCTGGTGGGGCCCGACCCTGCTGTCATTCCCGACGGCGACGGCTCACCATTTCAGCGAACCCCACCCGTCGGCGCATCCGCTGTGGGAGTGGCTGGGCCAACCGACGTTCTCGCTCCTCTTCCTCATCGGCTGCGCCTGCGCCCTGACGACCGTCGCGATGGCCTTCGCCCGCGAGTGGTCCTCTCGCGCGACCCCCACCTCATGGAGCCCTCAGCCGCCGCACGGCCGGTGAGACCGGAATTCCGGCTTGCGGTCACGATGATGCCGCCCTCAACCGGTGTGCACGTGGAGATCGTTTCGAACGGAACACGAAAGGATGGCATCCTCAACCATCCGGACCACGAGTGTCACCGGTGTGAAAGTCGGCCACGAGGAGGCTTGCCGCAGGCAGTCAGGCCTGAAAATTATGGAAGGCGATGATGACAGCACCGGTCACCAAAAGGGAAGCGGAGGTCCTCGAGCTACTCGCGGATCATCTAGCAAATGCACAGATAGCGACTAAACTCCATATCTCGGTACGTACGGTCGAAAGCCACGTCGCGGCGTTGCTGCGCAAGCACGGCGTAACCGATCGCAAGCAGCTGGCCAACCTCGCCCGCCAGCACCCGGCCGAGACCCGGAGGCGCCTGACCGGCCTGCCGACCCCGCTCACAAGCTTCGTCGGCCGCGTCGGGGAGCAGCACTCGGTTGGCGCAGCCATCCAGCGCGGTCCCCTGGTCACTTTGCTCGGGCCAGGCGGCGTGGGTAAGACTCGGCTGGCGACAGAGGTCGCCGAGGTCGTTTCGCCCATGTTCGACAACCGTGGTGGGTTCGTTGACCTCACGTCCGTACGTGGCGCCGTAGCGCCGGCCGTGGCAGCCGTCTTGGGCGTCTCGCCGCAACCCCAGCAGCCGCTGGTGGATGCCATCACCGACTCTTTGGGCGATCGGCCGGCCCTGCTGGTGCTGGACAGCTGCGAGCACCTGCTCGACGCGGTCGCCGAGCTGGTCGCCCGGCTGCTCGTGGACTGCCCCGGCACGGTGGTCCTGGCAACCAGTCGCGAACGCCTACGGCTACCCGGCGAACACATCGTGCCGGTCGACCCGCTGGACGTGCAGGACGACGCCACGACACTCTTCCGGGATCGCGCCGCCGCAGTGGATCCGAGGTTCAGCGCCGAGCCCGCCACGATTGTACGGATCTGCGCCCGCTTGGACGGGATGCCGCTGGCCATCGAACTGGCCGCCGCCCGCGCACCCGCGCTCGGTGCCCAAGGCCTGCTGACCGCGCTCGACGACGTCCTACGAGTCCTGGCCGGCGCGCGCAATCCCGACCCGCGCCACCGTTCGCTGCGCACGGTCATCGATTGGAGCCACCACCTGCTCCCTGCGGTGGAGCGGGAGGTGTTCCGTCGGCTCGCGATCTTCGACAGCCCGTTCGACCTGCCGGCCGCCACCGCCGTAGCCGAGGCAGGTGACGCCACGACCGTCGCGGACTTGCTGGGCCACTTGGTGGACAAGAACCTGGTGGTTTACGTGCCACAGGCCGCCCGGTGGCGCCTGCTCGACACGGTTCGCGCCTATGGACGCCAGCAGTTGGCTGCTGCCGGTGAGCAGGCCGCTGTGCGCCGTAGGCACCTTCGGTGGGCACAGACCGCCGCCACTGCTCTCGAGAAGCGCCTGCGCGGCGCCTGGCGCGACGAGTTCGATGCGGTCGTCGACGATCTGCGGGCCGCCCTGCGGGAAGTGCCGCCCAGCCCCGAACACACCGCGCACCAGCTAGCCCGAAGTCTCGGCCGGCTCGTCTACGCCCGTGGGCTCAGGCAGGAGGCGATCGGCCGCTACCGCGAAGCCGCCGTACTCGCCACCACACCCGCCGACGCGGCTGCGGACCTTCGTGCGGCCGCCGACTGCGCGGCAGTCAACTATCGGGCGGACCTGGCGTTCGAGCTGCTGCTGGCGGCCGCTGAGAAGGCCGCCCAGGCTGGCGACAGCAGCACCCGGGCCACCATGCTGGCCCGAGCTGTCGACCTCGGATGCCGATTCCGTGCACGGTTCGCCGTCTCGATCTCCGACGAGCGGCTCCGTGACTTACAGCAGGAGGCGGTCGCGAACGCCGGCGACCCACTCACCACGGCCGCGACGAGCATTACCGCCGCGTGGCTGCAGGGGCCACCCACACCCAATCCGGCACTGGCCGAGAGAGCGCTTGCCGCGGCGAGGGACGCGGGGGACCCGGAGATCCTCTGGGGCGCCATCGACACCATGACCTCCGTGTACGAGCGACAGGGCGAGCTGCGGCAGGCATACCGGCTTGCCCGCACTGGACTGCCGCTGCTGTACGAACTCGATCGCGACGATCCCCGCGCCGGTGCGACCGTCAACTCCATCCACCACATGACGGCCCTTTACGCCACGGTCGCCGGCGACTTCCCGGCCGCCATAGAGATCGCCCGGACCGCCGCCGCAGACCCGATAGCCGCCGAACGACTGTCTCTGGCCAGCATGCTCGTGCCGCCGCTGGTGCTCACCGGCGACTTCAACGAAGCCGTGCACCACGCCGACGCCATGTGGCACGCCTGGCAAGCCAGCGGCCGGGCGCCCGCCGGCTGGCTCTGGTTCGCCGCGGCCACCGCAGCCCTCGCGCACGGCCTCAACGAAGACCACGACGGCTACCGGCGTTGGCGCAACAGGATGACGGAACTTGCCGGACCACAGAACATCTTCCGCCTCCGCACCGCAGGATCGGCCCTGTTCGCCGACGCACGCATGGCGGTACACACCGGCGACATGACCGACGCGCCCACCATCGTCGAAGCAACTTTCGCGGATCGGACCGGCGGACCCCGCTACCGGGTCTTCTCATTCGCCGCCGCAGCAGAGCTCGCCGTAGCAGCCGCCCTGCCCGACGCCCTCCGTTACGTCGACGCGGCCGCAAAGCTCACCGCCGAAAACGACTGGGCGACAGCCTGCCT
>NZ_BONE01000120.1 GCF_016862555.1 Asanoa siamensis | reverse complement strand
GCTCTTGCGGACGACCCGCTCGCCGCGGCCGGGCTTCCAGATGGTCACGGCGAGCTGGCCGTCGTCGATGGTCACGGACGACCCACCGCTCAACTCGGCGACGTAGAACGGGTCGAACTCCTGCCCACGCAGGTCGAAGCCGCTCTCCGCGAAGAGCGCGTCCGCGAACCGCTGGTGCAGCGCCCGATCGGGGTCGTTGACCGCCGTGCCGAACAGCTTGACGTCACCGTCGGCCACGTGCGGGTCCACGGTGGCGGTGTGCAGGCAGAACCGCCCGTCGCGGCCGAGGTCGGCGAACTTGGTGGTGTGCGGCATGCCGACGAGCAGCAGGCGGCCCTCGAACACCCGGGGCTCGATCGGGCTGATCCGCGGCGATCCGTCGGCGCGGACGGTGGCGAGCAGGCACAGCTTCCCGGTCGCGGCGTAGCGGCGCCGGAAGATCGCGGCGATCCGCGGTGCCTCGTCGACGAACTCCTGCCAGGTGGCCATGAGCCACTATGGACGGCGCGGGCGAGGGGCCGCAACCCCTCGCCCGCGACCGGTCAGTCCACGGTGGGAGGTGCCGTACGGGCCGCTTCCTTCAGGGCCGCCGCCGCACCCGCGTACGGGTTGTAGGTGTACGCACGGGAAACTCCACCCGGGATCGCGAAGTATTCCGTCACCAGCTTCGCCGGGTCGCTGGCCAGCTCGCCGCGCGCCGGCAGGTCGTTGCCGTCGTCCCAGCCCCACGGCGCGTTCGCCGAGTTGGTCGAGCAGCCCCAGGTGCCCGACCCGCAGCCACCGGACGTGTCGCCGGCGAACGTGCCCAGCGAGGCGAACAGGTTCGCGTTGGCCCGCTGCGCCCAGAGCCCGCCCGGCGCGAACATGTCGACCAGCTTGTAGCGCACGTCGCGGTCGTTGCCGTTGCTGGGCACCTCGGCCACAGTGGACGGATAGTAGACCAGGCCGTCGCCGTCGATGGCGTACTGCGGATAGGCCTTCAGGCCGTGCCCGCCCCGCTCCTGCGCCGTCACCGGGTGGGCGAACCCGTCGTGCGGCGAGGTCTGCGACTAGAGCGTCCCGTCGACGCTCTCACGGCCCGAACCCCAGGTGCTGCCCGCGGGCGCGTACGAGTAGAAGTCGCTGTGCGCCACGGTCACCGCACCCCGCAGCACCCCGTAGGTCGAGCCGTCCCGCTCGATCGCCAGCAGCACGCCCTCGCCGTCGTTCTCGTGCTCCGTCTCGAAGAACGGGTGGTCGATCCAGTCACGGGGGTGGAAGAAGAGGTAGGTGATGTACCAGTGCGTGCTGGTCTCGACGACCGAGTAGTAGGCGTGCGCCGCCAGCGGCGCCGACCCGGTGTTGTCCCAGTTGTTGCGGCCGTTGAGGTCGCCGTCGAAGTCGACCGCGCTGATGTGGTCGGACTTTCCGCCGAGGGCGTGGCTGCCGGTGGCGTCGACGTCCTGGTAATGGATGGGCGCCCAGCGCAGGGCCAGGTCGGCCGTGCTGACCGCGGCGGTGGCCGGGGCCGGCGCCGCCAGCAGGGCGGCCGCCAGCATGGTGGCGGCCAGGAAGCTCTTGGTACGCATGCCCGGAAAGCCTTGTCGGCCCGGGTGTCCGGCGGGTCACCAGAACATAGATGAATACCTACGTCTTGGTTCAGCGTCTGATGATGCGCCGCCGGATCGAGCGGGCACCGTCGTCGAGCTGGCGCCGGATGACCGACGGCGTGAAGCGCCGCAGCGGGCGGACCGGCTCCGGCCGCGGCCGGGTGATCGCCGGCGAGACGGACTCCGTATCCGGGTCGAGGTCGTTGATCAAGCGGTCCAGGTGGCCCACCAGCGCGCCGTTGACGCGCCAGATGGCCGGCTCGGTCTTGGCGTCCTCCTGGAGCTGGAAGGTGGCCTCGTCGCGGAGGAACCGGGCGCGGCGCAGCGCGTGCCGCAGCGGCTGCGGGCTCGGCGGCGCCGCGGTCACGTCGGAGGCGATCACGACACCGAACGCGAACACCGCGTCCGCGAGCGCGTCGAGCAGCCGGGACAGGCTCAGCGCCACCCACTCGGCGGGCGGGTGGTCGGCGCACTCCCCGGAGCGCCGGTCCAGCAGGGCGCGGGCCACGCCACGGACGGAGATCGCCGAGAACTCCAGCGCGGTGAGGCCGGGACGCATGGTGACCGGGATGTGCGCGGTACGGACGGCGCGCGGGTTCAGCCGTACGCTGTCCTCCGCCTGCGCCAGCGCGTCGCGCGCGGTGCCGATCAGCGCCTCCACGTTGCGGGCGCGGCGCAGCCCGTCGGCGGCGCGCTCGGCCGTCCAGTCGGTCGACACCCAGCCCGCCATGTCCCGGAGTTGCTTGCCTATCTCCGCGGCGAGCGTGCCGATGGCGTTGCCGGCGGGCTGCACGTAGACGCGCGGCAGGAAGACGCTGACGACCACCGCCACGGCGGCGCCGACCAGGGTCTCGTACACCCGTTCCATCCCGACGTCGGTGCTGCCGGCGACGGCGAGCACCAGCATCGCGGAGATCGGCACTTCCAGCGCGTGGTCACCGAGCCGCAACGCGTACGCGACGATCATGGCTGACGCGACCGTGATGCCCAGGCTCCACCAGTGCAGGCCGAAGACGCTGGACAGCACGACCGCCACGAGGACCCCGGCGACCACGCTGCCGATCCGTTCCCATCCCGAGCGGATGCTCTTGATGGGTGTGATCTGCACGACGAGGAGGGCGGTCAGCGCCGAGACGATCGGCGGCTCCGTGCCCGGCAGCGGCTCCGCGAGGAGAAAGGCCAGGACGACGGCGAGGACCACCTTGATGGTACGGAGGCCCGGCACCGGTTCCTGGCCGCGCATCCGGGCCCACAGGCGGCGGGCGCGGGACGCGGTGGGAGCGACGTCGGCGGGCTCGGCGGGCGCGAGGAGGTCGCCGGTGATGCGGACGCTCTCACTCGCGATCCGGCGTGCCCTGGCCGTGGGTCGGGCGACAGCGCCCGACCGTCCGTGCCGCGAGCCCCTCGACATGCCCCTCCCGACCTGCCGTCACAACTGATCGAGTTTACCCGGGAGGTCCGTTTTGCGCCGGGCGTGTGGCGGGGAATGCGGGCGGTAACCGCCGCGTTTTCGCTGACGGCACGCCGTACAACGGAAGAAGGATTCTCATGAAGGTCCGCACCTCGTTGCGTTCCCTGGCCCGCAAGCCGGGCGCGAAGGTCGTCCGCCGCCGTAACCGGGTCCTGGTGCTCAACCGGAAGAACCCGCGGTGGAGCGGCCGCCAGGGCTAGCCCCTGGTCCCTATGAACAGCGTGCGCGGTCGGCGGTCCTCCGAGGTCTCCTCGGTGACCGCCGCCGGCGCGAATCCCGCCGCGCGCAACAGCCGTAGCCACGTGTCGCTGCTGTGGAGCCCGGTCTCGTGCCTCTCGTGGACGGAGATCGTCGCTCCGTTGTCCCTGAGCAGGAACGCGTATTCCGTGACCGTCGTGGTGTCGCCCGGATCCGGGTCGTAGGACCAGCTCAGGTAGCGGGCCGCGCGGCCGTCCGGGCCGTCGACGCCCCCGTGGTCGGTCTCCGGGGTGAAGCTCTCGGTGGTGTCGTCCGGCACGAAGACGGCCCGCCCGCCCGGTTTCGTGTGGACGTAGGCGGTGTCGATCGCCGCGCGCAGGTCGGCCTCGGTGGTCATGTATTCGATCGCGTCGTGCGCGAAGACGGCGTCGAACCGCTGGCCGAGCCGCATGGTGCGCATGTCGCCCTGATGGTGCGCCAGCTCCGGGTTGATCTTCCTGGACTCCGCGAGCATGCCCGGGCTGAGATCCGACAGCGTGATCGAGAAGTGCCGTTTCAGGTGTACGGCGTTGTGCCCGCCGCCGCTCCCGAGCTCGAGCACGGAGCTGGCCGGCCGCAGCAGCGTCGCCACGAAGGCGGCTTCCTCGCGGTATTCCTCGGCCGGCGAGATCAGCGGCCACCAGGAGGCCAGATCGCCGTAGAAACGATGGGCGGTCACCCTTCGATTCTCCGTACGCTGTCGCCTGGTTTTAGGCATGTCGGTTTTGCCCGGTTGGTCGCGACGACGCGCCGGGGGTACCCCGAGTTGGCAGTTGCCGGGGGGCTCGGCTAAAGTTCACATCCGTCGCCAGGAACAACAAGGCGACATGCGGACGTAGCGCAGTTGGTAGCGCATCACCTTGCCAAGGTGAGGGTCGCGGGTTCGAGTCCCGTCGTCCGCTCGGCACGTCGAGGTTCCACCTCGGTGGAGTGGCCGAGAGGCGAGGCAACGGCCTGCAAAGCCGTCTACACGGGTTCAAATCCCGTCTCCACCTCGCAACAGCCCGGGCGATTGGCGCAGTGGGAGCGCGCTTCCTTGACACGGAAGAGGTCACTGGTTCAAACCCAGTATCGCCCACCAGATCAGAGGCCATGACCTATCGAAGGTCATGGCCTCTTTGGTGTCCTGAGTGACTAACTGAGTGACTACGGTTCCTTGGCTGTCGCGTGCGCGAAGATCTTGTCCATGGTCGCGGCGCCGTGCAGCAGCACCGGGCGCAGCTCGTGCCGGTAGACCGCCTCGGTCACGCGCGTCCCGGCATGGCCCACGAGCGGCGCGATTTCCTCTACGGTGACGCCAGCCTCCGACATGAGGGACACGAAGCTGTGCCGCAGTTCCCGTGGGGTCCAGTCCTTCGGGTTGAGGCCCGCGGCCTTGATCACGCGGCGGAACGCGCGGCGGACGTTGGCCGCGTCGAGCTGGGTTCCGACCGTGCTCGTGAAGACGAGATCGCTTTCGTGCCAGTCCTTGCCCGCGGCCTTCCGATCTTCAATCTGCCGGTCGCGCTGGCGCGTGAGGGCGACGACGCAGCGTTTCGGGAGCGCCAGGGTGCGGCGCGACTTGCGGGTCTTCGTGTCGCCGCCCTCCCGGACCGAGCGCCAGACCATCACCGACGGCGGTACGGGCGGGTCCTGTTCCGGCCTGCCAATGAGGTCGACGTGATCCCAGTGGAGCGGCCGGAGTTCTTCCGTGCGGGCACCGATCAGCATCGAGAGAACGATGTATGCCTCAAGCGTGGTCCCTTCCGCCGCGTCGAGTAGCGCTTGCGCTTCTACGAGGGTGAGCGACTTCGACGGACGCCCTTCCTGCCCCTTGGGGATGGTGCAGAGTTCGACGACGTTGCGCTTCACCTTGTCGCGCGCCATCGCGCGGCGGACGGCGCGGTTGAGCATGGAGTGGAGGATGCCCACGGTGCTGCTGCTGAGCGTCTTCGCGTTGGCCGCGAGCCACTTCTCGACGTCTTGGGCGCTCAGCTCGCGGAGCTTCCTCGCGCCGAGCTTCGGAATCACGTGGGTCGCGGCCAGCGTCTGGTACTTGTCGACGGTGGCTTGGGATCGATTGCTGAGGCCGTAGGCGAGCCAGTCGTTGACCGCGTTGGCAACGGTGTATCCGGTCGCTGCGATGGCCAGTCCGTCTTCGTGGTCGCGGATGACCTTCTTTAGCTTGGCCTTCGCCTCGGTCTTGGTCTTGCCGCTTCCCCGCCGGACGATCCGCTTGCCCGCGGGGGTGTAGCCGATGGTGACGGAGGCGATCCAGCGTTGCCGCTTCTTGTCCCAGTGGAGTCCGCCGTCGCCTCGGCCGCGTCGTTCGGTCATGCCGCTTTCCTTTCGCTGGCTTCGGATTCGAGGAGGGCGACGTATTCGGCGATGGCGCCCGCAGGGACGAGCCGCGTCCGGCCCTGGGTCACGGTGCGGAGGCGACCGGCCCGGATTTGTTCGTAGATGACGGAGCGGCTGAGGCTCAGTAGGCGCATGGCTTCTGGGATGCGGTACATCGCCTTCTGCTGCTGTCCGTCGTTTGGTATCAGGCGCAGCGGTTGTGTCGCTTGTCCTTCCATGGGTCGCCTCCTCTCAGCGGTTGCCGTCGCGGTGGATGCGGAGTGCTTCGTTGATGAGGTGTGTGCCGTAGCGAAGCCGTAGCCCGGTGGCGTCGCAGCGTCGGCAGGTTCGGAAGGTGCGTCCGAAGCGGCGCCGAATAAGGCCGGTTCCGCCGCAGGCGCGACAGCGGCGGAACGGGGCTATCCAGCAGAGGGTGAGGTAGCAGACGGTGAGCAGCGGCAGGGCAGCGCAGCCGATGCTTCCTAGCAGTGTCGAGTGGTCCATGACCTTCTCCGGCGGGTTTGAGGAGGGGTGATGGCGCTGACCGCTAGCGCGCTAGCGGCCAGCAGGAGGCCGGTCTGAGGTGCTAGCGGCGGTGCTAGGTCTTACGCGGTCGGGGCGCTAGACCTAGCACCGCGCGGCGGCTATGCCGCGTCTTGCCGACGGTTGCGTTCGGTGATGGCGGCGATGAGGTGGGCGCGTTCGAAACCTCGCCGGTTCGCGCCCTTGCCGGTGGCCGCGTCGGTGCCCCAGACCTGTGTGACTCGCACGCCGAACGGTTTGAGCGCGACGGTGACCCGTTCGCCGTCCCATCCGCCGTAGACGTCGGGGCGTAGCTCGGCCAGGCGGGCTGCGACGGTCTCGCACCACACCTTCGCTTCACCGGTCGGCACGACGGCGGCGATGTCGTCGAGCAACGAAACGGATGCCGCGATGGCTTTGAGCGCGCGGACGTCGCCGATGGCGTGACCAGTAAGCGTTCCCGCTTTCTGTCGCAGGGCTTTAGCGCGTGCGACAACGGTTTCGGCTGCTGGTCCATCCACGTAGTAGGTCCGGGTGATCTGTGGGTCGGCGGATTCGCCTGCGAGGTAACCGATTCCGAGGTCGCGTCGGCTGAACATGGTTGCGCGGATGCCGTTGCGGTAGGCGCTGGTGCCGAGCACCATGTCGTTCTCCATCTGGCCCATGACTTTGAGGCAGAAGCGGAGCACGGCGTTCCCGGAAATCCCGGTCGGCAGCGACTTGGCGTCAGGACGTTGGGTGGCGAAGACTGCCATGATTCCCGCGGCCGGTCCCCGACGCACCAGGTCTTCCGCTATCCCCCGCAACTCGTCGCCATACATGGGGTGTTCGAACCACCGTTGGCATTCGTCGACCACCAGGACGATCGGATGCAGCCGGAACGTCCGGCGCGCCGCGAGTTCCGGGGTGACCTTCGACTCCGGGCACACCTCGCGCGGCAGTGCCCGGATGGCTTTGCTTCGCCGCGCGAGTTCCTGAGCCAGCTCGCGCATATCGGCCAGCCCGTAGGCAATGTCGTCGTCCTCGGAGCCAGCGCGGTAACGGTGGCAGACCGGTTCCAGCGGCGCGAAGTCGCCCATCCCCTTGAGGTCGTAGGCGTGGATCTCAGCCAGCACGTCCAGCGATGCGGCGAGCAGCAGCAGGCGAGCGGCGAAGGTCTTGCCGACACGGGGAATCGAGCCGATGACCATCGAGGCGAACATGAGCGTGACGACGATCGGGCGGCCCCGGTGGTCGGTGCCGAACGGGATTGGCTTGAAGAGGTCGACCGTTCCCGACTTCAGCAGCGGCCAGACCGGTCGACGTGACTTGGCGAGGTCTTCGTCCCCGACCCACAGCACCAGGCGCCCGGGGTGGACGTCGAGGTTGCCTTCGGGCCAGACGCAGCCGAGTGGACGTCCGAGCGCGGACGCGAGTTCCTTGCGCCGGTCGGCGACCTGGTCGACGGTCGTGCCGGGCGGCAGGTCGACCACGGCACGCCAGCCAGGACCGTCACGGCTGATCGGCTCGGCGAACCGGACGGCTTCCTTGGCGCCCTTCTTCGCGTACGCCTGGTTGATGCTCGCGACACCGATCGAGCCGAGTGCCGCGAGCACCACGTCGGAGGTGAGCTTCGGCGACCGGCCGGTTGACACGGCAGCGTCGAGCAGGGGCCGATCGGCGGGAGCGCCGATGGCACCGAACAACACGACTGCTGCTGCGAGCGCGATCCACCAGTGCTCTCGGGTACCGACCAGGAACAGCACCGCTAGGCCGCTGAGCGCGACGCTGCCTGCCGAAACCGCGAGCAGGGTGCGTAGCCGCACCCGGCCGTCGCGTTGCCGGGAGAGCTTCAGGTATTCCTCCGCGTTCTCCCGCCGCACCGCTGCCGCGCGGACCGGGCCGCCTTCGGCGTCGGTGACCCACCGGGCGGTGCCGGTCGTGAGCCGGACGACCCCGCGCGGTGCGCGGAGGACCAACCGGACGGCGTACTTGGGAATGCGGATGAGGTGGTAGGCGCCCACGTGTGCGGAGAAGCCGAGCAGCCAGCGGGTCTGTGTCGACAGTTCCGTCCACGACCGCGCCCACGCGGGCACGACGGGGCGCCGTTTCGACGTCCGGAGTCCCGTGACGCTCCAACGGTGCGAGGCGTCGGTGTCCGGTGCGTCGACCGGCACGGCGTGCCGATCGGTTCGTGCCGCGTCCAGGTCGACGATCTCGGCTTCGTGCCGGTCCCAGTCGAAGTCTTCGGGGTTTGCCATGATGGTTGTTCCTCCGTCGATGTCCAGATGGGTTGACCGGAGGCCGGGGCGCGGCTGGTGGTTTGCGAGGCCGGTTGGCCGCGCCCCGGGCGTAGTCAGCGTTCGATGTCGTCGATGGCTTCGCCGTCGGCGCGGGTCAGCGTCGCGGCGAGTTCGTCGTAGGAACCGGTGTCGAACGCGGTGACGAATTCGGCCGCGCCAACCGGCAACGAAGCGTCGACGGTTTCGCCGCGGGTCGAGATGACCTTGATGCGCTGGAAGCTCGTGGCCGCGACTTCGATGTCCGGCATGACGCTGACGACGTACTTGGAGACCGGGCAGGCCAAGCCGTCTTCACGAAGCCCGGTCCATCCGCCGGCGAGCAAGGTGTCCGCGACCTCATCCGCCGTCGCGCCGAGTGCCGCAAGCGCCTTGGTCAACCGCTGATGCGTGGTGCTCATCGAGTCGTCTCCTTCGTGTGTGCATTGGCCTTGGGTGCATTGAGGTGGCGACGCACGGTCCGGTCGGTCACGCCGACCCGCCGCGCGATGTCCGCCGTGGACATGTCCGGGTGGCGTTCGCGCATCCGCCGGACGGCGGTCCCTGTGTCCGGCGTCGGAAGCGGCTTCCGCGTGGAGGGCTTCCGAGCCGGACGCTTGCGCGGCGAGTGAAGGGCCGCGTTGGAGGCGGTGTCCGGCGCCACGTCCGGGGCAGCCTCAGGAACCGCTTGCGGCTTACTGTCCGCGTCCGGCGTCGGCGCTGGCGCCGCGTCGACCGGCGCCGCGTGGGGCCGCATGCGTCCGGCCAGTTCGACCAGGCACACGGACGCGACGACGACCACGCCGTCCACGGACAGCGGGATGAGATGGGACGCGAGACCGTGCTCGCCGTAGCGGGCCGCGACCGCAACCATGTGCGTGTAGGACACCCATGCGGCGATGCCGGCGATAAGCGCGGTCGCGGACAGCCGCACCACGGCCAGTGACCGTCGATGCACCGGCACCCGCGAGATCAGCTCGACGGTCAGCAGCAGCGCGAGCGGCGGCCACGCCGAGATGGCTTGCGAGATCGGGTTCGGGTCGGCGTGCAGCATGTTGGCCGCGACGGAAGCCGCGACGCCCAGGGCGAGGGCGCCACGGACTCCCCACCGGACACGAACCAGATGCCGGTCGGTCATCGGTCACCGCCGAGCGCGGCCCCGACGGTCGCCATCCCGGACCGGACGCCGTCGATGATGGCGTGCGCCGGTCCGGCGAGGATGCCGTCCGAGCCGGCGACGACCAGCCCGAGCATGAACGCCAACACCGCCGCGAAGGCGATCCGGCCACGGGTCCGCCGGTCGACGAACAACGTCGCGAGCAGGACGATCAAGATCAGAGAGAAGATGCCCAGACTCATCGGAGGCTCCTTTCCGGGCACGGGCATGCGTGGTCACGCGGCATCGCCGAACACCTCGCCCACTCGGGAGTGCACGAGGGCCGCGACCTCGCGAAGGACTCGGCGCTCCGCGGCACGTAGGCGGTGCCAGTCGCGGACCGTCGGCTGAGGTTGAGCGGTCAGGACGCGAATCTCTGCCGCGACGAGTGCCATCTCCGCCTCGATGAGCGGCCACTCGCGCTGAATCGCGGCGAGTTCGGCGCTCGACGGTCCGTCGTCGCTCGGCTTGGAACGAACAGGCTTCACGGCGATCTCCTTGGTACGAACTACAAGCTGACGTTGTATTCGAGCTGGTGCGTACGCCTCGAACGAGCGGATGGTTGTGACGTACGCTCCCCGGTGATGGCCGAGACGACCGGCGAGTTGCCTACCGACTGGTGGACCACCGAGGACGTGTTGGCGTACCTGCAATCAGTGGGTGCGCCGATCAGCCGCGTGACGTGGGCGGCTTATGTGTCCCGTGGCCAGGCGCCGGCTGCGGACCGGATGTTCGGCCGGTCCCCGGTGTGGCGACCGTCGTCTGTCCGGTCGTGGCAGGCGTCGCGTCCGCGTCGTGGGTCGGTTGCTGCCGAGTCGAACACTGTGTCCTCACCTCCTTCCGTTGCGCGTCGTTCCGGTGAGGACAAGTCAACCGGGAAACGTCCACGCCGCCGATGAGGCAAGAGGCCATCGCCGATGCACAGCGGATGCAGTGGCGGTGCAGTTCGCTGCGCCGAGCAGGCGGAAGGCCCCGAGCGAACCTCGCTCGGGGCCTTCCGCCTGCTCGCCGTCGCTAGCGAGGCGGACGGAGAGCCTCCCAAGCGATGTCCAGGTAGTCATGCAGGTTGCCGACGTCGTCGCGGCTGAGGAACGCGATGGCCGGTGCGTGGCCGGGCGCGTAGTAGCCGAGTTCGACGCCGTCGCCGTTTGCTGACCTCGTGAGCGTCACCGAGATCTGGTCGGTCCCGTCCGAGTGCAGTTCGCCGACGCACTGCGCGTGAAACCCGTTGCCGTGCGAGTGGTTGGCGCCGCACCAGGCGGGGCAGTCCGAGCCATTGACGCCGATAGGCGTGGATTCTGCGGTCATGCTTCCCTCACCTTCGTGCCCGATCGATTAGCTCGCATACACGTCTAGACGAATATACCACCCAACGTCTAGAGGCACCTACGTACGGTGATCTCATGATCACGCCATCCCGCGAAGGCGCCGCATACATGCAGCTCGCCGCGGTGTTGCGTGACCGCATCCGCAACGGAACCCTCCCATCGGGCGGCCGGATGCCTTCCGAGAAGGATCTCCACGACGAGTTCGGCCTAGCGCGGGAGACAGTCCGCCGCGCCCTGGCGGTCCTACGCCAGGAAGGCTTGATCGAAGTCCGGCAAGGCCACGGCACCTACGTCGTCGACACTCCACCGGAGGTCAAGCTCCACCGCGGTGACAGCGTCACATCGAGCACCGCCCTAACGGTCACCCGAGCATCGGGGGATTCCGAGACGTTCCCGGCCGGCACGAACCTAACGGTCGCCGACTAGGCACACGGATGGACCGCCGTCGCGCAGCCTTCGATCGCAAGGCTTCGCGATGAGCCAACCCGCGCGGCACACCGTCATCGACCAATGGACCGGCCGATACGCAACCGCGCTCCAAGCGGCACTGCGCATGTCTCAAGACGAGATGGCCGCGCTCATCGGCGTCGCCAAACGCACCGTCGCCGCGTGGCACGAGCGACCAGCTATCGTCATCCGGCCCGAGCTCCAACGCGCCCTCGACACCGCCTACGAGCGCGCGGACGAGTCGGTCAAGGTGCGCTTCGCCCGACAGCTCCGCGCAGACGACCGGGCCGAAATCGAAGCCACACACAGCAGCGTAAGCCTCACCGTCGCGATCGCCGTGGTCACCAACGAAACCGACGTCCTGCTCGTCTGCCGACGCGAAGACGATCCGAACGGCATCACGTGGCAGTTCCCTGCGGGCATCGTCAAGCCAGGCGGGAACGGCCGGACCGTCGCGATCCGCGAAACCCTTGCGGAGACGGGCATCCACGCCTCGGTGGTCCGGGAACTCGGAAGCCGCATCCACCCGATCACCGGTGTCTTCTGCGAGTACTTCCTGTGCCTCTACCTCACCGGCCAGGTCGAGAACCGCGACACCGCCGAAAACGTCGATGCGGTCTGGATTCCACGGCAACGCGTCAACGACTTCATCCCCGCCGACCGACTCTACCCACCCATACAGCAAGCACTGAACGAGGAGCCATGAGCGAGCCAACCCGACCCATCATCGCCGCCGCCGTCATCATCGACGACGGCCGCCTGCTCCTTGTTCGCCGCCGCGTCAGCGAAGGCCAACTCTCCTGGCAGTTCCCAGCCGGTGAAGTCGAGCAAGGCGAGTCCAATGAGGACGCAGCGGTACGCGAGGCAAACGAAGAGACTGGATTGACGGTCCGAGCGACGAAGTCGCTCGGTAGCCGGGTCCACCCGAACACCGGCCGGACTATGGACTACATCGCGTGCGACCGGGTCGACGGGACAGCCTTCGTCGCCGATGAAGAGGAGTTGGCGGAGGTGGCGTGGTGCGACCGCGCCACCGTAGCCAAACACGTGCCGTATCCGTTCTACGGGCCAGTTCAGGAGTACCTAGACGCGACGCTGCGCTGAGATCAGCCGGCGAGCAAGTCAGCCAGGCGAGACCGGACCACGCCATCGTGGAAGTGGTCCGGTAACGGCACTCCACCGACCGACTGCCGTCCCGACGCTACGTGGTCGAGGGTTGCAGACGGCAGCCGCTCGGCCAGGTCGAGACACACTCGCGCGTACTTCCGAGCCTCCTCGACCTGGCCAACCTCCCGCAGCCTCACGGCGAGCGCGTAGGCGTACTCCGCCGCGGAGCGCTCTTCCTCGTAGAACAGCTCCTCGTCGTACAGCTTCCGCAACTCAGCGATCGTCGTCAGACGCACCGCGTCGTCAGGGATCACTAGAAGAGGAATTTCTCGGCCACCGTCTGGTAGTCGTGCAACTCGGAGCCGTCGAACCACAGGTCGACCTCGTACTTGGCCTCGTCCGGCTTGCCTGACGCGTGCACAAGGTTCGCGGCGGCCGTGTGCTTCGACTCGGTGTAGGCCTTGGACGTGTGCGCGAAGTCGCCGCGGATCGTGCCGGGCGCGGCCTCGTTCGGGAAGGTCACGCCAACCAGCCGGCGCACTGTCGCAACCGCCTCGACGCCCTCCAGAACCAACGCGATCACCGGCCCGGTCTGCATGAAGTTCGCGGTGACGTCGAAGACCGACTTACCGAACCGCTCCTCCAAGTCGAAGTAGTGCTTCTTCGCGAGGTCGGCGTCGATCTGCACCATCTTGGTACCTACGATCTTCAGACCAGCATCCTCAAACCGCTGGACGATCCGACCAACCAGCCCGCGGGCAACCGCGTCCGGCTTCAGCAGTACAAGGGTCCGCTCCAACGCCATCGTTCCAGTCTCCCAAGCTCCGCCAGGCAGTTGACGGCTACAGCTTGCCTGACGGCAGGGCGTAGCCGCTCCTCGGGGGCAGTCGCAGCTACACGCTTCGGTCTGTTCGGTCCGGTACGAGGTGGGACAGTTTCCTCATGCCGAGGAGCCCCGATCAGCGCTGGCGGGGCGATTCACTGGTCGTATCTTATGGCCCATAGGGTGGTGCAGCGCTCGAAAGCCGGTGGAAGTCAAGGCTCGCGATCACTTCTAGGCCGTGGTCGGCGCAAAAGTGATCTGCACTGCACATGACAGCGTCATGTGCGATCTCCGTAGAGTCATCAGACCCTGCGGACCAGAAGGACAAGAAGAGGTCTTTGTCGTCGGGAACAAGCTCGCCGACTTCATGTTCAACGCCTAGATCACGGACCTTCACCCGAACGTTGAGTGTCCGCACAGCCCCTAGCAGGTCCACGAGTTCTGCTTTCGACAGCGCGGTCACTCTGTGGAGAAGGTCCAACGAGATGTGTACTCCAGCGGGAAGCTCGGCATCACACCCGAATGCGAAGACTCCTCCCACGGCACGACGTTCATCGGCCGTCATTCGCCCCAACGCGTCGTAGAACGAATAGGCAATCCGCTGCACACGTTCGCGCTCCCCCGAGTCGCTATGCGGTATTCCGCGAAGGTCCCATAGTCGATCGACCGCATGTGGGAACCCAGCTCGAACGGGTCGCGGACCGAGTTTCTCGACTATCCTCGCTGCTAGAACGTCAGGCGAGATATCTTTTAGGTCCAGATATCCGATGGTAGGCCTCAGCCCTTCCACTTCGGTATCATCAAACCGCGCAGGTAGAACGTACTCGCCATTCTCCTCTAGCGCCCTAGCTTGGGCACTACGCCGCTCGTGATTCGTCCAGACCTTTTGAGCGTACGCTTTTGATATAAACAGAACGCAATACCTGGATGCCTTCCTATAGACATAGTCAAGGTGAGAGTACAGATCCTTTCCCCAGAGAGCGGTTTTCTCATAGTCGTCATAGAAGACCCGAACCGATGCGTTCCTGAGGTGAGCAGCAACGGCATCCACGTACAAACGATTCTCTCCCGCGAACGAGAGGGCTACATCATACCGGGGGCTTTCGTCTGCCATAACCAAATTATAGGGTCCTTAACGGATGTCTGGTAACTCGGTATCTGTCCGCTAAGAAGGATCAACGGTTCGATGATCCCATGCGGACGGTTCTCGGCGGCAGCCAACCCCGGAGTGGATCTTCCCGTTCACCTGGCTGCAGCGCGCTCAGTTTCCGCAAGATGGTCCGGCTGATCGCCGAACGTGGCGGTGACGCGATCGCCGACAGCCGGCAGGCCTCAAGGGCGCTTCGCGTCGCTGCGGGATGGCCTGCGGCCACGGCTGATATTCGACGCGCGTGGGCAAACTATTCTTCGCCCATATGCAGCGACCACCATTTGTAGTTTGGATCCGACGATCGCGGCCGAAAGGACGCTCGGGTTCGCACTCTGAGCAGGCTTTCCCGCACAGCCTGCTCCTCCATCGACACCGCCTCGGCATAGGCCCGCAAAATCGAGAGACTTCTCCTCGGCTCAAGCACGCCCAGCTCAGCGCAAATGCGTCGCGCTTTGCGATCGTCGGTCGCCATCTCCACGCCGCGGACTTGGGCCACCGCGATGGTCGCGGCCTCGCCGTCATCCAAAACGGTAGCTAGTTGAACGTAGCGCAAGAGTTCGTCATCGGTCAGCGGAACGATGTTCATGGTTCCCTGGATGACGTATTCGTCAAGGTTGATAGGCGTCCGAACAATTTCTCCTCCAACCTCGTCCCGCAGGTATCCTAGTTCAGCGGCTGCCACATCTACCATAACAAAGCCGGTTCTCAGGGCCCGACTCATCTCATTGAGGAGATTCGTCGCGGCGAGATTGATCGCGACACAGGTGTCCAATAGGACGGTTTCGCCAGTCACCGGATCTACTCCTCGGGTCCAGCGAGGTCGACGATTTGGGAAGAACCGTCATCGGCTACGTCACGACTCGCAGTCAGATCTTGATATGAACGCCTTGCGCCAACGATATCGGTTCGCAGATAGCGAGCGAACTGCGCCTCGGTAATCTCCCCGTCGGCGTAGAGCTGCGCGGCAACCGATCTGTAGTGAATGGGCATCATCTCGGCCGAGTGAACAGGCGCCTTTAGACCCAGATCCTGAGCCGCTGACCGGGGTTGGAAGTTGTGATCCCGGAGCTTGTCCCAGGTCCCTTGCGGAATCAACTGTAGGTCTTCCAACCGAAGCGTAAGCGCGTTGACCGAAACGCAGTACAAGTGGGCCAACTGCACCAGCGTTGCCGGCGTCACGACGCCCGCTCCGCTACGTTTAAGCTCATTGAAGCGCCGAGCCAACCCGGCGCGCGGCATTAGGAAATTTGCTGCAAAGGCGTCGGCAAAGCGTTCCGTTTCGCTCACGCGACGGCCATGCGTAATTGGAGTGACTTCGGGCCGACTCCTCGTGGCCAGGAAGTGCGCATATTCATGCGCCATCGTCCATCGACGCCGCTCGACAGGGTGCCCCGCGTTAGTGGCGACGCAGCCTCCGAGTGACTCAAAGAAGACGAACAACCCGGCTACCTTGGCTGGTAGCGGAACTATGAAGACTCGAAGGCCAGCCTCAAGTTCGAGAACCTCGCGCAGGCGCTGAATGGGGCCATCGCCCAAGCCGAGCCGATTTCGTTCCTCTACTGCCAGGTCTTCTGCCACCTTGGTCGGATCCAGGTGGTCAATGTTCCTGACGGTCGGATAGGTGCCTGGAAGCCCAGTTTTCGCGCGGCGAAGAAGATCCAAGTAATCATCGGCATGGCCCTCCAGGTCCTGAATGCCAGCTTCGAGTGGGCTAGCATCTGGAATCGAAGCCATTGCCGCTCGGAAGCGAGTCCCAATGGCAACAGGCGGCGGACTAGGGCGCAACAAGTCACTCAAAGACTTGGTGTAAATGGATGCGAGCTTAACGAGTTCGGCCGGACTGGCGATACGAGTGCCCTTTTCAATAGCGATCAGCAAAGGTCGACTTACGCCGAGTTCCGCCGCCGCCTGGGCTTGCGTTAGCCCTGCCTCCTCCCTTGCAGCACGCAAACGAGCGGCCAAAGATTCTCCGGAGACATCGAGGGAGCTTGAGTCCAAAAGTGACATGTCATACACCGCCCTTCTCGTAACTCCATGCGCGGCCAACCGATACGGCTTGCACTAACTGATCCCATTCGTCGGTGTAACACTGGTAAAGGCGAACGATTTCTCGGGCAGTCATATGTGGTTCTGCGAACAAAATCTCGGGAAATTCCTCCGCGAGCGACTGCCATGGGTCGCCGCTCGCTAGACACTCCCTGAGACGCATGACTTGCCAGAGCATAGACGACATGGCAACGGATCCGGCCGCTGGGTAGCGGTATTCGACACCGGCATCAAGCCGGTGTCGTCCGGCGCCATAGATCGATTGCCGCCTCAATAGGCACGACGTACACCTGCCGCAAGGACTGTGGTTAGTTACTCTCGCAGCGAATCCAGTGTCACAAGAAACAGTCTTGGTTAAGGCGACGTCAGCCTCTTGTGGAACTTTGGCTAACAACTCAGCCTTCGTAAGCGCGCGATACGGCGCCAGAATCTCGAAGGAAGATCCGATGACCCGAGAGACCAGAACTTCCATGAGAGCGATGGTGTTTGGGTGCATTGATCGAGTCGCCTGGGCGCCGAGCTGTGACCTTACGTAGGGAAGGTTGATCGACCCGATACCGTTCTCGGATATGATCATCTGGTTACACCGAGTCGCTAGGGCGGCCGAGACGCCCGCCGACAGAAAGAGCAGCCCGCGCGTCCGCTGACTAGACTCCGCTCCTCCGCGCGGAAGGTTGACTCTATACCTGAGCGGTACAACGGCGCGACTGGTCACAGAAGCGAGGCTCGCTATAACACCCCGCTGAACGTGATGCATCCAAGTATTCGTATCAACACTTACCGCTACAGAATCTGCCTTTGTAAGGTTCAGGAAGAGGCCACAGGCAGAGTCGAGCCCTCCGGAGAATAGCACCGGGGGAATCCCGCACGGCAGAATGTCGAACAGCGGGCTCTGACTCGGATCGAGCGGGCCATCGCCCGATTTAAGTTGAATGAATTCGAGCCTCCACCGATCATCGGTAAGCCAGTTGAGAAGCGTGCCGAGCGTGTCACTATTCCTGCGCCACACGTCAGGCTCCCTGACGGCCACTTCCAGCCGGATGTCTCGCCCCCAATCGCCTACTCGTTCGGCCTCGCGCTCTGTAGGCCGGGAGATAATCCGGTCCACAGCGTAGGCAACCGTGGCTATCTCCAGGAGGTCGGACGCCAGCGGAGGAATGGCATCAACTAACCCATCGGTCATGGTCCGTCCGTCAAGGACGATGTCATTTCCAAACGAGAGTTCTTCAGCCGGACCATCGATGCCTCGATTGAACCGCGCCGACCGCGGAACGCTACGAGCGGCCATATCAGAGACTCCCCAAGTCGGTAGTAAGAAGATCCTTGGCGGACAGCCTCGATCCCCTTCTATTGGGTGCCCTTAGCCCTTCGCCCGTAGGGTGCTTCATGACACGACGAACGAGATCGCCAATTGCTTTATCTGACAGAATCTCGCGAAACTTCTGGTAGAGCTCGACGGCGCCATACTTCTGATCACCAATGAGTCGATGGATCATCTTCTCGAATCGGCTCCACGCCAGCCGCTTCACTAGGTGCTCGGCAAGCGCGTATGAGGCCTCAGGAGAGGAAGTAAGTGCGAGGTGATCATTCAGCGCCAGCGCGACCGCCTGCGTGAATTCATCCGAAGGGCGGTCCGCCCCCGGCGCCGTGGGGGGCGTCGCGGCGGGCGTCGCGTGTTTCGCCACAGGCGGTTGGATCGAGCTACCGAGGCGGCCCAGGCCAACGAGCCCGCCGGCGCGGCGGACGTCGGACGCGAGTGCCCCAGCAACGTCGTCCGCCAGTCTGTCGACGGGGTCGCGTGCGTCCAGGGACCTGAACACCTTGCGCCATCGGCCGTAGATCCCGATCGGGATCCTGTCTCCGTCCGGCATGGCCCCTCCCCAGCGCGAACATTGTCAACAAGTTCACGGTAGCACCAGCTTGATGCCTGTCAAAACGTAAACCGCTGGTTGGGCCTCCCGCGGCCAAAGATCAGACCTGCTCAAGCAGCCCGCGGCCCCGATGGGTCGCAGCCAGGTCGGAGCTGTGGCCTGAGGCCGACACCTCATGACGGGGTTCCGGGGATGGGTTCAGGTCCTTGCCGGGTTTGGCCTTATTGGAGATCAAGGCGCCCGGCCTACTGGCAGCCTCCGGCCGGCATCGGCCGGCGCGATGGCAGGCGACCCACGGCACGGCTCCTGTGGTCGACCCCAGACAGTCGAGCTGTGCTGGTTCCCGGGTGTCAAGGTCGTTCGTGCGGCGCGGCGCTCCACCTCGACACCCAGGAACAAGC
>NZ_BONE01000119.1 GCF_016862555.1 Asanoa siamensis | reverse complement strand
TCCGCACCGCCCGCGACAGCGGGTTCACCCTGAGCCCGGCTGATGTGTATTCCCACCCTCGCTTCCTCGACCTGCAGCAGATGTGTGGCCCCACACCGGCAGAGGCGACCATGCCCGCACCTGCCACCCGCATCGAGCTGAGCCCCACGCAACGATGGTTCTTCGCCTTACAACTTGCCCACCCCCACCGCTGGCAGCAGCGCCATCTCATATCCATCGACGTGCTGCCGCCACGAACAACGCTGGAAAGGGCGATGTCCGCGCTGATCGACGCGACGCCAGTTCTACGCACGGTCTTCGACAGCCCTGACTCCCCCGCACGCGCTCAGCACGTTGACTACGTCACCGTCGAGGTCCTCGACAGCGATGCCACCGACCAGCGGCTGGAGGCGGCGATCTCGTCGCTGCACGACACAGTCGACCACCGCGCCGCCCCGCTGCTGCGCGCCCTCGCCGTCCGCGACCAGAACGGTTCCGGGGTGCTCGTCCTGGCCGCGCATCACCTCGTCATCGATGTGTGGTCATGGCGGGTGCTGGAAGACCGGCTCCTTGCGCTGCTGTCCGGGGAACCGGCTCAACCCGACAACGGCTTCTCCGCGTTCACCGACGCCGTCCTGCGGCAGTACCGGGCAGGGGCGTTCACGCTCGATGCCGCCGAGTGGCGGCAGCGACTGGCAGCCGGCCGCACCGGACGAATGGACGCCCAGCCCCGGCGTAACCACCGACTGACCGCCGAGCTCGGATCCGCCGATCGCCTCCGCAGCCGCTGGCAACACCCACCGTCCCGGGTACTACCCGCCGCTCTTGGCCATGCGCTGGCCGTGACGGAAGGCCCGGGAGCCACCGTCGTCGATGTGGAACGCAACGGCCGCACCACCGTTGACGAGATGGATCTCAGCGCGGCCGTCGGCTGGTTCGGCCTCCACCACCCCGTCGTCGTCGAACACGTCCCGCTGACCGAGTCCGCTGTCGACCGGATCAACGCCGGCCTCGAGGAGGCGCCCGACGCCGGCCTCAGCTACGGTGCACTGCGCTGGTTACCGGCCGAGCACGACGATCTGCGGATCGGCCGGTTCGCGATGGATCTCCGCCTCCACGACGACACGGTGGAGCCGCACAGCACACCGCTGGTCCGCCGGCTCGCCGCCGTGCCCGTGTCCGCCGCAGGCACCGGCAATCTTGTGCCCTACGAGGCCACCATCACCTTCCGCCAGCAGGCCGCAGACATCCAGGCAGTCCTCGACTTCGACCCAGACCGTCTCCCGGACGCCCACGCCGCCGCGATACTCGACGCCTTGACAGACGTGATTCACCGCACGACGCCGGCCGCCGGCACGCCGGCACTCCTCCGCGCAGCCAGCATGGCCCCGGCCAGCGCGATGCAACAGATGATGCTTCACCACGCCACTGGAGGCCCCGGCCGCTACCTTCCCCGGCAGCTAATCGCGGTCTCCGGCGTCGCGGACACCGCTGCGTTCGTCGACGCGCTGCGCGACCTCTGGGCGCGCTTCGACCCCTTTCAGCGGCGCTTCCACACCGACGGCCGCACCGTCGTCCAGCGTTGGGTGCCAGACGGCGCTCCCGCGATCAGCCTCGCTCCCGGCGGCCGTCCCGCAGCCCTGCAATGGTTCGACGGCCCAGACACCGTCAGCGCCGCCGACGCCGTGACGGGGTCGCCGCTGGTCGACATCACGATCTTCGCCGAGGACGACACGATCATGCTCGGCATGCAGACTCACCACGCCCTAATGGACGGAGCCAGCAACCGCGCCTTCCTGCGCCTGCTCGACGACCTAGCAGCACACCTGGACGGCGGCCCGGCACCGCAGCTGCCGTCATCCGCGCGGATGCGCCGGCTGCTGTGCAAGCACGTCGCCGCCGAGACAGCGAACATCGCCGTTCCAATCAGTCATAGGCCACCACCTCCAGCTACGGGTGCCGGCCCGGCCATGCTCGACGTGGAGGTCTCAGCAGCCACGATGAACCAGCTACGCAGCTGGGCCTGGGACCGCCGCGTCGACACGAAAGCAGCACTGGCATCGGTCGTCGCCCACGCCGGTCGTGACATCGTCGGCGCACGCACGCTGCACGTGGTGACCAGCGGCCGCGACCCTGACATCCCCGGCTCGGCCGCGGCTCTGGGCATGTTCTGGTACTTGCACCCCGTAAGCATCGACGGCGACCGGGAATCCATCGCCTCCGCTGTCCACCAAGGCTCCCACGCACTACGCGCGGTCCGCGCCGCGGGTGCGGGATGGCCTGGCTGGAGGCCCGTGGCGATCAGCCTCAACTACCTCAAGCAGAGCCCGGCCCAGGCGCGCACCAGGATCCGGCCGCTGGCGTACCACGACGTGTTCCATTTCCCCGTCCAAGTAGAGGCCACAGTGCGCCCCGATGGCAGCGCCCGGATCCGCTGCATCACCCTCGGCGACCCGGACGCGGTAGACCAGATGGCCCGGCTCCTCGTAGACCGGCTCGACGATGGCGTTGAGATCGGCCCGGCGCAACCCGGCCCGCCGGGACGGTCCGGTACAGGAGGCCCGCATGCGACGTCTTGACCGCCGCGAGATCGTCGACCACATCGCGACTGTTGCGACCTCGGCACTCGTGCCAGCAGCGCTGCTGACGCCTGCCGGGTGGCTGCTGAGTCTGCTGGCTGCTGACGTACTGGCCGAGGCATGCCGCGACAATCCGCGCGCCAGCAACCGCGCGGTGCAGAACCGTAGTGCCATCGCCCGAGCCGGCCTTCGTGGCGTCTCTGCGGTAGCCGGGCTCGCCGCCGTCCAGAGCCGGGCGTTCCCGGTGATCGCCGGTTTTGCGGTGTTGCTCTGCGCCCAGCTCGGCGCTGGCGGTCAGGCGCTACTGCGGCGGCGGCTCGCGCAGCACCGGACACTGCCATTCATCACCCGCAACATCGACCTGGGCGAGCTTCGTATTCCCGCTCCACCTGGCCAGTTGCTGCGGCTCGTCGACGCCGGCGTGGAAAGATTCGGCACCAGCGCGATAGCAGTCGCCCTCGCCGCGACCGCCACCACCGGCCGGCCGGCGCTGGCGATATCTACCGCGCTAGCGGTCCTGGCAGGTGAGACTGCCTGTGTAGTCGCCCTGTCGACTCACGTGCGCCGCAACAGGCACCTGGCGAACCGGCGACAGGTCATCGACATCATCCGACGCCAGGTGGAGAGCTTCCAGCCACGACTGATGCTGTACGCACTTAGCCATCCGACCGACCGCGTCCACGTAGGGATGTGGCTGCCCGTATTCGAACGGCTGCCAATGCCAACCCTCATCGTGATGAGAGATCGCGAGATCTCCTACCTCATCGAGGAGGACTCCTTCGAACTCAACCCGCCTTCCTGCCCGCTTCTTGTCGGCGCATCGTTCGGCGACCTAAGAGCCGTCATTCCACAGAACGTGGGCATCACGTTCTTCCCCAGCGGCCTGATGGACAACTACCTCGTCGCCGCACACCTCCCCTCGTCGCGGTTTGTCTTGTTGAACCATGGGGACAGCGACAAGAAAAGCAGCGCCAGTCGCGCTGACCTCCTGTACGACCAGGTATGGGTATCCGGTCGGATCGGGCGAGAGCGTTATCTGCACGCACCCTTCCGTTTTGATCAGGACCGCATCATTGAGATCGGCCGGCCGCAGCTCGCCGGGTTGTTGGCCACACGACGGCCTCGCAGCTCGCCGATCGGGGTGACCGTTCTTTACGCGCCGACGTGGGAGGCGTGGAACGACGACAACAACTACTCCTCGTTAGCAGAACGTGGGGCGGACGTAGTCGAGGCCCTGTTGGCACACCCGGCTGGCCTGCGAGTGTGGTTCAAACCTCACCCCAAAACTGGGTTCTTCTCCGAACAGGCGCGGCGGGCGCAAGACGCCATCTCCGAACGGCTGGAAGCGGCGAACGCGGCGGCGCCTTCGGGGATGGCTGAGCTCCCGCACCGCACCATCGTGGACAGACAACGGATGATCCACGAATACTTCGGTGAAGTGGATCTTCTCATCACAGACGTGTCGGCAGTAGCGTCCGACTTCGTCGCCACACAGCGGCCGTTCGCTATGGTTAACATGACCTCGCCCACGAGCGAGGGTTTCCGGGATAACTTCCCCGTCGCTGCGGCCGCCTACATAATCGGCAGGAGCATGAACGACGTCGGCGATTTTATCGATCAATGTATTGGCCCTTGCCCTGCGGACCCCCTCGCCGGCACTCGCGTAGATCTGGCGAAAAGACTGCTCGGACCGGATTATCAAGACTCATTCCCTCGATTCAAACAGGCAGTCAGCGACCTCCTCAACCCTCGTGAAGTTGGGGGCACGTGATGGCCGACCTTTTGTGCTGATGGGCGAACGTTGAAGTAGAGCGTCTGAGAACGCGTAACTAGCCGGCCGCTTCGCCGGGGGGGTGGGGGCTCAGAAGCATCCGGGCGCGCGAACGGCGCGGTTGCCCCGGCTCGTGTGCTGCCTGGCCGACGGCTTAGCAGCTAACCCCTCCAGTCCCCGGGAAGGGGTTTGTCCGAGCGTCACCCCATCGCCAGCGAAACGCTGAAGGGGTACACCGCCCGGGCTCATAGATGCTCTGCATGTACCGCCCGACTGCGTCCTCGTGCGACCAGCCGGGCGAGCTTGGTCGGCTGCGGCGGCCAGCGCCACGTTGTGCCGCTTCCTCATCGTGGACATTGCATTGGACATCCATTGGCCAGTGACCGGGTGGCTGCGCCGGCGGGGGATCTGCGATGCAATCACGCACGAGCTGTAAGGCCGGCTCGCGCCCCGGGCAGACGCGCTTCGCGCCGTAGTTCGGCGAGCCACGGTCTGCGAGAACTTGACGCGCCCGTTGGACGCTCGATGACGCCGCTGCGCGCATGGACGGAGATTCAGTCGGGCTGGTACGGGTCGTGCTGGATGGCCCGGTCCCAGATCGCATCGAACGCCGCGGCACATCCCTTCGTCACGTGGGAATCGCGGCACAGCTCCATTCCGAGCTCAGCCCATTGCCCAGCACCCGTGAAGTGGTTGAAGATCACTAGCTCGTCGTCGAAGACCCAGAAATCCACCCCGGGCAGCAGCAGATCGGTGGTGCGGCGACGCGGCAGCCACCGGACCTTCTCTCCGGCGGCGACGTTGGTGAAGGTCCCGTCGTACTCGTACCGGATGTAGGGAGTGATCGGCTCGGAGATGGTCCGGGCTCGACGCATCACTACGCCCACGGTCCGTGGCAGGTTGACTGCGGCGGCCAGCTCCAGGTGCATCATCAGCGGGCTTCGTGCCGGGCCGCCGCCAGCGATGCTTTGCCGGGCACATGCGCTGGGCTCGTGCCCCGGGCGGGCGCCGCCTCGACCGCGCTGAGCCGGTGAAGCCGACACTGGCCGACTTTGGGCGAGCGTTTTCCCAGGTCAAGGTGGGCATAGTTGCCCGACACAGAACGCGTCGGCTGCTGCACTCCAGCGCGGGTGACAGCAGGTCCACGGGTTTCATCACAGTCCGCCACCGCTGCTCACCGCGCTCCGAGCCTTGGCCGGCATTATTAGCCGACCAGATCGGCAAGGCAGACCTGGTGTGCGCGAGGCGGCTGGCATTACTGCCCGACGAAATCACCGGGTCGCTCGGGGCCTTCGAAGGCCGGAGCTGTGGATAACTCAGGCACTGTGCCCGCATTATTGGCCGACAGAAGGGGCAAACCTGGCACGGCTGGCATTACTGGCCGACTGTCGAGTCAGCGGTACCCGCTATCGGCTTGACGGCGATACCTTGATCTCGATCCAGCGGGCATAACGGCACAAACTGCGCCGGGTTATACACATATTATCGCCCGACGAAACATCGAAATCGTCCGAGTTGTAGTCCTTCGCCCCAAAAATCTTGTGGATAACGAAGCTACGGCCTGCATTATTGGCCGACAGATCGAGCCGATGGCACGCATTATTGGCCGACCGCGAGGAGGCGGCAAGGTCGACGCTCAGCGCCACGTTTGCGCAGGTCAATGACGTCTCGGAGTGCTTCTTGTACTTGACTCATGGATGTTCGCCCCTATGTCGTGTCGAGCCCTCTTGGCTGGGGCCATCGCCGCAGCCAAGGACGCTTCGATGGCATGGAGCGACACGCCGGCATCGACGATGCCCCGTCCATACGGGCCACCGGTATGTCAGTCTCGTTCGCATGGCCCGGCCTAAAGCCACCCAGCTCAGTCTCATCGACGAGGTCATCGCGATGGACTCCCGCGAGGTCCCGCTCCTGGCGTACTCGTTGCCGGAAATGACGCTGGCCTACCTGCCTAAGCGGCGTCCGCCGGACACCAACCGTGTCTATACCCACTACAACGGGGACCTCGCGTTGACCGTCACGGCTGGTACAAATCCCGCCGATGGCAGCGGTACCGGCCTTCCGTACGGGCCTAAGGCTCGCCTCGTCGCGGCCAAACTCAATGCCGAGGCGGTACTCACCCAGTCGCCGGTGATCTCGCTGGGGAAGTCCGTGAGTGGCTTCTTGGCCGGCCTGGGTCTTGCATCAACCGGAGGGAAGACTGGGACTCGGAACCTTGTCGGTGAGCAGTTGAAGCGATGGGCGCGCTGCTCGATACAGATCACGTGGGCATCGGATGCAGGCAATTCTGAGCGTGATCGCGGAGGTTCGATGCCGATTGCGAAGGGCTGGGATTTCTGGTTTGACCGGAAAGAAAACCCAACGCATCCGGTACACGAGTCCGAACTGGTGTTCGCAACTGACTACTTCAACGCCCTGATCGCCAACCCGGTGCCAGCGAACCTCGAGGCATATCAGATCCTTGGACACAGCGCGATGGCCATGGATCTATACACCTGGACGGCAGCGCGGTTATGGCGTTTACGTCGCCCCGTAACGATTCCTTGGTTGCTGCTCGCTGAGCAGTTCGGCACTGGAGGGCTACCGGCGGACCCGCGGGCGCGGTCTAAGTACGTTTATGAGGTAAAAAGGGACATCGAAGCGCAGATGCCAGTCGTGCTGGCTGTTTACCACGAGGCCAAGGTGGACTGGACGCCAACGGGTATGACGCTGCGCCCGAGCAACCCGCATATCGCACCACCTGGTGGACACGGACTAGCAGGAACCCGCCGGGCGGCGACGCTACCAGCACGCCGGTTCAGAGCCGAGTTGGCTGATAGACCGCGCACCTAAACGTTGCCCGGAATGGATGCAACGACAATCGAACAGTCCACAGGCTCAGAGTGGAGGTAGGCGCCGGGCGGCTTGATCACCCCCGCCTCTCCTCCTCGGTTACAGACGCGAGGAAGGAGCACGTCCCACAAGTTCCTATAAAGACAACGACGGCCCCTGGCTATTCGCTTGGCGGCTGAAACCAGGAACCGTCGTTCATCCCTAACCGAAGGATCAGCTTTGCGCCTACCTCCGGGCGGGACCACATGTCTTTGTGGCGACCCGCTTCTACTTTAACGGAGCCGGCGGACAGTTTCACGGGGCAGGGGGAGATTTTCCCGCGTGTCCTGCCTGACAGCACTTCTTCGCGTGACAAGGCGACCGATTTGTCACGCGATGGGGGCATAGAGACTTCCGCCGCTTCCGACTTCCGTCACTCAATGGCGGCCTGGACGAAGCCATCCGGGCTCCCTTCTTGTCGCGGCCGCGTCCACCACGGCCCACAAGCGGTCGTTCGCCGGCATGCTGCCGGCGAACAGCGCGAGTGCGAGCCATGCGCGATCGCGGGCCGGCACAAGCTCGGTGTTACGCGCGCCCCCGGTCTGGTCTGCTGCCTGCGCTGCTGGGAGTTCCACGAGCGTTTCGGCTTCCGAGCGAGCGAGCAGGCGCCGCACGACGTTGACCGCTGCCGGCTGTGCCGCCCGTCAGCCGAACCGGACGAGAACGGCGCCGGAGTGCCGATGGTGGGCTCCCTGCTGCCGTACAACCCGGTGGACCGACCCCTATCCGCCAGCCGACCAGCGCTGACCAACCCCTGGCAGACGGTCGATATCGCGCGCCAGTTGGCCGAGGAGCACGCCGCGTCCGGACGGGCTCTGCGCCTCGGCCACGACTTCGGCCGCATCGAGGTCGCTGTCACCGAGGTGTACGCAGCCCTCACAGTGGCGTACGGACCTGTGGTGCGCCCATCGGTACACGAGATCTACACCAGAGTCGGCTGCCGCGAACGTCGCGCTCAGTACGCGCTGCGTGCGTTACAGCGGGCGGGACTGCTTTACCAGCACGCCGACGGCTGCATGGTGCGCGACGAAAACGGCGACATGCAACGGCTTGCCGCCGAGTACGAGCTGCGTGTCCCCTTGGCCTACCTCGAGCGTGCCCAGGTCATGGATGAACTCGACGAGACAGTGGACCGTGATCGCCTGGACCTTTACCTGGACGCCGCAGCTAACGCCCGGGCCCTTCTCTCGGGCTTCGCAGAGGAAGCCCCGGCCACAGGCGCCCCGCTGGTTGATCAAGCACAAGAGGTCCGGCTCAATGCGCCTGTGGACAATCCCTGCACCCCATTTTTGGGTTTACTCTCCATGAAGAGAAGTGGATCTTCTTCCCCTACGGAATGCCCGCAAAAGAGAAACTTTCCCCGAGAAAATCTCTACGAAAGAGAGCTTTCCCCACTCCCCCTAGAGCATCCTAGGACGCGAAGGGGATATGCGCTCGCTCGCAAACTCGTTGAACGGGCACCGCGGTGGCGGGCAGTACCCCTGCCCTCCCTCGCTGCTGCCCTTGAGCCTTTGGCCGCACGCAGCTGGACGGCTTTCCAGGTCGACCGAGCCGCCGAGACCTACGGCCAGGTCAGCTCGAGCTCGGGCCTTTATCGCGTACTACAGGCCGTCGTCGCCTTTGTAATCGGTGATGACCACCGTCGACAAGGCCGAGTGTCGCGGATGACCGTCCGGATCGTCGAAGCCGCGCTAGCTGCCGAGCACGGCCCGCCCGTGTGGAGCGACACCAGCACCGCAGCCCAGACCGCGTACGGCATCGCTGCGGAAGCGCGCGCCCGCAGCCGGCAGCGGAAGACCTCGCCGGCCGGCTGGGATCGGCTCATCGAACTCACCGATCCGGAGGCGGCCGTGGCCGCCGCTCGCAGCGCGCGGATCCACGCGCGCGCCCGCCACCGAGCCGCGAGCGAGCGCGCCCGTCGGAGCGACGGCCACTGTTGACCGGTGCCCGGGACCGGACACCGTCCCACCCGACCCCTTACACAGTTCGCGGCATCCTGGCCCCCAGCGACTGTGTGAGTTCGCCGCCGCACCGGGAGGCCCGCCGCCGCATCCGCCTGGCCGCCCGGGCGAGCCGATAGCGGCGCGAAGGCGAAGGAACTGGGCGCGGTCGGTTCCGGCGGCGACCTCTACGCCGACGCGCGCTCGGCTCGCGGACGGCGTACGTCCGTGAGGCCTTCCTGGGTGGTGGTTGCGGGTTCTCCTTCGTGACCGCCGAGCAGAGCCGCAGATCGCCGGGCTCATGCAAGACCGTCCAACAAAGCCCTGCTGACCTGTCTGGGTCTCACACCCGGGCTGGGGTGGTCCTGACCCACACTGCGCCAGCCGCCAGGACGTGGTTCCACCCAGCTTCAGACCAACTGGCTCAGGTCGCGTGCAATCACCTGGGCAATCGCGTCGAACTGTGCGATCAGCGGGTCATTGGGCTTCATCCAGAAGTGGACCGGCTCCTGGGCCTTGACACTCTCTGCGACCTGCACGTTCTCCGACACGTACGGCAGCAGCATGTCGCCATAGAACGTCTTGAACTCCTCGAAAATCTCCAGGTAGAAGATGCCGCGGTTCTTCACGTAGCCGTTGAACAGGATGTAGCGCAGGACCGCCGCTCCCCCGGAGAACTCGAACTGCTCCTGGGCCGTGGCGATGAGCGACTTGAGCCCGTGCAGGGTGTCGTCATCCTTGGTGTCCGGCTTCACGCAGCCGACAACGTAGTCAGCAGCACCCAGCTCGGTCAGCTCGAGCGTGTCGAAGGTGCCGCGGCTATCGATGAGCAGAACGTCCACAGTGCCCGCAGGGAGGGTTTCGATCGCCTTTCGCAGCCAATGCAGCCCGGCCTTCGACCGCGATCCGGGGCGGCCCGCATTGCGGATGTCCTCCGAGGCGATCGCCATGTCCCGCGAGCCGAGGACCAGATACAGATTGGGGATGGCCTCGAAGCAGGCATCGGTATCCCACCGCTCGTCGTCGATCAGCTCACCGGACTCGGCTCGCTGGACGGATGTGATGCGGGTCCGGGCCGGTAGCAGCGCCCCTTTGAGATCAAGATTGCCCACCAGCACCTCGTAGATGTTCGGCATGCTGCTCAGCCGGGAATACATCACCTCGGTGCGCTGTGGGTAATGCTTTCGGTTGGTGACGCCGTAGCCGAGGTAGGTCGACGCCGCCATGGTCTGGTCGCAGTCGACGACGGCGACGCGTAGGCCCATCCGGGACAGTGCGACTGCGGTGTTGGTGATCCCCGTTGTCTTGCGAGTTCCACCGCCCTCGTTGGCGTAGGCCACAACGAGGGGGCCATCAGGATACATGCGACGGGTGAGGGGCATCTGCGCCGGCAGCGCGATCGGAGTGCGTTCGGGTTGAGTCACGGGAAGGGCTCCAGGGAGCTCAGAGTTTCGTTGACGAAACTGCCAGAAGGGCTTGCTGATAGTCCGTGGTGTCGTAGCCCGCGCCGCTCTGCAGGCGCGCCAGATAGCCAGCGGCGCGGTCGTCCAAGCGGTCCCCCGCGGCGCGCAGAGAAAGTTCATCGGTCGCCAGCGCGATCGCGTACGCCATCCTCAAGACGCCGTCCTCCGACGCCTCAAGATCCGCAACGTAGCTGAGCCGGTCTCCGCCACTCTCGGCTGGTCCCCCGGTGATCTGAAGGGCGAGGTCTAACGCCGGCGCGGAAGCCTCCAATATCGAGTGCACGACAACAAAGCGAGTGGCGTCGTCGAGCTTGGGCCAAGTCTGCGACTCCACGACCTTCACGCACGAGTCGATGCGGCCAGCAACGAGATCGGCTCCCGCCCACCGGCCGACCGGACGCGGCACGAGCTTGCCGGGCCGGGCTTGAGCGGGAACCCGGGACTCATCACCGGCAGAGGTTTCGTCGACGAAACCCGCGCCTTCCTTACCAGCGGTACGGTCTCTCCCGCTCGTTTCTGCCGGCCCCGTGGCAGCAGCTTGTTCTTGACCCGCGGTCTCTGCGTGACCGAGTCCGGCATCTGGGCCCGATGCCGTCGGCGACGAAGGACCGGCACCAGCCGGGGTCGGGTTCTCGGCCACCTCTGCGGCCGTCGGCGTCTCGCCCAGCAGGATCTCGCAGGCGGCCTTGGCGGTGATGCCCTTGGCCTGCATGAGCGCCCAGCCCTCCTCGATCCGCTCCTGCGTCTTCAGCTTGGTGACCAGAAGGTAGGAAGGCTCCAGGCCCGGCTCGCCCTGGCGTATCGACCGTCGCAGCGGTCCATCCTCAAGGACGAGCAAGGCCACCCGCTTTGAGATGTCGGAGCGACGCTTGATGGCAGGGTGCCCGCCGAGCCGCTCCAAGATCTGGTCGTAGGTAAGACCTTCCTCGCGGCGGATTCGATCGATGAGCTGGGCTTCCTGGATGAGGTCCCAGCCCTTGCGATACCCGTTCTCGCTGAGCAGGACAAAGTCGCCCTGCTCGACCAGCTTGTTACGGAGCACTACGGCGATCTTGCCTTCTGGCGTAAGCAGATCGAGCTGCGCCCGATAGCGGCGCTCCCCGGCCAGCAGCACCCATTCCACGTCCGGACCGAAGGCGCCGTTGTACTGCGGGTACTTGGCCACGTACGCGTTAACGGACGCTACCGCCGGATCCTGGATCAGCTCGTCGGTGCTTTCGACGTTGTGCCTGAACTCGGCGAACTCGTCGGTCAGGTACTCCCACTCCTCGCGCAGGTTCCGAGGATTCGGGGCGATCGACTTCAACGCCGTCAGGAACCGCTGACCCTCCTGCCGGGCGTTGAACTGTCCGCGGGGCGCCATAGACGCGGATCCGGTTGACGGCGACGACGTCGTATCGGGCGGCGGTGGAGGCGCAGCGGTGGCAGCGGCTCTGCTCTTTGTGCGGGGCATCCATGGCTCCAGAGTCGACGCGAAGCTTGATGGGTAGACCATAGCGTGAGCGCCCGCCCCGACTTAGGACGCCACTCCCGTCGCCGCACGCTTCGCACAACCGGGCTCGAACAGTTCAAGGCCATGGATTCGCCAGGGCGCGCGACCAACGTCGACCAGAGTTTCGTCGACGAAACTCTGGTCTGACTTGCCTAGAAGTACGGGATTGCAGTCCGTCCACGTCGTGCGATCTCATCGAGGTTTCGTCGACGAAACCACCCGCCCCGATCCTGCGGAGTTTCGCTGACGAAACTTCGCGGCCGACCCGGTCCAGATCATCGGAGCTCCGAGCAACCCCGGCCGAGCGCCGGCGAAGTTTCGTCGACGAAACCTCGCGGACTCATCCATCATGCGGCCCGAATGGCGACGGTCATCTCCGCAGCGTGACCGTAGGCCTCGGTCGGGTGATCAGACCGTTGCCGAGCCAGGGCAAATGCTCGCGGCCCCGCGCTCATGCGCCAACGTTCCGGCCGTTCAGCACTCGACGGCCCGACTTCAATGCACCACTCCGGTCTCCTTGCACAACCGGACTGACGACCCTTTGATTGGCCCTCCTGGACTCGTTCCAACCGTCCCTGCAGTCTCGGGCCTCCGGCGCACGTGGAACCGGCCCTGTTCTAAACGACCCGAAACTAATCCCCGCTCCGGTCGGTCAGCCAGTCCGTGACGTCCCAAGGCCATTCTCACAACATGACGATAATGGCGTAACGTAGCGTGACGAGCGCGTTCGTGGCGACCTGGTCGGGGGCTATGCGATCCCTCACCAGTCAGAGGCCGGTTCTCTCGCGGCGTGTCGATGCATCAACCGCTCCCGGGCACCTGATTTAGCACATCGGTCAGCATGCTGCATCGCCCCCACAGCGACGTTGCTCGGCCGGCGCCGATCAGGAGGACGATAATTTTGCCATCCGCCGTCTAGCAGGACGACCGGGATCTAGCTCCGGATCGGTCGACGGCTCCTCAGGGTTAGCGGAACGGTTAGCGAGAGCGTTGCGGGCCATCAGGGTCGATCTGGCGTGCCCGCTAACGGAGCCGCAGCGGCCGGCGCTGATCGCGGTAGTCTTCATCGCCTTCCTACGCTGCCTGGCGCCATTGCAGAGCGATGTTCGTGCCCTGCCGGTCATCTCGGCGCGAATGGCAAGATGTGCCAGCGACCGTCAGCTCCCGGTTCCGTGCGCGCGAGCGTCCGTGTACACCGGTCCTCACGATGTGCTTCGGGCGCTTGGGGTGGCTTAGCAGATACAGAGCCTCAAAGGCTGCATCAGTCGAGCTGTCCTGAATGGAGGCAGAAAACAGGGCGGGCGGCTGAGTCGTTCGGCTTGCCGTAGCACTCTCAACATGGGACTTCATCGCGGACGCGGCGGGCCTGGTCAGGCGCCCGGGTACGTGGCCGTGGAGGGCGCTCGCTTGACTCGTTCGCATCCACTGTGGGGAGGCGAGCCAGGGTTCTGCAGAGGTGGCGCGGTACGCGCCGCTCATGGCGTAAAGATTATCTTTACGCCATGCCATACTCATGCCATGAGTCGTATGGCTGACAAGCCAGCGCCGCGATACAAGCTCCAAGACGCCGCTAAGGCGGCTGCGGAAATCAGGAAGCTTCGCGTCGAAGCGCGCGATCCTGACCTCGACGTGAGCTTTCCTGTCGAAGTGCGTGACGACGACGACGTCGACGCGGTCGTCGAATACGCCCATCGCCACCGGCGGGTAACCCCGCTGGTCCTAGGTGCCGAGCTTGAGTTTCGATCCACGCTGCTGGAGTACCAGCGCCAGCGAGACACCGACAGGCACGAGCGTCGTGTCCTCGCGATGCTGGAGGCAGGTCGGCAGCTCGGCGTCCGGCCGGCGGTGTACGGCGCACCGATGGGACTGCGCAGCAGGCAAGCCGTCTACCACCGCCGAGTCACTTTGGCTGCGCGCACGTCAGTCCACATCAGCGATGAGGGCCGGGCGCAGGAGTGGCTGGACGAGCACGTCGTCGAGCTCCGCGGCCTGGCCGACCTTCTTATCGACCATCGCGACGAGCTTCTGCTGTTGGTTGATGACGGGCCGGCCCGCGAGAAGCTGGCCAACGACATCGATAATGCGGGCGCCTTGATGAGTACGCGCCGCCCGACGATGGATTTCTGCGGGGCGGTCGCGTACGCGATTTTCGGGCTTCGCCCCGGGGCAGCGCGGCCGGCAGCAGACCGGGCGGTCCGCGAGCAGCTCGCGCAGGGCCTGCGCCTGCTGTGGTAGCCAGCCTGGTTCTTCCGGGAACGGTGCGGCAGCGGTTGTTCTGGTACGAGGGCGGCTGTTTAGCAAAGGATCGCCCACTCGGCATGCCACAGCCAGCGTGGGCTAGCCGGCCCGGTGGATGGGACTCCCGCGACGCTGCGGGGGAGAAGTTGGTCGAGCGGCGGCGGTGACGTTCTGCCGCGGGTCGGGTAGGTCAGATCCCTGGCGAGCGATGCGCCCGTGACACGCACGCCGGTCAGCTGCAAGGCGGCGAGAGCCGCGACCTGGTCGCTGCCCGGGGGGCGGCTGGGCAGCCCTTCCTGGAGCGAAGCGGAACCGGATGGCGGCGCGGGGACGTGTGCACCGTGGAACGGGAGAGTGGGTCTCGTGGGAAAAGGGCCGCGGTGGGCGCGGTCCTCGGCAACCTTGCCGCCGGCCAGGCAGCTCACGCGGTCTCCAGGTCGAACAGGGTGGCCTGCGCGATGCAGCCGCTGAGCCGGTCACGGTGGTGCTGATCCCATGGGCCGGTCGCCGCGTGCGCCGGGCAGTGGCGATCCGGATCGCTGTCCTGGATGAGCACACGTACGCCGCAGGTCGGGCACGGCACCCAGGTGACCCGAAACGGGCTGGCCGGACCGGCCTTAGCGATGATCTGCGCCATGGTCCGGTTGTCCTGGAACGGCATCGCGGTCGCCTGCTCGACGGCCAGGATCCGCTGGGCGGTGCCCGGGTTCGCGCGGGCCGAGATCAGCAAGTCGCGTTCGCCGGCGAGCACGCACATCCGGCAGCTGAGCCTGGACATGCCCAGGTTCTTGTAGGCCGGGTGGTAGGGGACTCCGGCCGCGCGAATGCCGGCCCAGACCTGGTCGGTGCTGAGCTCGTGGATGGGCAGCCAGTCGTAGACCTTGCGGGTGTGCAGAGTCGACGCCCGGGGATTGAAAGACCACACCGGACGGCTGGCGCGGCGGGGCGACTCGGCGGCGCGGAAACCGAAGGTCTGTACCACCACCATGGGGCGGCCGGTTACGCCGAGTTGGGCTCCTTGCGCCCGGATGAATCGTTCCGATGGGGCGGTCTTGTGCTCGCGGGTGCAGAACCGGAACTGCAGCCGAGGGAACCCACGGGGGGAGCCGTCGATGCGCCGCCTGGCGGCGATGTCGTCGATGAGGTCCGGGCCGTCGCGGTGGGTGACGATGAACGGCAGCCCGTACCGGGCGGCTTGCTCGGCGGCGAGCTCGCAGGTGCCAGCCCATTCGACGCCGTCGTGCGGATCGTCACCCAGGCCGTTGTGCTGCACCCAGATCCGGCGCTCGGTGATCAGCCTGTCCAGGAGGCCGGCCTCCCGCAGCCGGTCGGCGGCCGCGCGGATCATTTCTTGCGAGTCCTTGCCGCCCGAGGAATTCAGCAGCCAGAGATCCACCTCGGCGGGATTGCCGCCCGGCCCGAACGGGAACACGAAATCCGCCAGCGGCTGCGGCTTGGCAGCCGGCTTGCCGGCTCTGTTGGTGGTGGGCACTGGCGAACCTCCGTTGTCATCGCGATCGGGGAGAGGGGCCGCCTCGCGCCCATTTGGGGGCGCTCCTTGACGACTTCTGGTGACACCCGGGAGACCCCAAGCTACCTATAATGATACCTCCTCCGGAAGGTTCGCGCCAGATCCACAATGTCTTTGAGCTGCAGAAATATGCGCCTGTGTGGGCCGCCGCCAGTCGCCTCACCCGGGGCGATCGGCGTTACCCGGCACCGCGGAAGGACCGGGCGGTCCGCTATGCGGAGTGCCTGGTGCCACATCGGGTGGGGTCCGCCCGGCCGCCTGGGCTGCCGGGCGGACCAGACTCACTCGTCGCGGGTGTCCTCGCCGTACGTGTTCGCGCCGCCTTGGTCGACCTCGACGAGCAGCGGACCGTGGCCGGTATCGATGGCGTCGTTCTCGATGCTGACGTAGACGCCGTCGTTGCGGCGCCGGACCATCACCTCCACACCGAGTACGGCGAGCCAGAAATGGTCGGAGAGGTCACCGTCGCCCGGCACGCCCTGATAGCGCCAGGCAACGGACTCGCCGATGTCGGTCAAGTCGTGCCGGGTGAAATTCGGGTGGTCGCCGGGCTGACTCGGGCGAGGACGCCTGCGCTTCGCGTCGACCGCTTCTACCGGGATGCCGAGCAACGCGGCGACCTGGTCGACGGTGAAGTCTCCACCCACGAACAGCAGCGAGGTGTCGTCCGGTCCTTCGACCTCGATGCCGTCGGAGTAGAGAACCACCTGGCAGGCGCCGGTTGCTAGTAGCGCCAGCAGCAGTGTGCGCAGTGCCGCACCAGGAGTCACTGGGGCGGCGTCAGCGTCGCTGCACGAGTCGCCGGGCGGGACGTGCAGCCATCCCTTCCGTGCGGCCCGCAGCGACCGGCCGCACCGCTGGCAGGTGGAGCGCTTCGAGCGGCTCATCGACGGCCCGCCGCTTGGTCGCCGGTCGCGATGTTCTCGGCGGTCAGCAGGTACGCCTCGGCGACGTCGCGCTGCTGCACTCCGCGGGAGGTTGCCTGGCACTCAAGGTCGGCGAGCACGCCGTCGAGCCCGCGTTCGCGCACCTTGTCGGTTAGCGAGGCCAGATCGAGGCTGCCGTCGGGCCGCCGGATCGGGTCCAGGTCGGCGAGCGCGGTCAGGCGGTGCTCGGGAACGTCGGCGCTGAACGACTCACGCACCGACCAAGACAGGCGGACCAGCCCGCCCAGGGCCGGGCTCATGTCTTCGATCTCCATGTCCGTCCTTCCTGCCCGGCCGGGCCGGGCCAACCGGTCTTCTGATAGGGAAGCCGAGGCATCCTCGACGTCGCCCTATAATGATACCCCATCCAGTCGCGGGACAACAGGTCCACATTGGATTGACGCGCTGAGGTGGGCCACGCGGCTTGGCCAGCCGGGCCTTCGGCGACGCGGAGATGACACCGCGTCGGTCGCGCCCTCTGGGTGCTGCGCGGGATGCCGCCGTACGGGGGCATCAGGGTCTAGGCGAGGAACCGCTACGGCAACGCGGTGCGCGCCCACCATGACCTGTTCCGCTTTCGGGCTGACCAAATCCGTCCACAGTAGACTAGCGGTCAGTGAAGGGGTATCATTATAGACCGGCCCGCACCCATTGCCGTCAACCCGGCACGTCACACCGACTTTCGCCACGCGACGGCGGGCTGAATCTGACCGCGCCGGATCAGCCCGGCGCCCGACCGGGAAGGGACACCAGTGACTGACCTCGCCGAGGACATCGTCACCACGAGCGCGGCCGAGGAGGCGACGGGACGACGGCCGCACCTGGTCGAAGTCGACCCGGGCACCCTGGTACTCCGCGCGAACTACTCGCGCGTGAATGCGAAGAAGTCGCTCGACCCGGACTTCCTCGCTTCGGTCAAGGAACACGGCGTACTCCAAGCGATCACGGCCTACGAGGACGGCGACGAACTCGTCGTCCTCATGGGGGAGCGCCGAACCCTCGCCGCGATCGACGGCGGCCGCGAGACGGTGCCGGTCATGGTGGTCCCGCGGCCCGGGACCGGCGTACAAACCGTCGTTCGTCAGGTCGACGAGAACGCTCGCCGGGCTGGCCTGACCGCCGGCGACCGGGTCAAGGCCACCGAGCAGCTCGCGGCCTTCGGCCTGGCTGCGGGAGACATCGCCAAGCAACTCAGGACACCCAAGAAGGACGTGGAGCAAGCGCTGCGGGTAGCACGGCACGCGGCAGCGTCCAAGATTGTCGCGCGGTACAGCGCAGTCACCCTCGACGTCGCCGCCGCCATCTCCGAACTCGACCCCAGACAGGACCGCGACGCGATCAAGCAGATCAGCGTGGCGGCAGCAAAGGGCAAGAACGTCGAATACGAGATCCGCCAGGCGCAAAAGGACCGCCAGCTTCGGGATGAGACCGAGAAGGCGCTGGCCGCGCTAGCCCAGGCGGGTGTGACCGTCATTGACGCGCCGGCGGACACCCATGGCGACAAGCGGGTGCTGAGCAAGTGGGCCTCGCCGGACGGCAACGGGCTCAGCGAGAAGACCCACCGCGACTGCCCCGGCCATGCGGCCTACCTCGTCAACGACTACTGGCGCATCAACGTCGTCTACGTCTGCACCGACCCGAAGGCCAACAAGCACCGCAAGTACGCCTACTCGTCGCTCAGCGGATCCACGAGCCCCGAGAAGCAGCGCGAGGAGCGGCGCGAGGTCATCGCCAACAACAAGGCCTGGGCCATCGCGACCGAGGTCCGCCAGGACTTCGTCAAGGAGCTGTGCCAGCGGAAAACCCCGCCGCAAGGCACCGTGATGTTCCTCGCCCAGGCGCTGCTCGACGACGAAGGCCACTGGCTCCGTGAGGCGATGGAGAAGGGCGACGCACACGCGCTGTCGTGGCTCGGTATCAAAGCCCCCACGTACGGGCGCAGTTCCGACCTCTCGAAGCTGCTCGCCGGCGCCAACGACGCACGGGCACTGATGCTGATGCTGACCGTCGTGCTCGGGGCGCACGAGAAGGGCAGCGAGTTTGGCACTTGGCGCAGCCCGCGGGCGTACACCGTTCGCTACCTAAGGTTCCTGGAGACGCAGGGATACGTCCTGACCGATGTCGAGCGCATCCTGGTCAAGCGGGCCGAGCCCAAGAAGGCCACGCGGCCCAGGCAAGCCGCCGAGCCCGAGCTCGACGACACGACCCCGGACTCAGACGAACCCGCCGAGCCCGAGCTCGACGACACGACCCCGGACTCAGACGAACCCGACCAGCCTCACCAGTAGGGGAGAGGGGCGGCTGACCTGGCTGCGCCGCAGCCAGGTCAGCCGCCCC
>NZ_BONE01000118.1 GCF_016862555.1 Asanoa siamensis | reverse complement strand
GTCCAGGCGGCGGCTGGGCCCGCCGCAGCCCGGCTCCAGACACGAAACAGAACCTACGGGCTTGATCCTTGCCCTGGCCCCCCGGTGAAGGGTTAGGCCGCTCTTCGGGTACGCGAGCGGCGGTAGAGAAGCGCAACGCCGAGGGCGAGGAGCCCCGCGCCCGCGGCGGCCAGCGGGAGGTTGCGCGGCGTGCCGGTGGTGGCGAGGGTGCGCGGGTCGGTGGCCGGGCCGCCGGGGCCGACCAGGAAGCCGCGCAGCGCGGTGGTCTCGGCGGCCCCGGACGCGTCGGTGCCGGCGGCGCTCAGGGTCCACTCCCCCAGGCCCAGCTTCGTGAGGTCGCACGACCAGGTCCCGGCCTCGTCGACGGTGGCGCCGCAGGACGCCACGTCGATGTGGGGGCCGCTGCCGGTGGAGGCGGTGACCACCACCGTGGTGTCGGGCTTGGCGTCGCCGCCGGCGATCGTGGCGGTCGCGCCCGCCGCGGTCACCGTCGTGACCTCGATGGCCGCCGCCGGGCTGCCGCCGGCCAGGGCGAGGGTCAGGGCGGCGGCTCCCACGCCGGCCGCCGTGCGCCAGAGGGTCATCTCGTTGGCTCCTTCCCGGGGTGGTCGAGCGTCGCCAGCACGACGAGGCGGTGCGCGTCGCTCCACCTGGGATCGCAGGTCGTGAGCGTGAGGGCGGCCGCCGTGGCGGTGGCCCGCGGCGCACCCGGGACCGGGGCGAGCACCTCGACCGCCGTCGGCGCGACGACCCGCGTCCCGGTGACGGTGTAGGTCAGCCGGCGGTCGACCACGATCGTGTCGCCTCGTTCGAGCCGGTCGAGGTCCCAGAACAGGCCGCGGGCCCGGTGAGCGGCGACGGCGAAGTTGCCGACCTCGCCGGGCATCGCCGTCTGCGGGTAGTGGCCCGGTGCTGTCGCGAGCGACGCCTCGTCTACGCCCTCGACGACCGTCCAGGCCGCGCCGAGCTTGGGGATCGCCAGGTGGGCGACCGGCTCACCGGGCCGCGGCCGAACGGGCGCGAACCCGGCCGGCACCGGACCAGGCCTCGCACCGGCCGAAGGCACCGCCGGCACATCCTCGGGCCTTGCCGGCGTCCCCGGGCCAGGTCGCGCATCCCCGCGCCACGCCACCGCGTCCCCGCGCCACGCCACCGCGTCCCCCGGCCGCGCCGCCGCGTCTCCGCGCCAGGCCAGCGCGCTCGCGGGCCAGGCCGGCACACCGGCGAGGGCGAGCAGCGCGAGGCCGGCGCCCAGCGCGGCCACACCTGTCCACCGCCGGGTGTTCACACAAAGGACGATAGGCCTGTAAACCGACCAACAAGGCGAGAATCGGGCTACTCGCCCCCGTCGCCGCAGCCGTCGTCGCCGCAGCCGCTCGTGCAGCCCGAGGCGTCCGCGGGTGCGCCGGCGAAACGGTTGGGCGGCGCGTCGGGCGCACCGAAGAGCCGCTTCGCGAACAGCTTGTCGATCTGGCGCAGGGCCGCGACGCCGTGCAGCGCGACCGCCAGCCCCGCGTGTTCCTGGGTCCCCCTGCGCCAGTGCGCCGGTTGCCAGGGATGCAGGTCGGGCCGGGCGGTGCGGGTCGCCCGGACCAGCCGTTCACCCTGCAGGCTGCGCCGGGTCGGCCGGACCAACAGGAGATAGACGGGTACGAGGGCCCCGAGCGCCCACCACGAGATCGCCCCGAGGGGCACGGCCGCCGCGGTGCTGCCGACGAAGGCGAGGGTGTGGGTCGGCAGGGGACGCAGCGCTCCGGTGAGGCCCTGCTCCGCCGCCCGCTCCGCGATCGCCCGGAACACGGCGCGCGGCTCGTCCAGGTCCAGGGCGTGCGGCCAGCGGCGCCCGTTGCCGAACGCGCCGGCGACCGTCGACTCCACATCGGACAGCGGATGGCGCGGCGGGTAACGGAACAGCGTGCCACCGGGCAGCGCGTCGACGGCGCCGGCCACCCGGGCTGCGGCCAACGCGGCCAGCCCGACCCGCCGCGGCCCGCCGGTCAGATGGGCGATCAGCGGATAGTCCGGCGGCGCCACGGATCGCCGGCCGGGCGCGGGTGCCAGCCAGCGGATCAGCAGGCGTACGGCGGCCAGGGTAACGGCGAGTGACGCGAACGCCAGCACGGGGCCAGCATGACGGTCGATGGCAACGGCCGGATGACCGGCGGATGTCAGCGCAGTGCCGACCTCGGCGTGGGCGCGAGCCGCAGCAGGTGGACGGGCCCCGTCAGGCCCTTGGCGCCGAGCGCGGCCACCCGCGCCGCGAACGCGTCGAACCCGTCCGGCGCGGACAGGCGGGTGAACCAGACGAACACGTCCTCGCCCTCGCGCACCGGCAGCGCCGGGAACGTGTTGGGCTCGTGGATCGTCTGCGCGGTGCCGAGCACCGGCCCGAGCGCGGGCCGCACCGCCCGATCGAAGTGGCTGGCGTAGTCGGGATCCGCCAGCGGGCACACGCCCGCCACGACCAGGCCGGCGGGCGCGTCGCGCGACGCGTACCCGATGGGTTGGATCGACCGCATCATCAGCACGTCGTCGACGTCGACCATCGTGGCGTTGGCGGCGTCCCGGTGCTCCTTCCAGACGGGGCCCGAGTAGAACGCGGTCAGCGCCGCGAGGCGCGCCGTCATCGAGGGGAACTCGCGCACCCAGACGAACCGGTCGGGGCGGTCGAGGTCGCGGAACTGGCCGACGATCCGCATCCCCTCGGCCTCCTGCGACTCGACGAAATGCCGGTCGAAGAGCGCGACGAGCGTGTCCCGCCCGCCGGGCACCAGCGTGTACTGCCGAAGCTCCACAATGGTCACGTGCGGTCCTTCCACCGTTGCCGGAGATCGAGCACCACGAACAGCAGGGGTACGAGCACCGCGAACTGCCGCGTCGTGTACCGCCGAAGCTGCGCGCGGACGTCGACACCGGCCAGCTCCCGCTCGAGGGCGCCCGGCGCGACGAGCCGCAGCGCGTGCACCGAGAGCGGCGCGTAGTTGACCGCGACGCCCAGCACCCACGCGCCGAAGATCACCTGGCCGGCGGCGCCGAGGAGGATCACGTACAGCCCCAGCGCCAGCCCGCCGACGACGCCGAGGAGGAACTCAGCGAGGATCACCCACCGCCGCCAGGGTGCGCCGACCGACCCGTACATGTCGACCGCGGCGAGCCGCCGAACGTCCACCCCGAGATCGTGCCACGCGTCCGCGCCGGGTGCTGCCCGGCCGATCAGCGGCCGGTCGTGCTGAAGTGCTGGTAGTCGGGGTTGGCTCCGCCCACGTTCCACTTCCAGCCGACGGCCGCGAACGCCTTGACCAGCACGCCGCCCTTGACCGCCATGCCAGGGCGGTACGTGGAGCGGTCCAGATACTCCCGGCCCGCCGGCGGCAGCACCTTGTCACCGAAGACGTACGGGTTCTCCACCGGGTTGACGTCGATCGCCTTCCCGTACGCGTGGACCGACCAGGACGGCCTGCCCGAGGCCACCGCGTTGCGGCAGTTGAACGCCGAGGTGTTGTCGGCCGCCATGGACGCGTCGTCGCTGCCGCCGTACGCGTCGACGGGCTCGAGGCCGCGGATGGGGAACCGCTTGCCGAACAGCGTGCGGAAGACCGTGGTCACGTCCGCGGCGACGTCCTCGTGCACCACGATGACGCCGGTGTGCGGCCGGTCGTCGAAGCCCCAGTAGGTGAGCGTGACCCGGCGCAGGCTCTCCGGCCCGACCGGACAGCCGGCCCGCCAGCTCTTACCCAGCTCGGCGGCGGTGACCCGGGCGGTGGCGGCCACGAACCGCGCGGCGGGCGTGGCCGGTGCCGAGGTGGCCGTGGGCGACGCGGACGTGGACGCGGGCGGTGCCGGTGGCGGTGACCACGCGGCGGGTTCGGCCGGTCGCGCACCGCAGCCGGCGACCAGCAGGGCCGCCGCGAACGCGAGGAACCTGTAGGGTTTCGACCGACGCATCGTCCATACGATACGGATCGGTTCTCACGTGAGCGCACTGCGGCGGTCGGCGGTGGCCCTCCTGGCCGCGTTCACCCTGGCTGCCTGCGCCGCCCAGCCGGCTCGGACGGGTGCCGGCTCTCGCGCGACCGCCGGCGCCGACGCAGGTGCGCGGCCGCTGCCGGCCGTGAGCGAGCAGGCCGCCCGCGACGAGCTCGCCCGCCGCGCCGACCTCCCCGAGCCCGACCGCGCCGTCCGCCCGTCGCCGAGCAAGGCGGTGACCAGCCCCAAGCCCGCGCCCAACGACGCGTCGCGGCTGCGCACCCTGCCGGCCGACACGACCCAGGTGATCGTCGTCAAGGCGAGCGGCTTCGGCACGAGCACCGGCACGCTGCGGGCGTTCAGCAAGCGCGGCACGACCTGGACCCCGGCGTTCTCCGAGATGCCGGCGCGGCTGGGCACCAAGGGCTTCAAGGACAGCAAGGTCGAGGGCGACCTGGCCAGCCCGACGGGGGTCTACAGCTTCGGCCGCACCATGTACGGCATCGCCGCCGACCCGGGCGTCCGGTACGACTACCACAGGCTGGTCGAGAACGACTGGTGGAACGAGAACCCGGCCACGGAGGGCTACAACTCGTTCTTCCACGGCGCCGACCCGGGCGGCGCGAGCGAGGCGCTCTGGGAAACCGACCCGCAGTACCGCTACTTCGCGGTGATCAACTACAACATCCCGGTCCGCCCGGCCGACCCGCCGCGCGGCAGCGGCATCTTCCTGCACGTCATGGTCCCTGGCCGGTCGACCGCCGGCTGCGTCGCCCTGGCGGAGCCCGACCTCGTCAAGGTCCTCCGCTGGCTCGACCCGGCGGCCAAGCCGCGCATCGTGATGGCGCCGGCGAGCGAGCTCAGCCGCTACTGACCCCGGCTCCATGGTCACTCTCAGCTAATTGTCAGACTCGGTTGGTAGGGTCTCGCGCACGGTCGCATTCTCCGATGTGGAGCACCACGGGCATTGTGTTGCGCCGCAAGGGATTGCGGCCCCTGATGGCAACGACACCCAGGAGATACGACGTGGTCTTCAAGAAGATGTTGGGCGCCCTCGGGGTCGGCGGTCCCAGCGTCGACACGGTGCTGTCCAACCCGAACACGCGCCCGGGGCTGCCGCTCACCGGGCAGGTCAACCTGACCGGCGGCAAGAACGACGTCGAGCTCGCGCACGTCACCCTCGGCCTGGTCACCCGCGTCGAGGTCGAGAGCGGCGGCGGTGACCACAGCACCACCGGCGAGTTCCACCGCACGCCGGTGGCCGGCCGCTTCACGCTCACTGCGGGCCAGCAGCTCTCGATCCCGTTCCAGGTCGACATGCCGTGGGAGACGCCGATCACCGACGTCTACGGGCAGCGCCTGCACGGCATGACGATGGGCCTGCGCACCGAGGTCGCCATCGACCGCGCGGTCGACAAGGGCGACCTCGACCCGGTGGCCGTGCACCCGCTGCCGATCCAGGAGCGCATCCTCGAGGCGTTCAGCCGGCTCGGCTTCCGGTTCAAGCACGCCGACCTGGAATACGGCCGCATCCACGGCGTGCACCAGACGCTGCCGTTCTTCCAGGAGATCGAGTTCTGGGGCACGCCGCAGTACCCGGGCATCAACGAGGTCGAGCTGACCTTCGTGGCCAACCCGCAGACCGTCGACATCGTGCTCGAGTTCGACAAGCGCGGCGGCATGTTCGTCGGCGGGCACGACTCGTACGGCCGCTACACCGTGTCCCACTCCGACGCGGAGACCACCGACTGGGCGCGGGTCGTCGACGGCTGGGTCCGGCAGTCGGTCGACCAGCGGCAGGCGTTCTTCGCGGGCCGCGGGGGCTTCCCGGGGATGGGCGGCCACGGGCACGGGCACCACGGCGGCCACCGCGGCGGCGGCATGGGCGGCATGGTCGCGGGCGCGGCGCTCGGCGTCGCGGGCGGCATGATCGCCGGCGAGATGATCGAAGAGGCGTTCGAGGACGACGGCGGCGACTTCGGCGGGGACTTCGGCGAGTAACCGGATCGGCGGGGGCGGCCCGGTGCGGGCCGCTCCCGCGCCCCCGCCCGTTCGCCTCAGGCGGTCGCCGCCGGCGAGAGCCCCAGCTCGGCCACCGCCCATTCGCGCATCTCGACCTTGCGCACCTTGCCGCTGACGGTCATCGGGAACGACTCGACCACCCGCACGTACCGCGGGATCTTGTAGTGCGCGAGCTGCCCCTCGCAGAACTCCCGCACCTCGTCGACAGTCACCGACACGCCCGGGTCCTTGACGGTCACGCAGGCCATGACCGCCTCGCCGTACCTCTCGTCCGGCACGCCGATCACCTGCACGTCCGATATCTTCGGGTGCCGGTAGAGGAACTCCTCGATCTCGCGCGGGTAGACGTTCTCGCCGCCCCGGATGATCACGTCCTTGATCCGGCCGACGATGTTGACGTACCCGTCGTCCCGCATCGTCGCCAGGTCGCCGGTGTGCATCCAGCGGGCCGCGTCGAGCACCTCGGCGGTCTTCGCGGGCTCGTCCCAGTAGCCCAGCATCACGGAGTAGCCCCGGGTGCACAGCTCCCCCGGCTCGCCGCGCCGCAGCGTCACCCCGGTCGCGGGGTCGACGACCTTGACCTCGAGGAACGGCAGCACCCGCCCGACGGTGCCGGTGCGCCGATCGAGGTCGTCGTCGACCCGCGTCTGCGTGGACACGGGCGACGTCTCGGTCATGCCGTAGCAGATCGACACCTCGGACATGTGCATCCGGTCGACGACCTTCTTCATCACCTCGACAGGACACGGCGAGCCGGCCATGATCCCCGTACGCAGGCTGGTCAGGTCGTAGTCGTCGAAGTCGTCGAGGGCGAGCTCGGCGATGAACATGGTCGGCACGCCGTAAAGGGACGTGCACCGCTCGGCCGCCACGGTGGCGAGGGTGGCGGCGGGCTCGAACGCGGGCGCCGGAATGACGATGCAGGCACCGTGCGAGGTGGCCGCGAGATTGCCCATGACCATGCCGAAGCAGTGGTAGAACGGCACGGGGATGCAGATCCGGTCCTCCTCGGTGTAGCGCAGCAGCTCACCGACGAAGAACCCGTTGTTGAGGATGTTGTGGTGCGACAGCGTCGCGCCTTTCGGAAACCCGGTCGTACCCGACGTGTACTGGATGTTGATCGGATCGTCGCTGGTCAGCGTCGCGGCGCGGGCTTCGAGGTCGGCCGGGCTCGCGTCGGCGGCCCGCGCCACGAGGTCGTGCCAGCTCGGATCGTCGAGATAGACGACGGTACGCAGGGCGGGGCACTCGCCGGCGACGGCCTCGACCATCTCGCGGTAGTCACTGCCCTTGTGCGCGAGCGCCGACACGAGCACGGAGATTCCGGCCTGCCGAAGCACGAACCCGACCTCATGCCGCCGGTACGCGGGATTGATGTTGACCATGATCGCCCCGACGGCGGCGGTCGCATACTGCACGAGCACCCACTCGGGCCGGTTGGGCGCCCAGATCCCGACGCGATCCCCTTTGGCGACGCCGACGGCAAGCAGGGCTCGCGCGAGCGCGTCGACATCGGCGGCAAGCTCCCGATAGGACCACCGCCGCCCACTGGGCACATCGACCAGCGCGTCACGATCAGGAAAGCGAGCGGCGGTGCGGGCCAGGTTCTGCCCGAGGGTGTCGGCCAGCAAGGCGGTGTCGGACGGTCCACTGGCGTACGCGAGCTCACGGGCCTGTGTCATGGTCGCCTCCCAGACGCACCGTACCGTTTATCGGCCTCCCGCCAGGAGCTGAGCTTCAACCCGCTTCAGCTCAGGATCCCGCAGACCGACGGTGTCAGTGGTCCAGAAGGCCTCGGGATAGACCAGCCGGCCGACCATCCACGGCTGGAAGGCCGCAAGAAGCGCGACCTGGAACCCGGGATCCGGGATACGAGTGGAGGGCGACTCGAACCCAAGCGCGGAAGCGGACCCGAACCCACGGCGCCCGTAGTAATGCGGGCTACCTTCGAGAAACACGGCGGGCGCGCCACTTTGTCCGGCGGCCTCCAACGCGGCCGCGACCAACGCGGTCCCGACACCACGGCGCTGGAGATCGGGACGCACGGACAGCGGCGAAAGCACCATGACGTCGACCAGCTCACGCCGCGCGTCGACCCAGCCGCGCGAGAGACCGACGTGCCCGACGATCTCCCCGCCGACAACAGCGACCAAACTGGCCCGAGCGGCTCCGCCGGCTTCCAGAGCACGCATCATCCGCACAACCCGCCCGTCCGGCGGCTCACCGAACGCCGCGGAAACGACGGCCTCAACATCCACCTCGTCGGCGGGCTCAACACCCCGGATCTCCATGGCGCGACCCTAGTGTCACCACCCAGCCGACGCACCGGAGTTTGTCGGGCTCGACCTCGCGCCCATGAACGGACGTATCGAGTGCTCCCGCCAGGGTCGGTTGGAAAGGGTCCTGCCGATCAACACTGACGTCCCATCGCTGAAAGTCTCCTGATCGGAGAATGCCTGGCCGACCGGTTTAGGACCGAGCGTCGGCACGTCGGATTCCGCTCTGCCTCATACGCTGGCTACGTTGGTTCAGAGTCGAGACCATCGCGGGCCGTCCTCCGGTAGCAGCTGGGACATCCGGTGCCGTTCCGAGTGCGGTTCTTGACAACGGCCGCCCACTCTCCGCCGCACACGCCGCACCGCCAGCGACACCGATCATGGCTTGCCGATTTCAGCGTCTCGGGGGTCCTTCCCGGATGATCGAGGTTCGTCACGAACTGCACGGCCACCTCGGGGAAGCGCTCAGCCAAAGAGTTACCGGCAACCGCGGTCGCTCGTGCCTGCCCGGTTCGCTTCCGCCCGCACGACGGGCAGCCAGTTCCCGCGACCCGCGATGCGACGGTCGTCGTCCACTCGCGTCCGCACTGACAACGCCAGCGGCATTTCTTGTTGGACGCTGGTAGAAGGTTGCTCGGCGTCCGGCCCGGCTCGCTGACGCAGCTCACGAACTCGCTTGCCAAACCTGGATGGCGCTGCGAAAGAGAGTCCTCGGGAGCGGCGGTCGTTCGCGCCAGACGAGTCCTCTCCTTGCCGCACCGGGGGCATCCGCGCCCGCGCACGCGAGAACCGGGCGACGTACTCCATTGGTGCCCACACGTCGCGCACCGCCAACGGCATCTCATATTGCTGGAAGGCCGCAATTGATCAGGAGTCCTGCCACCAGGCACCATTTCAACGGCGATGTGGGGAAAGAGGTCGGCGAGCGATTCTCCCGGTTTCGGCAGGGCGCGTGCTCTCACCCTCGCGGCGGTTGCCGCGGTCGCGCAGGAAGGGCAACCCGTGCCAGCAGCGCGTGAATAGAGCATCGCGTCCCATTGGTTGCGGCAGACCATGCACCGCCACCTGATGCGATCTGAGGCCTTGGGGCGCAGCCAGTCTAGAGGGACACCAGGTCGCGAGAGGTTCGCAACGAACTCCGCGGCGAGATGTGGTGCGGCGTCCGCCGCCGAGGTGAGCGGCCGCCCGTTGCAGGTCTGCTCCCACCTCTTTGCGGCCGCTGCCAACGCGGTCGCTCGTTGGTCTGGAGTCAGGCCGGTCCACGTCGCTCCTCGGGCCGATAGATACGGGACCATGGCGAGGCACCACTTCCACGGATCATCACCACCGTCAGTCACCCAACAGATCTGTCCTCCGACATCCGCCAGATGGGTCGGTCTGACGCGCAGGTACTCATGGCCCGCGAAAGCCATCGCCTTGCGGGAATCGCGTGCTGAGTTTCGATGCCAATGCGCGGGGTCAAGATCAATGAGGAGGCCGATGCTGGGGATCGACAGGTCGATGCGCCATCGCTTCCCGCCGGCGACCTGCGACACGTCGACCAGGACGGTAGCGCCAGTCCCGGCGGCGATGAGTTCGGCGATCTCCACTTCGAATCGCGACTGACCATTGCCCCTGCAGCGAGCGCAGCCGGAGCCTGCCGCTCGGGAGGCGGCCGTCGTAACCCACTCGTGTCCTTTGTCGCACCGCCACCGACAGAGATCGTTGGTAGCAGGGTTCATGGCGGCCGGGCCCCGGCCGGGTTGCGACAGATTCTCGAGGAACTGGGCCGCGGCACCAGGCGTCGTCTCCGCGAATGTCCGTCCGACCTTTGGGACACGCCGCGACCGGGCCGCGCGAGCGGCACCGCAGTCTGGGCAGCCGCTACCCGACACCACACGGTTTCGAACAGTGGCGGCCCATACGCGGCCGCACTCGGCGCAGCGCCACTCGCATCTGTCGAGGGATGCCGGCTTCAAACCGCCCAGCGTCTCACCAGGAGACGACAGATTACGGACGAACTCGATCAGCAGATGCGGAGCGACCGACTCGGCGGTCGCGGATCCCGGCGCAATCCGCCGGCGGGAGGCGCGACGACCGACGTTGCAACAGACCGGGCAGCCCCGACCGCTCGTCCGGTTGGCCACCGTCGACTCCCAGACGTGCTGGCACCCTCCGCACCGCCACCGGCACCGTTGTTGGGAACCAGCCCTGAGCTGCCAGGGAGAGAACTCGGGACGGTCCAGGTTCTCGACAAACTCTCCCGCGATGCGCGGGCTCAGGTCTGCCAGGCTCTGCCCAGCCGGCGCAAGCGCTCGGCTGCGCCCTCGAGTCACCCACGCGCACTCAGGGCATCCGGTGCCGCTGGTGCGGTTGGCCACCGCAGTCTCCCAGTGCCAACCGCAGGACGAGCAGCGCCAGAGGACCCGTAGGTTGCTCATTGTGCCCAGCTCGCCCCGGGCATCGCCCGGACGCCCGACGACCTCGACCGCCTCGCGAAAAAGCTCCGGGTGGCTGTCACGCAGCAACGTCCTCGACCGCACGGGCTCATCATGCCCAAGCCCTGCGACAATTCGTGGCAACGCATAGAGCTCGGTGAAGACCGGTCGTGTCGCGACGGAATCGCGCTCACGTCCAGCGTCCCGTTCGACCTCCGCCCGAGCGGGGTTGAGTGAGGTGCGGGCCGCTGCGACCTGTGCGTGCGGCATCAGGCATCCTGGGCGGCGTGAGCGATGGATACATTCGATTGATTCCCACTGATCTGCAGTGGCAGCCGGCCCCCGATGCCGCCGCGGCGGCCGTGGCTTATGTCGCTCGGCTGTTCTCGGGACCCGCTGACGATGTCGAAGAGGTCGACTACGAGTTCTACGATCAGGTGACCCTGATCGACGCCGGCGAGAACGCCACCCGGATCCGGTGCTCGCGGTGCGACGGCGAGAGCGACGTGGGTTGGCTCTACGACCTGGCCGCGGAGAACGACGAAGGCTTCGACCGACCGGACATCGCCATGCCCTGCTGCGGTGCGGTCGTCATGCTCGACACCCTGCGCTACGACTGGCCGATGGGCTTCGCTCGCTTCGAGGTCAGCGCCATGAACCCGAGGCGTGACAAGTACGAACTCGACGCCACGGAACTGGCCGACGTCGCCGCCATTCTCGGCCATCCCGTCACGCAGATCCTCGCCCACTACTGACGGCTACTCGCAGGACCCGAGGCGACCCCGGCCGTGGAAACCGCTACGGCTTCGTCAGCTCCGGTGGCACCGGCAGATTCACCTTGCGGAGCACCGTGGCGATGGCTTCCTCGACCTGCGTCCCGTGTTCCACCAGGTCCGCGATCGCGTAACCGCCGAAGAGGTCGCAGGGCTTGTCGAACGTCAGCGTCGAGTCGCCGTCCGGTTGCTCCGAGATCGTCAGCCTCACCGGCAGGTATTCGATGATCGCCGGGTCGTGTTTGTAGAGGCCCTCTTCGATCACCAGGTTGTCGGCCAGATACGTCACCGCGCGGAGTTCGTGGCCGGCCAGGCGCATCACCGGGCCCGGGTCGAACGTCGAGATGTTGACCAGGCCGTCGCCCGCGCTGCGGTTCGACAGGTTCTCCAGCGCCGGCCAGCCGCCGCCGCCCTTCGCCTCGGCTACCGCCGTGCCCCAGGACCAGGCCGGGACGGCGCGTTCCCACTGCTTGCGGAACTGGTCGAACGGCCGCCCCGTCTGGATCACGAAGCGCCGGACCGGCCGGCTCAGCACCGATACATCCTGCTCGCTCATCGAATCTCGCCTCTCCCCGTCGCCGCGGCCCCGGAAAGGAACGGGGCCGCGGCAGGGAGGCGCCGCCAAAACGCTAGGCGTCGACCTCCCGCTTGTCCTCGGCCCACATCGTGTGGAAGGAGCCGTCGCGGTCGACGCGCTGGTACGTGTGCGCGCCGAAGTTGTCGCGCAGGCCCTGGATCAGCGCGGCCGGCAGCCGGGGGCTGCGCAGCGCGTCCACGTAGGCCAGCGAGGAGGAGAACACCGGGGTCGGCACGCCGCCGCGGATCGCGGTGACGAGCACGCGGCGCCAGCTGTCGAAGCCGTTCGCGACGGCCTCCGCGAAATACGGGGCGACGAGCAGGCTCTCGAGGTACGGGTTCTCGGCGTACACCTCGCGGATCCGGTCGAGGAACTTGGCCCGGATGATGCAGCCGCCCCGCCAGATCGTCGCCATCGCGCCCGGGTCGATGCCCCAGTCGTTGTCCTTGCTGCCGGCGCGGATGTGGTCGAAGCCCTGCGCGTACGCGACGATCTTGGAAGCGTAGAGCGCGTTGCGCACGTCCTCGATGAACTGCTTACGGTCTTCCACGAGGCCGGCGATGGGAGTGTCTGCCGCACGGCCAGCAAACGTCGACTGAGCGGCGGCCCGCTGCGCGACGTGCCCCGACAGCGACCGCGCGAACGTCGCCTCGGCGATGCCGGTGATCGGCACACCCAGGTCGAGGGCGCTCTGCACCGTCCAGCGCCCGGTGCCCTTCTGCTCGGCCCGGTCCTGGACCACGTCGATGAACGGCTGGCCCGACTTGCCGTCGGTGTGCGCGAGCACCTCGGCGGTGATCTGGATCAGGAACGAGTCGAGGTCGCCGCTGTTCCACTCGCGGAAGATCTCGGCGATCTCCGCGGGAGAGGCACCGAGACCGGCCCGGAGCAGGTCGTACGCCTCGGCGATGAGCTGCATGTCGGCGTACTCGATGCCGTTGTGCACCATCTTGACGAAGTGCCCCGCGGCGCCCGGGCCCACGTGCACGCAGCACGGGGTGCCGTCGACCTGGGCGGCGATCTTCTCGAAGATCGGCCCGAGCTTGCGGTAGGACTCGGCGGAACCACCGGGCATGATGCTCGGCCCGAGCAGCGCGCCCTCCTCGCCGCCGGAGACGCCGGTGCCGACGAAGTGCAGGCCCTTGGCGGCGAGGTCGCGCTCGCGGCGGGCGGTGTCGACGAAGTGGGCGTTGCCGGCGTCGATGACGATGTCGTCCTTCTCCAGCAACGGCACGAGCGCGTCGATCACGGCGTCGGTCGCCTTGCCGGCCTTGACCATGATGATGACCGCGCGCGGCCGCTTGAGCGACGCGACGAAGTCGGCCATCGACTCGCTCGGGATGAAGTCGCCCTCGTCACCGTGGTCGGCGACCAGGCTGTTGGTACGCGCGACCGTGCGGTTGTGCAACGCCACGCTGAAGCCGTTGCGGGCCAGGTTGCGGGCGAGGTTGCGACCCATCACCGACAGGCCGGTCACGCCGATCTCGGCGCGAGCTTCCGTGCTCATCTACCCCTCCGTGCTCTTCTGTCACGCCGGGCGACGGCCTCACCGACGCCGCCTGGCGGCGCCGTCATCGACGCTGACCAGTGAGGTCGCCGTCCGTATTGACGCGGGTGCCCCAATGGGGCAATAGCAAACCCTGTTTGCCCGATTTAATCCAGCCTCGGGCTGGGCCGCGCGGCGGCCAGCAGGCGCGCGGTCGCGCGTACTCCCGGATGGTCCTGGATCTCCTCCCGAGACAACGGCAGAGGCAGCCGCCAGTTCGGGTACTGGTCGGTCGTGCCCGGCAGGTTGGGCTGGCGGGTCTCGCCGAGCACATCGTAGAGCGAAGCGGTGATCAAACGGGCCGGGCTGGCCGCCAGCGCGGCGTGCAACGCTGTGACGATCGCATCATCGTCCACTTCGGACAGCAGTCCGGCGTCCCGCAACATGGCGATCAGTGCCTGCTTGTCGGCTTGCGCCCGCGCCTGCTCGGCGGCCTCGGAGGTGGCGAGCTGGCCGAGCCGGGCCCGGACCCGGACGTGCTCGCCGGTGAGGAAGCCCTTGGCGGTCGGCAGGTCGTGGGTGGAGACGGAGGCGAGGGCGTTGCGCGGCCAGTTCTCCGGCGGCACGAAGGACTCGCCGTCGCGGGTGAACCAGAGCACCGTCGAGCCGAGCATGTTGCGCCCGCGCAGCGCCCGCGTCACCGCCGGTTGCACGGTGCCGAGGTCCTCGCCGACGACGACCGCGCCGGCCCGGTGCGCCTCCAGGGCGAGGATGCCGAACATCGCGTCGGCGTCGTACCGGACGTAGGTGCCCTCGGCGGCGCCGGCGCCCGGCGGGATCCACCAGAGCCGGGAGAGGCCCATCACGTGGTCGACCCGCAGGCCGCCGCCGTGCCGGAGCAGCGACCGCAACATGTCGCGGTAGGCGGCGTAGCCGGTGGCGGCGAGCCGGTCGGGGCGCCAGGCGGCCAGGCCCCAGTCCTGGCCGAGCTGGTTGAACGCGTCCGGCGGGGCACCGACCCGGACGCCCTGGGCAAGGACGTCGCCGAGCTGCCAGCCGTCGGCGCCGCCCGGGTCTACCCCGACGGCCAGGTCGTGAACGATGCCGACCGGCATATCCCCGGCGGCGGAAGCGGCGGCCGCGAGCTGCTGGTCGCAGAGCTGCTGGAGCCACGCGTAAAAGCCGACCCGGGCGGGGTCGGCCGCGAGCCCGGACGGCCACCGCCGCCAGTCGGAGCCGTGCGACTCGGCGAGGGCGCAGTAGGTGGCGAACTTGCGCAGCTCCGGGGAGACCGTCGGTGGCCCCGGATAGAGCAGCTCCAGCGCCGACCGCTTCGCCCGCCAGACCGCGTCGTAGTCGATCAGCTCGCTGTCGTCGGGGCGCAGGGCGTCGACCTTGGCGCGCAGCGCGTCGTCGGCCGCCCGGTACTCGGCGGTGTCGGCCACCCGGATGTAGAGCGGGTTCGCGAAGCGGCGCGACGACGGCGAATAAGGAGAGGCCTGGACGGGGTGCGTCGGCCCGATCGCGTGCAGCGGGTTGAGCAGCACCAGCCCGGCACCGGTGTCCGCGGCCCAGCCGGCGAACGCGCGCAGGTCGCCGAGGTCGCCCATGCCCCACGAGTCGCGCGACCGCAGCGCGTAGAGCTGCACCATCCAGCCCCAGGCGGCGGGCGGCCGCGGCAGCTTGCGGGGTGCGACGACCAGGGTGGCGCTCTGGTCGCCGACGTCGAGGCGGTGCCAGCCGAGCGGCAGGCCTTCGAGGGCGTCGACGGACCGGGTCGTGCCGTCCTCGAGGGTGACGGTGCCGGCGATCTCGCGGCGGTCGCCCTCGCGCAGCACGATCGTCGGCGGCAGCCGGTCGGCGGCGCGCGCGGCGGCTGACAGGGCGGCGGTGACGGCGGCCGGCGTCGACGCGTCGACGTCGAGGAGCCCGAGCACGCGTACGACGATGTCCCGGTCGACCTGGGCGCGGCGACCGTCGGCCGCGTCGTAGGCGGTGACCACCCCGTGGGCCGCGGCGAGGCGGCGCAGGTCGCGCTCCATCAGCCGGTCACCTTGTCCAGGTATTGGAGCAGGTCGTGCGCGGCGATCTCGATCTCCTTGTGCTTCCACGACGACGCCCGGTAGACGACCGCGATCAGGCCCGAGCGGTGCAGCCGGCGCAGGTCGCCGTAGACGAACGCGTACCGTGCCTTGGTCTCGTCGGCGGCTCCCTCGGTGAGCCCGAGATGCCATTCCGACAGCTCCGCCCAGGTGTGCCGTTCCAGATAGCTGTTCTCGTCGTCGGCCCGGGGCTGGGCGACACCCCAGTCGCTGTTGAGCACGTACTGCTTGGCGTCGATCAGTTGGCGTGCCTTGCGGACGGCGTCCTTGTTCAGCGCGTACCTGGCCATGCGGTCATGTTCCCGCAACGGACGCGCACCATGCCCGATCCACGCCGAGTGTGCAACCGCATCGGGCCAATCGCCACGAGGTGGTTTAGCAGCCACGATTACGGTAAGTCAGAGTTCATTGCACAAACTGACGTCAATCCTCACGAACAGGACGTAGTGATGACGCAGACCGCTAGCAGGACCGACCAGATGGCCACCGACGCGCAGCAGCACCTGCGCGGCGGCGGGCACGACGGTGGCAGGATCACCGTCGCCGACGGTGTGGTCCAGAAGATCGCCGGGATGGCCGCGCGAGAGGTCTCCGGCGTGTTCGCCATGGGCTCCGGGGCCGCACGGACCGTCGGTGCCATAAAGGAGAGGATCCCCGGCAGCACCGGGGCAAGCATCGGGCAGGGTGTCGGCGTCGAGGTCGGCGAGAACGAGGCCGCCGTCGACCTGGACATCGTCGTCGAGTACGGCGTGTCCGCCAACGAGCTCGGCAAGGGCATCCAGCGCAACGTGAAGTCGTCGATCGAGCGCATGACCGGGCTCGACGTCGTCGAGGTGAACGTCAACATCAACGACGTGCACCTGCCGGACGACGGCGACAGTGGCAGCAGCAGCGGCAGCTTCACGCCGAGCAGCAGCGGCGGCGGCGACGCGCGGGTGTCATGAGCGCGCAGCCGCTGACGGAGGCGGACGCCACCGTCGACGGTGTCGACGTGGCGCGACTGGCCGCCGCCGTCGAGGACTGTCCGGCCGTCGACGCGCTGGTCGAGGGCGCGCCGGAGTACGCCGCCACGTACCTGCCCCGGCGCCGGATCACCGGGATCCGGATCGAAGGTGACGCGGTGACCGCTCAGGTGCGCCTGCGGTACGGGTCGACGGTCGGGCAACTCGCCCAGCAGGTCCGGCGGGCGGCGAAGCCGCTGGCCGGGTCGCACCGCGTGGACATCGTGGTCGCGGACATCTCGGAGCCGCACACGGGGGTGTGAGACAGATGACTATGGTCAGGACCATTTTCGGTACGGCGGTCGGCATCGCGCTCGGCTTCGCGGTGGCGTTCGGCAACTTCGGCGACATGGCGATCGTCGGCGCGTTCGCGATCGTCGGGTACGCCATCAGCAAGGTGGTCGCCGGTCAGTTCGACTTCGGCGCCTCCTTCGCGCCGCTGCGCCGGTCGCAGCAGCAACGGAGTCAGCGGTGAGCCACGACCGGCTGAGCCCGGGCCGGGGCGAGCGACCGGTCGGGACGGCGCAGCCGACGACGACGCCGCGGGCGGAACGGCACCTCGCCGAGGCCGCCCCGGCACCGCCGCCGGCGCCGCCCGACCCGGACTACCTCGGCGACATCGTCATCGCGCCGCAGGTGGTCGCCAAGCTCGCGGCGCAGGCGGTCGTCGAGCACCCACGGGCCGGCTCGGCCGCGCCGCGGATGTTCGGCAGCACCATGCCGGGCGCCGGGCACCTGGGCATCCGGTCCTCGGACCTGACCGCCCGGCCCAAGGTCAACGCGTGGATCGACGCGTCGGTGGCCTACATCGACATGTCGATCAGCGTGCGCTGGGCCGAGCCGCTCGGTGACGTGACCGAGTGGATCCGGAACACGGTCGAGGACCGGGTGAAGGCGCTGACCGGGCTGACCGTGGCGCGTACCCGCATTTCCGTGACCGACCTCGTCGCCGACGGAGCCTGAGGATGAAACAGCTCAACCGGATCATCGCGCTGCCGATCGCGCTCGGATTCTTCTTCCTGGCGGTGCTCGTCGTGGTCGAGCTCATCGCCGAACGCGCGGGTGCCGGCCCGGTGATCGTCAACTGGCACGGCATCTACGACTGGATGGCCACGCGCACCTGGAACTCCACCAGCGTCCGGATCATCGGCGGCCTGTGCGCGTTCGGCGGCCTGCTGCTGCTGGGGCTGCAGTTGATCCCCCGCAAGCCGGAGCGCCTGCGGGTGCACGCCGCGGAGAAGGGCGTCGACGCGGCGATCGACCGGCGCAGCCTGGTGCGCACCGTGCAGCAGGCGGTCAACGACATCGACGGGATCAGCCAGGCCCGGGTGGCGCTGCACGGCAACAAGGTCACGGTGGACGCCCGCCGGCGGGCCGAGAAGGCCGAGGGCATCACCACGCAGACGGTCGCGGACGCGACCCACCGCGCGGTCGATGACCTGCACCTGCGCCGCCCGCCACGGATCACCATCAAGCTCGCGACGGCGAGGGAACGCTGATGTTGCGCGGACACGCTGACCGGATCACCCGGACCATCCTGATCGTCCTGGGCGCGATCTTCGCCGCCATCGGCGGCGCGATCATCGCGGCCAACCTCAACGTGTACGCGGGCGGGTTCGCCTCCCGCACACTGCTGCAGAACCCGGCGGTGAGCTGGATTGGCGGCCACAGCACGTGGTTCTGGCCGATCGCCGCGGCCGTGCTGACGGTGATCGGCGTGCTGTCGCTGATCTGGTTCTTCGCGATCCTGCGCCCGGCCCGCAAGACGGGCGACATCTCGATCGACGGCACGGCCCGCACGACCCTGGGCTCGGGCGCGCTGCGGGACGCGCTGACGAACGAGATCCAGGGCTACCGCGGGGTCCAGAACGCGAAGGTCCGGGTGTACGGGGAGCCGACGGAACCGAAGCTGGGTGTGCGGGTGAACCTGACGCAGGACGCCCGCGTGGTGGAGGTCCGGCAACGCATCGAAAGGCAGGCGCTGGCCCACGCGCGCGAGGCACTGGACGCCCCGGAGATGCCGGTGATCCTGGACCTGGGCGTCTCGAAGAAGGGCGGCCCCCGGGTCGAGTAGCCGAACTACGGCAAGCCGGTCGGGTGTGCCGAGTTCGAGTCGCCCGCCTGGCCGCCAGGCAGAGATGCAGAAGCCCGCATCATGACGCTTCCGAAACCGCTGGCAGCCTGGAGTCCGGCGCAGCGGCCAGCGAAGCCGCGGACGTGCACACCCTCCGGCATCTCAAGCCGCAACAGCGCTAGTCGCACGGACCTCGACCTCGACGGTTGAAGTTGCCCGCGTCAGGTGTTCCCGTTATAGCGCAACACCTGGTGAGGTGAGGTGAGGTGATCACGCCGGCGCCGGGAAGGTGTCGGCCAAGATCGCTCCATGCTCCTAATGGGTCGAGTCCGGTCCGCCTCTCATCGCGGTGCCCGGGCCAGCCGCAGTGGCCGGTAGCCGTCGGTATCCGAGCTTGGCGAGCTCCGCTTCGGCCGCGCATTCGTGATCACAACACGGAAGCCGCGACCTTGGCCACCTCGGCCCCCCGGTGGCGATGCAGCAACGCTCTGAGGTCGCCGCTGATTCGACTGCTGGTTTCGTCAGTCGGGAACCCGAATTCCCCCCAGCGCGTCTCCCACTTCGTCGGGTCGTCTGCGACCTGGGCCAGTTCGGTCAGCACGCGGCTTTGTCCGACAGACCGGTGCAGAGCCTTCTGCAACGCCGGCCACCGGGTGACGATCTCGGCGAGGACGAGGATGTCGCACGCACGCTGGACGAATGCAGTTCCGGCCAACGGCATCCGCATCGAGGTGACCCGCACGTAGAACACCCATACCGTCAGCAGCCGCTTTAGTTCGCGCATGGTGCATGCCGGCCGCTGCTCGAGCCGCTCCAACAACAGGCTGGCGAACATGGGGTCGTGCTCGACCTGCTTCTCGGGCCGCGGCTCCGGTTCAGACGTCGCCCCGGCCGTGATGAATGGCCGTTGCGTGGAAAGCGACAGCGGAGCAGGTTTGGCTGGATCGACCGTTGTTGGGTCGGTCGTCTCCGAGCCCAGGCGCAGCAGGCGGTCGATTGCCGCCTCGCGGTGAGGGTCGCCGATCGCGGGCACCATGACCGGCAGCTGTACCAGCTTGCGCAGGAACGCCCAGCCGATGTCCGGATCGTCGTCGGTCACCGAGGCGGTAGGGCTGCCTACGTCCTTGAAGCTGGTCTTGAGGTGGGCGGCCACAATGGTGGGGTCGACGGCCATCACGAACCGGGTCCGGTCGAACTGTCCGGACATGAACTGGTTCATCGCCTCGAACACGGCGGCCGTCCTTTTCGGGCTGCAGCGGTCCAAGTCGTCGATACAGATGACCAGGTAGCGCCGGGCTTTCCGCAAGTCGTCAACGATGCCCTCCACGCTCTGTTGCCACATAGCGAGCCGGCCCGCCCGGCTGCGGTACGCGGGGTCGAGCATTGCGACCTCGCCGTTGCGATCGGAATCGGCGACAGTGAGCACCGCTCCGGTGAGGACTGGCGCGTGGAAGAGGTCGGCGGGCAGATAAGTGGACGCATACCCGAAGAAGAACCGCCGCGCTGTGTGTAGGCAGCCGGCGAGGGCGACGCTCGCTGCGAGCAGCAATATGAAGCTCGGCGCCGTGAGCCTTTCGCCT
>NZ_BONE01000117.1 GCF_016862555.1 Asanoa siamensis | reverse complement strand
GCGCGGCGTGCGCGGCGGTCTGGCCTTGCGGCGTGGGCGGTGGGTTGGCCGTGCGGCCTCACACGAGGGTCTGACCGCGCATGCTGGCGGTGTGACCGCGTGCGCGGTGGGCTGGCCGTGTGGCGTCCGCGGCGGCCGTGCGGCCCGCGCCGTGGGCTGGCCGCGCCGCGCACGGGGCTGTAACCCGGCCGCGTGCACGGTGGGATGACCGCGCCACACGGGCCGGGCGTGCTCTGGGTCGCCGAAATCGTTGCGGTCCTGCACACTTTCTGCGTGGAGGTCAGCCGGTCAGGGGTCCGCTCGGCCGTCGTGTTCAATCCGGCCAAGCTGGATGATCCCGACGAGCTGCGTTCCGTCCTGGGTAAAGCGCTGGAAAAAGCGGGCTGGCCCGCGCCCGAGTGGTACGAGACGACCGTCGAGGATCCGGGGCGGGGGCAGAGCAGCGCCGCCGTCGAGGCCGGGGCCGAAGTGGTGTTCGCCTGCGGTGGTGACGGCACCATCATGGCCTGCGCGTCCGGGCTCGTGGGCACCGAGGCCGCCCTCGCCGTGCTGCCCAGCGGCACCGGCAACCTGCTCGCCGCCAACCTCGGGCTCTCCGGCGACCTCGCCGCCGGCATCGCCGTCGCGGTCGAGGGTGGGCGCCGCCGGCTCGACCTGGGGCTCGTCAAGGGGCGCGACGAGAAGCGCTACTTCACGGTCATGGCCGGCATGGGGTTCGACGCCCAGATGCTCGACTCGACCTCCGAGACCACCAAGGCGCGGATCGGCTGGCTCGCCTACCTGTTCGGCGGCCTGAAACACCTCCGCGACCGGCCCATGCGGCTCTCCGTGCGCATCGACGACCGCCCGCCCATGCGGCGCCGCGCCCGGTCCGTCCTCATCGCCAACGTGGGAAGGCTGCAAGGCGGTGTACGCCTCTTCAAAGAAGCCGAACCCGACGACGGCTGGCTCGACATCGCCATCCTCACCCCCCGCACCGTCGGCCACTGGGCCGCCCTGAGCTGGGGCGTGCTCCGCCGGCGGGGGCGCGTCCCGCGGATGGAGACCTACCGCGGCCACACGATCCAGGTCACCAGCAACCGACCGCAGCCGCGGCAGACCGACGGCGACGTGATTCCCGCCGGCCGGGTGCTGCGCGTCGAGGTCCAGCCCAGCGCGATCTGGCTGTGCGTACCCCGGCCGGAAAGCTCCGACGACCTCGCCTACGACGCCGACGCCGCCGCCGAGCGTGGGGAGCGGCTGGTGGGCAGCGAATGACCAGCACGGGGGCAGGGGAATGAGCTCGACGCGGATGGTCCCGGAGACGCGGTTGATGTCCGCGGACCAGCTCACCGCCGACGACGCCTGGCACACCCTGCGCGGGCACGGCGGCTGGCACCTCGTCCGCGACGCGTTCGTGCGGCTGCGGTACGGCGACGGCTTCAGCCACGCCCGCGCGTTCGCCTTCCAGCTCTGCCTCGCCGTCGTACCCTTCCTGATCGCCCTCACCGGCCTCACCACCGACCTGGGCGTCGAAGCCGGCGGCCGGGTCGTCGCCGACACCGTGATCGCCCTGACCCCGGGCGCCAGCGTCGACGTCGTCCGCGACCTGCTCGTCGACGACGAGCGCACCGAGGACGCCGGTGAGCTCGCGCTCGCCCTCGGCCTGATCACCGGCCTGGTCGCGCTGACCATGGCGATGTCGCAGGTCGAGCGCGGCGCCAACCGGATCTACGGCGTGGAGCGCGACCGGCCCGCCCACCGCAAGTACGTCCGCGCCGCGGTCCTCGCCGTCACCGCCGGCCTGCCGATGCTGCTCGGCTTCCTGATGCTCGTCGCCGGCGGCCCGATCGGCGACTCGATCCAACGCGAGTACGGCTGGGGCGGCTGGGTCCACACCCTCTGGGACATCGTCCGCTGGCCGATCTCGATCGCCCTGACCGTGTTCGCGGTCGCCGTGCTGTTCCGGCACGCCCCGCGCCGCCGCCAGCCCGGCCTGTCGTGGCTCCTGATCGGCGCCGGCATCGCCACCGTGCTCTGGGTCGGCGCCAGCCTCCTGCTCGCCCTCTACGTCTCGCTCGCCGAGAGCTTCAACCAGACCTACGGCGCGCTCACCGGCATGATGGCCCTGCTGCTCTGGGCCAACCTGACCGGCGTCGCGTTCTTCCTCGGCCTCGCCTTCACCGCCCAGCTCGAAGGCCTGCGGGTCGGCGTCCCCGAGCCCGCCGAGCCCGACATGTGGAAGCCGATCGAGCAGCGCGCCGCCGTCGATGGTGTGCGCGAGCCGACATCCGGGTAAACGAACGCCCCATGACGGTCGGTACGAAGGCGCCGCGGGACAGCGCGGCGCGCACGCTGTTCCGGCGGCCCCTCGAGCACTTCACCGTGCGCAGCGCGCTGGGCCTGGTCGCGATCATCGCCGCCGGGATCGGGTTCGGGATCCTGCTCGCGCTGGTCCGGTTCAGGTTCGGTCCGTTGTACGACCTGGACCACGGCGTCGCCAACGAGGTCAACGGCTACGTCGCCGACCACGAGGGCCTGCTCGACGTCATCCGGTTCGTCACCGACCTCGGCGGCGCGATGAAGGTCTGGGTCGTCGCCCTCGCGGTCGCCGTGCTGCTCATCCGGCGCCGCGTCCGCCTGGCGATCTTCGTGGTCGTCTCCGGCCTCGGCGCCCTCGCGCTCGAGCCGACGATCAAGCTGCTCGTCGGCCGCCTGCGCCCCGTCGTCGACGTGCCGGTCGCGCACGCCCCCGGCAACAGCTTCCCCAGTGGACACTCGCTCGGCTCCTTCGTCGTCTACGGGAGCCTGCTCCTGGTCTTCCTGCCCGCCGTACCCAGGAAATGGCGGGCCGCCGTCATCGCCGCCGTCGCGACGCTGGTCGCCCTCGTAGGTGTGTCCCGGATCGCGCTCGGCGTGCACTTCGTCTCCGACGTGCTGGCCGGCTGGCTGCTCGGCGCGGCCTGGCTGGGCGTCACCCTGTACGCGTTCCGGCTGTGGCGCCGCGAGGAGCACCGCCGCGAGCCGGCGCTGACCGAGGGCCTGGAGCCGGAGGCCGCCCGCGACCTCAAGCCGGCACCGACCGAGCGCGCCGTCCTGCCGCACCCGTTCGTCGAGTCCGCCGAGGTGCTCGTCGGCTGGGTGCTCGTACTCGGAGCGTTGTTCGGGTTCGGCATGTGGGCCAGCTACCACGCCGACGGCACGGTGCTCGCCTACCTCGACACCGCGGTGCCGCGCTGGTTCGCCGAGCACCGCACGGGGCTGCTCGACGGCTGGAGCCACGTGGCCAGCAAAGCGGGCGACACGCACACGATCCTCGCCGTGTCGCTCGTGTTCAGCACGCTCGTTCTGGCACGCTGGCGACAATGGCGGCCGATCCTGTTCCTCGTGCTGGTGATGGTGGGCGAGCTGACGCTCTTCCTCGCGTCGGCCGCCGCGGTGAACCGCCCGCGCCCCGACGTGCCGCACCTCGACCAGAACCTGCCCACGGCGGCGTTCCCCAGCGGCCACATCGCGGCGACGCTCTGCCTGTGGACGACGATCGCGCTGATCGTCATGGCCCGCACCGACGCGTGGTGGCGCTGGCTCACCGTCGTCGCCGCCGTGGTGATGCCGCTGATCGTCGCCACCTCGCGCTTCTACCGCGGCATGCACCACCCCAGCGACCTGCTCGGCGCGATGATGCTGACGGCCCTCTGGGTCGGCCTGCTCTACGTCGTGCTGCGCCCCAACGCCGAAGCGGTGACCGCCGATGCGGGTGATGACCTACAACATCAAGACCGGGGGGTACGACGGGTCGCGCGGCACCCGGCTTGAGGAGATCGCCGAGGTCATCGGCACCGCCCTGCCTGATGTGGTGGCCCTCCAGGAGTTGCGGGGCGACTCGGGCACCTGGCTGGCGAAGCGCCTCAACATGCGGATGGTCCGCGCCCGCTCGTCCTGGGGCCAGCCGGTCGCGGTCCTGACCAATCCTGATTGGACGGTGCTCGCGGCCGGCCCGGTGGCCCGGCCGTTCCACCACGCCGCCGCCCGCGTCGTCGTCGCCACCCTCGGCGGCCCGCTGACGGTGATCTCCGCGCACCTGCACCCGCACTGGGGCTGGCGCCGTCTGCACGAGGCACGCTGGCTCGTCAACGCCGTCGGCCGGACGCGGCTGGCGCTGGTCATGGGCGACCTGAACACCCTCGACCCCTGGACCGACCACCAGGACCGCCTGCGGGCGCTGCCGCGCCAGTACCGCGCCCGCCACCTGCGTTGGCGCCCGCCCACCAGCAAGCCCAGCGACCGCGACGTCGGCAAGGTCGCCCGGGTCGACACCCGCGCGATCGCGGCCCTGGACGCGGCGGGCATGGTCGACCTCTTCCGCGCGGTCGGCGAGGGCGCCCCGGAAACGGCCCCGACGGCCCTGGGCGGCGCCGAGTTCTCGGGCATGCGCCTGGACTACCTGTTCGCGACCCCGGCCCTGGCCGAGCACGTCCGCTCGTGCCGCATCCTCCGCACGGCCCACGCCGACCGCGCCAGCGACCACTACCCGGTGGTAGCGGAGATCAACATCTGACCGGGACGCCCGGAGTCAGGGGTGTCTCGACGTCGCCGACGGGCCAGCAGGCAGGGGGCATCGACCCGGAGAGGGCGATCGCGAGTGCGGTCAGCACGACGGCGACGCACAGGAGCACGGCGACGTCGCGGGCGAACCGGCGGGTGACGCCGCCGAGGCGACCCCGCGCTGTTCCGTTCGGCCAGCCGTCACCGTCCAGGAACAGGCTGCCGGGGTCGCCGTCGCGGGTCGCGACCACTCCGGCCGCGACGACCGGTCGGTTCGCCGGCACGACGAACTCCCGTTCGGCCCGCCGGTCGCGGTTGTCGTTCCGGGGATCCTCGATGGTCCGCACGGCGACCATCATCGGACTGTTGAACAGGAGCATCTTGCCGGTGCGGACCGGCCCGGCGACGTGGATCGTCGCGTCGCCCACGTCGTCGTGCAGCCTCGTGTCGCCGTTGTCGAAACCAGGGTCCTTGATGGTTTCCGTGTAATTGTCACTGACGACGTGTTCGTGGACGCGGACGACCTGGAACCCCACGCAGGCCACGCCGCTGTGGTAGGCGGAGATCACCGGCCCGGCGGCCGTACGTCCGACGACCACCACGGCGGTGCCGGGCCGGGCGGACGCGAACTCGGCGCAGGTCAGCACCGGCCGGCGCCGGATCAGCCACCACCGCAGGGCGACCTGCGCCGCCCCGACGGCCGCGAACACGGCGCCGATCGAGGCGCACATCATCAGGATTCCCACGGCGTCCCCCGACCTGTCATGTATCCATCGTCATCGAGGCCGACCGTCCGATCCATACGTCCGGCTCGGCGGGTTCGTCGATCGCATTGACAGTCATCAGCCGCGCTGGCAGTATGGGAGCGCTTCCAAGCATGGTTGTCTATGCCTTAAGGCCTGAAGGGGCGGCCCGTGAAACGTCGTGCTGCCGCCACCGTCGTCGTGCTCGCCGCCGCCGTCGGCCTCATCGGGACCACGGCCGGCCCGGCCGTCGCCGCACCGACCGAGCACATCGCCAACGGCACCTTCGACACCGGCACCTCGCCCTGGTGGGCCACGGGCACCACGTTGACCACAAGGGACGGTCGGCTCTGTGTCGACGTGCCCGGCGGGACCACCAACCCCTGGGACGTCGCGATCGGCCACAACGGCATCCCGCTGGCAGACGGGGCGGAATACGCGCTGGCCTTCACCGCGGACGCCACAGTGGACACCACCGTGACGGCCAACGTGCAACTCAACGCCGCGCCCTACACCACCGTGCTGTCCACGAGCGTCACCCCGGACGGCGGCCGCGAGCAGCACACCTTCACCAGCGGCCTGACCGCCGCCGACGGCACGTTCACGCTGCACCTGGGCGGCAAGGCCGACCCGTACACCTTCTGTCTCGACGACGTCAGCCTGACCAGCGACGGCGACCTCGCGCCCGAGCAGATCGAGAACGGCGATTTCGGCGACGGCACCGCCGGCTGGTACTCCTACGGCACCACCAGCACCGCCGTCGAGGACGGCCGGCTCTGCTCCGTGGTGCCCGGCGGGATGGCCAACCCGTGGGACGGCGGCGTCGGTCAGAACGACGTCCTGCTCACCGCCGGCGCGACCTACACGCTCAGCTTCGACGCCCAAAGCAGCCCGGCGGCCACCGTGCGCGTCGCCGTGCAACTCGGCGCCGACCCGTACACCGGCTATTTCAGCCATGACCTCCCGCTGACCGCGGCCGGCGACCACTACGAGTTCACCTTCACCGCCCCCGACGACACCCCGGCGGGCCAGGTCGCGTTCCAGGTCGGCGGCAACACCGACGGCTTCCGCTTCTGCCTCGACAACGTGAGCCTGCGCGGCGGCGAGGCCGAGCCGCCCTACGTCCCCGACACCGGCCCGCGCGTCCGCGTCAACCAGGTCGGCTACCTCCCCGACGGCCCGAAGCGGGCCACCCTGGTGACCGACGCGACCGCCGCCCTGCCGTGGCAGCTCACGAAGAACGGGGCCGTCGTCGCCGGCGGCAGCAGCACACCGCGCGGCATCGACGCGGCGTCCGGCCAGAACGTCCACACCATCGACTTCAGCGGGTACGCGACGCAGGGCACCGGACTCACCCTCGTCGCCGACGGCGAGACCAGCCACCCGTTCGACATCACGCGGACGCTGTACGACCGCCTCCGCGCGGACTCCCTGCACTTCTTCTACGTCCAGCGCAGCGGCATCGCGATCGACGCCGCCCTCGCCGGCGAAGAGTACGCCCGCCCCGCCGGCCACCTCGGCGTGGCGCCCAACCAGGGCGACACCGACGTGCCGTGCCAGCCCGGCGTCTGCGGCTACCGGCTCGACGCGCGCGGCGGCTGGTACGACGCCGGCGACCACGGCAAGTACGTCGTCAACGGCGGCATCGCCACGGCCCAGTTGCTGAGCACCTACGAGCGCACGAAGACGGCGCCCACCGCGGCCTGGGGCGCGCAGCTCGGCGACGGCACGCTGCGCCTGCCCGAGCGCGGCAACAAGGTCCCGGACATCCTCGACGAGGCCCGCTGGGAGCTCGAGTGGCTCCTGCGCATGCAGGTGCCCGCCGGCCAGCCGCTCGCCGGCATGGCGCACCACAAGCTGCACGACCAGAACTGGACCGGCCTGCCGCTCGCGCCCGAGGCGGACCCGCAGCCGCGCGAGCTGCACCCGCCGTCGACCGCGGCGACCCTCAACCTGGCGGCCGCCGCCGCGCAGGGCGCCCGCCTGTGGGCACCGTACGACGCGGCCTTCGCGGGCCGCGCCCTCGCCGCGGCGAAGACGGCGTACGCGGCCGCCAAGGCCCATCCCGCCGTGTACGCCAGCCCGACCGACGGCAACGGCGGCGGCGCCTACAGCGACGACGACGTGACCGACGAGTTCTACTGGGCGGCCGCCGAGCTCTACCTGACCACCGGTGCCGCCACCTACCGCACCGACCTCGCGGCCTCACGGCACCACACCGGCGACGTCTTCGCCGCGACCGGCTTCTCCTGGGGCAGCACCGCCGCCCTGGGCCGGCTGGACCTCGCCACGGTCCCCAACGGACTGCCGGCGGCGGAGCAGAGCCGGATCCGCGACTCCGTGCGGGCCGCCGCCGACGCCTACCTCGCCACCGCCGGCACCCAGGCCTACGGCCTGCCCATGCCGGGCCACCCGGGCGCCTACCTCTGGGGCGCCAACAGCAACGTCATCAACAACGCCGTGGTCCTGGCGACCGCGTTCGACCTGACCGGCCAGGCGAAGTACCGCATTGGCGCGATCGAGGCGATGGACTACATCCTCGGCCGCAACGCGCTCAACCAGTCCTATGTGACCGGTTGGGGCGAGAACGCCGCCGAGAACCAGCACAGCCGGATCTTCGCTCACCAGCTCGACCCCGATCTGCCGCACCCGCCGGCGGGCTCGATCGCGGGCGGCGCCAACGCGGGCCTCGACGACCCGTTCGCCAAGCAGTTGCTCGACGGCTGCAAGCCGATGTTCTGCTACGTCGACGACATCAACTCGTACGCCACCAACGAGGTCGCGATCAACTGGAACTCGGCGCTGGCCTGGCTCTCGTCGTTCCTCGCCGACCAGGGTGCCGGCCCGGCGCCCGCGACCGTCTCGTGCCGGGTGGTCTACACCGACTACGGCACCTGGTCGGGCGGCACGGGCTTCACCGGCCAACTCGACATCACCAACACCGGCACCGCCGCCGTCAACGGGTGGACCGCGACGTTCGCGTTCACCGGGGACCAGCGGCTGCGCGAGGCGTGGCTGGCCCAGGCGAGCCAGGCCGGCGCGGTGCTGACCGCCCGCAACGAGTCCCACAACGCCCGCATCCAACCGGGAGCTTCCGTCATGTTCGGCTTCAACGCCACCCAGTCGTCCTCCTACGCCAATCCCGCGCCGGGCCTGGTGACCGTCAACGGAAGCCGGTGCTCGTCATGAGGACGGTCGCGGTCGTGACGGCGACCGCGCTCCTCGGCGCGAGCCTCGCCGCCGCGGTGGGCACTGCCACCGCGGCGGCGGGGTGCCGGGTCGACTACGCGGTCAGCAACCAGTGGCAGGGCGGCTTCGGCGCGGCCGTGACGGTCACCAACCTCGGCGACCCGATCGACGGGTGGGCGCTGACCTGGAGCTACACCGGCGGCCAGACCGTGACGCAGGCCTGGAACGCGACCGTGACCCAGTCCGGCGCGGCCGTCACCGCGCGCAACGTCACCTACAACGCGGCGCTGCCCACCAACGGGACGGCCCAGTTCGGCTTCAACGGCTCCTGGACGGGCAGCAACCCGGCCCCGAACGCCTTCTCGCTCAACGGCACCGCGTGCACCGGCGGCACGACGCCCGGCAACCCGACCCCGACGCCGACCGACCCGCCGACCGACCCGCCCACCAACCCACCCGCGGCCGGGGCCAGGCAGGTCGAGGACCTGGACCGCGGCGCGATCAGCGTCCGCTCGGGCAACGGCAACCTGGTCTCCTGGCGGCTGCTCGGCACCGAGGCCACCACCACGGGCTTCCACGTCTACCGCGGCTCGACGAGGCTGACCGGCACCCCGATCACGACCAGCACCAACTATCTCGACAGCGGCGCGGCGGCCGACGCCACCTACACGGTCCGGGCGGTCGTGAACGGCGTGGAGCAGGCGGCGGGCCCGGCGGCCCTGCGGTTCGCCAACGGCTACCTGGACGTGCCGATCCAACGCCCCGCCGGCGGCAGCACCCCGACCGGTGAGGCCTACACCTACAGCGCCAACGACGCGAGCGTCGGCGACCTGGACGGCGACGGCGACTACGAGATCGTGCTCAAGTGGGACCCGTCGAACGCCAAGGACAACTCGCAGTCCGGCTACACGGGCAACGTGTTCGTCGACGCGTACCGTCTCGACGGGTCCCGGCTGTGGCGCGTCGACCTCGGCCGCAACATCCGCGCGGGCGCGCACTACACCCAGTTCCAGGTGTACGACTACGACGGTGACGGCGCCGCCGAGGTGGCCATGAAGACGGCCGACGGCACGCGCTCCGGAACCGGCCAGGTGATCGGCAACGCGACTGCCGACCACCGCAACAGCAGCGGTTACGTGCTGAGCGGCCCGGAGTTCCTCACGATGTTCGACGGCCGCACCGGTGCGACGCGGTCCACCGTGGACTACCTGCCGCCGCGCGGCACCGTGTCGAGCTGGGGCGACAACTACGGCAACCGGGTCGACCGGTTCCTCGCCGGCACCGCCTACCTGGACGGCACGCGGCCGAGCCTGATCGTCTCCCGCGGCTACTACACCCGCACGGTCATCGTCGCCTACGACTTCCGCGACGGCACCCTGCGCCGGCGCTGGACGTTCGACTCCAACAGCGCCGGGGCGCAGTACGCCGGCCAGGGCAACCACAGCCTCACCATCGGCGACGTGGACGCCGACGGCCGCGACGAGGTGGTGTTCGGCGCGATGACCGTCGACGACAACGGCGCTCCACTGTGGAACACCGGGAACGGCCACGGCGACGCCGCCCACCTCGGCGACCTGAACCCGGGCCGGCCGGGGCTGGAATACTTCAAGGTCTCCGAGAACAGCGGCGAACCGGGCTCCTGGTTCGCGGACGCGCGTACCGGCCAGGTGCTCTGGGAGACGGCGCCCGCCGGCGACAACGGGCGTGGCGTGGCCGCGGACATCCATGCCGGCAGCGCCGGCGCCGAGTCGTGGTCCAGCGCGGTCGACGGCCTGCGCGGTGCCACGGGTGCCAACGTCGGCCGCAAGCCGTCGAGCGCCAACTTCGTGATCTGGTGGGACGGCGACCCGGTGCGCGAGCTGCTCGACCAGACCCGGATCGACAAGTACGGCACGGGCGGCGACACCCGCCTGCTCACCGGCTCCGGGGTGGCCGGCAACAACGGCACCAAGGCCACCCCGGCGCTGTCCGGCGACATCCTCGGCGACTGGCGCGAGGAGGTGATCTGGCGCACGAGCGAGAGCACGGCCCTGCGGATCTACGCGACACCCAGCCTGACCGACCGCCGCATCCACACCCTTGCCCACGACCCCATGTACCGGGTCGCGCTCGCGTGGCAGAACACCGCCTACAACCAGCCGCCGCACCCGAGCTTCTTCATCGGCAACGGGATGGCGCAGCCGCCCCGGCCCAACGTCTACGTGAGCTGACGCACCAGCTCGAACGAGCGGATCCGGTCCTCGACGTCGTACACCATGGTGGTGAGCATCAGCTCGTCCGCCCTGGTGGCCTCGAGGAGCGCCGAGAGCTGCCCCTCGACCGTCGAGGGCGAGCCGACCGCCTGCCCGACCTGGCGGTCGGCCATGAAGATCCGTTCGACCTCGGTGTACGGGTGGGCGGCGGCTTCCTCCGGCGTGGCGAGGGGCTGCGGCCGGCCCTGGCGCAGCCGCAGGAACGAGAGCCCGGCCGGCCCGCTGAGGAACCGCGCCCGCTCGTCGGTGTCGGCGCACACCACCGAGACCGCGACCATCGCGTGCGGCTCGTCGAGCCAGCGCGACGGGGTGAACCGCTCGCGGTAGAGCGCCAGCGCCGGCAACGTGTTCTGCGCGCTGAAGTGGTGGGCGAAGGCGAACGGCAGGCCGAGCAGCCCGGCGAGCTGGGCGCTGTAGCCGCTCGACCCGAGCAGCCACACCTCGGGCGACTCACCCGCGCCCGGCGACGCGATGATCGACCCGGGGTCGTCCTGCGTGAAGTAGTTGATCAACGCGGCCAGCTCCTGCGGGAACTGCTCCGCCGAGAGCCCCTCGACGGTCCGCCGCAGGGCGAGCGCCGTCGCCTGGTCGGTGCCCGGCGCCCGGCCGATGCCCAGGTCGATCCGCCCGGGGTGCAGCGCGGCCAGCGTGCCGAACTGCTCCGCGACCACCAGCGGGGCGTGGTTCGGCAGCATCACGCCGCCCGAGCCCACCCGCATCGTCGAGGTGTTCGCGGCCAGGTGGGCGAGGAGCACGGCCGGCGCCGAGGACGCGATGGCGGGCATGTTGTGGTGCTCGGCGACCCAGAACCGGCGGAAGCCGAGCTCCTCGGTGCGCCGGGCGAGGGCGGTGGTGTGGGCCAGGGCCTCCCCGGGCGAGCCGTTGGCGGCGACGGGGGCGACATCGAGCACGGAAAGCGGAACGTCGATCACGAAGAGAAGACAACACCGCCGCCGCCGGAAGGCTTCCCCTACAGGCGGTTCAGTTCGGGCAGAAGCTCGCTCGACGCCCAGTCGAAGAAGTCCCGCTGGCTCTCGTCGCCGATCTGGAGCACCGAGACGTGCGTGAAGCCCGCGTCGGCGAACGACTTGACGGCCTCGACGTGCCGGGCGGTGTCCGGCCCGCAGGGGATGCCGGCCGCCACGTCCTCCTCGCGGACGAACTGCGACACGTCCGCGAACGCCGCCGGGTTCGGCAGGTTGGAGTTGACCTTCCAGCCCATGCCGAACCACGGGAACTGCTCGTGCGCGACCTTCCGCGCCGCCGCCTCGTCGCGGCCCCAGCAGATCGGCTGCTGCCCGTACCGCGGCTTGCCCGAACCGCCCGCGTCGTCGAAGAGCCGCAGCAGCCGCGACTCCGGCTGTGTCGCGATCGCGCCGTCGCCGTACTCGCCCGCGAGGCCCGCCGACTCGGGCCCGGAGAGCGCCACCGCGATCGGTACGCGGGTCTCCGAGCGGTCCCAGACGTACGCCTCCGGCACCTCGAAGTACTCGCCCGAGTAGGTGAGCTGCTCGCCGTCCAGCAGCGGCCGGATGATCTCCAGCGCCTCGGCCAGCATCGCGTGCCGCTCGCGCACGTGCGGCCACGGGCCGACCACGTGCTCGTTGAGGTTCTCGCCCGCGCCGACGCCGAGCACGAACCGGCCGTCGGCCAGGAGTTGCATCGTCGCCGCCTTCTGGGCCACGACGGCAGGGTGGTAGCGCCGCGTCGGGCAGGTGATGTAGGTCATCAGCTCGGCCCGGGACGTCGCGTGGGCCACCGCGCCGAGCACCGACCACGCGTACGGCGAATGCCCCTGCGCGTCGAGCCACGGGTAGTAGTGGTCCGAGATCGTGATCTGCGCGAAGCCGACCTCCTCGGCCCGGACCGCGTAGTCGACCAGGTCCTTGGGCCCGGACTGCTCGCACAGCAGTGAGTAGCCAACGGCGACCATCGCTCAACCTCCCGAAAGAACGTCCCGTTCTGCCCGGTTACCCCGGTTCGGCGAGGTCAACCGTGGCGGCTACTTAACCGGTTGACCTGTCCCGGCCGGCGGCCCTACTGTGAAGCCGCGCCCAGGGAGCCGGGCGGCAGCTGACGGGCCAGCTGCCGGCCCTTGTCACGTCTCCCTTGTGAAGGCAGGAAATGCGATCCCGACTCCTCGCCGTCCTATCGGCGCTGTCCGCGGCCGCCCTCGCGGCCCTGTTCGTCCTCACGATCGGCTCACCGGCCCGCGCGGCCGCGGGCTTCACCGTGTCCAACGGCCGTCTCTACGACGCCAACGGCACCGAGTTCGTCATGCGCGGCATCAGCCATGCGCACACCTGGTACACCGGCCAGACCCGGGCCTTCGCCGACATCAAGGCCACCGGCGCCAACACCGTGCGGGTCGTGCTCAGCGGCGGCCGCTGGCCGGCCAACAGCGCGAGCGACGTGGCCAACGTGATCAGCCTGTGCCGGCAGAACCGGCTGATCTGCGTGCTGGAGAACCACGACACCACCGGGTACGGCGAACAGAGCGGCTCCGTGCCGCTGTCCACCGCCGTCGACTACTGGATCGGCCTGCGCGACGTGCTGGCCGGCCAGGAGCGCTACATCATCATCAACATCGGCAACGAGCCGGTCGGCAACAACGCCGTCAGTCCGACGTGGACCCAGGCGACGACCACGGCGATCCAGCGGATGCGTACGGCCGGCTTCGACCACACGCTGATGGTCGACGCGCCGAACTGGGGCCAGGACTGGCGGTTCGAGATGCGGGACAACGCGGCGAGCGTGTTCGCCGCCGACCCCGACCGCAACACGGTGTTCAGCATCCACATGTACGGCGTGTTCGACACCGCGGCGGAGATCACCGACTATCTGGGCCGCTTCCGGGCCGCGAACCTGCCGATCGTGGTCGGCGAGTTCGGGCACAACCACTCCGACGGGAACCCCGACGAGGACACGATCATGTCCTACACGCAGGCCAACCGGATCGGCTACATCGGCTGGTCGTGGAGCGGCAACGGCGGTGGCGTCGAGTACCTCGACATGGTCACCAACTTCGACCCGAACCAGCGGACGACCTGGGGCCAGCGGATCGTCGACGGCGCCAACGGGATCCGGTCGACCTCGCGCGAAGCCACGGTGTTCGGCGGCGGCCCGACGGGCTCACCGACGACGGGCCCGACGAACTCGCCGACCGCGCAGCCGACCACGCCGCCGCCGGCCCGCGGCTGCACGGCCGCCTACCGGGTGATCGGCCAATGGCCCGGTGGGTTCCAGGCCGAGGTCTCGGTCACCGCGGGCAGCGCCGCGATCAGCTCCTGGACGGTGGGCTGGACGTGGGCCGACGGCCAGCGGATCAGCCAGTCCTGGAACACCACGCTGACCAGTTCGGGCAGCGCGGTGACGGCCCGCAACGTGACCTACAACGGCACGCTCGGCGCGGGCGCGAGCGCCACGTTCGGCTTCCTGGGCTCGTGGACGGGCAGCAACAGCACACCCTCGCTGAGCTGCACCGCGAGCTGAGTCTGTTTGGAACGGACCGTTGTTATGCGAAAAGCGTTAACAACGGTCCGTTCCTTAGTCGACCTCGGCGCTGCCGGTCACGCGCAGCTTGCGCCGGGCGCGCTCCGAGAAGGTCGTGTGGCCCAGCCGGATCACCCGGGCCGCGCCCGGCACCGCGTTGACGTCGATGCGGTCGCCGGGGCCGACGTAGGTCGCCACGCCGCCGTCGACCTCGACCGCCAACCGACCGCTGCGCTCCAGCACGTCGAGGCTGAGCGTCTCGTCGACCGAGAGCATCAAAGCGCGGTTGTACGAGGAGTGCGGCGACGACGGTACGACCAGGACGCCCTCGAGGTTGGGGGAGACGATGGGGCCGCCGGCGGAGAACGCGTACGCGGTGGACCCCGTCGGGGTCGCCACGATCACCGCGTCGGCGGCGTACCGGACGAACGGGACGCCGAGGATCCGCACACCGATCGCGGCCGAACCGTCGCCGGGCACGCGTACCAGAGCGATGTCGTTGAAAGCCGTGACCTCGCGCCCCTCGGGCAGCGTCGAGCGGATCGCCAGCCGCTCCTCCAGCGAGTATTGCCGGTTGTCGATCGCGGAGAGCGCCCACGGCAGGTCGTCGACGTCGATCTCGGCGAGGTAGCCGAGCTTGCCCAGGTTGACCCCGAGCACCGGCGTCTTCGTGCCCGCGGCCAGCCGCATGCTGCGCAGCATGGTGCCGTCGCCACCGAGGCTGACCAGGATGTTGGACTTGTCGGCGAGCGTCTCGGGATCGACCGGGATCGCGTTGCAGTCGATCCGGGCGATGTCGTCGGCCAGCCCGAGCACCGAGGCGCCGTGGTTGCCGGCCCACTTGAGGATGGTCTCCATGGCAGGGGCCGAGTCGCGCTGCGGATGCAGCACGATCCCGACGGTATGCACCATTCCCACAGCGCAACTGTAGTGCCTGAACGGCGGAGCGCCCGATCCGTGGGATCGGGCGCTCCGGGTGACGGGTGAGGTCAGCGGTGGGTGGTCGCCGCCTCGTAGAGCTTCTCCGGTGCGACGGCGCCGAAGAACACGCGGCCGTCGTCGGTGAGCAGGCCCGTGGCGAGGTGGCTGGTGAACAGCCGCCCGCTGCCCCAGGCGCCGCTGACCTTCGGAAGCTGGCCGAGCAGGCCGGTGATCTGCTTCATCTCGTCGCCGCCCGGCTGCTGGCCGGCCGGCTGGTCCAGCCGGGCCATGATCACCGTGGTCCAGCCGGTGCCGATCACGGTCGGGCCCTCGCCCGCGGGCTTCGTGCCCTTGGCGGCCCGCTCCTTCTCCTTGGCGATCCGGTCCTGGAGCGCCTGGCCGTCCTTGCTCTTCGCGGCGTCCTCGACCAGTTGCTTCGCCTCGTTGACCTTGGTGCCCGGCGGCGGGTTGAAGGTGAACTGGGCGTCGTCGGGGCGGTCGAAGTTGACCATCGTGAAGGCGACCTCGAACGCCGGCTTGTCGGACGCGCTCGGGTAGATCCGGAAGCGCAGCGGCACGTGCTCGGTCGCGTCGACCGCGATCGAGATCTGGCCGACCAGCGAGGCGCGGTCACGCGGGGTCAGGTTCAGCTCGTACGCGTCGCGACCCGCGATGTTCGTGGAGCGCCCGACGCTGACCTGCGTGCTGGGCTCGATCGCCTTGAGCGCCAGGTCGGCGGCCTCCTGCGGCGAGGTGGGCAGGCCGGTCGGCGGCGCCCCGTGGTCGCCGTCGGCGTCGATCTTGGTGTGGGTGGCCGTCTTGGCCCGGCTGCTCCAGACCCAGGCGTCGGAGCCGTTGCGGATCAGGTCGGTCTGGGCGTTGCCGCCGACCAGCGAGACGCGGGCCTTGTCGGGGCCGGCGTACCAGACCCGCAGCGTGTGCTGGCCGTCGACGAGCGACATCAGGTTGTCGTCGCCGAGCATGCCGGCGAGGCTGGCGATCGGCGGGAGGCCGAGGTCGGCCCGCTGCACGACGGTGCCGGAGAGGCCGTCGAGGCGGGCGGTCTGCACGTCGACGAGGAGTTGCGCGGCTGAGCGTTCGGGGAGGGTCGGGTCGGCCGCGCCGGCGACCGTGGCCACGGCGGCGCCGCCACCGATCACCGCGGCCGCGGCGGTCGCGGGGACCAGCCAGCGGAGCACCGGACGTTTGGTCAGGACAGACATGGGTGGATACCTCCTGCGGAACATGATGCCGTGGGCCGGCTGAGACGCCGCTGAGAGATCTGGGCCGGACCCCTCCCGGGATGGCACGCTCTACTGGTGCGGTTGCTGGTGGTGGAGGACGAGGCGCGGCTGGCCTCGGCGCTGCGGCGTGGGCTGCAGGCCGAGGGCTTCGCGGTCGACGTGGCCGGCGACGGCCCGGCGGGGCTCGAGTTGGCCCGCCACGGCGAGTACGACGCCATGATCCTCGATGTGATGCTGCCTGGGCTCTCCGGCTACCGCGTCGTGCGCGCGCTGCGGGCCGAGGACAACTGGCTGCCGGTGCTGATGCTCTCGGCCAAGGACGGCGAGTACGACCAGGCCGACGGGCTCGACTGCGGCGCCGACGACTACCTGACCAAACCGTTCTCGTACGTCGTGCTGCTCGCCCGGCTGCGGGCGCTGCTGCGCCGCGGGGCGCCCGCCCGCCCGGCCGTGCTCGAGGCCGGCGACCTGCGGCTCGACCCCGCGCAGCGCACGGTCACCCGCGACGGCGACCCGGTCGGGCTGACCGCCCGCGAGTTCGCGCTGCTCGAATACCTGATGCGGCGCCCGGGCGAGGTGGTCTCCAAGACCGAGTTGCTCGACCACGTCTGGGACGCCAGCCTCGAGACCGCGGAGAACGCGGTCGAGGTCTACGTCGGCTACCTGCGGCGCAAGCTCGGCCGCGACCGGCTGGAGACGGTCCGCGGCGCCGGCTACCGGCTGGCGACATGAGCCCGGGGCGGGTGTGGCGGCGGCTGAGCCTGCGCGGCCGGCTGATGCTCCTCGGCGTCTCCGGCCTGGTCGCCGGCCTGATGGTCGGCGGGGTCCTGCTGGTCACGGTGCTCGGCGGCACGCTGCACCGGGGCGCCGAGGACAGCGCCGTCAAGACCGCCGACGGGCTGGCCGAGCTGATCGCCAACGACTCGCTGCCCGACCCGCTGCCGGTCACCGGTGACGACGTCCGCGCCCAGGTCATCGACGGCGACGGCCGGGTACGGGCGGCCTCGCTCGGCGCGGACCGGCTGGTGCCGTTCCTCTACGCCGACGAGCGGCCGGCGGTCCGGCGCGACAAGCCGACCACCGTCTACATCCCGGGCGAGCGGATCGGCGTCAACGGGCCGGTCCAGGTCGTCGCCGTGCCCGCGGGCACGGCCGCCGAGCCGAGGACCGTGCTGGTCGCCAAGTCGCTCGGTGACCTCGTGCGCGCCGTCGACCTGCTCAAGCACTCGCTGCTGATCGCGTACCCGTTGCTGGTCCTGCTGCTCGCGGCGATCGCCTGGCGGGTGATCGGGGCGACCCTGCGCCCGGTCGAGGCGCTGCGGGCCGGCGCCGAGGCGATCACCGACGGGGCGCGGCTGCCGCTGCCGGAGTCCCGCGACGAGATCCACCGGCTCGCGGTGACCCTCAACGGCATGCTGGGCCGGCTGGAGCGGGCCCGGGCCCGGCAGCGGACGTTCGTCGCCGACGCCGCGCACGAGCTGCGCTCGCCACTGGCCAACCTGCGCACCCAGCTCGAGGTGGCGCAGCGCATCGGCGACCCGCCCGACACCGACGACCTGCTGGCCGACGTCCGCCGGCTCGGGCGCCTGGTCGACGACCTGCTGCTGCTCGCCCGCGCCGACGACCTGGCCGGACGCCCCGACCCGGTGACCGGCCCGGTCGACGTCGGCGGGCTGCTCGCCGAGGTGGCGGCCCGCTACCCGGCCAAGGTCACGCTGCTGCCCGTCGCGGGCACGCCGTGGACCGTCGGCGACGAGGCGGCGCTGGACCGGGTCGTGGCCAACCTGCTCGACAACGCGGTCCGGCACGCCCGCAGCCGGGTCGAGCTGGCCGCGGCGGTGGTCGGCGACCAGGTCGAGATCACCGTGACCGACGACGGCCCGGGCGTGCCCGCGGCCGACCGCGACCGGGTGTTCGACCGGTTCACCCGGCTCGACGACGCCCGGGCCCGCGACGCGGGCGGCGCCGGCCTCGGGCTCTCGATCGTGCGGGAGCTGGTGGCCCGGCACGGCGGCACGGTCACGCTGGCCGACGCGGAGCCGGGCCTGCGGGTGCTGGTCCGCCTGCCGGCCGCGGAGCTGCCGGCCATGCCCGGCACCGACGATCCTGACCTGGTCGTGGAGCCGGATCAGCCGCGGTCGGTGCAGACGGGCTTGGCGCGGCCGACCACGCCGGCCGGGTAGACGACGCCGACCACGAAGCAGTAGTCGTCACCGGAGTCGAGCCCGTAGACCACGTAGTTGTCGGCGCCCGAGGGCAGCTGCTCGATCTGCCGGGGTTGCTGGCCGCGCGGCCCCGCCGAAACGACGACCGGCCCCGCGGCGCCCGCCGGGTAGGTCCACCGGAGCGTGACCTCGTCGGACCCGTCGTCGAGGGCGACGTCACCGGGCGGCGTGCCCGGCCGGGCGACGGGCGGCGCGGTGGTGGTGGGCGGCGCCGTGGTGGCGCGGGCCGTGGGTAGCGGCACGGTCGGCTGGGTGACCGGGCCGCCGTTGCCCTGACGGTCGACCAGGGCGAAGCCGGCGATGACGGCGGCGGCGCCGAGCACCACGACCAGGATGCCGGCGATCACCAGCGGGGCGACCCGCCGCCGTGGCTCGCGCGGCGGGGGAGCGACCCGGACCGGCAGGGCGCCGGGCGGCCGCCGCTCGGGCAGGCGGGCGGCGCGACGCTCGGCCTCTTCGCCGGCTTCCAGCTCGCGGGGCCGCGCGGACGCCGCCGCGGCGGGTGCCGCGGGCCCGCCGGGCAGCGAGGCCGCGCCGGGATCGGGGCCCCACGCGTCGCGCTCCCAGTCGTCGTCGGGCAGCATCGGGCCGGCCGGTGCGGCCCAGCGCTCGTCGCCGCGCACCCGTCCGGACCACGCCTCGTCACCCTCCGCGCCGGGCTGGTCCTCCCACCCCTTGTCGGCCTCCTGGGTGGTGTCGCGGCCTGTGTCCGCCTCCGGAGGCTGAGCCTCCCGGCCTGTCGCGGCGGAGTCCCAGTCGTCGGTGCCTGTGCCGTCCCAGGTCTCGCTGGTCGTGCGGTCCCAGGTGGCCTCGTCCTGGCGGCGCCAGACCTCGTCGCCGGTCGGCTCGCGTTCGCGGGCCCACTCCGAGCGGTCCTCGTCGCTCGCGCGTCCGGCCCAGCCCGCGCTGGGGCCGGCGGCCCCGGCGGGCCAGAGCGGCCGTTCCGGCGCCGACCGCTGCGTGGGCGGCGACCACGCCTCCGGCGGCGCCTCGGCCTCGGGCGGATAGACCTCCGCCGCGTACGCGTCGCGCAGGTCGGAACCGTCGGCGTAGAGGTCGCGGCCCTCGTCGGACGCGGCGTGCCGGGGCCCGCCCCGCGCCTCGAGGTCGTCGAGCGCCGAGCCGCTGCCGAACCCGTCGCGCAGGGTCGGCGTGACCGGCGCCGGCGCGACGGGCGGCGGGGTGACCGGTGTCGGGGCGACCGGGGGCGCGGTCATCGGCGTCGGGGCGACCGGCGGGATGTGCTCGGGCACGGGCGTGAACGGCCGCACGTAGCCGGCGCCCGCCGCGTCGCCCGAGGCGCGCGGCGGGGGCGGCCCCGAGTCGGTCGCGACCAGCTCGCTGTCCTCGACGACGCAGGCGTGGTCGGGGTTGGCCGGCGCCCGGGCGAGCGCCGCCACCTGGGCGACCAGCGGGTGGTCGGCCGGCAGGTGGGTGCGGCACAGCTCCTGGGCCAGCGCGAGGTGGGCCTGCGAGTCGGCGCGCCGGCCGCAGTCGCGCTCCATGGCGCCGAGCTTGGCCAGCATCCGGATGCCGGCGGGGTGGCCGTCCCCGTAGACCTCGCGGTGCAGCTCCCAGGCGTCCTCGAGCCGGGTCCGGGCGGTCGCGCAGTCGCCGCGGGCGTATTCGACCGTGGCGAGGTCGGCGTGCGCGGCCAGCACCCGGGCCGACTCGGGGCCCTCCGCGGCCGACAGCTCGAGGATCACGTCGTGGTAGAGCCGGGCGGCTCGCTCGTGCGCCCCGACGCGGTGGAGCACGGCGGCGAGCGTGGTGGCCGTG
>NZ_BONE01000116.1 GCF_016862555.1 Asanoa siamensis | reverse complement strand
CCCGCGCCTACAACGCGGTGTCGCTGTCGACGCCGACCGGTGACGGCGAGCGCGGCACCGAGCTCGGTGACCTGCTCGGGTCCGAGGACACCTCGTTCGAGCTGGCCGAGCTGCGGGTCGCGTTGGGGCCGGCACTGGCGACGCTCGACGAGCGGGAGCAGAAGATCCTGACACTGCGGTTCTACGGCAACCTGACCCAGTCGCAGATCGCCGACCAGATCGGCGTCTCGCAGATGCACGTCTCCCGGCTGCTGGCCCGCGCCCTGACGAAGCTGCGCGGCCACCTCGGTGACGCCGTCTGATTCTGGTTCAATTCGGACTAAAAGCCGCTAGTCTGCGGGAATGCTGGTATGGCCCGGCCGGCGCTACCCGCTCGGCGCTACGTACGACGGTGTCGGCACGAACTTCGCGGTGTACTCCGCGGTCGCCGAGGCGGTCGAGCTGTGCCTGTTCGACGCCGCGGGCGACGAGCAGCGGATCGACCTCACCGAGGTGGACGCGTACGTCTGGCACGTGTTCCTCACCGGTGTGCAGCCGGGCCAGCGGTACGGGTTCCGGGTCTACGGGCCCTGGGACCCGGCCCGCGGCCTGCGCTGCAACCCGCACAAGCTGCTGCTCGACCCGTACGCGAAGGCGATCGACGGTGACGTGCACTGGCACCCGGCGGTGTACGGGCACGACCTGAGCGACCCCGACACGATGTCGACCACCGACTCGGCGCCGTACCTGCCGAAGGCCGTCGTGGTGAACCCGTGGTTCGACTGGGGCAACGACCGCGCGCCGCGGACGCCCTACCACGACACCGTGATCTACGAGGCGCACGTCAAGGGGCTGACCGCCCGGCACCCCGGCGTTCCGGAGGAGCTGCGCGGCACGTACGCGGGGCTCGCCCATCCGGCGTCGATCGAGCACCTCTCCCGGCTCGGCGTGACCGCGGTCGAACTGATGCCCGTGCAGCAGTTCGTGCACGACCAGCACCTCACCGATCGGGGCCTGCGGAACTACTGGGGCTACAACACGATCGGGTACTTCGCGCCCTACCACGGCTACTCCGCGATGGGCCGCCACGGGCAGCAGGTGCAGGAGTTCCGGGGCATGGTGCGGGCGCTGCACGCGGCGGGCATCGAGGTCATCCTCGACGTGGTCTACAACCACACCGGCGAGGGCAACCACCTCGGGCCGACGCTGGGCTTCAAGGGGCTGGACAACCCCGGCTACTACCGGCTGTCCGACGAGGACCCGCGGTACTACGTGGACTACACCGGCACCGGGAACTCGCTCAACGTCCGGAGCCCGATCTCGCTGCAGCTGATCATGGACTCGCTGCGCTACTGGGTCCAGGAGATGCACGTCGACGGGTTCCGGTTCGACCTGGCGGCGACGCTGGCGCGGGAGTTCTACGAGGTCGACCGGCTGTCCACGTTCTTCGAGGTGGTGCAGCAGGACCCGGTGGTCAACCAGGTCAAGCTGATCGCCGAGCCGTGGGACGTGGGGCCGGGCGGCTACCAGGTCGGCAACTTCCCGCCGCTGTGGACCGAGTGGAACGGCAAGTTCCGGGACACGGTGCGGGACTTCTGGCGCGGTGAGCCGGCGACGCTGGCGGAGTTCGCCACCCGGATCTCCGGCTCGGCCGACCTCTACCAGGACGACGGGCGCCGGCCGGTGGCGAGCATCAACTTCGTGACCTGCCACGACGGGTTCACGCTGAACGACCTGGTGTCCTACAACGCGAAGCACAACGCGGCCAACGGTGAGAACGACAACGACGGATCCACCGACAACCGGTCGTGGAACTGCGGCGTCGAGGGCCCGACGTCCGACAGCGGCGTGCTCGCGCTGCGCGCCCGGCAGCGCCGCAACTTCCTGGCCACGCTGTTCCTGTCACAGGGCGTGCCGATGCTCGGGCACGGCGACGAGATGGGCCGCACGCAGCGGGGCAACAACAACGGCTACTGCCAGGACAACGAGTTGAGCTGGGTCGACTGGGCCGAGGTCGACGAGCAACTGCTGGCGTTCGTACGCAAACTCGCCGCGTTCCGGGCCCGGCACCGGATCTTCCGCCGCCGCCGCTTCTTCACGGGCGCGCCGGTCGCCGGCCGCGACGTCACCACGCCGGTCGCCGACATGGCCTGGTTCGACCCCGACGGCACGCCGATCTCCGACTGGGACACCGGCGTCAACGCGCTGACGCTGTTCGTCAACGGCGAGGGCATCAAGGAGCGCGGCCGGTACGGGCAGCGCCAGGTCGACGACTCGTTCCTGCTGTGCTTCAACGGCCACCACGAGCCGCTGCGGTTCACGCTGCCGCCGGCCGAGTACGGCGAGAAGTGGCAGGTCGTCTTCGACACGGCCCACCTGGAGCCCGTCGAGCCGGCGCCCACGGTCGCGGCGGCCGCCCGTACCACCGTCGCGGAGCGCAGCCTGCTCGTCCTCGACCGGGAAGTGTGAGGTGGCCGGGGTCGTCTGGGCGACGGACGACCTGTCCACCGTGCCCGCGCTGGCCGACCTCGGCGTCGACGTCGTCGAGATCGAGCCGCCCGCCGACGAGGAGACACTGCGCCGCTTCGTGACCGCGGCCCGGTCCCGCGGCCTCGGGGTGACCCTGCGCCTACACAGCGACCGCATCCTCGGCCCGGCGGTGGTCGACCACGTGGTGCAGTGGCTCGCGGGCTTCGCCCTCGACGGGGTCCGCCTCGACGGCCCGCCGGCCCCGGTGCCGCTGGGCGAGTTCGCGGCGGCGGTCGGCGACCTCTCCGACCACCTCGGCCGCCCGCTGACGCTGGCGGAGTCGGGCCGCTTCCTGGTGCCGGCCGACGGCGGCGTGCTCGGCACGCTGGACGCGGTCAGCGCCTGGCTGTGGCGCGGCGGCGACCCGGACCCGGCGCCGGACCCGGCGCTGCCGCTGGCCCCGCCGCCACCGGGCGCGGTGGCGACGCTGACGGGCCTGCGCGACGTGGCGGCGACGCTGCTGCTGACCGCGCCGCTGACGCCGCTGCTGTCGGCGTCGGACGAGGTGCCGCCGGCGACGCTGCGCGCCCTGACCTCGCTCCGCCGGGCCCACCCGGACCTGACCGCGACGCGCCCGGAACCGACCCGCCCGATCCGCCGCGGCGCGGAGGTCATCACGATGCGCCGCGGCGCGCTCGTGGTGGCGGCGAACATCGGCCTTGCTCCGGCCCGCGTCGGCCTGCACGGCGTCGCGCGCTCGGTGCTGTTCACGACGGGCCCGGGCGTCAGCCTCACGAACACGAGCATCGACCTGCCCCCGGAGTCGGCGGCCGTGGTCGCCTGCTGCCGCTTCGACCAGCCCTGACGGACCCCACTCGGCCGTCACGCCGCCGAAAGGTTGCTGGACCGAACCACGCACGAGTTCCGCAAGGACGACCGTGGCGGCACCCAGACCGTCGTCGCCGACGATCCGGCCGACGGCACGCAGGTCGACCTCGTCCGGGAGCACCTGCGGGCCGAGGCCGACCGGTTCCGCCGGGGCGACTTCGCCGACCCGGCCCGCATCCACGGCGACGCCATGCCGGGCCTGGCTGACCTGCGTGGCCACGCGGGTCGGATCACACTGTCCTATACCGACGTTCCGGCCGGCGGGCGGATCGTCTACGCGACCGGCGACGAGGGCCTGCGTGCCGCGTTGCACGCCTGGTTCGACGCGCAGGTCACTGACCACGGCCCGCACGCCACCCACGGCTGATCACTCCAACGCCGGCGCGTACGCGTCCGGATGCCACGACGAGACGATATTCGGGCGGAGCGTGGCGCCGAGGCGGGCGTAGAACCGTTGGGCGCCGATGTTGTCCGGCTGGACGCTCCACGTGATCGTGTGCCCTTCCGGCGCCGCGTGCCGCGCCAGCGCCACCATCAGCGCCCGCCCGACGCCCGCGTCCCGGGCCGGCGGGCGCACCCACAGGTCGTCGAGGGCGAGGATGTCCGTGCCGCTCCACAGGTGCGGCCGGCGCAGCGCCGACACGTAGCCGACCGGCTCGCCGCCGTGCTCGGCGAGCAGGACCACGATGTCGCAGCGGCCGAGCAGGGCGCGCCACCGATCGGTCGTGACGGCGACGTGACGGGTCTGGTCCTGGTGCGCGGCCAGTTCGTGGACCATCGCGGTGACGACGGGCGCGTCGGCGGGCCCGGCCCGGCGGACGTGGTGGTTCACGCTGTCTCCGATCGCGGGAGGACCGGCTGCGGCTCGTCGGTGGGGACCGGCGCGGGCCGGTGCGGGGGGACCACCACGGCCGCCAGGCCGCCGGCGACCACGGCCGTCACGGCGGCGAAGGTGAACGCGTTCGTGAAGCCCGTGTCGGTCGTGCCGGCGATGCTGGCCGCGGCGATGCTGGAGACCACCGCCACGCCGAGCGACGCGCCGAACTCGTGGAAGGTGCTCAGGATCCCCGACGTCACGCCCGCCTCGTCCGGCCGGACCTGCGACAGCGCGCTCGTCGAGGCGGCCACGAAGACGGCGCCGACGCCCGCCGCCGCGACGGTGATGCCGGCGATCAGCGCGGCCGGGCCCGCCCAGACGGCCGGTGCGGCGGCGCCCAGCCCCGCGACGGCGAGGCCGGCGACCGCGACCGCCCGCGTGCCCCGCCGCCCGACCAGCGACCCGGCCAGGTGCGCACCGGCGATCGTCGCCACCGCCACCGGCAGGAACAGCAACCCGGTCCGCAGCGCCCCGTAGCCGCGCAGGTGTTGCAGATAGAAAGAGCCCAGGAAGAACACCGCGATCATCAGTGCGGTGGCGACAAGGATCATGAACAGGCCGGCCGCGACCGGGCGGCGGGCGACGATCCCCGGGTTCATCAGCGGCTGCCGCGAGCGGCGCTGCAGCAGCACGAAAGCCCCGTACAGCAGCGCCGCCGCCGCGAGCGCCACCACTGTCCGCGGCGCGCCCCAGCCCGCGTCGCCCGCGTTGATCAGCGCGTAGATCAAGGCGCCCGTGCCCGCGGTGACCAGCAGCGCGCCCGGCACGTCGAGGCGAGCGCCACCCCGCACCGGCGGGTCCGCGGGCAACGCCCACACCAGCGCCGCCACGACCAGCAACCCGATCGGCACGTTGACGTAGAACACCCACGGCCACCCCGGCCCGGCCGTCAGCGCCCCGCCGAGCAGCACCCCGAGCGCCGCACCCCCGCCGCCGAGGCCCGACCAGACACCCAACGCCCGGTGCAGCTCCGCGCCCTGGAACAGCTTCGTCACCATCGACAGCGCCGCCGGAGAGAGCAGCGCCGCGCCGACGCCCTGGGCCACCCGGCCACCGATCAGCACCGATGCCGAGCCCGCCAGGCCCGTCACCAGCGACGCCGCCGTGAACACCAGCAGCCCCGCCAGCACCAGCCGCCGGGCGCCGAACAGGTCCGCGGCCCGGCCGCCCAGCAGCATCAGACCGCCGAACACCAGCGTGTACGCGCTCACCACCCAGGTCAGCGAAGCGCGGCTCAACCCCAGGTCGGCGCCCATGTGCGGCAACGCGATCGCCACCACGGTCACGTCGAGGATCAGCATGAGCTGGGCCGTGCCCAGCAGAGCCAAGGCGCGCCAACGCCGTGGATCCGGGCCTTCGAATGACATGACTCCCCCAAAGCTGAACACCAGTGTTCGAGTTATTTCGGCTACAGTAACTCGTACAGCGGTGTTCAACAAAGAGGAAATCCCGTGGTCCGAGCCGACGCCCAGCGCAACATCAACGCCATCGCGACCGCCGCGGTCGACTGCCTGAGCCGCGACCCGGACGCCAGCGTCGCCGACATCGCCAAGGCGGCCGGCGTCGGCCGCGTGACGCTCTACGGCCACTTCCCGAGCCGGGCCGACCTGGTCGACGCGGCCTTCGCCCGGGCCATCGAGGACGGCGACGCCCTGCTCGGGGCGGTCGACCTCGACGGCGACCCGCGCGCGGCCCTGACCCGACTGGTCGACGCGAGCTGGGAGCTGGTCAACCGCTTCCGCTCACTGCTGCTCGCGGCCCAGCACACCCTGCCGCCGGGTCGGATCCAGGCGCTGCACGAAGGGCCCGCCGACCGGATGCGGCGCCTGCTCGAGCGCGGCCGGGCCGAGGGCGTCTTCCGCACGGACCTGCCCACGTCCTGGCTGATCAGCACGATGCAGCACGTCATGCACGGCGCCGCCGACGAGATCAACGCGGGCCGGCTCGACGCCAGGGACGCGGCCCGCTACATCTCCACCACCGTGCTGGCGGCCCTGACGCCGCCGGCCGTCTAGACGGCCCGCAGCCGCAGCAGGTCCGGGGTCAGCTCGACGATCTCGTAGCCCGTGGGTGCCCCCGCCGAGCGGGCGCCCGGCGGGTAGGCCAGCGCCAGCCTGTCCCGGGCCGGCGCCGTCCACCGGCCCACCGACGCCACCGGCGCGTCGGTCGGGCCCGGGCGCAGGTCGGCGAACGTGCCGTCCGGGCGGAACTCGATGCCGTCGCGGCCGCGGGCGGGCGGCAGCGGGCGGTCGGCGGGCCGGTAGACGCGTACGCCCTCGGCGTCCTCCTCCCGCACGTGCACCCACCGCCGGAACAGCGCCGCGGGCGGCGGGGTCACGACGTGGCCGCCGCCGCGAGCAGGGCCGAGCGTGGCCCGCGCAATGCCGCCGCCATCCGCAAGGCCTGGCCACGGGTGAACATCACCATGGCGGCGTCGTCGCTGTAGTCCATGTAGTTGACGAACATGTCGCCGTGCGGGCCGTTGGCGCACGACACCTTCGGATAGGTCGGCTTGCCGTAGTTGGGGCCGCCCTGGTTGGGCGTGTCGGCGACGAAGTCGTCACCGCCGCAGCCGTCGCCGTCGTCGCCCCAGATGTGCCGCAGGTTGAGCCAGTGGCCGACCTCGTGGGTCGACGTGCGGCCGAGGTCGAACGGCGCCGTCGCCGTGCCCGACGAGCCGAAGGCCGTGAAGGTCACCACCACACCGTCGGTCTCCAGCGGCCCGCCGGGGAACTGGGCGTAGCCGAGCAGGCCGCCGCCGAGTTGGCAGACCCAGAGGTTGAGGTGCGTGTCCGGGGAGACCGGGTCGGCCCCACCGGCGCGCGCGGACTTGACCCCGTCGTCGGTGTCGAAGGCCGCCACCTCGGTGCGGGTGCGGGTCACGTCGACGAGCGCGAACTCGATGTCGGCGTCGGCCGCGACCGGCGCCCAGACCGGCGGGAGGATCGCGACGTCGTCGTTGCGCCTGCGGAAGTCGCGGTTGAGGATCTCGATCTGCGACGCCACCTGCTCGTCGCCGACGTTCTGCTCGGGCCGCGACCAGACCACGTGGACGACCGTGGGGATGGTCACCAGGCCGAGCGGCGGCGGGTCCTCGCGGGCGGCGTCGTAGGTGAAGGTCTCGATCTCCTCGCGCGCCCGGGCGTAGCCGGGGTCGCTGTCCAGCAGCCGGCGGTGCACCGGCATCGTGCCGCACCAGTCGCGCACCGCGCCCGGCGCCAGACGCCCTCCATCGAATGCCATCGCGCCATTCTCCCGGCGCCGCACCGGCCGCACTAGCCGATCATGGACTCTTCGCGACACCTCCGGATGGCCGGTCGGTGTGATCCGGATGGCCGAGAAGGTGATCTACTAGAGACAACCGGCCCGCATCCTGGCATCCTGCCTGCCATGACGCTTCTGCTCCGCTCCGTCGCCCGTACCGACCGAGGTCTGGTCCGGCGGGCGAACCAGGACGCGGTCTACGCGGGCGTCCACCTCCTCGCGGTCGCCGACGGGATGGGCGGGATGGCCGCCGGCGACCTCGCGAGCGCGATCACTATCGACGCGGTCGCCCGGGCCGACGGCGACCATTCGGAGTCCGGCCTCGTCGACGCGATGCGCCAGGCGATCGAGGCCGCCGGCGTCCGGATCCGCAACGCCGTGGCGGAGGACCCGACCCGCGACGGCATGGGTACGACCCTGACCGCGCTGCTGTTCAGCCCCGGCAACACGGCGGTGCTGCTCGCCCACGTCGGTGACTCGCGCGCCTACCTGCGCCGTGACGGCCACACCCAGCAGATGACCAAGGACGACACGTTCGTCCAGATGCTCGTCGACGAGGGCGTGATCACCCCCGACGAGGCGCACGTGCACCCGCGCCGCGCGGTCGTCACCCAGGCGCTGCAGGGCGACCCGGTGTCGCCCGCCCTCACCACGATGACGCCGCTGGCCGGCGACCGCTGGCTGCTGTGCAGCGACGGGCTGTCCAATGTGGTGCGCGAGGACACGATCGCCGACGTGCTGGCGACCCACCCCGACCGGGAGGCGTGCGCGGACCGGCTGGTCGACCTCGCCAAGCGCGCCGGCGGCCCCGACAACATCACCGTGATCGTCGCCGACCTGGAGGCCGTGACGTGACCCTGGTCCGCCGTGCCGTCGTGACGCTGGCCGCTCTCGTGGTCGGCACCGTCCTGCTCGGCCCGGTGGGCGAGGTGCTGTTCTACGGACTCGAGGGATTCCCCGTCGAGGCCGACGTCAAGGGATTCGTGCGGATCCTCTCCGCCACGGGCGCCGTCGCGGTGCTCCTCGTGGGCGCCGCGGTGGGCGCCCGCGTCACCGGGCCCGCCCGGGGCTGGCCGCTCGTCGCCGCCGGCCTGCTCGTCACCGGCCTGCTCACCGCCTTCGCACCGCTCGACCCGGACTCGGCCTTCGGTGAACTGCAGCCCCTGATCCGCCCGGTGGCCGCGCTGGCCGCCGGCGTCGCGATCGGCGCGGCGCTGGTGGCGGTGCTGCCCGCCGCCCCGCGGGAGGGCGATCCCTGGCCCGTCGCCGCGCTGGCAGCGGGCATCGTCGTCGGCGTCCCGATCGGGCCGATGCTGCTGCCCGCGTTCCCCGATCCGCGCTATGACCTCGGGTGGGCCGACGTGGCGGCGGTGCTCCTGGCGATGCTGGCGGCGCTGCTCGCACCGCGCCCCGCGCCGGAGCCCGGCACGCCCGCCGTCGGGCGGTTCGGCCTCGTCGCGCTGGCCGGCGCCGTGCTGTCGGCCGCGTTCCACATGGAGTACGTCGGCCGGGCCGCCGACAACTCCCCGGCGATCGTGGTCGTGCTGGTCCTGCTGCTCACCATCGCCCTCTGGGTCGCCATGGCCGGCGCGCTGATCCGCTGGAGCGCCGGTGTCGCCGGCGCGGAGGCGGCCCGGTTCGCGCTGACGATGGCCGGGGCCGCGGGTGTCCTGTTCACCGCCAGCGGTCGCAACCTCGGCCTCGTCTGGGGCTTCCCCTGGGTCCCGCTGCTCGGCGTCGCGACGGCCGTGGCCGGCGTGCTGCTCACCCGCCTCCGCCCCACGGTGCCGTGGGACGCCGTCGGCGTCGGCGCCGCCGCGCTGGTGGCGCTGCTGACCGTGGTCCTAGCGAGAGCGGAGAGCGGCTACGCGGCCACCGGCGTGGCGGTCGTCGCGTTCGCCCTCGGCGCGGCCCTCGCCCGCACGTCCGCGGCGGGCGCGCTCTGCGGGCTGCTCGTCCTGGTGTCGACGCTGCCGGTGCTCGTGGGCACGATCACGCCCCTCGGCCGGCAGCTGGGCGAGGGGGACGGCTTCGGCCAGCGGGTCGTGCTGTACGCACCGTTCTGGCTGGTCGGCCTGCTGACCGCGGCCCTGTTGGCCCGCCGGCCGCGCCGGGCCGGCGACCCCGCGCCGACGCCGCTAGCGGTCGGCTGACTCGTACGACCGCAGCAGTTCGATCTCCCGCTGCTTCTTCGGGAACGCGAAGAAGACCAGCAGCAGCCCGAACGCGATCGCCAGGATGCCGGCGAGGTAGGTCCACCGGTCGCCGTCCAGGAACGCCTGCCGGGCCCCGGCGATGATCTGCTCGGCGTACTGCGGATAGCGCTGGGCGGTGTCGACCGCGCTGGCGAACGAGTTCTCGAGCTCCGTCTGCGTCGCGTCGATCGCCTTCTGGTCCGCGGCCGGGGCGCCCGCGAGTTCCTTCGCGAACGCGGTCGAGTAGCCGGCGGTCAGCAGCGCGCCGAACACCGACTGCAGCACCGCTCCGCCGAGGTCCCGCTGCAGGTCGGCGGTGCCGGACGCCATGCCGGCCCGGCGCACCGGCACCGAACTGGTCAGCGAGTGCGACGCGGGGGTGCCGGCCAGGCCGACCCCGATGCCGATCAGCCCGTACGCGAGCGCGACCCGCCAGAACGCGATGTCCTCCTTCCACAGCAGCAGCATCGCCAGGAAGCCGAGCAGGCAGAAGACGTACCCGAGCAGCAGGGTCAGCCGCGAGCCACGCCGGCGCACCAGCGCTGCCGAGCGCGGCGCGACCAGCACCATCAGCGCCGCCGCGGGCAGGATCGACAGGCCCGCCTTCAGCGTCGAGTAGCCGAGCACGTTCTGCAGGAACTGCTGGCCCACGAACATCGCGCCCATCAGCGAGCCGAACACGATGATGCCGGCACAGGCGGCCACCCAGAAGGTACGGCGGCCGGCGATCCGCAGGTCGTAGAGCGGGCTGGCGGCCCGCCGCTGGCGGAGCACGAACAGCGCCGCCGCGACCACCGCGATCACGCCGAGGACGATCGCCCGCCGGCCGGCACCGGGCACGGCGGCGTCGTTGATGGCCAGCACCAGCGCGCCGACGAGCAGGATGGACAGCAGCCCGCCGAGGTTGTCGACCCGGCCGCCGCCCTCGTTGACGTGCGCCGGGACCAGCAGCACGGCGAGCACCAGCGCGACCACGGCCAGCGGCAGGGTGACCAGGAAGACCGAGCCCCACCAGAAGGCCTCGAGCACGGCCCCGGCGATGGTCGGGCCGAGCGCGGCGATCGCACCGCCGACGCCGGACCAGAGCGCGATCGCCTTGGTCCGTCCCGGGCCCGACCAGAGCGCGGTGATCAGGGCGAGCGTGGTCGGGTAGGCCATGCCGGCCGAGACCCCGCCGAGGATGCGCGCCGCGATCAGCACGATGTCCGACGGCGACCAGGCGGCCAGGATGCTGATCGGGATGGCCAGCGCGACGCCGATCGTCAACATCATCTTGCGGCCGTGCCGGTCGCCGAGCGCGCCGAGATAGAGGACGGAGGCGGCCAGGCCGAGCGAGTAGCCGATCGCGACGAGGTCGAGCCGGGTCTGCGACGAGTCGAACGCCCGGCCGATGTCCGGCAGCGCCACGTTGGCGACCGAGAGATTGAGGTTGGCGACGGCCGCCACGAGGATCAGGGCGGTCAGGACGAGACCGGAGCGGGCGGGCGCGGACGTCACCGCCGCCATACTATTAGGGACATTCCTCTCATACGGGCGATTCGCCGTATTGCACCCTGGGCCGACGTAGGTTGGAAGAGAGCGCGTCTTGGTTGGGAGGCCCGTCATGTTCGTGCAGATCATCCAGGGTCACGTACGCGACGCCGGCCAGTTGAAGGCCGCCATCGACGACTGGGTCAAGTTCCTCTCCCCCGGTGCCGAAGGGTGGCTGAGCTCGACCGGCGGCGTCACCGACAGCGGCGACTTCATCGGCCTGGCCTGCTTCACCGACGCGGCGTCGGCCCAGCACAACAGCGAACGGCCCGACCAGGACGCGTGGTGGCAGCGGACGTCGCAGCTGTTCGACGGCCCGGTCCAGTTCCACAACGCCGACAACGCCGTCACCGACAACCCGGGCGAGCCCCTCGACGCGCAGTTCGTGCAGATCATGCAGGGCCACGGCACCGACCACGACCGCGCGATGGAGCTGATGCTCCAGGACCAGCCGGAGTGGGCGACGTTCCGCCCCGACATCCTCGGCACGACCGCCTGCGCCTACGGGGACGGCGACTTCACCGTGGCCGTCTACTTCACCAACGAGGCCGAGGCCCGGGCCGGCGAGAGGAAGAAGCCGCCGCCCGAGCTGCACGAGCAGCTGGCCGAGCTCCAGCAGATCATGGTGGGCAAGACCGCCTACTACGACCTGCACCACCCGTGGATCCAGGCGCCGTGAACGCCGCGGGCAACGGCCACGCCGGCCGGGCCGAACGCGCCGCGCGGGGTCGCGCCGTCCGCGCCGAGGTGCCCCTGGAGGCGCACGAGGCGACCGGCGTCGACGGCGACCGCGACCCGATCGGGCTGCTGATGGGCCAGGCCGAGTCCCGCGTACCGGAGCTCGTGCCGGTGCGGCACGCGCGGATGGCGGTCTCGCCGTTCTCCTACTTCCGCGGTGCCGCGCTGCCGATGGCGGCGGACCTGGCCCGCACGCCCCGCTCGGACCTCACCGTGCAGCTCTGCGGTGACGCGCACCTGTCCAACTTCGGGGCGTTCGCCTCGCCCGAGCGGCGGCTGGTGTTCGACTGCAACGACTTCGACGAGACGCTGCCGGGCCCGTTCGAGTGGGACATCAAGCGGCTGGCGGCCAGCCTCGTCGTCGCCGCGCGCGACAACGGGTTCAAGCGCAAGCAGCGCAAGGAGATCGTGCGGTCCGCCGTCGAGGCGTACCGGATGAACGTCCGGACCTTCGGCGAGCAGGGCCGGCTCGCGGTCTGGTACGCGCACCTGGACATCAACGACACGATCGCCAGGTTCCGCGACCAGCTCCGCCCCAAGGCGTACGGCCAGGCCACGGCGGCGATGGCGAAGGCGCGCGGCAAGGACAGCATGCAGGCGCTGTCGAAGCTGACAACGGTCGTCGACGGCCGCCGGCGGATCATCAGCGAGCCGCCGACCATCCTGCCGATCGAGGACGTGTTCAGCGGCCTGGAAGCCGAGATGATCTACACGCTGATCGGCGGGGTCGTCGACTCGTACCAGCGCAGCCTCCCGACCGACCGCCGGCACCTGCTGCGCCAGTTCCAGCTCGTCCAGGTCGCCCGCAAGGTCGTCGGCGTGGGCAGCGTCGGCACCCGCGCCTGGATCGTGCTGCTCGAGACCGGCGACGGCGAGCCGCTGTTCCTGCAGGCGAAGGAGGCGCAGAAGTCGGTGCTCGCGCCGTACGTGGGCGCCAGCCGGTTCCGCAACCAGGGCGAGCGGGTGGTCGCCGGGCAGCACCTGATGCAGGCGCTCAGCGACATCTTCCTCGGCTGGACCAGGGTCAACGCCCCGGACGGCGCCACCCGCGACTTCTACGTGCGCCAGCTCCGCGACTGGAAGTTCTCGGCGCCGATCGAGCAGATGCGCCCGGAGGGCCTCGCCCTCTACGCCCGGATGTGCGGCTGGACGCTGGCCCGGGCCCACGCCCGGTCGGGCGACCCGGTCGCGATCGGCGCCTACCTGGGCGGCTCGGACCGCTTCGAGAAGGCGATTACGCAGTACGCGGAGAACTACGCGGACCAGAACGAGCAGGACTACGCCGCGTTCTGCGCGCACGTCAAGGACCAACTGGTCGGAGTGAGCCCGTAGCGAGCGGCGCCAGTCCACACAGGATGACGACCGAGCCGAACGGCAGCAGATCGAGATTGACGGCGATCAGCACGAACCCGAAGACCATGACGAGCGGACTCCAGACCGGCAGCCGGCGCGCGGCGACGAGCTGACCGAGCAGCGTCAGCATGCCGACCTGGAAGAGCACCGGCAGCCCGATCATGGCGGCGTCGGGGAGCCCGGTCGGCACGGCCGGGAACAGGTCGGTGAACGTCACCCACAGGAACGCCGCGGCACCGACCAGAGCGGCGACCAGGGCACCGTCCCGCAGGTGGCGCTGCCAGCGGGCCCGCACGGGCACGACCCGGTGCAGGTGGACGGCGAGCACGGCGAACAACACGAACGCGACGAAGAACGCGGTGTGTCCGACGTCCCATGCGACCCCGTTGCCACGGTCACCGTCGAGCCCGTCGACGTACCGCGCGATCCCGTAGAAGAGCATCAGCAAGGGAGCCGCCAGGGCGGCGAACCGGATCGGGAAGGTCATGCCCGAACACTTCCAAGTCCGCCGCCCCTAGTGACATCGGGAAACTCCCCCGCGTCCCCCGTAGGGCATTACCCCCAGCCAGTCGAGCAGCTTCGCGCCCTGTTCCTTGATCGTCAGGACCGAGAAGACGCCGAACAGGAGTACGCCCCAGATCAGGGCGATGACGCGGATGCCCCGCGGGCGTACGCGTTCCGGGAGGAACTTCTTGTTGATCAGCAGCAGTAGGCCCGAGTAGAGGAACATCATCAGGCCGCCGACGCAGGCGGAGATCACCAGCAGGACCAGTGGCTGGTCGAAGCCGCCGAGCAGCACCACGATGCCGATCAGCACCAGGCCCCAGACCAGCGCGAAGTAGATCCGGCTCTCCGACACCCGGCGCAGGTAACCGACCTTGAGCACGTCGGCCGCCAGCCGGCTCGTGTAGTCGACGATGCCCATCGCGGCCGCGAACAGCGAGATCGCGCCGATCGCCCAGAACAGGACGCCGAACCACTCGCCGACCAGCTCCTTGAGCCGCTCGCCCTCGACCTGCAGGAAGCTGACGCTGTTGGCGAGGCCCGGCACGCCGAACACGGTCGAGTACGCCAGCAGCGACATCAGCGTGATCGTCACGAAGGTGATCAGCACGAACGTGTAGAGCTGCTCCTTGTTGGCCAGCTTCCACCACTGCTTCCAGCGCGACAGGTTGGCCTCGGTGTCCTCGAACACGAAGCCGGCCGAGTCGGGCGCCGCCTCCTCCTTGCCGGTGATCGGGCTGACCAGCCGCGGCACGTACGCGCCCATCCCGAAGCCCTTGTCCCTGATCCAGTTGCTCTGGACGAGGTTCTGGCCGCCGCCGGCACCCGCGAAGACGAGCGCGGAGAGCATCAGCGCGAAGCCGAGCTCGGTCGGGAAGTCCGGGCGTACGACGTCGTGGCCGAACGCCGACCACGCGTCGGTGGTGACCGCGAAGATCACCGCGACCACGATGAACAGCACGACGAGGCCGACCTTGAGGAACTCGACCCGCTCCAGCACGGTGTAGATCACCGGCGCGAGGGTCAGCGTCACGCCGATCACGAGCAGCATGGCGATCGCGATCCAGCGGGGCTCGCCGCCGAAGATGTAGGTCAGCATCGTGGCCGAACTGGTCGCCCAGCCGGGCCAGAGGTTGGCGAAGTAGGTCAAAAGCGCGAAGACCAGGCCCCAGTGCCGCCAGGTACGGGAGAAGCCGGTCAGCGCCGTCTCGCCGGTGGCCAGCGTGTAGCGCTCGATCTCCATGTTCAGGAAGAACTGGGTGATCAGGCCCACGACCGCGGCCCAGAGGAAGACCAGACCGACCTGCGAGGCGATGTACGGGAAGAGGATGAACTCACCGGATGCCAGCCCGACACCGGCGGCGATCACTCCGGGCCCGATGATCCGCCAGTGCGAGCGGGGTGCGTCGGGCAGGTCACGGACCTTGACCTCGTGTACGTGTCGGCTGCGGAAACGATCAGCGGCGGTTTGCGTCATCGAGAGCCTCCCGGGGGCAGGGTGGCGCCCCTCCTTCCCCATATTCATCGCGATCAAACCCGTACAGTCCGAACTGTCCTTTATGTTACGAATAACAGAGGCCAACTCATCTTGCGGGAGGCGCAGGTGCGCAGACGATCACTGTGGAGCGTCGTGGCCCTGGCGACAGCCGCACTGGTGGGCTGGTACGGCATCAGCCTCAGCACCGGCTCGGACGCCACGGCCGCGGCCGACCCGGCGAAGGCGGCTGTCCCGGAGGAGGCCCCCATCGTGCCGGGCCGGATGCCCCCGCTGGGAGTGAAGTTGCCGGCCTCGGAGGCGTCGGGCCTGATCGCCAGCCGGACGTACCCGGGCATGTACTACTGGCTCCGCGACGGCGGCTCGAGCAAGCCCGGCAAGCCGCGCGACGCCCTGTGGGGGATGCGGCTGTCGGCGGGGGGCATGCCGGAGCCGGTGCGGGGCAACGAGCTGTTCCCGTCGTACGCGGTGACGGGCGCGAAGAATCAGGACTGGGAAGCGCTGACGACGGACTCGGCCGGGGCGCTCTGGATCGGCCAGCTAGGTGCCAACAACTGCAAGGACCAGCAGCGCCTGCTCCGGGTGGCGGAACCGGACCCGAGCGGCACGGGCCCGCTCGAGGTGGTCGCGTCGTACACGCTGCGTTTCCCGGACAACTCGAAGCCGGGCTGCCGGACCTACAACTCGGAGGCACTGCTCTGGCTCGACGGGCACTTCTACGTGTTCGCGAAGACCAGCGGCACGCCGGTCTACCGCGTGGACCTGCCGTCGGGCACGTCGGGCGAGGCGCGGGTGACGCGGATCGGCCGCTTCGGCCGGGACGTCGACAACATCTCGTCGGCCAGCATCTCGGACGACCGGACGCGCCTGATGGTCCAGGACCACGAACGCCTGTGGGTCTTCACGACCGATCCGACCAGGACGGGCGACGCGTTCATGACGGACGCGGTGAGCCGCAAGGCAACGGGCACGGCCCGCTTCGAGGCGCCGGGGGGCGCGTCGGTGGAGGGCGGAACCTTCGTCCGCGGCAGCCACGACATCGCGTTCGTGGCCGAGGACATGAACCTGTACTACGCCCGCCCGCAGACATACGGCGAGGCGCCCTGGACGCCGGCCCCGCCCACACCTAGCTGGCCGCCGCTCCCGACGACGCCACCGGCGCCGACAGCACCACCAACCTGGTACGACCCATGGTTCGACAACCTACCCACGCTCCCGACGGACCCGGGCGAAGCAGATTGAGCAACCCACCTGCGGCCAGGTCGTGTGATCCCACCGGGACCCACGACCTGGCCGCTGATTCTGCGTCGACCACCCATGAAGCAGGCCCCTCGGGGCACCCATCTTTGCCCGTGAACGGATGCCCTTCTGATACCTTCCGGCGGCTCGGGCCGGGGTCGTGGTGGATTGCCGTTCGTTCTGCGGCGGGTTTCCGGGGCGCCTCCCCGGACCCCGCCCGAGCTGCGGGGACCCGGGGAGGGGTGGGTCCCGTTGTCGGTCTTCGCCTAGAGCACCAGGATCCGCGGGCGGCGACAAGGTGGATCGCTAGGTGCGGCGACCGACCTTGTCACCGCCCGCGGATCCTGGTTGTCGGGCTACGCCCGACAACGGGACCCACCCCGTGGGGCCGGCTTTGTGGGTGGTTGACCTCGGCAACGGCAAACGCCGGCTACCGCTCAGGCCACGCTCGACGCTGGTCGCCGCCGCGCCGTGCCCCCACGAGCACACATGCGAAAGCATGTAGGTACATGCTTCCGCATGTACGGCCGCACGAAGACATCCGCCGCCGACGCGGCACGCCCGGAGAGCGGGACACGCGGACCGGGCACGCAGAGGCCCGCAGCCGGACGCCGCACGCCGGGTGCCCCACTCGTAGGCCTGACACGCGCGAACTGTCCGCCGCCGATGACGACACCCGGGGAGCACGACCCGCGAACCGGCACACGCCAAACCACCCGCCGCCGACGCGGCGCACCCGGGAAGCGCCACCCACCGACCCGGCACACGCGAACCGCCCGCCGCTGGCGCTGCGTATGCGGGATCGTGAGCCGCGGGCCTGGCAGCGGAGCGAAGCGGAGCGGTGTCTCGCGGGAGGAACGGTCCGGACCAGCGCGGACCCGAGCAAAGAGACCTCAGATCTTGATCCTCAGCCCAGGGTCTCGTCGACGTAGCACCACTTCCAGTTCTCGCCCGGCTGGAAGGACTTGATGACCGGGTGGCTGGTTTCCTTGAAGTGCGCCGTGGCGTGGCGCATCGGGGACGAGTCGCAGCAGCCCACGTGGCCGCAGGATTCGCAGAGGCGGAGGTGGACCCAGTCGTGGGAGCCGGCGGCCAGGCAGTCCTGGCAGCCCTCCGTTGTCTGTGGGGTCGGCGAGTCCGCCAGGGTGATGTGATCGCAGGTCATTTTTCCCCCATCAGTCTTCTTCGCGGCGCAGCAGCAGGGATTCCTCGAGGTCCAGGTCGCGGTAGGCGCGGTTGAGCACCTCTTCCGGGATGCGGCCCTCGTCCCGGGCCGTCCGGAACACCTCGCGTTCGGCGTCGATCATCTCCTGCCGGAGTCGACCGTACGCCGCCGACGGGGTCTCCCGCCCGTCTCCGCCCAGGCGCTCCCAGGCCGTGTTCGTGCGGTCCACCACCTGCTGGCGCAGGCGTTTCACCACCGACTCCGGCGCCCCTTCCAGGCGAGCCTCCAACCGCTCCTTGGCCGCCCTCGCCGCCGCCTGCTGCACCGATGCCTCCGCCAGCAGGTCCTTGGTCGGGTCGTCCGGGGTGAGGCTGACCGCGCGGGAGAACATCGGGAGGGTGATGCCGAAGACCAGCAGTGTGAAGACGATCACCGTGAACGCGATGAAGATGAAGGTGTCGCGCGGATAGAGGGCCTCGCCCTCGCCCGTGCCGACGCTCGGCAGGGCGAGTGCCGCTGCGAGGGTGACCACGCCGCGCATGCCCGCCCAGCCGATGATCACCGGGTGGCGCCAGCTGAACGTGGTTTCGCGGCGGCGGACGCGGGCCGAGAGTCTCGGCAGGAAACCGCCCGGGATGACCCAGATGTAGCGGGTGACGATCAGCGTGCCGATCACCGCGAACGTCGCGCCGATGACCGTGCCCCACGGCGTGGTGATGTCGTCGACGACCGCGCGCAACTGGAGGCCTACCAGCAGGAAGACGAGGCCTTCGAGGAGGAAGCGGACCAGCCGCCAGAACGCGTCCATCTGCAGGCGGGAGCCCGCCGACATCAGGGTCGGCATCCGGTGGCCGAGGAGGAGGCCGGCGACGACGACGGCTACGACGGCCGAGGCGCCGATCTCCTCCGAGGGGATCACCAGGGCGAACGGGGTCAGCAGGGAGAGCGCGTTGTCGAGCAGCGGGTCCTTGATCCTCTTGTGCAGGAAGCCGAAGATGATCGCGCCGCCGACGCCGATCGCGATGCCGCCGCCCGCGGAGATGACGACCTGCTCGGCCACCTCGCCGAAGCCGACGGCGCCGCCGACCGCCGCCGCGGTGGCCACCCGGAGCAGCACCAGCGCGGTGGCGTCGTTGATCAGGCTCTCGCCCTCGAGGATCGTGACGATCCGTCTGGGCAGGCCGATCCGGCGGGCGATCGCGGTCGCCGACACCGCGTCCGGCGGGGCGACCACCGCGCCGAGCGCCACGCAGACGGCGAACGGGGCCTGCGGCAGGATCGCGTGCACCACGAAGCCGACACCCAGCGCCGTGAAGACCACCAGGCCGATGCCGAGCAGCAGGATCGGTCGCAGGTTGAACCGGAACGCCGGCACCGAGGTCTGCAGCGCCGCCACGTAGAGCAGCGGCGGCAGGACGCCGATGAGCACGAACTCGGGCTCCAGGTGGAACTCCGGGAAACCCGGCACGAACGACAGGCCGAGACCGATGATCATCAGTACGATCGGCGAGAGGATGCCGATCTTCCGGGCCAGCGCCGCGCCGAAGACGGCGACCGCCAGCAGGATGACGATCTCGGTCAGCTCGTGCATGCGCCGAATGTTATTGGGCGTGCGCGGGTCCGCCCAATCGGATCAGGCGAGCTGCGGCAGCACCTTCGCGCCGAACGCGTCGACGAACGCCGCCTGCTCCTGGCCGACGTGGTGGAGATAGACGCGGTCGAAACCGAGATCGGCGTACGAGCGCAGGCGCGCCGCGTGCCAGCCCAGGTCGGCCGAGATGTCGACGGTCGCGGCCACGCGGGACGCCGGCACCTCGGCGGAGACCGCGTCGAAGTGGTCGGTGAGCTCCAGGTCCCAGCAGACGGGGGGCGGGAACACGTTGGACCGCCACTGCTCGTACGCGATGGCCTCCGCCTCCGCGTCGGTGGCCGCCCAGCTCAGGTGCGCCTGCAGGCAGACCGGCCCGCGCCCGCCGGCGTCCCGGTAGGCCGCGATCATCTTCCGCAGGTGCTCGTGCGGCGCGTTGACGGTGATCAGCCCGTCGGCCCACTCCGCACACCAGGCGGCGGTCTCGACGCTGACGGCCGCGCCCACCAGCGCCGGCGGCTCGTCGGGCCGCGTCCACAGCCGGGCCCGGTCGACCGTGACGAGCCCGTCGTGGCTGACCTCCTCACCGGCGAGCAGCGCCCGGATCACGTCGACGCACTCCCGCAGCCGGGCGGCCCGCAGGTCCTTGCGCGGCCACCCGCCGCCGGTGATGTGCTCGTTGCTGGCCTCGCCGGTGCCGAGGGCGGCCCAGAACCGCCCCGGGTACATGGCGGCCAGCGTGCCGATCGCCTGCGCGACGATCGCGGGGTGGTAGCGCTGCCCGGGCGCGTTCACCACCCCGAACGAGAGATCGGTGGCCTGCAGCGCGGCGCCGAGCCAGGACCAGGCGAACCCGGACTGGCCCTGGCGCGCGCTCCACGGCGAGAAGTGGTCGGACGACATCGCGGCGCCGAACCCCGCCTGCTCGGCGCGGATCACGTCGTCGAGAAGAGCGCGTGGGTGGACCTGCTCGTGGGAGGCGTGCCAACCGAAGACCGTCATGCGGCCGGTTACTACCCGCGGGCGCCGGCCGCTACACCGCCGGCGCCGGGTCGCGGGTCGGCACCGGGTCGGTCGTCGGGTCGCTCGGGTTGCTTGTCCGGATCCGAGCGACGACCGCCGCCGCCGCGACGAGGGCCAGGCCGGCGCCGGCGAAGGAGAGGGCCGGGCCGTGTGCGGCGGCCAAGGCGCCGAAGGCGACCGCGCCCAACGCCCCCGCGGCCTGCAGTGCCAGCGA
>NZ_BONE01000115.1 GCF_016862555.1 Asanoa siamensis | reverse complement strand
CTAAGCCTGCCAGCCCGGCTTCATCGATGAAATGTCACCCAAGCCCGCTGTCGAGATCGACACGCGCCTGGGGAACGAGGCGCGCCAGTTGGTTGTCCAGAGGTTCGATCACGTTCCGATGCTGCCCGGGTCGAGAGCGACGAGGGCGCACACGGCGGCGACTTCCATGCTGGTGTCGGTACCGAGCAGGGACGCAACGTCGGCTGCGACGTGTGCCGCGACCGCGCCTCCCGGCCTCCGAGCGCCGCCAGCAGCTGCTCCTTCAACCGCGTGGTCGTCCTGTGACCGGTCAGCGGACACGAGATAGGGCTAAGCAACTCGGCGGCGCTGTCGACGCAGGGCGCGAGCTCCTCACTGAACGTTGGGCGCATCGAATCGTCGAATGTCTCCGGAGCTCCATAGCTGAGGGCGGTGACCACCCCGGCGACCTCGTGGCCGGGGATGGGTGGTGTTCGGTCACGGCCGAGGCGATCGACCCAGGTCGAGGGCCATCCCAGTTCGTTGCCGGTGAATCCTGACGCATGAACCTGAACGACGACATCGCCGTAGTTGGCGCCGTCGAGACATGCGAGCCGGGCCGCGTCCGGCCCGCGCCGCTCCACCAGCGTCATTCCGGCCGTTCCCGGCGGACCGGTCCGTCACCACGATCGTCGCTGTCGACATGGCCACTGGCGGGGCAGGTTTCGTCGCCGTTCGGCACGGCGCGGTGCGAAGCTCGGGTGCCGCCGGCGTTCGTTCACCTCGCTCGCCACCACCTGTGCGATCGAGCAGTTCGCCTACTGCCACGACCTCAGCTAGATCCTCGGCGAGGTGGACGACGTCGCGCGCCGCCAGGCTCCGGCCGACCCACCGGTCCTTCTGGCGGGACTGATGCCCGGCCCAGTTGGACCAACCGGTGTGTGGCGCGGCGCGGCAGGTGTCGCCGCGCCGATAGCGCGGCCTTCCCTGACTGCGGCCACCGCGAATGACCAGCGCCACTGCCGGGTCCGCCCAGGACCAGCCGATGACGCTGTTCAGAGACCCACCAAGAGTATGGAGGGCAGTTGGGTGCGTTGCACCGTCTGCTTGAAGTCCGCGGCGGCGGACCGGGAGCCGAGCTCGCGGCCGCCGCGTCGCACGGAACCTGCATCGAGGCGGCCAACAAAGTCGAGCGCGAATGCACTCGACAATCGCCGGAGGTCGGGACAACCAAACGCTTGTGACGCGGTCCCTACCGATCCAGAGCCATGCCGCCAAGGCATCCAGCCGCACCGATGGCGGCTGAGCAACCCCTGGGGACTGTCGGATCGAGAATCGGCTTAGGGGCATCCGCGGGGAACGTTCTAGTTTGACGACGCACGATCGGGAAAGCCGTTGACTGGAAAGCAACTAAGCGCGATCGGAGAGCTGTGGCTTGTGAAGCCACCGAGTCAGGCAACAACTGATGTGACTGTGGAGGCGGCAGTTGGGCAGTGAAGTCCGCTATCAGGACGATCAAGGTTTCGGGGCGGTCCTGGCCGGGCGGTTGATCGAGCCGGTGTTCCAGCCGGTGGTGGCGCTGGCCGATGGGCGGCCGGTCGGTTTTGAAGCGCTTGCCCGGGGGCCTAAAGGACGTTTCCATGAGGCGCCCGCGCTGTTTGCTGCTGCGGCACGCGCGGGACGATCGGCGGAGTTGGATTGGCTGTGCGCGACGACGGTGGCGCAACGGTACCGGCAGGCGCGTCTGCCCGGGTTGGCGATGTTCGTCAATCTCAACCCCGACACCTTGGCGAGCGACCCGCCCGACGAGCTGGTCGAGGCGTACGTGGAGTTGACGCAGGAGCGGCAGGTCGTCGTCGAGATCACCGAACATGCCGTGATGCGTGAGCCGGCGCGGCTGCTGGAGGCGGTCATGGACGCGCGCCGGCGCACGGCACGCATCGCCCTCGATGACATCGGCTCTGACCCGTCAAGTCTGGCCGCCCTACCGTTGATCAACCCGGACATCATCAAGCTCGACCGGTCGATCGTGCAGAGACGGTCGAACTCGTGGGCCGTCTCGCAAGTCGTCAACGCCGTCCTTGACGAGGCACAGCGGCGAGGCGCGCAGATCCTCGCCGAGGGCATCGAACGTCCCGAACACGTCGAGATCGCTCGATCGATGGGTGCGACCTTGGGCCAGGGATGGCTGTTCGGCCGGCCCGGGCCCTTGCCGCAGGACATCCGGCCCTCCAAGCTTCCCCTGGCCCGCGTCAGCCCGCGTAACGTCCCTCTGACAACGCCATTCCAGGTGCTGGCCGCGGACGCACCCGTTCACCCGACCTCCCACGAGGTGTTCACCACCATGGCCGCGCACATCGAAAACCAGGCCAGCCAGACAAGGAACCCCGCGATCCTCGCCGTCAACCTCGGTGACAGCCGACTCGACGACGAGGCCCGCCTCCGCTTCAACTACCTCACGTCAAAGGGCATCGAGGTCTTCGTCCTCGGCCGCGACGTCTCCTCCAGCCACGGACGGGTCCGCGAAATTCGTCTGGCCGACCGCGACCCCCTCGTCAAGGAGCGGACCGTCCTGTTTGTCGGCAGCCGCTACGGCAGCGGCGCCTTCGCCCGCCGCCGCACACCCAACGCCAGCGACGACGCCTACGATGCCGGCACCTGCTACAACGCGGACCGGATCATCGAGGCAGTCCTCACCATGGTCAACCGGCTGCCCACCTAGCGACCCCGGCCCGACGCGCCACAGCAGCTCGGTCGACGGACCGGTGCAGCCCGGGCCGGAGGCCTGCGGATCTTGGGGTGGTCGTCAGGTTGCGGCAGCCAGATAAGGCGCGAGGTTCCAGACTCGCAGCTTCGCGTCGGTACCGGTGGATATCAATAGTCGTCCGTCGGAGGAGCTGTTCGCCGCGACCACCTGGTCCCTGCCGTAAGCCTTCGCCCGGTACAACGCGGCATCTGCGGAGCCGATCAGCTGGTCGGTGTCGTTCATGGACAGTTCGCTGCCGACATCAGCGCTCGCGGTGCCGATCGAAGCGGTGACCGTAACCCCGTGGCCGTTGGTCGATGAGAACAGGCTCCCGTCGCACGGCGCGTCGCACCTCCAGCGTGAGCGTGCGGCGGAAGAAACGACGGTTGTGCACTCCGGTGAGGCTGTCGAGGTCTGCCAGGCGCTCCGGCTCCCGTAGTGCCGACGCTAGGTCGCCGGCGAGCCGGTTGTGGTCGCGAATGACCAGGATCAGGCGGACCACCACGCCTCCGAAGAGAATCAACACGATGACGAATGTCCTGCTGGTGGAGGACAACCGGTCGATGACGATCAAGGCAATCGTCGCGGCGGTGGCGATGACGAGCGGCCACGCGATCAGGTCGCGGCCGCGGGCCCTCTGTTGGGGGGGCGACTCAGGGACCCGGATGGCCGCGACGGCGGCGAGACACAGCATGACGGAGGCGACCTGAAAGCCCAATGTCTGCCATGGTGAGCTGATGTTCTTGACCAGTCTGCTGTAGGCGAGCAGGGCATGGGAGATCCCGGCGGCGACGTACGCCGCACCGACCAGCCAGCTCCACAGCGGAAGGCGACGCGGTCCCGAGGGCGAGCGCTGTCAGGGTGCTGACAACAGCTGCGCCGAGTAATGGATGCGCGAATGCCACGACGTTGCCCAGACCGCCATCCGTCGGTAGGGCAGGGACGATCACCAGCTCCCATCCGATCGCGCCGAGGCCGAAGACGAGCAGTCCCGCGTCGAGTAGCCTACGGAGCCGGCGTAGGTGCCCTGCGCCGGGGACGCCGATCAGAATCGCGGGAATGGCAAGGGCATACGAGGCAAGCTCAACACATCCGCGATGGAGACCGCCGGTAGGCCTGGTGACGTGGGGGAGCGCAAGGACACTGCGATGACCTTCAGGCGTTCGGCGAGGTCGATATCGCACTGTTGCTGATACCCGGCCTTAGAAAAACTGATTTCCGCTCGGCGGCGCACCTCCCGACACTCTCCGGCAGTGATGTCGGTCTGTCGGAGGTCGTCATGTCGGAACAACTCGCACGTTCCCGTTCGGGCGAAGCCGCTCCAACGACGGCGCGGGTGCCGGGCCGGGCGCAGTTACTCGTGTTGCTTGCCGCCAGCTGCCTGTCCGTGCTGGGCGCGGTGCTCATCGCGCCGGTGCTGCCCCAGATGGAGGCGATGGACACCGCCGCGGACGTTCTCGTACCTGTGGTGCTCACCGTGCCCGCGCTCGTGATCGGCCTGACGGCGCCTTTCGCCGGAATCATCGCTGACAGAGTGGACCGCAAGCGACTGCTGCTGGTCGGGCTGCTGCTCTACTCGGTCGTCGGCACCGCGCCCCTGTATCTGCCTTCGCTGCAGGCAATCCTGATCAGCCGTGTCCTGGTTGGAGTCTGCGAGGCGGCCATCATGACGTCCGCCACCACACTCATCGGCGACTACTGGTCCGGCCCGCAACGCAGCCGCTACCTGAGCCTGCAGACCCTCGTCGCGTCCCTGTCGGCGACGGTGTTCCTGGCCCTCGGTGGAGCGTCGGGAACCCAGGGCTTGCGAACGCCGTTCTCGGTGTACGGCATCGCCCTCGTGCTCGTCCCGCTCGCCGCGAAGCTCATCTGGCAGCCCGGGGGTCACCGCGCCGCGGGTGAGCGGTTGACGCCGCTGCCGTGGCGCTCGCTGCTGACCCCCTACCTGGTCACCTTCGTCGGCGGCATCGTGTTCTATGCGCTCATGCCAACGGGTTTCGGCACCGGCATGCTGCTCCCGACGCTGCTGACGTGGGCGGTCAACCGGCTCGACTTCGCCCAACGTGGCCGCGGCACAGGCGTGTGGACGGGCGCGCTGTTCGTCGGTCAGTTCATCTGCCCGCTGCTGATCGCCGCGATCGGCGCCGGCGTCGGCGGCCTCCAACCGTCGATCGGCGTCTTGGGCATCATCGCCGTCGTCATGGCGGTGACCTGCGCGCTGGTCATCAGGCGCAACAACACTCCACTCGACATCACCAACGACCGATCAACGGACCAGCGAGCAGGCTTCCCGGAAGGCCGGGGGCAGGGCTGGGCCGGCGCGGCGGGAGGTGGGCGAGGGGCCGCAGCAGCTCGCCGCCCGTAGCTCGACCCAGATCCTGACCGAGTCGTACTCGGCGCGACCCCGGTCGACTCGGGTTACGCCGCGTGGACCGTCAAGCCCCACGGCCTCGGGCGCTGTCGCCCGAGGCCGTCTCACCCTGCCGGTGGCGGCCCGGTCGTGCCACGCACCACGAGCGTGGGGGAGAGCGTGATCTGTGCTGAGCGGCGGGCACGGTCGGCTATCCGTTCGAGCAGCAGCCGTGCCGCGTCGGCGCCGATCTGTCGACCGGCCTGGTCGACGCTGGTCAGCGAGACCTGGCTGAACGTCGCGAACGGGGTGTTGTCGTAGCCGGCTACGGAGATGTCGCCCGGGACGGACAGGCCAGCCTGGGCCACGGCCTCGAGCGCACCCATCGCGGCGATGTCCGCCCCGGCGAATATCGCCGTCGGACGCCGCGGCCGGTCGAGGAGCTCCCGTGCCCCGGTGAAGCCACCTTCGCGGGTGTACGTCCGGGAGACGACGTCGATCTCGGCCTGGAGGCCATGGCGCCGCATGGCCCGCCGGTAGCCCTCGGCTCGGACCATGTTGGGCATCTCCTCGATGCACGACGGCTCGGTCTCCAGGTGCTCGATGTGCGCTATCCGACGATGGCCCAGGCTGACCAGGTGGTCGACGACCAACGCGGCACCGGCGATGTCGTCGTCGGCGACGGTGTCGAAGATCGTGCTGCGGGCGTGCCGGCCGACGATGACCGTCGCGATGGTGCCGGCGACGTGCTCCAGGTGCGCGCGCGGTGACACCGGGGCGATCAGGATGATGCCGTCCATGCTGCGGTCGATCATCGAGTCGATGGTCTTCGCCTCGGCCAGCTCGCCGGCACATCCCGGCGCGAGCAGGACCTGGTAGTCGGTGTCGCGCAGCCAGCTCGTCACCCCGTCGAGAACCTCGGGAAAGAACGGGTTGGCGATGTCGGGGACCATGACGCCCAGCGTGTAGGTCTGGCCGCGTAGGCCGCGGGCGGCGGCCGAGGGACGGTAACCGAGCTCGGCGATCGCCTGGTGGACCTTTTCCCGCATCGAAGGACTGGTGCCGTACGCGTTGCGCAGGACCTTCGACACCGCCGTGGTCGAGACCTGGGCATGGCGCGCGACGTCGACGATGGTGACCCGTCGATGCTGCACCGGCCGCGTCATGGCCACCTCCGCACCAATGTGGAAAACGTTGCCGAGTGCGAGACGCTTCGCCGGCTATCCGTGTGAGGTTACGGAGCAAGGCACTGCTGGACAAGTCCCTTGACGTCGTTCCGGTGAACTTCTAGGGTCGGGCGAAACATTTGGGCAACGTTACCCACGACAGTGGTTGATCCTTACACCCCTCGCCGGAGCCGCCTCCGAAGCGGGTGAAGCGGGGGGACTCCGGGTTGCGACCGAGGGATTGGCTGGCATTCCATATGAAACGTTCCAATGAGTTGGCCCGGCCGGACGCCGCATCCGTCGTCCGGCACGCCGACCCCGGGCCGGTCGCGACCCGCTCCCGCCGACCCCGCACCGGCCCACCCTGGTGGTTCGTCGTGCCGGCCATGGTGCTGTTCGCGTTCGTCGTCCTGGTTCCCAGCGTCCGCGGTGTGTACTACGCGTTCACCGACTGGGACGGCCTGGACCCGAACTTCTCCTTCGCCGGGCTCGACAACTTCGTCGAGATGACCCGGGACGCCGACGCCCGGCAGGCCATCTGGCACACCCTGCTGATCGCAGTCTCGATCACGATCATCCAGAACGGGTTCGGCCTGGCCCTCGCGCTCGGCGTCAACACGATGATCAAGTCGCGGAACGTACTGCGGGTCTTCCTGTTCGCGCCGGCCGTGATCACCCCGATCGTCACCGCTTACCTATGGCGCAACCTGCTCGCGCCCGACGGCGCGGTCAACAGCCTGCTCGGCGCGGTCGGCCTCGACTCCTGGCAGCAGAACTGGCTCGGCGACCCGGAGCTCGCCCTCTGGTCGATCGTCGGGGTGATCGTCTGGCAGTTCGGCGGCTACTCGATGGTCATCTTCCTCGCCGGCATGCAGTCGATCTCCAAGGACATCTACGACGCCGCGGCCATCGACGGCACCGGACCCGTCCGCCGGTTCTGGTCGGTCACCCGCCCGCTGCTCGCACCAGCCTTCACGATCAACCTGATGCTCTCGATCATCGGCGGCATCAAGCTCTTCGACCAGGTGTACGCGCTGACCGGAGGCGGGCCTGGCCACGCCACCGACACGATGTCCACCCTCATCTACAAGGACGCGTTCACCCTCGGCGAGTTCGGCTACAGCATCGCGCTGGCCGTCGTGCTCACGGTCATCGTCGCGGTCGCCTCGACAAGCCAGTACTTCGTGCTGGCGCGCAACGAAAGGGCGGCCTCATGAACCGCTACACCCGTCGCACCTTCAGCCTCGAACTGCTGATGATCGCCATCGCCCTCGTCGTCGCGTTCCCCGTGTACGTCCTGGTGAACCTGGCCATCCGGCCGCCGTCGGACACCTCGTCGCCGCTGCGGCCGACCCTGGCGCCGACCTTGGACAACTTCACGCAGGCCTGGCAGCAGGGCGCGCTCGGCGGTGCGCTCGGCAACAGCGCCCTGGTCACGGTCGTCAGCGTGCTCATCGTCATCGCGATCTCCGCGCTGGCCGCGTATCCGCTGGCCCGCGTCACCGCGCGTTGGTCCCGGGGCGTCTTCCTGCTGATCATGTTGGGGCTGATGCTGCCGTTCCAGCTCGCCGCGCTGCCGCTCTACCAGACCATGCGTGACCTCAACCTGCTCGGCTCCGCCTGGGCGCTGATCGTGTTCTACTCCGGCCTGCAGGTGCCGTTCACGACGTTCCTCTACATCGGATTCCTTCGCGCGCTGCCCCGCGACTTCGAGGACGCGGCGTCGATCGACGGGTGCACCGCTTGGGAGTGCTTCCGGCACGTCGTGTTCCCGATGCTCAAGCCCATCACCGTCACCGCGATCGTGCTGAACGCGGTCAGCATCTGGAACGACTTCTTCACCCCGCTGCTGTACCTGTCCGGCAGCACCCAGCAGACCGTGCCGGTGGCCATCTCCGGCTTCGTCGGGCAGTACGTCTCCGACTGGAACCTGATCTTCGCCGCGTTGTTGATCAGCATGATCCCGATCTTGATCGTCTATTTCGCGCTTCAACGCAGCATCATCAACGGCTTCGCCGGAGGGCTCAAAGGATGACACACCCGTACGGTCTGCGGACCGAGCACCGTGTCGAACCGCTCGGATTGGACGCCACCCGGCCGCGCCTGTCCTGGAAGCTGCGCGCCGACCGACGCGACGCGACCCAGAGCGCCTACCGGCTCACCGTCGCCGCCCAGCCGGCCGACCTCGACGAGCCGCGGCGCCTGCTCTGGGACAGCGGCCGGCGCGGTGGCGACGACCTCGAGGTGACCTGGGACGGTCCGCCGCTACGATCGGCCACCCGCTACTTCTGGCGGGTCGCGGTCTGGGACGAGCGCGGCGAGGACGCGTCGGTGGCCCAAAGCTGGTTCGAGACCGGCCTGCTCCACCGCGATGACTGGGTCGCGGCCTGGATCGCCCGCGACCCCACCGTCCTGCCGCTTGTCGACCCGCCCACCGACCACGACGAGCCGGCCCGGCCGGTGCTGCAGCTACGCCGCGAGTTCGACCTCGACCGGATCCCGGTCCGCGCCCGTCTGTATGCCACCGCCCGAGGCGTCTACGAGCCGCGGCTCAACGGGCAGCGGGTCGGTGACCTGGAACTCGCCCCCGGCTGGACGGAGTACCACCACCGCATCCAGTACCAGACCTACGACGTCACCGACCTGCTCCGCGACGGTCGCAACGTGCTGGGCGCGCTCGTGGCCGACGGCTGGTGGTCCGGCTACCTCGGGTTCGACCCGCGCCGGGCCGCCCAGCACTACGGCGACCACCCCAGTTTCCTTGCCCAGCTCGTCGTCGACTTCGCCGACGGCTCCCGCCAGGTGATCGCCACCGACGCCAACTGGGTCGAACGGCCCGGCGCCATCCGCGCCGCCGACCTCCTGATGGGCGAGTACGTCGACGCCCGCCGGACGGTGCCGGACTGGGATGCGCCGACGGGTTCGAACTCGGGCTTCGCGAAGGTGGTCATCGACGACACCGAACCCGGTCCGCTCGTCGCGGAGCCGGACCAGCCCATCCGCGTCATCCGCGACGTGCGCCCGGTCGCCGTGCATCCGCGGAAGTCGGGCCGCACCATCGTCGACTTCGGACAGAACCTCGTCGGCCGGATCCGACTCACCATCCGCGGCGCGGCCCCGGGGCAACGGATCACCGTCCGGCATGCCGAGGTGCTCGACGACGGCGAGCTGTACCTCGACAACCTGCGGCGCGCGGATGCCACTGACGTGTACGTCGCTGTCGGCACCGGAACGGAGACGTTCGAACCGCGGTTCACCATCCACGGCTTCCGCTACGTCGAGATCGCCCACCTCGCGGCGGAACCCGACGTCGTGGCGCGGGTGATACACAACGACACCCCGTTCGACGGCACCTTCGAATGCTCCGACGCCGCGGTCAACCAGCTTCAGAGCAACATCACCTGGGGACAGCGGGGCAACTTCGTCGCCGTCCCGACCGACTGTCCGCAGCGCGACGAGCGGCTCGGCTGGCTCGCCGACGCGCAGATCTTCGCGCCGACCGCCAGCCGCAACGCCGACGTGTCGGCCTTCCTCGCCCGCTGGCTGCGCGACGTCCTCGAGGGGCAGGACTCCGACGGAGCCTTCCGCGACGTGGCCCCGGTCATCGGCCTAGACCGCGAGGCGGCACCGGCATGGGGCGACGCCGGCGTGATCATTCCGTGGCATCTGTGGCGCACCTACGGTGACCGGGTCGCGCTGGAGCGCTCGTTCCCGTCAATGGTCGCCTGGGTTGACCACATCCGCCGCCACAACCCCGACCTGCGCTGGCGGCACCACACCGGCAACTCCTACGGTGACTGGCTGCAGGTCGACGCGACGACACCGCGCGACGTGCTCTCGACCGCCTACTTCGCCCGCAGCGCGCAGATCGTGGCGGAAGCCGCCGAGGTGCTGGGCCACCACGACGTCGCCGCCGCCCACCGCGGGCTGCACGGCGCGATCCGGGCCGCGTTCGCCGACTCGTACGTCGGCGACGACGGCACGATCGAGGGCGGCACCCAGACCGGCTACCTGCTGGCGCTGGCGTTCGACCTGCTGCCCGCCAACCTCGTCCGCGCGGCGGTCGACCACCTGGCGGCGGACATCGAGAAGCGCGACACCCGCCTGACCACCGGGTTCCTCGGCGTGGCCCTGCTGTGCCCGGTACTCGCCGAACACGGCCGGGCGGACCTGGCGTACGGCCTGCTGCACCAGGAGAAGTTCCCGTCCTGGATCTACTCGATCCAGCAGGGTGCGACGACGATCTGGGAGCGCTGGGACGGCTGGACCCGGCACGGGGGCTTCCAGTCGCCGGCGATGAACTCGTTCAACCACTACAGCCTCGGCAGCGTCGGCGACTGGCTCTACGGCCGGGTCGCCGGAATCGACCAGACCCCCACCTCGGTGGGCTATCAGGAACTGCTCCTGCGGCCACTGCCCGGCGGGCGGCTCACCTGGGCCCGCGCCCAGCAGGAGACCGTCCGCGGCACGGTCACCTGCGGCTGGTCGATCAAGGACGGACGGATCACGGTGACGGTCGCCGTCCCGCCCGGCAGCACCGCGATCCTCGAGATCCCCACCTCCGACCCGGCCAGCGTCAAGGAAGGCGGCCGTCCCGCCGCCGACCAGCCGGGCGTGCGCACGGTCCAGCCGTCAGCCGCCGGGGCAACCCTGCGTCTGGCGTCGGGGCGCTACACCTTCAGCGCCACGTCTCAGGGCGCTTAGCCAACGCAGCGGCATAAGAGGAGCGCAGATGAATAGATCGAAATTGGCGGCCGTGGTCGCGGCGACCGTCTCCGTCCTGCTGGCGACCGCTTGTAGCGGTGGGACCAACGCCGCCTCCGGCGACAAGGCCGAGGACAACACCCTCACCCTCGCCTCCGTCGACCAGGGCTCGGTCGAAGAGGTCATCAAGGCCTTCGAAGCGAAAAACTCCGGGGTCAAGGTGAACTTCACGACCAGCGGAACCGACCAGTACCAGCAGCAGATCCGCACCCAGCTCGCCTCGGGCACCGCACCGGACGTCATGTCGGTATGGCCCGGCAACGGCAACCCCGGCGCCACCTACGTCCTGGCCAAGCCCGGCTACCTGCTGGACCTCTCCGACCAGGCATGGGCCGCGAAGTACCCCGACGCCGTCAAGAGCGTCGCACAGTACGACGGCAAGACGTACAACGCCATCTTCGGCCTCAACGGTATCGGCGCCGTCTACAACGAGGACGCACTGAGCAAGTCGGGTCTGACCGCACCACAGACGTGGACGCAGCTGCTGGACTTCTGCCGGGCGGCGGCAGGCAAGGGCACGCCGGCGTTCGCGCTGGGCATCCAGGACAACTGGGTCACCCAGCTCGTGCTCTACGCCCTTGTCGCCACGACCGTCTACGCCGACGACCGCGACTTCGACAAGAAGATGCAGGCCGGGCAGGCGACCTTCGCCAACTCGCCGTGGACCACCGCGATGGCGAAGTACCAGGACATGGAGAAGGCGGGCTGCTTCCAGAAGAACCCGCTCGGCACCAGCTACGAGGCCAGCCAGGAGCTCGCCGCCACCGGCAAGACCCTCGGCCTCGTGCAGGGCAACTGGGTGATCGCGCTGCTCAAGAAGAAGAACCCGAACGGCAAGTTCAGCATCAAACCGCTGCCGGCCACCGACAACCCGGCGGGCTTCGTGATGCCGGCGGCCGCCGGCGCCGGTTACGGCGTCAACGCCAAGGCGAAGAACAAGGACCTGGCGCTCACGTTCGTCAACTTCGTCATGTCGCCGGAAGGCATGAACCTCTACGTCAAGCAGCAGGGCGGCGTGCCCGCGCTGGCCGACACGGGCTACGACCTCGACCCGTCGCTGACCGAGCTGTCCACGTTCATCAACGACAACCGCACGGTGCCGTTCATGGACCAGCTCTGGCCCAACGCCAAGATTCAGCAGACGATGCTCAGCGGCCTGCAGGAGATCTTCTCCGGGCAGTCCACACCGGACAAGGTGCTCGGCGCGATGGACACCGACTACAAAGCCGGCACGTGACCGACTTTCCCGCTGACTTCCACTGGGGCGCCGCCACGGCGGCGCACCAGGTGGAAGGCGGCAACGTCAACAGCGACTGGTGGGATTTCGAGCACGACCCCGGGTCGGCGGCCATCGAGTCGTCCGGACACGGGATCGACCACTACCACCGGTACGCCGAAGACTTCGCCCTGCTGCGCTCGCTCGGCCACAACACACACCGGCTCTCGGTGGAGTGGTCGCGCATCGAGCCGGCGGCAGGGGAGTTCAGCGTCGCCGCGCTGAACCACTACCGACGGGTGCTGACGGCCTTGATCGACGCCGGCCTGACGCCTTTCGTCACTCTGCACCACTTCACCCTGCCGCGCTGGTTCGCCGCCCGCGGCGGCTGGCTGGCGCCGGACGCCGTCGACCGGTTCGGCCGCTACTGCCGGCAGGTCGGCGCGGCGCTCGGCGACCTGATTCCATTCGTGTGCACCGTCAACGAGCCGCAGATGGTGGCCCTGCACGGTTATCTCGAGGGCTACCACCCGCCCGGGCTCACGGACCCAGTGCTGTGGAAACGGGTCGGCGGCGTGCTGCTCGACGCCCACCGGGAGGCGTTGCGGGCGATCCACGCCACCTCGCCGACCTCCAGCGCCGGCCTGTGCGTCCAGATGCCCTTGCTGGCACCGATTCGCGACGAACCCGCCTGCCAAGCCCTGTACGAGCTCATGCAGCACGAGATCGTCGACCGGTACCTCGACGGGGTAACCGGCGATTGGCTCGGTGTGCAGTACTACCGCAAGCAGTGGGTCGACCCGGCGTCACCGACGTTTTTTGCGGCGCCTCCGCCGGAGTTCCCGCTCACGCAGATGGGATGGGCGGTCCACCCTGACGGGCTGCGACAGGTTCTGCACCATGCCGCCAAGCGCACGGGGTTGCCGTTGTTCGTGACCGAGAACGGCATCGCCACCACCGACGACCATGAGCGCGTCGATTACCTGGACGGCCATCTGGCCGCGGTAGCCGCAGCCCGGGCCGAAGGGGTCGACGTTCGGGGTTACCTGCACTGGTCCGCCTTCGACAACTTCGAGTGGAGCGAGGGTTACCGACCGACGTTCGGCCTGGTGGCTGTCGATCGGGCCCACGGCTTCGCGCGGGTACCCAGGCCCAGCGCGTACGCGTTCGGCCGGGTCGCCGCCACAGGACGGCTCGCGGACCTCCGCGGGCTCAGCACCGCCTGAGAACCGACCGGTAAGGAAGGGAGAACGGGTGCCAACCAACAAACGTACGGCGACCGCGACGATGGGTGCGATGCTGGCCTTGACCCTCGTGGCGCCCCCGTTCACGACGGGGGCGTCCGCGCACACTCGCGGGAGTTCGGCCGACGTCGAGGTCGTGAACCTCGCCGTCGACGGCCGTTACGACGCACCCCTTGGACTGGACAACCCCCGGCCGACCCTGAGCTGGCAGGTCGCCGAAACCCGACGCGCCGCCTCGCACCCCTGCTACCGCCCCAACGCGAAGGTCGCCTGCCCCGGTGACCGGCAGACCGGATACGAGATCCAGGCCGCGACCGACGCTGGCAAGCTCGCAGCCGGCAAGCTGATCTGGTCGTCGGGCAACGTTGTCAGCGGCGAGCAACGCGCCGTTTTCGGCAAGACCCTGCATTCCCGGGACAATGTCGCCTGGCGGGTCCGCGTCTGGGACGCCGGCAGGCGACCGTCCGACTGGTCGAAGCCGGCCACCTGGTCGACGGGCCTGCTCAACCAGAACGACTGGGGAGGCGCGCGGTGGATCGACTACCCCGACCGCGCTGAGAACCAGCCGCTTCCGATCTTCGCACGGCAGTTCTCCGTACCCCGCGGCAGGAAGGTCGCCGACGCGCGGCTCTACCTTTCGGGCGTCGGACTCCACCACGCCACCGTCAACGGTCGCGAGATCACCGACGAGGTCCTGGCACCGGGCAACTCCAACTACCAGCTCTCCAGCGAGTACCGCACCTACGACCTCACCAGGGCGCTGCGGTCCGGCGCCAATACGGTCGGCGTCGAGCTCGGCAACGGCACCGCCTACGTCCGGCGCAGCGTCACCAACCCCGCAGTCGGGCGGACCTCGCCGTACTCCTGGTGGCAGAGCCAGCTCAAGGGCAACGGTGTGCTCGCCGTCGACACCGCTGCCGGCGCGACCACCGTCAAGCTGGACAGCGTTGCCGGCTACCACGTCGGCGGCACGGTAAACGTCGACACCGGTGGTGGCGGCGACCGTCTCGAGTCCCGCACGATCACCGCGATCGGGACCGCGGGAGCTGACGGGACCGGAATCACGTTCACCCCGGCCCTCACGACCGGGCACGCGGCCGGTGCCAAGGTCTCCGGCTCGGGCAACAACATCGCCGCCAGCGACGCATCCGCCGGTGCGGCGGTGACCCCACGTTTCATCGGCCGGCTCGAGGTCACGTACACCGACGGCAGCCGCTCCGAGATCGTCACCGACCGGAGCTGGCGCACCGCGCTCGGCCCGCTGGTCACCGACGCCTGGTACTCGGGCTCCGACTATGACGCCCGCCGTGAGCAGCCCGGCTGGAACGAGGCCGGGTCGAACCTCGGCGCGACCGCGAAACGGCGCGACGGCACCGCCACCGAGTGGGTCAGCGCCGGCGTCGCACCGCCGCCGAACCTGGCCACGCGGCTGGTGGCCCGCGCGGCGGAGCCGGTCGTGGAGCAGGAGCGGTTCAAGCCTGTCTCGGTGACCAACCCCGTTCCCGGGACCTGGGTGTTCGACTTCGGCCAGAACATCGTCGGCTGGCCGGAGCTCAACCTGCGCGGCGTGCGGGCGGGCACGACCGTCAAGGTGGCGCCGGCCGAGTCGCTCAACGCCGATGGCACGGTCAACCAGGGCTCGCTGGGCCCGGGCGGGCGCGGCAGCGACCTGTTCAACACGTACACCGCCTACGGCGCGCACAAGGGCGAGTCCTGGCATCCGTTGTTCACCTACTTCGGCATGCAATGGGTCCAGGTCACCGGTCTGCCCGAGGGCTTCGTGCCGACCCGCGACCTGGTCACCGGCGTGCGGCTCCAGGCCGACACGCCCGCCGCGAGCGAGTTCACCACCTCGAACGCGCGGATCAACCGCATCCACAAGATGGCCCGCTACTCGTTCGCCGGCAACATGATGTCGGTCTTCACCGACTGCCCCGGCCGCGAGAAGCTGTCGTACCCGGCGGACTACACGATGCCGATGGGCTCGATCCACCGTAACTACGAGCTCGGCGCGTACCTGCGCACCTCGATGCACCACCTGGTCGAAGGGCAGTCGCTGGCGGACACCCCGATGGCCGGCAACGTGGCACTGAAGACCCCCGTGTACGACTGGGGTTACACCGGGCGGTTCGGCGACGAGATCAACTGGGGCAACGCCATCATTCTGGTGCCGGCGATGCTGTACGAGCTGTACGGCGACACCCAGACGATGGCGACGTACTACGACCGGATGACCGCGTTCGTCGACTACATCCAGCGGCAGAAGGTCGGCGTCGGCGACAACGCACACATCGTCGACGCCGCTCTGACCGACTGGGTATCGGCAGAGGACACCTCGGGCCGGATCACCGGCACCTGGGGCTACTACACCATGATCACCAAAATGGCGATGATGGCCGAGCTGACCGGGCACACCGCCGACGCGGCCTCGTACAGCGCGCTGGCCGTGGAGATCAGGGACGCCTTCAACCGCGCGTTCTTCAACGACACGCTCGGCTACTACACCGCCACCGGTAACGCCGGCACCGCCGGTGCGACCCAGTCGGCTCAGGCGCTCGCGCTCGACGCCGGACTCGTGCCGGACGACAAGCGGCAGGGCGTCGTCGACTACATGGTCTCCAACGTCTACGCGTTCCACCCCGAAGGTGACGGGCCGCACTTCAGCGGCGGCACCATCGGGATGGCGCCGACCGTGCGCAGCCTGGCCGCAGCGGGTCGCGACGACGTGCTCTGGGACCTGCTCCAGGAGGACGACTACCCGAGCTACGGCTACTTCATGGCGTCCACGCCCGAGAACCCCGGTGGCTTCACCACCATCGGTGAGCGCTGGACGCGCGGCAGCTCCAAGAACCACATGATCCTGGCGCAGATCGAAGAGTGGTTCCAATCGGGTGTCGCCGGCATCCGGGCCGCGGGTGGCTCGGTCGCCTACGACAATCTGGTGATCCAGCCGAAGGCGGTCGGGGACCTCAGCTACGCCAAGGGCAGCTACAAGACACCGAAGGGCGAGGCGCGTAGCGCCTGGACCAAGTCCGACCGTCGCTTCGAGCTGACGGTCACGGTGCCCACGAACACGACCGCGCAGGTCTGGTTGCCAACCGGCGACGGGCAATCCGTCCGTACGCCGGCACGGGCCACGTTCGAGCGGGTCGAGGGCGGCTACACCGTCTTTACCGTCCCTTCTGGACACTTCACGTTCAGGGCCGCATAGGGCCCTGACGGCATAAACAGGCGGTTGCCGGTGAGGTCGCTGATGGGCGGGACCTCACCGGCAACCGCCGCCGCTGGTTCACCCCGCAGCGCTCTGCTCCCGAACGACAAGGTCCGGCTGGTCGCCACCGGGGCGAAGTCGATGTCGTCGTAGCCGACGATCGCGATGTCGTCGGGCACCCGGAGGCCGACGAGCGCGATCAAACGGAGGCGCCGGTTGAGCCCGGTCCTGCGCCTGGTCAGATTGACCCTTGCCGCACCATGCCTGCTGCGATGCCACCAGCCGGCCCGGCGTTGACTGCACGGCTACTCGGGCAGCCGAATCGTGCCCGCCAGTTGGTAGGCCGGTCTGCTGATGCGTTGACGCCGGTGGACCGCAGCGGGCGGGTCGCCGACCGCGGCTTCGTCGCTGCGGTCGGCTGGCCGCGGGGGACGCGGCTGGAGGTTCGGGAACGGGCCGAGCTGTTCACGCTTCACGAGTCGGGCGGCTTTCCGTTCAACGTACCTGTCGTAGTTGTTCCCGATCAGCCAGGAGGCTCACGACACCCCAGGCTGGTTGAACTGACCGTCGTGGCTAATCGCGATGGCGTTGCTCTCGATCTGATTGAACACGTCCGCGGCCTGCTCGGCTGACGACCAGGTTCATACGATCGCGGGCAGCCCGGACAGGTGCAGCCGCGCCGTACGACGCGGCCACAACCCGAGTGAACCGGCCCACCATCCGGGCATAGAACCGGTCCAACTCCGCCGACCGCTGATCCCGGTCGGGATTGCTTGCTGTGGGGGCCCGGATGTCGTCCATAACCTTCGCCGCCGCCGCGGCCGCTGCGCATGCTCGTGGGGTGCCGGCTCAGAAGTCGCTCCTGGGAAGTGGACTGATCTGCCACCCGTCATTCGGGGGCTTGGGTCCGTTCGGTGTCGGCCAAGGGGTGAAGTACACGTTGTCATAAATGTCCAGTAGTTGTGGTCGCCACTTACGAACGGGGTAGTAGAAGGTGAACCGTGAGCAACCCGGGTTGGCATCGTTCGCGTCGGGGTACCGCAGCGTATCCGGCGAGCCCACTCCGGTTGGATCGATCTCGATAAACACCCTGAAAGTGTCTATTCTCTGATCGCATACCATCAGTTCCTTTTTGTGATCATTGTAAACAGTGAAGAGGTAGGTGGCCTGCAACAACTGATATGGGCCGGATGGATCGGTCCACCACATCTCACCATGACGTTGACCCACGATCCCCGCGGCCTGCGCCGGCGGAACCGCGGCGGCCTGTACTGGCTGTGCCGCAACGGTGGCGGCCGTCAGCAGAGACAGACTGACTGTGACCAATCGGACCACTACTGTGCGCCAGCGCGCCATCACGTGATTAGCGGGCGACGATGGCCGGCGTTGTGCGAGGAGGCGTGACAACCGAATCCCTTTCTCATCATCCACGGGTGATGCCGGCGATCATAATGATGATCTCCTTCACCGACCTTTCAACACCCGACGGCCGGCCACAGCGGCTCCCTCCGCCAGCCGTGTGGTGCCATAGGACTTGGCCGCCTTCCGTACGAACGCGCACGGTAGCCCAGCGTGTCCGCCCAGCGCGGAAACGACCGCGATTCCGCCCATCTCCAGCCCGCCAGCACCTCGGTGCCTTCAGGGGATAATCTCGGCCAGGTGCTCGGCCATCTCGTCGAGCAGCACCGGATCGGCCTCGAACTGGTATTTGTCGAAGTACTCATGTGTCGACCGTCCAGAAACGCAGCACGAACCGCCCAGTCACATGGCAGGCGGCATAGATCTGCAACGCCAAGCTGGTACGGGTCACAGTGCCCAGCACGCCAGCAGCCACCCACGGCACGCCGTCGACCGCCTCGAAGAAGGCGGCATCACCGCTACCCGTGCCCAAGGAGCTCTTCGTACACGCCGGTCTGCCTCCATGTATTGCGGCGACCCACATCAGGCGTTGCGGCTTGCCCTTGCCGGAATACGCGGTGCCGAACGGCGACGGCCTCGGCGAACACGGCCATATCCGCCGCGCTGAATCGGAGGAAACTGCGGTCACCGGGCACCGTCATGAACTCGGCCGAGCCCTCCGCGCAGCCGACCTCCAGCTCCTCGTGTCGTCTGACCAGTACCAATCAGCGCTCAGCCGACCCTGCGGCGGCGTGCGGGGAGGAGGGTGCGGTGCGCACCGGCAACGAGTAAATCAATCAGGGGTTCGGCGTCGGCGGGGCGGTTGGGATCTCTTGACCGTAGTCGGTGACCACTGGGCGCTTGCCCAGCGGTTCCTTCAGTGTCACCGTCACCGGGTAGTGCTGGCCCAGGTCTGTGCCGCTTCCGACCGGCTCGCGGACCCGCACCTTTACCACCACGCGGTCCGAATCCTGTGTGGTCACCTCGGCGCGGGCTGTCGAGTCCGGCCGGGCAACGACGACCAGTGTGAGCGTCGTGCCGGCCGGGTCGACCTGGTAGGAGTCCACCGCGGCTTCCTCTCGTCGCCCGAGCATGCCGCGAGCAGCAGTGCGGCCGCGACGGCGATGGCTCCTAGGTTTCTCACTCCAGATATCCCGGCAATCCGTAGTAGATGTCCCAGATATCAGTAAACACCTGGTGGCATTGGTCGAACAGGCCGCCGTAGAAGTCGTCACCGCCTCCGCCGCCGCCGCTGTGCACGCCCTTGGCGGTCACACCGCTGGATGTGGCGGTGGAGACCGAACCGCCCGAGTCGCCGCCGCGGGTACACCAGCCCTGTCGGTTGCGGCTCTCCGACGCGCTCCGTACCACGCTGCCGTCGTTGTAGGCCCAGTTGACCTGGGTGGTGTCCACGGTCCAGCCGCAGATCTCGCCACTGTAGGAGGCGCCGGTGCAGTACTGGTCGCCGGAGGCGGCGCGCCGGCTCCACATGCCGAGCACAGCCGAGCTGCTGGTGGAGTTGGACGCGCCGCGGTAGATCCTGCCGGCGGATGTCTTGCCGGAGCTGACCGTGATGATCGCGCCGTCGCCGTGGTAGCCGGAGTAGCCGGGCACGGTGACCGTGCCGACCCCGTTGTTCCAGGTCTCGTGGCGGCCCGCCGTGATACTGCCCATCGACGAGGTCAGCGTGCTCACCGATCCACCACCGGGCGCGCAGTGCCCGGCGGTCACCATCGCGTACGCCGATCCGACGCGCCAGGAGAACGCGTCCGAGCACGACCCGGCTGGGGCGTTGATCCGCGAGCCACCGTAGAACGGGCTGTTGTCAGCGAGCCTGCCGACCTGCGGGGAGAGCTGCGGGTTCGGCGCGAGCATCAGCACCACGTTCTGTGTCCCGTGCGCCGCCACGATCGCTTTCGCGAGGGTCGGGGTGAGCTTGGCGGCGCTGAGGATGACCCGGCCGGTGCTGCGCTCCACCGCGGTCCGGTAGATGTCCGCGTCCGCGAACGCGGGGTCGCGGCTCCAGTCGATGAGGTCGTCCTTGTCCTTCTCGACCGCTGACCGGCTCCGCGTCGCGGCGACAGCGACAGCGTTGAGCCCTGGAGCCTTGGTAGCGGCCATTTGCAGCGCGCCGGCTCTCTTCTGTGCGGTTTCCGCGTTCTCGGCCAGGGTGCTCGCCAGCGTGACCTGCTTGCCCGCGGCCATGGCGGCGAGCGCGCTGCGGCCCCGTGATGTGACCACACCCATCGACAGGGTGCCGTCGGTGATGTTCGGCGAGGCGTACCCGAAGTCGTCCGGGTAGGCCTCGCTCAGCGCGTCGTACGCCGCCCAGGCGTCGCGCAGTTTCTCCGGCACGACCTGGTCGTGCGTCGCCGCGATGACGGTGAGCCCGGAGACATCGACGTAGTCGGTTGGGGCCGCGTCGGCGGCGGCCGGTTGTGCTGCAAACTAGGCTAGCTTGTTTTTTAACTGGTGCGGCGGGGTCTCGGGTTTGTT
>NZ_BONE01000114.1 GCF_016862555.1 Asanoa siamensis | reverse complement strand
TGTCCGGTCGAGCCGGACAACCGCGATCATGCCCGGCCGCGCCTTGTCCGGCTGAGCCCGACGGCCGCGACCATGGCCGGCCGCCCGGCGGCGTCCACGGCTTAGAGGCGGAAGTCCAGGTCCGGAGTAATGGTCTGGGTGTCCATCTGGGCCTTCTGCAGCCGCCCCGAGAAGTCCCAGTTCATCGACTGCCAGCGGGTGAACTGGTCGAGTACCCAGACCCCCGACTGTCGGGAGCCGTTGCCCGAGCGGCCGTTGCCGCCGAACGGCAGGTGGGCCTCCGCGCCCGACGTCGAGTTGTTGACGCTGACCATGCCCGCGGACACGCCCGCTCGGAAGGCGAACGCCGAGCGGGGGTCGTTGGTGTAGATCGACGACGACAGGCCGTAATCGGGCGCGTTGGCGAGGTCGATCGCGTCGTCCAGGTCCCGGTACGGCATGACGCCCACGATCGGGCCGAACGTCTCCGTCCTGAACAGCTCGTCGTCCGGCCGCACGCCGGCGACCAGCACCGGGTGGTAGAAGAGGCCCGCATCCGGGTCACCCACGAAATTCGCCCGCGGGTTGTCGGTCGTGATCCGGCCCGTGCGGCCGCCGGACCCCAGCACCCGGTGGTGCTCGCCGATCCAGCCCAAGTAGTCCTCGTACCGGCTCGCGAACCGGTCGGCCAGCATCGGTCCATAGAGGACATCGGTCCGCGACGGGTCACCGATCACCGCATCCGACAGGGCCTTGTCCAGCGAGCCGACGAAGGAGTCGTACACCGACTCGTGCACGATGGCCGTGCCCAGCGACGTGCAGCGCTGGCCCGCCGTGCCGAAACCGCCGAACAGCGCGCCCTCGACCGCGAGCGACAGGTCGGCGTCCGGCGTGACCACCATCGGGTTCTTGCCGCCCAGCTCCAGGCACGGCGTCTGCAGGTGCCGACCGGTCAGCTCGCCGATCCGCGCGCCGACCGCGGACGACCCGGTGAAGCCCACCTTGTCGACCAGGCCCGCGTCGAGCGCGCCGGCCAACCCCTCGTAGGTCGCCGCGCCGTCGGCGTCGACCACCTCGAACACCCCGTCCGGCAGGCCCGACCGGCGCACCAGCGCGGCCAGCGCCGCCGCGCTCGCCGACGCGTACTCGGCGGGTTTCCAGACGACGGCGTTGCCGCAGAGCAGGGCGGGCACCAGGTACCAGGACGGCACCGCGACCGGGAAGTTGCCGGCCGTGATGATCGCGGCCACCCCGACGGGTACGCGGAACGTGAACAGCTGCTTGTCGGGCATCTCACTGGGCACCGTCTGCCCGTACAACCGGCGTCCTTCGCCCAGGAAGAAGTCGCAGGTGTCGATGATCTCCTGCACCTCGCCGCGGGCCTCGACGATCGGCTTGCCGATCTCGCGGGTGACGAGCTGGGCCAGCGCCTCGAAGTTGGCGCGCACCAGGCGGCCCAGGTTGCCGATGACCTGACCGCGGACCGGCGCCGGCACGGCGGCCCAACCCCGCTGCGCGGCCCGCGCGGTGCGGCACGCGGCGATGAAGCCGGCGGCGTCGGTCAGCGGCACCTCGGCGACGACGTCATCGAGGCGGGCGGGGTTGACGGAGCGGTAAGTCGTCATGCCCCCACACTACGAAGAACGATCAGCGGCGGTACGGCGGCAGGTCCAGCCCCGATCGGATGGCGTCCTGGACGGCGCCCGGCTCGGGGCGGGCGTCGACCGTCAGCACGCACTCCTTGCGCCGGAAAAGCTCGAGCACCGGCTCCGTCTTCTCGTAGTAGTCCCGCAGCCGCGCGGCCAGCGCCTCGGGGGTGTCGTCGTCGCGGGGCACCAGGTCGCCGCCGCAGACGTCGCAATTGCCGTCGACCTCGGGGCGGTCGGAGATCAGGTTGTAGTCCATGCCGCAGCTCGCGCAGAGCCGCCGGCTGAGCACCCGCTTCTGCACGTCCTCGTCGGGCAGGTCGAGGTGGATCACGCCGTCGATGTCGTAGCTCTCGAGGAAGAACTCCGCTTGCCGGACGTTGCGCGGGAAGCCGTCGATCAGGAAGCCGTAGTTCCAGTCGTGCTGCTGCAGCCGCTCGCGCACGATCGACTCGACGAGGTCGTCGCCGACCAGCTCGCCGGCGGCCATCGTGCGGCGTACCAGAGCGCCGATCTTGGTGTGTTGCTGCACGTGCCACCGCAGGATGTCGCCGACGCCGATGTGGGTCAGGTCGAGGTCACGGCGCATGAGCTCACTCTGGGTGCCCTTGCCGCTGCCCTGCACGCCCATGATCACGTACTTCCGCATGCGAAAACGGTCCCACGCCGGGGTGGCCGGCTGCCAACAGAATCTTGCGATCTCTTCTTGGAATGGATCATTCCGTTCCGCTACAGTGAAATGGAACGGAACGCAACGATCCGATGGAGGGAACCCCCATGCAGCCCTACCGCCTCGACGTCGCCCAAGCCGACCTCGACGACCTCCGCGCCCGGCTGACCCAGTCCCGCTGGCCGTTCGCGCTCCCCGGCGCCGAGTGGTCCCGCGGCGTGCCGGTCGACTACCTGCGCGACCTGGCCGCCTACTGGGCCGACGGTTACGACTGGCGGGCCGCCGAGCAGAAGATCAACGAGTTCCCGCAGTTCACCACGGAGATCGACGGCGAGCGGGTGCACTTCCTGCACGTCCGCTCGCCCGAGCCGACCGCCCTGCCGCTGGTGCTCAGCCACGGCTGGCCCGGCTCGATCGTGGAGTTCCTCGACGTGATCGGCCCGCTGACCGACCCGCGGTCGCACGGTGGCGACCCGGCCGACGCGTTCCACGTGGTGATCCCGTCGATCCCGGGCTTCGGCCTCTCGGGTCGAGTGACGCAGGCGGGTTGGGACAGTCGCCGGATCGCGGGGGCGTTCGCGAAGCTGATGGACCGCCTCGGTTACGCGCGCTACGGGGCCCAGGGCGGCGACTACGGCGCTTTCATCGCGCCGGACCTCGGCCGCGTCGACCCCGACCACGTGATCGGCATCCACGTCAACGCGGCGACGATGGGCTTCATCCCGTTCGGCGAGGTGTCCGAAGAGGAGCAGGCCACGATGACCGACGCCGAGAAGGTACGGCTGGGCCGGCTGGCCAACTACATGCAGGACATGAACGGCTACTTCCAGATCCAGGCGACCCGGCCACAGACCCTGTCGTACGCGTTGGCCGACTCACCGATCGGCCAGCTCGCCTGGATCGTCGAGAAGTTCCAGGAGTGGACGCACGGCGGCAAGCTCCCGGAGGACGTCGTCAACCGCGACGACATCCTGACCAACGTGATGCTCTACTGGCTGACCAACACGGCCGGCACGTCGGCGAACCTCTACTACGAGAGCATGCACAGCGGCAACTGGCCGACCCCGAGCGGCATCCCGACGGGCGTGGCGGTGTTCGCGGAGGACGTGGCGATCCGCCGCTACGCGGAACAAACCAACAAGATCACCCATTGGAGCGAGTACGACCGCGGCGGCCACTTCGCGGCCCTCGAGGCTCCGGACCTCTTCGTCGAGGATGTCCGCACGTTCTTCCGCACGGTCCGCTAGCAACCTCGCGCCGATTCCACCGGGCGCCCACGACGGGCCCGGTGGCTTTCGGCTGTGGTGCTTACCCGCAAGCCGCCGGCTTTGGCGTGGGTGCGGGCAACCCCTAACGGGTCGACCGCCCGGTTCCGCCGATCCGATGTAGACGACGAGCGCTTCCGCTCCGGCTAGCTGTCCGCGTCGCCCGCCTGGTCGCGCAGCTCGGCGACCTCCGGACCGGTCAGCCCGGCCACGTCGCTGTCGCGGTGTTGGTCGGCCTGGTCGTCGATCCACCTGGCGTGGGCCTCCCAGGCCGCCTGCTTGCTGGTGCCCAGCGCGGCCCCGATCTGGGTCCACGACGCGCCGGCCGCGCGGGCGCTGCGGATGCTGAGCTGCCGCCCGTAGGCTGCCTTGCGGGCGAGCACCTCGCTCAGCGCGAGAAGTTCCAACACCTCAGCGCGGCCGAGTGCCGGCTCACCGAGCGCCTCCCAGGTGCGTAGCTGGTCGAAGCGCGCCGTCGCCGTGGCCAGTGTGTGTTCGCGTTCCAGCAGGTCCGGTGTCATGCGCATAACGCTGCCGTCAAGGCATCTTGACGTCAACGCGTGTTCGCGCTGGGCGAAGCGGCCCGGGCGTCCAGTGCGGACGCCCGGGCTCGCTCCTCGCCGACTCCGCGCGCGATCGACGCCGCGAGCGAACGGAACGCCGGGTCGGCGCCGGCGCTCTGCTCGCCCGTGCAGAGCCGGGAGGTCTGGTCGAGATGCGCGATCATCGCGGCGGCGAAGCCGCGGTCGAACTCTTTCCCGTTGGTACGCGCCATCGCCTCCCGCTGCGCCACCGTCGGCATCCCGGGCATGTCGTGCTGGAGGTGCGGGTTGTCGGTCGGCAGGTCGGCTACACCCGCGGCCAGCTTCCGCAGCGACTCGAGCTCCGCCTCCCGCGCCCGCCGGGCAACGGAGGCATAAAGCTGCACGGCCGGGTCCCCACTACGACTGGGTACGAGGTCGAAAAGCGGCAGCAGCCGCTCATTCATGGCGATCAGCAACTGCATCCAAGCGATGTCAGTCGTGTTCGGCCCACCACCGGCGGCCGGCTCGCCGACACCACCCGCGGCGGGCTCGCCGCCACCACCGGACGGCGTGCCAGATCCCGCCCCGGTAGGCGAGCCACCACTTCCCGCGGGCGCCCCACGATCCGGCGCGGAACACCCACCGACAAGAGCGGAGGCGACCAGCGCCAACACCACACGCCGCCGCGTCATCGGTGCCCTCCGGCCCCATCGAGCCCTCGCCCGCCGCCCACCGCTGGCGCCGAGGACCCCTCGCCCACGCCGCGCGCACCTATCGCGCACCCAGTCCGGACTCGGCTCATCGGCACGCTCCGAGCGCGGAGTCGTGGCGCGCGGCGGGTGCGTGAAGCGCCCGCGCAATCCAGACCGAGGTCATCGGCACGCTCCGGGGGCGAAGTGATGGTGTGGGGCGGCTGCATGTAGCGCCACGTAATTCGGACTCGGGGTCATCGGCACCCCCGGAGCGCGGACTCGTGGCCCGAGGGCTGGCGGGTAAAGCTCCCACGCAATCCGGAGCCGGTTCATGGGCGCGCTCCGCGGGCGGAGTGGTGGCGTGGGGCGGGTGCGTGCGGCGTCACGTAGTCGGATCCGGGTTATGGGCGCGCTCCGGGCGTGGAGTGGCGGCGTGGGGCGGGTGGGTGCAGCGCCCACGTAGTTCGGACGCGGTTCATGGGCACGCTCCGGGGGCGGAGTCGTGGCGTGGGGCGGGTGCATGCAGCGCCACGTGGTTCGGACCCCGGTCATAGGAGCCGCCGGGGCGCGGAGTGGTGGCGTGGGGCGGGTGGGTGCAGCGCCCACGTAGTTCGGACGCGGTTCATGGGCACGCTCCGGGGGCGGAGTCGTGGCGCGAGGCGGATGCGTGAACCGCCATGTAGTCCGGACCCGCTGCATGGGCACGCTCCGTGCGCGGAGTCGTGGCCTGCGATGAAGTGCGTGGAGCGCCCACGTAGTACGGACTCGGTTCATCGGCCCACGGGCGCAGAGTCGTGGCGTGCGGCGGCGGCGTGGAACGCCCAAGGACACCGGACCCGCGTCATCGGCACCCCCGGGCGCGGACTCGGCGCGCGGGGCGGCTGCAGCCGGTGCCCGCATGATCCCGAACCGCCGCGCCAAAGCTCCACCACCCACGGCAGGCCCCGACATGGCGGCGCCGCGGGCCATCGGTCCACCCCACGCGGCAAGACCAAACCGCAGCCGCCGCGCCCGTGTCGCAGCGCCCCGGACCGCCGCTGGCGGCGGGGGAGTGGGCACGGCGGAGCGGGCCATCAGGTGAGCTCCTCGACGGGGACGGTCGTCGTTGAGAGATCTTGGTCCATCGATGAAATTAAGCGAGAGAGCGCTCTCGCCAAGCGCCAGTCTGTGCGACACTGCGATGCGTGTCAATCCCCGGAAAGCGCTCCCCCACATATTGACGAGAGCCGAATCGCGGTTCAAACTCATAGCCGCTCGGAGAGCGCTCTCCGAGCGCCACGCCCCCGTCCCGGCGTGCATACCGCGCGCGCCGCCTATCACCGTTAGGCAGGCACATGAGATACCAGGCACCCCCCGAAAGCGCCCCACCGCCCGCACAACGCCGACGTTGGAGCCGGCGTCACACCGCCACGGCCGGGCTGGCCGTCGCCGCCCTCGTCGCCTCGTTGCTGACCGTGTCGTCCGCCGCCAGTGCCGCCGACGCCGTCATCTCCCAAGGGAAGCCCGCCACCGCGTCGTCGGCCGAGAATGCCACCTTCGGCGCGCAGGCCGCCGTCGACGGCAACGCCGGCACCCGCTGGGCCTCGGCCTTCTCGGATCCACAGTGGATCCAGGTCGACCTCGGCGCCACCGCCAGCGTCACCCAGATCACCCTCAACTGGGAAGCCGCGTACGGTCGGGCCTTCCAGATCCAGACCTCCGCCGACGGCAGCGCCTGGACCAACATCTATTCCACCACCACCGGCACGGGCGGCACCCAAATCCTGCCCGTCACCGGCAGCGGCCGCTACGTCCGCCTCTACGGCACCGCCCGCGCCACCGCCTGGGGCTACAGCCTCTTCGAGTTCCAGGTCCACGGCACCTTCGGCGGCAATCCACCCACCGGCTGTGGCACCACCAACGCCGCACAGGGCAAGCCCGCGACGGCCTCCTCGACCCAGGGCGCCGGCTTCCCCGCGACGGCCGCCGTCGACGGCAACGCCGGCACGCGCTGGTCCTCCGCCGCATCCGATCCACAGTGGATCCGCATCGACCTCGGCAGCGTCCAGAACATCTGCCAGGTCGTCCTGCAGTGGGAGGCCGCCTACGGCCGCGCGTTCCAGATCCAGACCAGCAACAACGACGCGACCTGGACCAACATCTACAGCACCACGACCGGCACCGGCGGCACCCAGACGATCAACGTCAACGCCAGTGCGCGCTACCTGCGCGTCTACGGCACCGCACGGGGCACGGCCTACGGCTACTCACTCTGGGAGCTGAGGATCTTCACCGGCACCGGCCCCACCAACCCGCCGACCGACCCGCCGACCGGCGAACCGGTCGAACCCACCGACCCGCGCAACCCCAACCTCGGCTCGAACACGTTCGTCTTCGACCCGTCCACGCCGACCTCGACCATCCAGAGCCGGCTCAACACCATCTTCACCCAGCAGGAGGAGAACCAGTTCGGCCCGCAGCGGTACGCGGTCCTGTTCAAGCCCGGCAACTACACCGCCGACGTCAACCTCGGCTTCTTCACCCAGGTCGCCGGCCTCGGCATGTCGCCCGACGACGTCAACCTCAACGGCCACGTCCGTGCCGAGGCGTTCTGGTTCGGCGGCAACGCCACCCAGAACTTCTGGCGCGCGGCGGAAAACCTGTCCGTCACCCTGCCCGCCGGCGTGAGTGTCGAGCGCTGGGCCGTCTCGCAGGCAGCCCCGTACCGCCGCATGCACCTGCGGGGCGGCGGCAACCAGATCCAACTCTGGAACGGCGGCGACGGTTGGTCGAGCGGCGGCTTCATGGCCGACACCAAGATCGACGGCATGGTCGTCTCCGGCTCGCAGCAGCAGTGGTACTCCCGCAACAGCGAGTTCGGCTCGTGGACCGGATCGGTCTGGAACATGGTGTTCCAGGGCGTGACCGGCGCACCGCCCAACCACTTCCCGAACCCGTCGCACACGGTCATCCCCAACACCCCGACCGTACGGGAGAAGCCCTTCCTGTACGTCGACGGCTCGGGTGAGTACCGCGTGTTCGTGCCGGCCCTGCGCACCAACTCGACCGGGACGACCTGGTTCAACAAGACGCCGGCCGGCTCGTCGCTGTCGCTGTCGACGTTCTTCATCGTGCGCCCGGGCACCCCGGTCGCGACCATCAACCTGGCGCTGGCGCAGGGCAAGAACCTGCTCTTCACGCCCGGCGTCCACCACGTCAACCAGCCGATCCAGGTCAACCGGGCCAACACCGTGATCCTGGGCCTGGGCCTCGCGACCATCCAGGCCGACAACGGCACGGTCGGCATGCGGATCGCCGACGTCGACGGCGTCAAGGTCGGCGGCATCATGTTCGAGGCCGGCGCGACCAACTCGCCGGTGCTGATGGAGGTCGGCCCGTCCGGCTCCAGCGCGGACCACGCCGCCAACCCGGTCTCGCTGCACGACGTGTTCTTCCGGATCGGCGGCCCGGGCGTCGGCCGGGCGACCAACACGCTGACCGTCAACAGCGACGACGTCATCGGCGACCACATGTGGCTGTGGCGCGCCGACCACGGCGACGGGGTGGGCTGGTCGGTCAACACCGCCGACACCGGCCTGACCGTCAACGGCGACGACGTCACGATGTACGGCCTGTTCGTCGAGCACTTCCAGAAGTACCAGACGATCTGGAACGGCGAGCGCGGCCGGACGTACTTCTACCAGAACGAGTTCCCCTACGAGATGCCCAACCAGGCGTCGTGGATGAACGGCTCGACCCGCGGGTACGCGGCGTACAAGGTCAACGACGCGGTCAACGAGCACTACGCGATCGGCCTCGGCTCGTACTGTGTGTTCACATTGGACGAATCCGTGGTCGCGGAGCGCTCGTTCGAGGTGCCCACCAAACCCGGCGTGCGGTTCCAGAACATGGTGACCGTCTCGCTCGGTGGTCAGGGCACGATCAACCGCATCATCAACAACACCGGGGGTACGGCCCGGCGCGGTGCCGAGACGCAGTACCTGAACAACTACCCGTGATCCGCTAGCACCTGACTGATCGCGTGTTCGCCGGCATCCGCCAAACCGGGGTGGATGTCGGCGAACACGGCTATCGCGGTGCCGATCGCCAGGGCCCATCCCCGGGCCCGCGCCCAGGTCGCGTCGTCGGCCTCGGTGCCGGCCCGGAAGGCGGCCCGGCCCTCGGCGTCGAAGACGAGCCAGGCGGCGGCGAGGTCGGTCGCCGGGTCACCCGCGGTGATGTCGCCGAAGTCGATCACGGCTTCCAGGGTCGACCCGCGCAGCACGAGGTTGGCCGGGTGCGGATCACCGTGCAGCCAGACCGGCGGGCCGGCGTAGACCGGCGTCTCCCGCAACTCGTCCCAGAGCCGGCGCAGTTCGTCCTCCCGGGCCAGCTTGCCGCTGGTCAGCCGGTCCTGGATCTGCTCGTCACGGACCGCGAGCGGGACTCCGCGCACCGGGTTGACCGGCGCGTCCGGCGGCGCCGGCACGTGCAGCCGGGTCATGAACTCGGCCAGCGCGGCCGCGACCGGGCGGCGGTCGGCCACCGGCACCCGCGCGGCGATCTCGCCGTCGATCCAGGCGCAGACCGACCAGGGCCACGGGTAGCCCTGGCCGGGCAGGCCAACCCGCACGGGCGCCGGAATGCGGGCCGGCAGGACCGGGGCGAGCGTCGGCAGCCAGCGCTGTTCGTTGACGATCAACCGCACCGCGACCTCCCGGCGCGGCAGCCGCACGCAGAGGTCGTCGCCGACCTTGAAGATCACGTTGTCCCAGCCGTTGGCGACGAGTTGGAGCGGTCGGTCGGCCAGGTCGGGATGCTGCGCCCGGAGCAGGCGCGCCACCAGGTCGGCGTCGATGTCGATCTCAGCGACGGGTGCGGTCACCGGGTGATTGTGCCAGCCATACCCGATCGGCATCGGACCCGACGAAAGGGGTATTGGCGACCGTCTACGTCCGCGGCGCAGGGTTGGTCGCATGACTGGACAGCGAGTAGTCGTGTTGGGTGGCACCTCGGGGTTGGGCTTCGCGGTGGCGGAGCACCTGAGCGCGCGGGGTGCCGAGATCGTGGTCGCGTCGAGCCGGCAGGAGAGCGTCGACAAGGCGGTGGCCAAGCTGCCCGCCGGCACCACCGGGCACGCCGTCGACCTGCGGGACGAGGCCGCGATCGAGCGGCTGTTCGCGTGGGTCGGGCCGTTCGACCACCTGGTCTACACGGCGGGCGAACCCCTGCGCCTGCTGCCGGCCGACGACCTGGACCTCGACGCGGCCCGCGAGTTCTTCGGGTTGCGCTTCTTCAGCGTGCTGGCGGCCGTGAAGCACGCGGCGGCGCGGATCCGGCCGGGCGGGTCGATCACGCTGACCACGGGGTCGGCCGAGCATCGTCCGGCCGCGGGCTGGTCGGTGGCCGCGGCGATCTGCGGTGCGGTCAGCGCGCTGACCCGGGCGCTGGCGATCGAGTTGGCGCCGGTCCGGGTCAACGCGGTGGCGCCCGGGGTGACCCGCTCGCCGCTCTGGGCCGGCCTGGGTGAGGACGACCGGGAGGCCTACTTCCGGCAGGTCGGCGGGCTGATCGGCCGCGTCGGCGAGACCGACGAGGTGGCCCGGGCGTACGCGTACCTGATCGATCAGCCGTTCTCGACCGGCACGGTGCTGGGCGTCGACGGCGGCCAGATCCTTGCGTAAGGGTCAGTTCGTGCGCAGGAGCCGCACCGCCAGGTCGGCGAACTGCTCGACCTCGGCCGAGCCGCGCTGGGTGCTGTAGGCGACGGCCACCTGGTTGTCGGCGATGCCGTCGAGGGGCCGGTAGACCACGTCCGGCCGGGTGTAGAGCGCCGCCGTCGAGCGGGGCACGATGATGATGCCCTCCTCGGCGGCGACGTGCTCCAGCTTCTCCTCCATCGTGGACCCCGGTCCGGACCGCCAGCGGCTGCTGCCCTCGCGGACGTCCCGCGCGATGTCGCGCCACTCGGGCACCAGGTCCGGATCCTGCAGCAGGTGCTCGTCAGCGATGTCGTCGACGTGCAGCCGCTCCTTGCCCGCGAGGGGATGGCCGGCCGGCACGGCGACCACCCGCGCCTCGGCGAACAGCGGCACCACGGTCAACCCGGCCACCGGCACCGGCAGCCGGACGAAGCTGACGTCGGCCCGCCCGTCGTGCAGCACCGCCACCTGCTCGTAGTAGGAGGTGCGCAAGACCTCGACACCGATCCCCGGGTACGCGTCGGTGAAGGCCCGGACCACCGGCGTCACGAGGATGCCGGGCATGAACGCCACGGTGAACGGGGCTGTCCCGCGTGCCGCCAGCCGCGCGCGCCGCTCCATCGCGTCGGCGGCCGCGAGCACCGGCCCGGCGTCGGCCAGCAGTTGGGTGCCCGCCGGGGTCAGCGCGGTGCCCCGGCTGGAGCGCTCGAACAACTCGATGTGGAGTTCCTTCTCGAGTGCCCGGATCTGCCGGCTGAGCGCCGGTTGGGCGATCCGGAGCCGGTCCGCCGCCCGGCCGAAGTTCAACTCTTCGGCCACAGCCACGAAATACCGCACCTTGCGCAAGTCAAGATCCATGCGAACCCCCGGGCAACGCTACCCGTGCCCACCGCGGACCTGGCAGCGCAGCGCAGCGGAGCGGTGTCCGGCGGGAGCGACGGTCGTGCCCACCGCGGACCCGGGAAATGATCGTCTTATGGCGGGTTGAGCAGTGGCCGGAAGGCGGCCTTGAACAGCTTCGGACCAACCGTCCGCAGCACCGCGTCGCGCAGCGGCGGCGGCAGGTGCCGGGCCCGGTCCCGGCGCCGCGTCTGGTCGCGGACCCAGCGGGCCCGACCCACCCGCCGCCGCGCGAACGCGTCGAGGTCGTCGAGGTGGTTGGCCAGCAGCAGCGCGTCCTCCAGCGCGAGCGCCGCACCCTGCGCCATGTTGGGGGAATATGCGTGGGCGGCGTCGCCGATCAGCACCGTCTTGCCCCGGTGCACCGAGCCGAGGAACACCTCCTCGATCGTGCCGGCGTGCACGTCGGTGGCGCCGGCGACCAGCGCGCGGACTGGCTCCGGGAAGTCGGCGAACAGCGCGCGCCAGTCGTCGGGCGGCGCGGCCGCGGTCAGGTCGGCGTAGCAGTAGGCCCGACCGCCGCCGAGCGAGACGGCCAGGAACGTGCGGCCGTGGCCCTGCCAGGTGCACCACAGGTGCTCGACCGGGTAGCCGTCCGCGATGAACCGCCAGGCGACCTCGCCGACCGGGCGCGGGGCCGCGGCGTCGGGGAAGACCCACTCGCGGACGGCGGACCGGATGCCGTCGGCGCCCACGACCACGTCGTAGTCGGCGGCGTCGACCGACGTGAAGGTCCGCACGGTGACGTCGAGGCCGGTGCGCAGAATCCGGCGCAGGTCGGCGTGGGGCACCGCCACGCACGGATGCCCGACGCCGCCCCAGATCTGGGCGATCGGCAGGTCGATCAGGCGGCGGCCGCGCTGGTCGAGCATCCGGACCCGGTGGATCTCGTGGCCGGCGGCGCGGATCTCGTCGCCGAAGCCGAGCATCGTCAGCGCGCGGACCGCGTTGGCGGGCAGGTAGATGCCCGTGCCGCCGGCCTCGGGCCGCGGGTTGCGCTCGACCAGGTCGGCGGTGATTGCCTTGGCCCGCAAGGCGTGCGCGGCACCGAGACCCGCGATGCCCGCACCGACGATCAACACTCGGGGCTCGCTCATGCGGGTCAGTCTCCTACGCCCGCCGCCTCGCGACAGCCCTTAGGGCCTATCCGACGGGTCAGCACGGCCTGCGACGGGCCCAGCCGCCGCCTGGCGGCGTCCCGGAATTGCCCAGATACAACACCGGTATCCGGGCAATTCCGGGCCACCACCAGACGACACCTGGACTCCGTCTCGGCTCGCACTGACCCGTCGGATAGGCCCTAGCGCATCGGGAGTGGGCCGACGTACACCCAGTCGCCGTCCGTGCGGACGAAGCGGCTCCGCTCGTGCAGGTCGTCGGTGTGGCTGCCCTGCCGGTAGGTGGCCCGGAACTCGACGACGCCCGTCGGGTCCGCGGCGCCGCCCTTGGCCGTCTCGAGGATCTCCAACCGCACCCAGCGCTGCGCCGGGTCCAGGTCGAGCGAGTCGGGCCTGGTGGTGCTGTGCCAGGTGCGCAGCAGATAGTCGGTGTCGCCGACCGCGAAGGCGCTGTAGCGCGACCGCATCAACTGTTCGGCGGTGGCGGCCACGGCCGCACCCCGGTGCAGCGGGCCGCAGCACTCGTCGTAGGACCGCCCGCTGCGGCACGGGCACGCACCTTTCGCCATCCGGCCATTCTCGCCCGGAAGCGGCGGCGTGGGCGGCCGCGGGACCCCCGACCCGCGACCGCCCACGCACCTGTGGGAATTCAGCTCACTTCGCGCTTGAGCAGCCGGACCAGCCCGAGCACGCCGGGCACGACGACCCAGAGGCCGATGGAGGCCGCCAGCCGGGCCCACTCGCCGCCGGTCAGCGCGGCGTCCTCGAACAGCGGCGTCGAGGTCACCGTGAAGTCCAGCCATTCCGACACGCTCTTCAGGCCCTCGATCATCTGGGTGAGGATCGACCAGACCATCGGGACCACGAAGTACAGCACGATGGCGACGGCGGAGTTCATGAACAGCATGCCGAACGCCAGGCCCCAGATGATGTTCAGGACGCTGAACAGCACCGCGTAGCCGAGCAGCGTGCCGCTGAACGACCAGTCACCGGCCGCGGGGTCCATGCCGCCGGCGACCGCGTTGCCGATCGCCGCCACGCCGAGGGCCGGCAGGATCGAGACCACGCCGAGCAGGACGGTCGCGAGCAGCTTCGCACTGGCGATCCGCTGCCGCTGCGGGGTCAGGGCGAACGTGGTCAACGCCGTGCGCTGGGTCCACTCGCTGGTCACCGACAGGATGCCGAGGATCGGCAGCAGGACGCCCACCGGGAACAGCGTCGACTGGAACATGTTCTTGAACGTCTGGTCCGGCGGGTCCGCGGCGAACAGCTGGATCGCCACGACCACCACGGAGATCAGCGCGGTGGCCACCATCAGCCAGAAACCGGCCCGGGTGTCGGCCATCTTGCGCAGTTCGACCCCGGTGAGCCGGATCAGGTTGGGCCGGGGGAAGGTACGCGACGCCGCGGCGGGCGTACGCGTCTCGGTCATGGTGGCGGTCATCGCGCGGTCTCCTTGGCCTCGGCGGCGGTCAGGGTCAGGAACAGCTCTTCCAGGCCGCCGGTGTCGACCGGCCGCAGCTCGATCAACACCGCCGAGATGCTGGCCGCCACCTGCCCGACCTGCTCCGCCTCGGCCTGCACGATGAGCGCCCCCTCGGCGCCCTCGGTCACCGCGAGCCCGGCCCGCTCCAGGGCCACCCGCAGCGTGGCCGGGTCCAGTGCCCGCACCCGTACGCCGCCGGCGGCCAGCAACTCCGCCTTGGTGCCGTTGGCCACGATTCGACCGCCCCCGATGACCACCAGTCGATCCGCGACCGCCTCCACCTCACGCAGCAGGTGGGACGAGAGCAGCACCGTGCCGCCCCGGTCGGCGAAGTCGCGCAGCAGGCCGCGCATCCAGAAGATGCCCTCCGGGTCGAGGCCGTTGGCCGGCTCGTCCAGGATCAGCACCCGCGGGTCGCCGATGAACGCGTGTGCGATGCCGAGCCGCTGCCGCATGCCGAGGGAGTAGCCGCGGACCCGGCGCTTGGCGGCCGGGCCGGCCAGGCCGACCAGGTCGAGCAGCTCGTCGACCCGCTGGCTGCCGACACCCTGCGTACGGGCCGAGAGGCTGAGCACCTCGCGGCCGGTCCGGCCCGGGTGCTGGGCCGAGGCGTCGAGCAGCACGCCCACCTCGCGGCCCGGGTTCGGCAGCTGCCGGTAGGGCCGCCCGGCCACCTCGGACGTGCCGGAGGTCGGCGGGGTGAGCCCCGTGATCATCCGCATCGTGGTCGACTTGCCCGCGCCGTTGGGGCCGAGGAAGCCGGTCACGGTGCCGGGGGCGCATTCGAACGAGACGTCGTTGACGGCGGTGTGCGCCCCGTACCGCTTGGTCAAGCTGGTCACACTGATCATGCCGACAAGCCTGCAGCCGACGGGTGGTTCGGCGCGTCGGGCCAAGGTCGATGGCTCGCGCCGAAGGTCGCGCAGTGATATCGACTTTGGTCTGATGCCGGTGGCGCCGACCGGTCGTACCATTTGATCATGACTGTGGCAACCCGGACCGGCCCGGACATTCCGTCCATGCTGCCCGGCGGGCTGCTGGCCACCGTCGACAGCGCGCGCCCGGTCCGCCGCTCGACCCGCGACTGGGTCGTGGACTGGATCATTTTCGTGCTGGCGGTGGCTACCGTCGGTCTCTTCTCGGTCACTGTGTGGAACGACGACAGCTTGGCCGAGTGGGCGCGCTGGCTCGACATCGGTCTGGGCGCGCTGACGCCGGGCCTGTTGTGGTTGCGGCGCCGATGGCCGGTGGCGGTCGCGCTGATCATGGTGCCGATCGGTGGTGTGGCGTTGACCTCGGCGGTTTCCGGCATGATCGCCCTGTTCACCGTCGCGGTGCACCGCCGGGTCGGCGTCTCCGTCCTGATGGCGTTGCTCACCGCCGCCACCGCGCCGGTCTTCCTGGCCTGGCGCCCGGATCCGGACCTGCCCTACTGGTTCGTCACCGCCCTGTCCGTGATCACCACCTTCGCCGTGTTCGCCTGGGGCATGTTCGTCCGGGCCCGCCGCCAGCTCGTGGTGTCTCTGCACGACCGGGCGGTGCGGGCCGAGTCCGAGCAACAGCTCCGGGTGAGCCAGGCGCAGCACCTGGAACGCACCAGGATCGCCCGCGAGATGCACGACGTGCTGGCCCACCGCATCTCGCTGCTCAGCCTGCACGCCGGCGCGCTGGAGATCCGCCCGGACGCACCGCCCGACGAGGTCGCGCGGGCCGCCGCGGTGATCCGCAGCAGCGCGCACCAGGCGCTGCAGGACCTCCGCGAGGTGATCGGCGTGCTGCGCGAGGAGGACGGCGAACCGATCCGCCCGCAGCCCACCCTCGCGGACGTGTCGGCGCTGATCGAGGAGTCCCGCGGTGTGGGCATGAAGGTCCGGGTCGACTGCCGGGTCGAGGATCTCGACGCGGTGCCGGCGGCGGTCGGGCGCAACGCGTACCGCGTGGTGCAGGAGGGTCTGACCAACGCCCGCAAGCACGCGGCGGGCGTCGTGGTCGACGTCGTCTTCGAGGGTGCGGCCGGCAGCGGTCTCACCGTGGCGGTGCGCAACCCGGCCCCTGTCGGCTCGCCCGCGCGCATTCCGGGCGCCGGCACGGGGCTCGTCGGGTTGGTCGAGCGGGCGGGCCTGGCCGGCGGCCGGCTGACCCACGGCCGGACGGACACGGGCGAGTTCGAGCTCCGCGCCTGGCTACCGTGGCCCGCATGAGTGACGAACCCGTCCGCGTCCTGATCGTCGACGACGACCCGCTGGTCCGCGCCGGACTCTCGATGATCCTGGGCGGCACGCCCGCGTTGACGGTGGTCGGGGAGGCCGCCGACGGCAGCGAGGTGGCGAGCGCGGTGGCCGAGGTCCGGCCCGACGTCGTGCTGATGGACATCCGGATGCCGAAGATGGACGGGCTGACCGCCACCGAGCGGCTGCGGCGCACCGAGGGCGCGCCCGAGGTGCTGGTGCTGACGACCTTCGAAGCCGACGAGTACGTGCTGCGTGCGCTGCGGGCCGGCGCCAGCGGCTTCCTGCTCAAGGACACCCCGCCGGCCGAGATCGTGCAGGCGGTGCGGCGGGTGGCGGCCGGTGACCCGATCCTGTCGCCGCGGGTCACCCGGCGGCTGATCGCCCACGTCGCGGACGACGGCGCCGACGCCCGGCGCAACCGGTCCCGCGACCTGCTGGCCCGGCTCAGCGAGCGGGAGCTCGAGGTCGCGATCGCGGTGGGCCGCGGCAAGTCCAACGCGGAGATCGCCGCCGAGTTGTTCATGAGCGTGGCGACGGTCAAGGCACACATGACCCGCATGCTGACCAAGCTGGACCTCAACAACCGCGTCCAGGTGGCGCTCCTCGCCCAGGACTCCGGCCTGACCTAAGCTCCCCGAGGTGACGGCACCGGAAGCGACCGCGCGTGAGCCCAGCGTGCGGGTGTCCACTCTCGAGCTGTTCTTCGACCTCGTCGTCGTGTTCACGATCATGCAGCTGACCGACATGCTGGCCGAGCGGCTGAACTGGACCGCGCTCGGCGAGATCGTGCTCATGCTGGCGTTGATCTGGTGGATGTACTCGGGCTACGCCTGGCTGACCAACGCGATGGCCCCGACGAGCACGTTCCGCCGCACGATGCTGCTGGTCGGGATGGCCGGTTTCCTCATCGTCGCCCTGGCGATCCCGGAGGCGTTCGGTGCCGACGGTTGGGCCTTCGGGCTCGGGATCCTGCTGGTCAACCTGGCCCACAGCGTGCTCTTCCTGCACTCGGCCGGCCCGACGGCGTTCCGGGCGGCGCTCGGCTTCGCGCCGCTCAACCTGCTCTCCGCCGGGCTCGTCCTCGCCGGCGGTCTGCTGCCCGAGAGCCAGCGGGCGGTCTGGTGGGGCAGCGCCCTGGTCGTACAGTTCGTGATCCCGTTCCTGCGCCGGCTCGGCGGGGTCGTACTGATCGCCGGGCACTTCGTCGAACGCCACGGGCTCATGATGATCATCGTGATCGGCGAGTCGATCATCTCGATCGGCCTGGGCTTCGCGGGCGTGACCCTGGACGGTGCCTCACTGCTGCTGGCGCTGCTCGGGCTGGCGGTCGCGTACTACTTTTGGTGGGCATACTTCGCCGGCGACGAGGAGCGCTCGACGGCCGCGCTGGCGGGCATCACGGACACCGTGCACCGGGCCGGGATCGCGATCTGGGCCTTCGGACACGCGCACTTCCCGATGATCTTCGGCATCGTCCTCTTCTCGGCGGGCATCAAGGAAGCGATCCCGGCGGCGTTCGACCCGCTGGAGTGGCCGGGCGCGGCCGCGATGGCGGCGGGGGCGGCGCTCTATCTCGTCGGGCACGCGGTGTTCCTGCTCGTGCTCAAGATCCGCCAAGGGGTGCCGCACCGCTTGATTGCGGCGGGGCTCGTGCTGCTCACGGTTTTTGTCGGCCGGGTCGACGCCACTGTCCAGGTGCTGGCGATCTTTGTGATCATGGCGACGGCCTTGATCATCGAGGACCTCCCGATGCTGCTGCGCTCCCGCAGCACGAACCTGCACGACTTCGGCCGCTGAACGCGGACGACGGCGGTGGGCTGGGCGCCTGAATTGCTGGGGGCCTGGAGACCGCTGGGCCTCCGGGGTCGTGGCTTGCGCTCTGGACGGCCTTCGCGTTCGTAACGCCGTCGGCCGGCGCGCACCTACACGACCCGGCGGCTGCGGGGGACGCCCGTGATCGGCTGAGACACGCGCTGGGCCATGGGCTTTCGGCAGGGGGGCGCGGGGCGCGTAGGCCGGGTGACGTGACGTGGCGCGGTGGCGGCTGCTGACCGACGTCGGCGGTCCGTCGTGACGGGCGCTGGTCGGGGATCACGGGGGAGGGTTGGTGTGGGGCCCTAGGCCGGGCGGCGGCGGCGCGATGGTGGCTGCCGGCGGACGTCCGCGACCCGCTCAGGAAAGGCGCTAGGCGGGGGCTCGCGGGCAGGGGCGGTGCCCGGGGCGCGGAGGCCGGTAGGGCCGCGCTGCGGCGGCGGCTGGTCGAATCGGCGATCCGCCGAGACGAGACCTGGGCCGGGCCTGCGGGCACGGCGGGGCGGTGCCGGGGCCGCGTAGGCCGGTGACGGTCGCGCGTTGGCGGCGGCAAGCGGGAGCGCCGCGACCCGTCGGGACAAGCCCTACGCCGACGTCACGGGCAAGGTGGTGCCGGGGCGCGGAGGCCGGTGATCAGCATTTCCGCGAAGAGTTCCCACTTGTCCGTCTGGGCGATCGCCGCGGACAGGCCCCCCAGGATCGCCTGGAAGTCGGAGACGTTCAAGTCCGGGCGGATCGCGCCCGCGCGGCGCGCGCGCTCGAGCAGCACCTCCGTGCGCTCGATCAGTAGGTCCGGCATCTCGCAGGCCGCGCCGCCCAGACCGCTGAAAAGATGGCACAACCCCGCGTCGCCGGCCATGTCCTGGGCCGTGCGGCGGACGAACCAGCCGAACGCCTCCGCCGGGTCGGGCATCGCCAGCGCCTGGTCGGCGATCTCTATGCGCTCGTCGGCCCAGCGCTGCGCCAGCTCGGCGATCAGCGCCTGCTTGGTCGGGAAGTTGCGGTAGAGCGTGCCTACGCCCACCCCCGCCCGCCGGGCGATCTGCTCCATCTGCACCTCGGCGCCGTCTTCGGCGAAGGCGGCGTGGGCGGCGTCGAGGACCCGGGCGCGGTTGCGGGCGGCGTCGCCGCGCATCGGCCGGGCTCCGGCCAGCACCGGGTTGAGGGTCTTCCCCCCGGGCTGGCTGGGCTGCGCTGTGGTGGTCATCACGACGATCCTACCGAATCCGATTGACAACCGGAATCTTGATTCCGTACGTTCGAACATAGCGGAAGCGGAATTCGACTTCCACTTCGAAACCCGGGGGGATCGCGCAGATGAGACGCGCGCAACAAGCGACGCCGCACAAGACCCTGGCCTTGGCCTTGCTCGCGGTTACCCAATTCGTCCTGGTCCTCGACGCGTCGATCGTCAACGTGGCGCTCCCGTCGATCGGCCGCGAGTTGAACTTCTCCCAGGACTCCCTGTCCTGGGTGACCAACGCCTACACACTGGCCTTCGGCGGCTTCCTGCTGCTCGGCGGCCGCATCAGTGACCTGCTCGGCAGACGCCGGATGTTCGTCGCCGGCCTCGCGCTCTTCGTCGCCGCCTCGTTCGTGGGTGCGCTGGCGCAGAACCCGGCCATGCTGGTGACCGCCCGGGCCGCCCAGGGCCTCGGCGCCGCACTGGTCGCACCGGCGGCTCTGTCGCTGCTGATGACGATCTTCCCGGCCGGCGCGGAGCGCAACCGCGCGCTCGGCGTCTGGGGCGCGGTCGCCGGTGGTGGTGCGGCCGCTGGGTCGATCCTCGGCGGCCTGCTGACCGAGTGGATCGGCTGGGAAGCCGTCCTCTGGGTCAACGTGCCGATCGGCATCGCCGCACTGGCGCTCGCGCCGCGGCTGCTGCCCGCCGCCCGTGAGGCGATCGGGGCCAACGGCTTCGACGTCATGGGTGCCATCACCGTCACCGCCGGTGTCGCCCTGGGCGTCTTCGCCCTGGTCGACGGCAACAGCGCGGGCTGGGGGTCGGCGCAGACGATCGCCTCGGCGGCCATCGCGATCGCCCTGCTGATCGCGTTCATCTTCATCGAGTCGCGGGCCAAGCACCCGTTGGTGCCGCTGCACGTCTTCAAGCAGAAGACGCTGCGGAGCGCCAACCTGATCGCGTTGACCGTGACCGCCGCGGTGTTCCCGATGTTCTTCGTGTTGACGCTGTTCATGCAGCAGGTCTGGGGCTACAGCCCGATCGAAGCCGGCTTCGGCCAGTTGCCGTTCGCGATCACGCTGATCCTGTTCGCGGGCTTCACCTCGAAGATCGTGACCCGCATCGGGTTCAAGACGCCGCTGCTCGCCGGCATGATCATCACCGCCGGCTCGCTGGTCTGGCTGGCGCTGCTGCTGACCGCGGAAGGCAGCTACTGGACCGAGCTGCTCGGGCCCTCGTTGCTGGCCGGCGTCGGTGGCGCGTTGATGTTCATCCCGGTCACGCTGGCCGCGACGGCCGGCGCCCGGTCCGACGAGTCGGGCCTCGCGTCCGGCCTGATCAACACCACCCAGCAGGTCGGCGGTTCGATCGGTCTCGCGATCGCCGTGGCGATCGCGACCGCGGCCACCACGTCGTCGCTGACCAGCGGCAACGCGCCGGGTACGGCGGCCACCGACGGCTTCCAGCTCGCGCTGCTCGGCGGCGCCGCGCTGGCGGCACTGGGCGCCCTGTTCACCGCCTGGCTCCTGCCGGGCCTGAAGAACCAGCCGGTGCCGGTCGACGAGGAGGCCGAGGAACGCACCGTCGTGACGGTCTGACCACAGGGAAAGGCCACAGGGGGAAACCCGCAGGGGGAGCGAAGGCCCGCGCCGGTTCGGCGCGGGCCTTCGTGCGTCGAGGCGGAGCGTGGCAGGCCCGCACCCGGTCCGGGCGGGCCTGCCAC
>NZ_BONE01000113.1 GCF_016862555.1 Asanoa siamensis | reverse complement strand
GGTTACCGGTGCGGCTGAGCCGGTGACCAGTCTTTGTTCGAGGGTCAGACCAGCATCGGAGCGGTGCCGTTGTAGTGGGCGTCGGCGTCGTTGGACTTGAACCGGCCTCGTTGGGCCAGCGGCCGGGAGGTCGCGTTCAAGCCGGCGCGACAGGTGTCAGCAGTCTTCCACCGCCCGGACCAGACCATCGGATCAGCCGGCAAGCACAGTCAGGGGCTGTTTCCGTCCTGATCTGCCTGGCGCGACGCCAGTGAGGAAGGACGCGTGATGACCGCGACACTGAACATCCGGAACGAGACGCGGGCCAAGACGGTGCTGACCGACTCTTCCGGGCATGTGGAGATCGACGTGCCGCGGAACCGGGCGGGCACGTTCGACCCCCAGATCGTCCGGAAGCGGCAGCGGCGGCTCTCGGCTCGGGGGTCGAGGTCAGGTCGCGAACCGGCCGTTCTACGCCGCGATTAGGGCCTTTTGCGACGGCTTGAAGGGCTGCCCAAGGTGGTCACGAACGTGTGGCCCAAACTGTCCGGTTTGTGGGACAACGCGGGGAGCGCGTTCATCCCGTTCCTGGACTACAGCGTGGAGATCCGTGAGGTGCTCTGTTCGACCAACGCGATCGAGAGCCTCAATGCCTTCTCGTAACCCGGTCACTGGACCCGACCGGGCGACCGATTGCCGGCCGCTGACCTACTGATCCCTGCGGAAACACCGTCAGCGAGATAGTCCCCCGAACCTTCGAAGCAGCCGCCAGCAGCCGGGTTCTGGAAGCAGCGGGGGCCCGCAAACGGCGAGCGCCAACCAGTCGCACGGGGTCCCGCGATGGTTGGCCGAAATTCTCGACCGTGCTGGCGCCCTCCGGCTGAGTGAGCATGCGACTCGGCGTCGCTGTGCCCGGCACAGAGGAGCCAGCCCTGCCGCTAGCCAGCCGCGTACGGCAAGCGGGTTTCGGTGAAAGCATCGCAACACTTGTTGACGCCCACACAGTTGCCCGCGCAAAGAACCAGGGCGGGGCGCCTATGTAGAGGGCCACCGATGTGGCCTGTGCCTATCGATGGTACGAGCAGCCACGCCGCCAACCGAGCTCACGCAGGCCAAGTCGACTCGGATCGCGAATGACCAGGGGTCGGGCCGTCCTGGCAGGAAGACGAGCCCGACCCCAGATTCAATGGCAGTCGCGGCGACTGCGTCCAGTCATGTCAGGGTCAGCCGCCGAGGATGAACGGCAGCCAGGTTTCCAGACTGCCCTGATTCTGCGCCGGGGGTGAGTTGACGATCTCGCTATCGAGGGCCATCCCCATTGAGACGCCGCTCATCAGCAGTTCGGCGCCCAGTCCAGCGACAGATTTCGCCGCTCCTGCTGCTGGCGCCGCGATGCCCAACGCCGCTTGGACACAGGCACCTCCATTTCCGTCGGCCATGCAGCCGTAGCCGTCTTTGATCAGAGACAGGCCACCGAAGATCGCAGCCGGCACAGCGCAGGGAGCGAAGGCCAACGCGCAAGTCCAGAGGGCTCCGGAGATGGTGCCTATGTTATTCCAAATGAGCAGTACCGCATCCTCCATGAGGAGAATGTTGAGTTTGAGGATGCCGCGCAATCTGTTCTCGTCGCCGAGAGCCAGGCTGTTCATCACCAGGTCCAAGGTGTCATCGGGCGAGAAGAGACCACTGCCAGCGAATCCGACGCCGGCCCGGCTGTTTAGTCCGGAGCCGATGGCGCCGACGTTCCGCGCCGCGTTCGGCGTACCCACCTGGTGCATCCGGCGGGCCTGCGTCGCCCGGCGCTGCTCCTCCTTCCGCTGCGCGGCCTTCGCGGCGATCTGTCCACCAAGGCCCGATCCGGCGGCTGAGACTCGACCGCCGCCGAGGCCCGAACCCGCACCGCCGGTCTTGCCACCCAGGCCCGAACCCGCGCCGCCCGTCGCGCCGCCCAGGCCCGAACCGATGCCGCCCGCTCCCCCACCGAGGCCCAGTCCGGACCCGATGGCGCCCGGCCGCGAGCGAAGGCCGTCCGGGTCCGTCATCGTGGCCGGGCTGTTGTTGGCGTAGGCGTATCCGTTGATCTGTTGTGGGTCCATCGGGTCGATGATCGGATCGGCGGAGATGAACCGGCCGAGGCCGGGGTCGTATTCGCGCGCGCCCAGGCGGGTGAGGCCAGTCTGCGCGTTGGCGGTGCCGCCGACGAATCCTCGGTCGCCGCCGGGCCAGGTGGCCGCGGAACCACGCGCGTTGCCGAAAAGGTCGAGCCGCCGGGGCGTCGCCGCGAGCGTGGCCGCGTCGATCGCGACTTGGGAGGTGTTGTTCTGGTCCGCCAGGGTCCAGGTCAGGCCCCGCGCCGTTCTACTGCCGATGCCCTCGTAGTAGCGACGCCCGCTCGTCGCGCCGGTCGCGCGGTCGAGCCGGATCTCACCGTCGCCGACGAACAGCGTGACCGAGTCCGGATCGCGGCGCAGCAGTTGCGCACCGTCCGCGTCGTAGACGTAGCTCGTGGCCCGCCCGCCCGCGGTGACGGAGCCGAGAAGTCCGTCGTCGGTCCACTGCAACGCCTGGGCGGCACCACCAGGGCCGGGACGGGTCAGCGTGTTGCCGGCCGCGTCGTAGCTGTACGACCCGGTGGTCGCGGACGTCACCGCGTGGGGCCGGTCTGAACCGGCGGCGGGGTACGTGTAGCGAGTGGTCACATCTGGGGCACCGGCGATCCCCTTGACGACGCGACTGGTGCGGTTGCCTGTGACGTCATAGCCGTACTGGTGCCAGTACGGCGCGGGGCCCGCGATCGCCGATGCGGACGGCGCGGCAGGGCACGCTTCGGTGGCGACCGTCCACGCCGCACTCACCCGGCGCAGGTAGTCGTAGGCGAAGCACTGGGTGTCCATTGCCGAACCCGCCGTCTGGTCGAGCAGGCGGGTGACGTTACCGGTCGGATCGTAGGACCACTGGAACTGATGGACGAGCAATGCCGTCGAGGCCTGTCGCGACGTCTGCACCATTCGCAGCCGCCGGGTGCCGTCCTCGTAGTAGTGCCGACGCATGATCCGTTTGCCACCGGCATCGTGGGTCGTTTCGGACCGTTCACCGAGGCTGCTGTACGTGATGGCCGCGACGTACGACGCGTGGCCCCTGACCGCGGCCAGACGACCGAGGTTGCCGTACTCGTATACGAGAGTTTCCGGTTGGTTCAGGTCAGCCAGTGCGGGCAGGGTTCGCGTCGCGGGGCTGCCGTCCGGGGCGTAGCTGTGGCGGGTCTCGTAGGTGTTGGCCAGCGCCTCTTCGCCGGCGACAGAGGGCACGACGACCCGCTCGCCGACTGGTCGGCCAGCTGCGTCGTACCCGATGACTTCCTTGACGTAGTCGGCGCCGTCATGGCGCCGGCTGCTGGAGGCGGGCAGACCGAGCCCGCCCGGGCGGTCGTAGGTGTGGCTGGTGAGCACCGTCCCGCTCGGGCTGCCGAGGCGGGTGGACAACACCCGGCCGAGGTTGTCGTAGGTGGTGGCGATTGTCTTGCCACGCGCGTCGACGGTCGAGGTCGGCCGGTCAGCATCGTCGTAGGTGGTACGGGACACGCCGGTGTCGGGATCGTCGACCATGACCTTGCGGCGTCGCGCGTCGTACTCGTACCGCCACACGTTTCCGGCCTGGTCCGTGATCGAGCTCAGGTCGCCGGCCTTCGTGTAGGCGTAGCGCGTCTGGTCGAACGTGCCTGTCGCCGATCGAGCGTGCCACTGCACCAGCGCGGTGGTCCGGCCTCGCGCGTCGACATGCGTGGTGGTCGCCGTGCCGCCCACGGGTGGGACAACCGTCTTCCGATCCCCGCCGTACGAGGTGACGGTGCGCCACCGCTCGACGTTCTTCTCCGTGTAGATCGAGTTAACCGACCGCTCAGCACCGTCATAAAGCTCCACAGTGGCGGCGGGAACCGCGCCGGCGGCCGGCAGCACGAGCGTTGTGCTGATGGAACCGGTGCTGTGGTACGACGGCCGGGTCACGTTCACGAGACCGCGCGAGTCGTAGACGACGTCGGCGATGATGCGGCCTCCGGCAGGCCCCGGGCTGGGCGTCTGGGTCTGTCGTTGCCGCAGGAACCCGTCGAGCAGAGTGTACGAGGGCACCTGGGATCCGTCGGCGGCCAGAGACAGGGTCCGCACCCAGTTAGGCCCACCGGACTGGCGGATGCCGTACTCATATCGCAGATGGGGTGTGAGGTCCGTCGAACGGCCGGGTTTCCAGACGTGCGTCAGCCGACCGATGGCGTCGTACCGCAACGTGGAGACACGGCCGTTGGCATCCGTTCGTGTCGTCGGCAGCCCCCATGCGGGTTCGCGGGTCTCGCTGGTGATGTGTTGCGCCGGGTTCTTCGTCTGCACCTTGGTGGTGAGCCCGTGCGTCTGGGTGTAGGACGTCTCGGTGACCTGATCGAGCGCGTCCCTGACCGTCAACGGACGGCCGAACGAGTCGTACGTGGTCCGCTTGGACGCCACGTACTCCGGCGTGCTGTCGTTGTTGGTCTTCGCCCGTTCGATCCGCGTAGCGTTGCCACGATTCGGTGCGGCGCCGTGGGCCAGACCGTCATAGGTAACCAGTTCGTCGGCGATGGCGTCGGCCGGATAGGTAGCGGTCTGTCCACAGGCGACGCCTTCCACCTTCGTCCGGCTGGGCAGCGTCACCAACATGAGATCGGTGTTCTTCGCGTACGTCGTCGTCGTGCACTGGTCGTCGGACCCTGTCGCGAGGTCGCCGCGATCGTCGACGCTGGTGGGGTTTCCGTGTTCGTCATAGACGGTCGACACCTGGGTGGTCCGGGTGCCGCCGGCAGTCAGGGGTGTCCGGGTCGTGGTGCGAACGGTTTCCACCTGGTGCGCCTTCAGGACGCTGTGGCTCGCGGTGGGCTTGGCCCACGGCTCGTTTACGGCCGCCGTCACCACCGGCCCGCCCACGCCGTTGTAGGTGATCTCCTCCCGGACGAAGCCGGCCAACGGCTTCAGGTCGTTGATGGACACCCCGTTCGAGTCCGTGACCTTTTCGGTGTTGGTGGTGCCGTCGGCGTATCTGTCACCGTGCATGCCGCGGAAATATCGGTAGACCGTGCGCGACTCCGGCTTTCCCGCGTCCGTCTGCGGATTTCCCCGGCGGACGCCGACCGTCTTGTACCCGCGCCATTGCGACCAGGTTCGCTCCGCGGCCTTGACGAGCGGATTGTCGTCATAGGCCCAGGCTCCGCCGGCCGAGTCGTACTCGTAGTTGGTGACCATGGTGGGCGAACCGCCCACATTGTCGGCCTCTGTGACCTGCAACACGATGTACTTGTGGAACCAGTCGTTGACAGCCGTGGTGTGCGGCGGCATCGTCCAACGGACGGGGAAGCAGCGCTTGACGTTGCGGTCGGCCGCCGTGGGCAACGCGTTGGGCGCACAGTTGACGCCCGCGTAGTGGACGGTGGTCGTGGCACCCGACTCGGTGGTGATCGCATTGAGGCGCATCTTGTTCAACTGCGGGTGGTCGTCGCTCGTCGTGTCCACCCGGTTGGCCTTCATGGTCCCGGCGAACGTGACCGTCGGCACGTGGACCGCCTCGCCCACGAGTCCGTTGTGCTTGATGCCGTTAAGCCACAGACCGGCGCTCGTGCCGTCGCCGGGTGACGGATAGCTCGCGGTGAAGTCCCATCGATCCACGTCCCGGTAACGGCCCTCCCCGATCGCCGTCTGCGTGGTGACGCTGGCCAGCCGTTTCGTCGACCAGAACGTCGGTGCCACGTGCAACGAGCAGGCCGTCCCGGCGCATTCGGCCTCCCAGGGCACGTCGGGCCAGTTCGCGCCGTGGGTCGTGCAGGACTGCCCGCAGCGGTCGGCGGTGCCGAACGTCACCTTCGCGGGTGCCCCGGCGTAGGCGTTGTCGGCGCGGAGGCCGTACTCGATCCGGTTCAAGGTGCCACCGCGGACGTACGACCTGGTGGCGGTGCCCATGTCAGCGCCGTAGTTGTTGTGCTCGACGTCGTAGTGGTAGCTCATCGCGTTGCCGTTGCGGTCCACGACGAAGTCGAGGTTCCATCGGTACGCCTGCAGGCACGAGGAAGCGGCGTAGGTGCTGCCGCGGCACGGCTCGCCGGAATCGTTGCCGTACACGGGCACGGTCCACGCGGATCGGGTGTCTCGGTTCCGGTCCGGGGCCCAGCCCGGCAGCCGGTTGCGGCCGAAGAAATACTGCGTGCCGTCAGTCGTGGTTACCTTCCAGAACTCCTTGTTGTCGTCGCCGTTCTCCGCCCCGATCAGGTGTTCGACCCGCGTGCCGTCGTCGGTCTCCAGCTTCCAGGTGCCGTTGCGGTCCCAGGTGCCATCCACCAGCACGAGGCGTTGGGAGCGATCGCCCATGGACAGGGTCGCGTTCTCCGTTTCCCAGCAGAGGTCGCCGGTATCCCTGGTGTTGTTCGCCTCGGGGCCACGGTCGTCCATGCACGGCTTGTACGAGCGCTCGATGAAGCCGGGCCACAGGTCCCAGCCTTCCCCGATCCAGGACGGCTGGTTGTTGGTGCCGGCGGTCCGCCCGTCCACGGTCGACGAGTTGTACGACGCTTCCAGGGTCGGCTGAAGGCCGCCTGGCACCGGCGGGGTGCGCATCGGGTACTGCCAGGCGAAGCTGCCGCCCTGCGGATCGACTTGCCAGGTCCCGCTCGGCGCCAGCGAGGTTGCCTGGTAGTCACCGGCCGTACCTTGCGCGGCGGCGACGACGGCGAACGTGGTTGCCCCCGAGGTGACCGAGACGTCGGCGGAGACCTGCCGCGCTCCGGCGTCGTTGTGAACCGCGGAGATTGAGGCGGATGCCCGCTTGGGGCCGAACGGGACGATCCGCAGGCGCGAGGCCCAGTCGCCGCCGTACGCACCGGCGAACCCGGAGTAGTCGACCGTCAGCCGCACGGTGCCACTGCCGGAACTGCCGTCTGTGCGGCGCACCTCGACCAGCAATCCGTCGACACCGGCCGCGGTCGTCGCCGCACGGTCCCGGACCGCGACCGCGACGCGCGTGGGTGCACCGGCCGTGCGGGCGGCGGTCGGCGAGACCCGGACGGGAAGCGAACCGGCGCGGGCGGTCGGGTTTACGGTCCCGGCCTCACCGGCGTCGAGCGGTACCTCCGCTGTGCCGCCCTGCGGCCAAGTCACCCGCGCCGGCGCGGGTGCGGGCTCGACCTTCGCGACCGCACGCTGGGGCGGCACGAAGTTCTCGGTCCGCACCGGTGCGATCCGCTGAATGGGGCGGACTTCAGGTGACACCGGCGCGGACGACGTCGCGCGCGCCGGCACCGCGCCGGTCGTCGCGGCCAGAACAGCGGCAAGGACGAAAACGGGTACGTCGCTCAGCCGGCCCAAGCCGGCCCGGGTCAGTGGTCGCATCACTCCTGCCCCTCAGGAAGTGCCGTGACGACGTAGCCGAGGGAACGGTCGAAAGCTCGTCCCTCACAGCCACGGTCGCGCGAGTCGAACAGATCGGTGGCGCTGGCTCGACAGCGGAAGAGTTCGCCGCTGGGCAGGTCCGGCGGCGGGGTTGACCAGACGTGACCAACCACGGCGAGCGTCGTCCCGCCTTCGCATCCGGGCTCGACCGAGCTGAACGTGTCGGTGTCCTTCTGGCAGCGCCACAGCGTCGTGGTCCCTGGCTGCTGGAAGGTCGCGAGGAGACCCAGATTTCCCTCGGCGCGATAGGTCGACGGCACGTTGGCGGTGGCGCTGGTGTGGTCGTACGGATAGCCGGTGGCGGCGTGGCGTACCAGGTGTCGATACGCCCGGGCGTGCCCGAGCAGTTCCTCCATGACCTGCCCCTCGCACCCGCTGTCGTGTGCGGCGAAATGGGTGCCGCCGTTGCGGATCGCACACCGGTAGATCGGGACCGTCTCCACATCCGCCGGTGGCGGGTCGGCGTAGAGCTTGCCGATGGCGCCGAGGTCCGTGCCATTCCCGCAGTCGTAGGCGAGCAGGTAGTCGCGGCTGCCGTTCCGGCAGGAACGGATAGTGACCGTGTTCTCCGCGTCGTTCGGCGCCGGGACGCCCAGGGAACCTTCGAAATGCGAACCGGTGGGCACCGGTCCGGTTGTCACCACGTGGTAGCCGCCGACGTTCTTGAACCGGGCGATCTGCCCGGTGTGGGCGCCCGGCCGACCGGTGACCGGCCGCGTGTGATCCTCGAGGATCATGTCCTCGGATCGGGTGCCGGTCCACACGTGGACGTCGTCGACATCGCCTCGCAGGGGTGCCGCCGGGGCGGCTCGTTCCAGCCCGCGGCCGACGTTCAGAGCGCCGCCGGCGTTCCATGCCTGGAACGTTCCCGGTAGGTTGGCCGATCCCGCGGGTCGGCCGTTGACGAAGAGGCGCAGCATCTTCGCCGGCGCGTCGTAGACACCGGTCAGGTGCGTCCACTCGTTCGGCGATACCAGCGATCCGCTCGATGCGGTGACCGGCCGCGCGGTGTCGCTGTCCGCCTCGGGAACCTCGAACCGCCAGTTTCCTTCGCGGTGTCCCAGGACGAAGCCGCTGCGGCGGCCGCCATCCTGGGACAACACGGTGCCGGTTTCGCCCTCGGCCCCCGCTGGCACCCGCACCCGGGCGCTGACCGTGAAGCTACTGTCGGTGCGCACGACCGGTCCAGCGGCCCGCACTGTATCCGTGCCGCCGTCGAGCCGGACAGCTCCACTGCCGACCACGCCCTCGGTCCAGGTGACGGCGGTCCCCACCGCACCCGGCCGGTAGTTGCCGGAAACATCCTGTGTGCTGGCCCCGGCGCCCTCGTCGAAGGGCAGGAACACCTCCTCGTTGGCGGGGAGCGTGGCCAGGCCGGTGACCTCGACTGCGCTCAGCACCCGGTCGTAGACCCGCACGTCGTCCACGGAGCCCGGCCAGTAGTTGAACGGGCCGCTCGCCTGCCGCGCCCGGCCGATCTGCAGCGTGCCCGTGGCGCTCCACGGCGTCGGGTGGCTGACCACTCCGGTGGTACCGACCGCGCCGTCGACGTAAAGGCGCGCGGTCTTGGTGGCGAGGTCGTAAACACCGACCAGGTGTGTCCACCGGCCAGGCACCGCCGGCGTCGCCGACTCGGCGACGCGCCGTGCGGCGCCTGTCTCATTGGCCGCGGGGATGGTGAAGTTCCAGCGTTTGCTCGAGCCGTTGTACTGTAGGAAGAAGCCACTGATCTGGCTGCCGTCCTGACTCACCGCGGTGCGCCAGTCGGTGTCGAGCCGATCGAGCTTGACCCACGCCGAGACCGAGAACGATCGGCTGGTCTGCACAGCGGGACCGTTGGTCGTGTTGACGTGGCCGCTCACTCCGTCGAACCACAGGGCGTCGCCGTGCCGCCCGGTCCGCCACGCGACCGGCCCGAGCGTGACAGTCCCATCGCGCCGACCGGCCGCGTCGTCCGGAACCCGGGTCTCCGCGATCCCGTCCAGCCGCCAGCGACCCGTCGGGGGCGTACCGGCGCCGACCGCGAACTGGTAGAGAGTCAGGCCGCTCACGTTGCCTGCGCGGTCCACGCTCCGGACGAAGAGGTCGTTCACGTTGTCCTTCGGCGGCGTGATGAGAAGGCTCGCCTGGCCGCTGGAGTTGGCGGCCACGTAGAGCGGTGTCTGGTCGTCCATGCCGTAGCGGAACCCCGCCACATCCGTGCCACCGACGAAGGTGAAGGTGCCGGCGCGCCCGACGGCACCGGCCGGGTCGCAGGTGGACTGGAAGTCACACTTCGGATAGGTCGCTGACGAGACCTGCGGACTACCGGGGGCGGTGCGGTCGATGGTGACATGACAGGCCGGACCGACCGGTCCCCATGCGACGCCGTCCCACCCTCGAGCCCGGAAGAACAGCTTGCGGCCATGCGCGGCGTGCGCCGCTGGGACGTCCACCTCGAATCGGGTGCCGGATGCTTGGACCGGGCTGCTCGGATCATGGACGTTCGTGGCGCCGAGTTGCTGGCCGGTGTCGCGGTCGTACCAGATGAACTGTGCTTCGACGTTTCCGCCGTCTTCGTCGGCGATATAGGCGGACATCCGCGGCCCGCGCGGACGGTCCGGGTTGTTGCTCAGCATCGGGTGGACCTGTGCCTCGCCGGGCGGCGCCGTGCAAGCCAAGCCTTCCACCCGCACGTTGTACGGCAGGGCCGGACGCGTGTTGTAGGTCACCGAGAGCACCGGCTTGGTGGCGAACTTCTTCCAAGCAAGCTGGTCGCCCTCGTTGCGAGCCTTCAACACGATCGTCGTGAGGGTCCGGTTGTTGCCTGCCGACCAGGCGACGATGCTGGTCGCCGGCCATTCGATCGTGTGCGCGTCGCAACCTGGGCGTCCCCACGCCTCGGTCCGGGTGCCGAGGTGCAGGCCCGGATTCTGGTTGGTCCACGGCTGGGTGCGCCAGGTCGTCCCGCCGTTGACGTGGTCGGTGCCGAAGGCATCGACGGCTTTGGCCGTGCACGACGGCGCCCAGTCGTTCACCGCGCGGAACGAGGCCCTGATGATGTCCTTGCCGCGCAGGTCGCCGGTATTGAACTGGAAGTAGGAGCGAGCGACGCCGATCCCGGCGCACGTTCCGTCTTCGTAGCAGCGACCGACCTTTGCCCTGTTGTCGCCGCTCCCGTTGGGATAGGCCTGGTCGGGATGGCCGCTCAAGACCATCAGCCAGGAGTTCCGCGTCGGAGCGACGTCCGGATCGATGAGTACCGGGTAGCGGGTGGATGGGCCAGTGAGGAAAGCCAGGTCCGGTTCGACGACCAGTGCCTCGTCCACCAACTTCATGCGAGCAAGGCCCGTGCGCTGTGCGGCGTCCCACATCATCGGCGCTCCGGTGGCGAACACCCGCTCGCCAGCGCCGTTGTAGAAACCGACGATGCCCGCCTCGACGCGAGGGGTCAGACCAGTGACAGCGAGCGGCAGGCGCAAGCGGGCCAACGCCGGATTGGTGGCCGCCTCGCGGCTCTTGACGACGAACACCTTGCCGAAGCCGCCGCTTTCCTTCACCTGCAGGCGAAGGTCAACCCCGGGCATGATCTCCCGGTACGTGGCCGTGTCGCCGGCCAGCTCCGGTGCGGGAAGTGTCGCCGGCCAGCGCAGCTCCACCCGCGCCCCCGCCGAACCGATCCGCACGAGTGGTTCGTTGCCCCCGCCGGAGAACCGCAGCGGCACTGTGGTCGCCGACGGCACCACCGCGCCGGTGGACTCGCGACGCAGCGCCGTGTCGAGTCCCACCCAGCCGTCGCCGCGGCGCACGCGGGTGGGCGCCACGGTGAAGTCTGTCGTGAGCGAGCCGTCCGGGTTGGCGTACACCGTGCTCGCCTCGCCGCGCTCCGAGGTCACCTCGACCCTGCGCCCGGTGGCCAGGGCCTGGGCCGCCGCACTCGCCACCGACCCGGCCGGCCCGGCAACTGGAGGGGGCGCCGGCTCCGCGGGGGTGGCGGCGCCGACCGGGACCGGCACGGCGATCATCGTCAATCCAACTATGAACGCTGACAGGCTCCTGGGCGGTCGCATGACTCCTCCTCAATCGGGTCGATACGGCCGCGCGCCGGTAGCCGCTGGATAGCCGGACGACTGCGGTCGCAGGCTAGACGACGACGCCTACAGATCCCTTTCACCGCGCGACCATCCTGACCGCGATGAATGGAACATGAAGGCGTCATGGGTGATGCTCGGCGTGCGCCGGCCAACGAGTTCGGGTTCGTCCACTCGCGGTCGCGCGCGGTGGTGAGGTGGACGAGCTGATGCCAGGCGACGAGTTGAACGTGCGGCGGCCGGACCGGTCGGCCGGCTCAGCCGCGGTTCGCCGGAAATCCACAGTCGACGTGGGGCTTGTTCCGGTCAACCCGATGGGTCGCGCCGCCAGAGGTAGCCCGCTGTCTCGTGGGGCCTCCTATTGGGCGGCCGTCGATAAGCATCGCGACGACCACGAACGATCGTGGTGACGGCCGGACGCGAGCTGCGCTCGAGCAGGCGTCAACGCAGGAGCGCCCCACATCGCCACACGTGCCTGAGCGACAGTGTGTCGGTGATATCCGTTGTGGGGTCACCGTCAACGAGTACCAGGTCAGCCCGCAGACCCGGAGCTATCCGACCACGATCGGTCAGGCCGAACCTGCGCGCGGGCACGGCGGTCGCCGCGCGCAGCGCGGCTGTCGGGCTCAACCCGGCGTCGACGAGCAACTGAAGTTCGTGGTGCAGGCTCGCGCCATTGGCGAGACCGCTCAGCAGCACTCCTGAGGCGTCGGTCCCGGCCAGCACGTCGATGCCCGCACGATGAAGAGTGCCGACGTTTTCCAGCGCGTCGGCCGCGTTTCCGCCCGGAAATGTGTTGATGCTCTGACCCAGCGCGCTGATAGCGCGGCGCGGCAGCCTCGCCGTCACTCTGTCGTCGGCGGCGAACCCGCGGGCGGTCAACCCGACGATCGACCGTGCGGCGGCGAGAGTGCTGATCGCGAAGGCCTTCGAATCCAGCATCGAGGCCAGCACGGTGTGGTCAACTCGTCGATCGATGAAGACATGGGCCAGTCCGTCGACGCCCGCATCGAGTGCGCGCCGGGCGGTTTGCTCCGTCAGGGCGTGCGCAACGGTCAACCGTCCGTGCGCGTGTGCCGCTCGTACCGCCGCGCGAAGGACGTCGTCGGCCAGAACCGACAGACCCGGGCGTCCGAGCAGGGCACCGTCCTCGATCATGACCTTGACGTAGTCGGCGCCTCCGGCCACCAACCCGGCTACGAGTCGAGCGGCCTCGGGCGTACTGGTCACGCCCAGACCAGGAGGTGCCGCCGATGTGCTGCCCGCATCGAAGAGCTCGGCCGGGTGGCCCCCCGGCGCTGTCACGGCGAAGCCGGCGCAGCGAAGGTCAGCGACATCGTCGTCAACATCGATCTCGGCGCGCTGCTCGGCCGTCCACCGGCCGTTCATGTCGAGTTGCGTCGTCACGCCGAACCGCAGTGCCTGGCGAAGTCCGGCGAGGTCCGTATGGACGTGTGCGTCGATGAGGCCCGGAAGAACCGTCCCGCCGGCGGCATCGACGCGATGCGTACCCGCGGGAGCGGCTTTCGGCAGATCAGCGATTCGGGCCCCATCGACCACTACTGTGCGCCCGTCTACCACGTGTATTCCATCGAACACGCGTCCGTTGACAATCGCGGTAATCATGCGCCTCCCCAGGCCGCCACGTCAGCGCGACCGGTGAGACCAGCCTATGGCACAGCGGAACGAACCTCGGTTCGCTGCCACCAAATGTGCCCGCCTGTGGAGACCTGAAAGCGAAATTAAAGCGGCGGTGGGCAAGCTGGCCGTCGATCTGATGACAGCTCATCCGGCAGCTTGTGTCACGGCGCGTCCCGTGCTCGGACTGGGCCGGCGGCGCGCCGTTGCCGCGTGAGGCAACGGCGGACTAGGCGGGCGACATTCGCATGAAAGCATCGGCGCGTCACATCGCGGCCTTGGCGGCGCTCGGCATTCTGAGTGGAGCAAGCACGCTTGCCCTCGCTCCGCGAGCTCTGGCCGAGGCTGGCCACCCTGACCGGGCGGCGACGGTGCGACCTTCGAACACCCGCCTCGAGTGGCAGGTCGGACGCCAGGACGACGGCGGTCCGCCCCCGGTTCGGTTCGTATACGGGCTGGACACCGATGTCGCGGTATGGGGCGACTGGGACAACAACGGCAGCAAGACCCCCGGAGTGTTCCGCGCGGGCAGGTGGCTCCTTCGAAACAGCCTCAGCGCTGGCAACGCGGATGTCGAGGTCAGCTACGGCCGAGCCGGCGACGTACCGGTCGTCGGGGATTGGGACGGCGACGGCCGGGTCGGCATCGGCGTGGTGCGGGGCCGCTTGTGGTACCTGCGGGAGACCGTGACGGCCGGACCGGAGCGGCAGTTCGGCTACGGAACCGTCGGGGACCTGCCCGTCACCGGCGATTGGAACGGGGACGGCACCGACACACCCGGCGTCTTCCGGGCAGGCGACTGGTTCTTGCGCAACAGCACGACCGCCGGCGACGCAGAGGCCACCTTCCGGTACGGCCGGGCAGGCGACATACCGGTCGTCGGCGACTGGGACGGTGACGGGCGCGTCGGCGTCGGCGTGGTCCGTGACCACACCTGGTTTCTGCGACATGACGTGCTCGGGGGAACCCACCACCTGTCGTTCCCGTACGGCGACGGCAGGGCGTATCCGGTTTACGGACCGCCCAGGGTGCTGGGGCCGATCCCACCGGCACCCGCGGTCACTCCGATCGTCTGGGGACGGTTTCCCCATCCGGCGCCGGCGGACAGCGACGCACAACTGATCGCGAACATCCTGCGCAACGCCAACCGGTACGCGGGGCGGACCTGGTGGAGCAGCGCGGGTTTTGCCGCACAGACGACGCCGTACCTGACGTTCAACGGTACCGGCGAGCTCAACATCCGTGGCCCGGCCAACCAGGCGTTCGCCTTGGCCGTCAGCCTCCGCACCGGTGCGTACAACGCCAGTCATGCCGGGGTTTCGGCAGCCGAGGCACGGCAACGGGCCGTACGGCTGGCGGTCTCCCTCGCCGCCAGGCACCAGGTCAACGCGGTGAGCGGCTGGGGCTCGCACTGGCAGAGTGCTTTGTGGACCGCTAGGGCCGGCTTCGCCGCGTGGCTGCTGTGGGAGGACCTGCCGGCTGCCGATCGCGAGAACGTGGCGCGCATGGTCGCCGCCGAGGCGAACCGTTTCATTGGCTACAGCGTGCCGTACTACCGCGACCGCTCAGGCGCCATCGTTTCTCCGGGCGACACCAAAGCGGAGGAGAACGCGTGGAACGCCATGGTGCTGCAAGTGGCCGTGGCCATGATGCCCAACCACCCGAACGCTCGGACGTGGAACAGCAAGAACGTCGAGCTGATGATCTCGGCCTTCTCCCGGCCGTCCGACGTGGGTAACTCGACGGTGGTCAACGGTCGCGCGGTCAGCGATTGGTTGAAGGGATCGAACGCCAACGAGGACGGCGTCCTGATCAATCACGGCTTCGCCCACCCCGACTACTCGACCACGGTGGCGCAGAACGCGCACGCTGCGCTCACCTCGTCGATGGCCGGCCAGGCAACTCCCCGTGCGGCGTTCTGGGGCGCCGAGACCATCTACGACGCGCTTGTCGACAAGGTGTGGGTGCCCGGGACGACGTACCCGCCGCGCGGCATGGTGCTCCAGCCCGGTGGAACCTGCTATGTCGACGATTCGCCGCGGCTCTACTACCCGCAAGGCAACGACTGGGGCACCGACCGATACATCCAACCGACGTTGCTGGACGTGCAGGCGCAGGCCTTCGGCTTCGACCGGCTCGCCAGCCAGAAGGGGCTCTACTGGCAGCGTCTGCACGGCCAAGGGGTTCTGAACCAACAGGCACGGTCAACGGACGGTCGGACCTACCAGACTGCGACCGAGGACACCTACGCCGGCCGCGAGGAACTCGTCGCGGTGACAGCGGCCGAGGCCTACCTGACCAAGTGGATCGTCGCCCAGAACGCGTGGCGCACCAGCAACGACCCTGTGTAATCGGGCCCATCATCGTTTAAGTCGCGCGCATACCGCGCGGTCTGCGTCGCGGAACGTGGTTGCGGCCGCCCTGCCGCGGCGGACAATACCGGCTCTGTGGCCCGGTCACGGCCCGGAGTGCTGCTGATGTGCGAGGCGGCGTCGGGTTCCTGGCCGGCCTGCTGGCCGCCGAACGAGGGCGGTGCGATTACCGCGCGGTCGGCGCCTCGAGCAGGCGATGCCTGATCCTTGGCGCTATCCGCTTTCGTGCTGGCAAGGGGCAGGGGCTCGCTGCGCGGTTCCTCCACCGTGGTGCTGAGTAGAAACAGCCCGGTCGAGTTCAGACGGCAAGGGCGATAAGTACTGCCGGAATGATGGGACCAGCGCCTGCTAAAGGATTGAACGCGCTAGCACGCCGGAGGCCACCAGCACGGCATCGTCGCACGCCGCGCGACGATGCCTTCGCCGACCGCGCCGATCAGCCCGGCGACCTCGACCTTGGCGAACAGCACGCTGGTCACGTAGGGCGCCGGCGGCTCGACTTTGCCGAGCCAGTCGTCGAGCCGCGCGTCGCACAGCCTGATCAAGTGCGACCGGCTTGGCCTGAGGAAGCCGCTGACCGTGAGACCGCTTGGTCTCGCAGCCGTGCATACGGCCGACGGCGAGCAACCCCAGGAGCACATGGGGGGTCGTCAACACTATCGCGTCGGCGGCCCGAGCCGCATTTGAAGTGAGACCGAAATAGGCATCGACAGATGCTTGACACAGCTATTCACTGAATGAATAGTTGCTGTCGTGTTCGTTTTCATTTCAACGCCGCCCAGCATGTGCTCACGCAGGTCTCCGTGCCTTGCTTGCGTTTCACGCACGCATCGTCGTGAGTCCTTAGCCGGACGCGCGACAGCTGGCATGGCCGTGACCGGAGGGCCTGATGTCCGCCGCTCCTCGTAAGCCCACTCAATCAGAACCACGAGATGAAACGCACCGCCCCCTCCACATCGGAGATGTAGAACCGGCTGATCCAACAGGGACTCAGCCGCATTCGGCCTCCTTCGGGTCGGAAATCTATACGATTCCCAACCTCGTGACGGCGGTCCGGACGATCGCCGCCGTATCGCTCGCGGCCGCGGCGCTGGTGCATCGAAGTGTCCCGCTCGTAGCCGCGGCATTCGCGATCTATTGGATCGGCGACATGCTCGATGGCCTGGCCGCTCGAATCCTCCGGCAGGAAACGCGGTTCGGCGCCGTGTTGGACATTCTTTCCGATCGCGCGTGTTGCTCGTTGTGCGTTGCGGTCGTGATCGTGCTGCGTCCCGACATGGCTTTCCCGCTGGCTCTGTTCCTTCTTCAGTTCATGGTCTTGGACTGCCAACTCAGCTTGTCGTTTTTGCGTTGGCCAATCGTGAGCCCCAACTACTTCTATGTTGTCCATCGCGCGGTCTACCTGTGGAACTGGTCCCCGCCCGCCAAGGCAGTCAACACCTCTGCCCTGGTAGTTCTCGTCCTCCTCGCGCCGTCGCCGCTTTACCCGCTTGCTCTCGCGCTCGCCGTCACCGCGGTGAAAGTCATTTCCTTGGTTACCGTGAGCCGCCTTAGAGAAGCCGGACCGCACTTCGCATGATCACGCTTGCGGCCACGGTGCTCGTCGGGTTCATATCTGCGTTTGTCCCCGTCGTCCCCATCGAGCCCTACGTCGTCGGTTTGATTGCGACAACCTCGGAGCACCCGGTGCCAGTTGGCGTCGCTGCCGCCGTTGGGCAAACCGCTGGCAAGATTTTGATCTTCCTTGGCGCACGCGGCCTGATCCGAACAGCAGCTTTGCGAAACTGGGTCACGAAGCGCGCACAGACCAAGCCTGGCACCGCCGCCGCGAGCAAGATCAAGCAGGGCGGGTCGCGGCTGCTCACACTGCTCGACCACCCGGTGACGCAGGGACCCATCGTGCTGCTCAGCGCTGCCGTCGGCGTGCCGCCGCTGCTCGTCGTGAGCGTCTGGGCCGCCCGCACCCGCATGGGTATGGGGCTGTTCTCCGGTGTCTGCCTGCTCGGCCGAGCAATCCGACTCATCGCTATCGCGTACGCGCCCGAGGCGTTCATGAGCTGACTGGTGCAATACAGGCGACAAGGACGTTGAACTTCTCGCGTAAAGCTCGGGGCTAGGAATCCAATGTCACCTGACTTCCGCATTGCCTCGTTAACCTAACGAAGCTGGAAGTCCTCCGGTCGCCGTACCCCGCTCTGTAGGCAGTCCATCCGCCCTCGGTCCGCGAGGTGTCTTCACCTAACGTCGGTTGATATGTCGCCCACTTTGGTGAACGGGTCTGCTGACGCGGTGGGATCAGCGCAACGAGTCAGACGGGGCGCGATAGTTATGCTCCGCAGGTGCGAGTCGGACTTCATCCTTCAAACATCGCGAACACGGTGCCCGCTATTGCACGCGCCTGCCGCACAGGCAGTCTGTTCCGCTTCTTGACGAGCCCTTCCTCCGCCGCGGCCACCGCCTCGGGCAGAAGACGACCCAGATGGTCGAGGACCTCCTCCCCGGACCTGCCCTCGAGCTCGGCCGGTACCGCGTACTGCACCACGAACACTCGGCTGGACCGCGCCCAGCGGCCGGTCCGCATCCCAACATGGTCCGGCTTGAGCAGGTTGCCCGCCACGTGAAGCTCCAGATCCACGGCCGCTTCGTCGTCCGCCGGCGTCCACGGGACACCGCCCACCACTCGTGCCAGCTGGCCGAGCCCGGCGCGTATTCCGCGGTTCTCTACGGTCGATCCTCCGATGACCGCACTGATGTACAGCGGCCTCCACTGATCGGTGTTTCCGATGTTTGGATCCACTCAGTCCACCTCCCCTTGGCCCGTGGTTGCGCAACCCCAGCAGCGCAGGCCCACAGGCCCTCGGCAGTCATTCTTCGCGCGATTCCTGCTAGCGCGACCCTCACGAAGTTAAATTGAAGTCGTCGTCGGCGATCGTCTGGCGGCGGAGGAACATCCGATGAGCGGCCGGACGGAACATCAATGAGGCGCATGGCGCAGCGACGCTGCATGTCGGTGCGCGCCGCAGCCGGAGATGCGCGAATAGAGAATTTCACAGTCGCCCCTCTTCAGCAAGGACCGGGTGACGTGATTTGATTCGACTTTCATTCGTGGCCGGACTCGGGGCCGCGAACACGCGCGTAACAAGGAAGGGCCTCGAGCGCTGCGAAAGGCGCTATCCGAGGACTACCAGGGATGATCAAAGGGCTCCGTGCCGCGGCTATGAGTTTGTCACGGTGAGTGAACTACTCGCGGAGCACTGAACCGATCGGAAACACGTCCACCAGTTCTGCACCGCTTCCGAGACCGTGCACACGCTCGTAACGGGCCTCAGAAACGGCCCAAGCGGCGCTGGTGGACGTCGCCGGCGAGGGCCGCCCGAATCCGACTGCATTCGGCACATTGAGCAGCCGAGCGGCCGTGACCTCGGTGCAGGCCTCGTAGCCGTGTGGCATTAGCACCACCCGTCGGCCTCCGCTTCAGCAATCGCGCCATGACGCTGTAAAGGCGATCGGCAATCGGACGCCTCTACGAGAAGTACTAACCGTCAGAAGCATTGCCGTTGCTAGCGACCGCGACCCTTACTGTCTTGTCGAGTACGGCCCAGGAGGCCAGACGTGGCCGGCAACCCTCGACCCTACAAGCACGTCGGCCACGTTTCCCTACGAAATATTCGCAAACCACGGTGGTACTGGACGCGGGCCGAGCAACAGTTGGCGGTCGGCGCTAACCGACAACGCGGTCGGGAGCCGGTCTAGGAGGGCCGCGGTTTGTGACTCCTTCAACCTTGCGTCCTTTGGCGCAAGATTGGGGGATCGGCGGGCCCGGCGGAACCCTGTCGGTGGCAGGGAGACGGCCGTACCCGAACGGCCGCACCGAGTGGAAGGCTCGAGCAATGCGTTCTGCACTAGTCATCGGTGGTACGGGATTGATCGGTCGAGCGGTGGCACTCCGGCTGCTCTCAGCGGGGTGGAATGTCAGCGTCAGCGGTCGTGACCCGCGTCGTATGCCCACGGAACTGACGGCTGCCGGGGCCGAGCTGGTCCTGTTGGACCGGGACGATCCGGCCGGGTTAGCTGTTGCAGTAGGAACTGGTCGTGACCTGCTCGTCGACTGTGTCTGCTTCACCGCCGCTCAAGCGCGTGTGCTTCTGCCACAGTTGTCGAGTGTGCGATCGGCGGTGATGATCTCTAGCAAGGCGGTCTACATCGATGACGCCGGAAACCATATCAACTCCGCTTCATCGCCCCGTTTCAAGAAGCCGGTGACGGAGCAGCAGCCGACTATGAAACCGGGCGACATGCCATACGCCACACCGGAGGGCTACGGCGCGAACAAGGTCGCCGCCGAGCAGGTTCTACTCGACAGCGGTCTCCCGGTTACGGTACTTCGCCCCTCCAAGGTTCACGGCCGGAGAGCGAACCCACCTCGCGAATGGTTCTTCGTTAAGCGAGCTCTAGACCGCCGACGTTCGGTGCTGCTCGCTGGCCGGGGCGAGGGCGGCGACCACCCATCCGCAGCCGCAAACATCGCCGCACTCGTCGAGGTGGTAGCAGAACGCCCGGGATGTCGCATCCTCAATGCCGCCGACCCGGACGTTCCTAACGGTCTGACCATTTCCCGTGTGGTCGCCGCGCAGATGGGGCACATCTGGCACGAGATCCTCCTTGACGAAGACGCGCCGCATGACCTCGGTTGGCACCCATGGCATCACAGCCCGCCGATCGTTCTGGACACCACGGCGGCACAAGCGCTGGGCTATCGCCCGGTCGGCAATTACGCTGACACAGTAGCCGATGAAATCGACTGGCTCGTGGACAATGTCGCAGTCGATGCCGCCTGGACACCGCCGGGAATCGATCCAGAAACAGCGTCGAGCTGGTTCAACTACGCCGGAGAGGACGAGTGGCTCCGGAAGCCTAGGGTAAGCCGCTGACGGTAATGAGCTTCCGAGCGTCGGCGGACATAGATGGGAAACAATGGAGAGCGGGGTAGTGGAGATTCTCTTCAGGTTCGACGGCGAGAATGGTCGTGTACTCCTCGAGGTGGCCGCCGACCGTGACCCGTCGAGTGTCGGCAAGTCCGCGCAGGACCTGGGGATGCCGATGTGTACTGCGTCCGTCGAGTTCCGCGCTCGTGGGTACCGGGCGTTGCTGGGCTGGGTGCTGTTCGAAGATTCCACTGCGCCGTTCGCCTGGTACGGCGATCGGCCCGTGGGATGTTGACCGGCGACTTGGGCGTTCCCCCTGGCTGGGTCTGCTTGGGGCTGTCACCAACAATCGCTGCTCGACGGGCTGCAATCTCAATGCCACGGTTGCTCGGGCCAGCCAACTGGGACAGTCATCGTCCATACCTGGCCGGGAAGTTCACGACATGGACGTTCGACGAGGGAGACCATTTCGCGGGTCAAACCGCTGGAAGCCGCCAGCAGCAAGCACGCTGACGTTCCGCTTTGCGGACGATCCTGTCGGCTGTGATCGTCGTCGGCCGCGGGCTATCGGTGTCGGCCTTGCACCGCCCCGGCCGCATCTGTCGCGCCGTTTACCCGTCTTCGCTGGAGCCACAGCGCCAGGCGGACACCGATGGAACGCGAACCGACTCACCCGCGTACCGTTGCGAGCGGCCCCATCAGGCACACAGGTCGGCACGTGCGAGCCCAAGCGAGGTCAGAGATCCTTGGAATGGGTGCATGGTCTCTTCACAATCAAAGGCTGTGA
>NZ_BONE01000112.1 GCF_016862555.1 Asanoa siamensis | reverse complement strand
GCGAAGCCGACGCGAACACCGACGCCGACGCGGACGCCGACGGGGATGCCGAAGCCGTCGCCACGACCGACGCCGACACCGGCGAAGAGGCCGACGCCAACGGCGTCGACGCGGAGGCCATCGCCGCAACCGACGCCGACAGCGACGCGGGAGCCATCGCCGCAACCGACGCGGACACGGGCGAAGGGGCTGGCGCCAACGGTTTCGACGCGGAAGCAGAAGCCACCACCGCGACCGACGCCGACGCCGACACCGACGCGGATGCCGAAGCCATCGCCACGACCGACGCCGACACCGGCGAAGAGGCCGACAACAACGGCGTCGATGCGGAAGCAGAAGCCACCACCGCGACCGACGCGGATGCGGAGGCGAGCGCGGAGGCCATCGCCACGACAGACGAAGACGACGCCGACGAGACCGACGCGGACGCGGAGGCGATTGCCGCGATCGACGCCGATGCGGACGCCAGCGCCGTCAGCGACGCCGGCGCGGACGACGAGACCGACGCCGCCCCGGAAGCTGCCGCCGCGACGGAGGTGGAGGCAGCTGAGGCCGACGCGGACGCCGCCGACACGGACGTCGACGCGGAAGCGACCAGCGCGACTGACGTGGACGCCGGTCACGAGGCCGACGTCGATGCGGAAGCCACCACCACCTCTGCCGCCGAGGTCGAGGCTGACACTGAGACCGACGCCGATGCGACTCAGACCGACGTCGACGCCGAGGCCGCCGACACCGATGCGGAAGCCGAAGCCGTCACCGCGACCGACGCCGACACGGGCGCTGAGACCGAAGCCGAAGCGGAAGCCATCGCCACGACCGACGCGGAGGCCGATGACGAGAATGCCGTCGACGCGGATGCCGCCTCGGCGACGGTCACCGACGCCGGAGAGGTCGACGCTGACGCGGAGGTTGCCACCGCTGCGGACGCCGAGGCCAGCGACGGCGCCGACGTGGAGGCTGACGCCAGCGCCGCAGCCGATACCGAGGTCGACGCGGACGCGGACGTCGCCACGGTGACCGACGGCAGCGACGAAGCCGAGGCTGCCGCCGCGACCGACGCCGATGCGGACGCGGAGGTTGCCACCGCCGCGGAGGCCGAGGCCGGCGACGACGTTGACGCGGACGCCGCGACCGAGGTGGACGCCGGCGACGAGACCGACGTCGAGGCAGACGCCACCGCTGCGACGGACGCCGACACGGCGCCCGAAGCCGGCGACGAAGCCGAGGCCACCGACCTGGCCGCCGACGGCGAGAGCGACGTCGACGTGTCGGCTGCGACGGATGTCGAGGGTGACACGGACGCGGAGACCGCCGCTGCAGCGACCGACGCCGCCGCGACCGACGCCGAGCCCGAGGCGGGAACCGACTCCGCCGCGGAGTCGGAGACCGTGGTCGCTGCCGACGCTGACGCCGAGGACGCCGCCGAGGAGGGCGAGCCCGTGGCCGCGTCCGTCGACGCCGGTGGCGCCGACGACGCCGAGGTGGCGGTCGACCCGGACGAGGAGCTCGTCGAGACCGAGACCGTCGTCGCCCCCGCGGCGCAGGTCGAGGCCGACGACGAAGGCCTCGTCGAGAGCGCCGACGCCCCCGAGCCCGTCGCGGACAACGACGCGCAACCATTGGCCGAGCCCGTCGTGGCCGCGCCGACCCTGGCCGACATCGGGTCTCCCGCCGCCGAGGTGCGGCCCGTCAGTGGGCCGCCGATGCGGCCCGGCGACGTGCCCGAGACCCGGATCGCCGTGTGGAGCACCGAGGCCGCCGACGCGTTGCGGTCCGAGTGGCACGAGGTCAAGGCCCAGTTCGTCGACGAGCCCACCGAAGCCTTGGAGCACGCCCAGACGTTGGTCGCCCGGGCCGTGCAGCAGCTCGCCGAGACGCTGCTCGCCGAGCAGGTCGAGCTCGACCCCCGCCGGGAGAACGACGCACCGGACACCGAGGCGATGCGGGTGGCGATGCGGCGCTACCGCGACTTCCTCGACAGGGTGCTCGCCCTCTAAGAACCAAAACCCACAGCGCCCCGGTCCCCCGAACCAACAGGGGGGCCGGGGCGCTGTCTTGCGTACACCCATCTATTTCATCTACCGTTGAGTTCAACATCCGTTGAATTTCACCGAACAGGAGGAACGATGGAGACCGCGATCGAGGTCAGCGACCTCGTGATCAACCGCGGAAAACGCGAGGTGCTGCACGGGCTGACCTGCACGATTCCGCGCGGCAGCATCACCGGGCTGCTCGGGCCCAGTGGCAGCGGCAAGACCACCCTCATGCGCGCCGTCGTCGGCGTGCAGCTCGTCGCGTCCGGGCGGGTCAGCGTTCTCGGCGAGCCGGCGGGCTCCCCCGCCCTCCGCCACCGGATCGGCTACCTGACACAGGCGCCGAGCGTCTACGACGACCTCACGGTCCGGGAGAACGCCCGCTACTTCGCCTCGCTCTACAAGCTCGGCCACGCCGACGCCGACGCCGCCATCGAGGCCGTCGGGCTCGGCCAGGCCGCGCACCAGCTCGTCGCCAACCTCTCCGGCGGCCAGCGCAGCCGGGCGAGCCTCGCCTGCGCCATCGTCGGCCGGCCCGAGGTGCTCGTGCTCGACGAGCCCACCGTCGGCCAGGACCCGGTGCTCCGCGACGACCTCTGGGCCCGGTTCCGCACCATGGCCGCCGACGGCACCACGATCCTCGTCTCCAGCCACGTGATGGACGAGGCCAACCGCTGCGACCGGCTGCTGCTGATCCGCGACGGCCACCTGATCGGCGACGACACCCCGGCGGCGATCAAGACCACGGCCGGCACCGACGACCTCGACGAGGCGTTCCTGCGCATCATCCGTCAACAGGAGAAGGCGGCCGCCTGATGTCTCCCCACACCCTGGCCAGCACGATCGGCCGCATCGTCCGCCAGCTCCGGCACGACCGCCGCACGGTCGGCCTCATCATCGTCGTACCCCTGCTGCTGTTGACCCTGCTCTACTACATGTTCGACGGCGGCCTGCTGTTCGACCGGATCGCGCTGGTCATGCTCGGCATCTTCCCGTTCATCATCATGTTCCTGATCACCAGCATCGCGATGCTGCGCGAGCGCACCAGCGGCACGCTCGAGCGGCTGTTCACCACCCCGGTCGGCAAGCTCGACCTGCTGTTCGGCTACGGCATCGCGTTCGGCCTGGTCGCCGCCGCGCAGGCCGCCGTGGCCGCCGGGCTCGCCTACTGGCTGTTCGACCTGGACACCGCCGGCAGCGCGTGGCTGGTCATCCTGATCGCCGTGGCCAACGCGGTGCTCGGCGTCGCGCTCGGCCTGCTGTGCAGCGCGTTCGCCCGCACGGAGTTCCAGGCCGTGCAGTTCATGCCGGTGGTGGCGCTGCCGCAGATCCTGCTCTGCGGCCTGTTCGTCGCCCGCGACTCGATGGCCGGCTGGCTGCAGGTGATCAGTGACGTGCTGCCACTGTCCTACTCGGTCGAAGCGCTCACCGAGGTCGGCCGGCACGCGGACCCGACCGGCACGATGTGGCGGGACCTTGGCATCGTGGTCGGGGCGATCATCCTCGCCCTCGTCCTCGGCGCCGCCACGCTGCGGCGCCGCACGGCCTGACCAGAGAACAGAAAGGCGACACAGTGGTACGACGGACCGGGCGCCGACCCGGCAACCCCGACACCCGCGACGCGATCCTGGCGGCGGCCCGCGCGGCGTTCGCGGAGAAGGGGTACGACGGCGCCTCGATCCGCGCGATCGCGACCGGTGCCGGAGTCGACCCGGCGCTGGTCCACCACTACTTCGGCACCAAGGACAAGCTGTTCCTGGCCGCCATGAACGCGCCGATCGACCCGGGCGACATCATCCCCGAGGTGCTGGCCGGCGACCCCGACGGCCTCGGCGAGCGGCTCGTCACCATGTTCCTGACCGTCTGGGACTCGCCGGCCGGCAAGGCCGGGGTCGGGCTGCTGCGCTCGGCGGTCAGCAGCGAGTGGACCGCCCGACTGTTCCGCGACTTCGTGGTCACCCAGGTGCTGCGCCGGGTGATGGGCGCGGTGCCGATGAAGCCGGAGGAGGCCCCACTGCGGGTCAGCCTGGTGGCCAGCCAGTTCGCCGGCCTCGCCCTGGTCCGCTACGTGATCAAGGTGGAGCCGCTCGCGTCCGCGCCGCGCGAGGTGCTGGTCGCCGCCGTGGGCCCGACCGTCCAGCGCTACATCTTCGGCGAACTGCCCGCGCCCGGGCCCGGGGCCGACGCGGGTTAACCTGGCGCGCATGTCCGAGTCCCTGCCGTTCGACCGCGTGGCCGACAGCTATGACCAGACCCGCGGTGGCGAGCGGCGCGGCCGGGAGCTCGCCGCGGCCGTCGCGCCGCACCTGCTGCCCGGCCGCGTGCTGGAGATCGGCGTCGGCACCGGGCTCGTCGCGGACGCGCTGGCCCGGCACCACGACCGCCCCGTCGTCGGCGTCGACCTCTCCCCCGCGATGCTCGCCCACGCGCGCGAGCGGCTGGGCGGCGCGGTCGCGGCCGGCGACGCCCGCGGGCTACCGGTCCGCGACGCGGCCGTCGACAACGCGTTCTTCGTGGGCGCCCTGCACGTGATCGTCGACCTCACGGCCGCGTTCGCGGAGGCGGCCCGGGTGGTCCGCCCCGGCGGCCGGGTGATCGCGCTCTCCGCCGGCCACGACCGGGACCGCCACGACGCGTTCGCGCCGCTGCTCGCCGGGCTGCCCGGGCGCGACCGCGTCGACACCCCGGAGGCCGTGCGGGCCGCCGCGACCGGCGCCGGGCTGCGCACGCTGGAGAGCCAGGAGGGCACGGTCAGCGCCGCGGCCGAGTCGCCGAACCAGATCGCCGAGACGATCGAGAACAAGGCCTGGTCGTACCTCTGGAACGTGGACGGCGCCGTCTGGGCCTCGACCGTCCTGCCGATCGTCGAGAACCTGCGCGCCCTGCCCGACCCGGACGAGCCGCGCGACCGCCGGATCAGCTACCAGCTCTCGGTTTTCGCCAAGAGCTAGCGGGTCTGCTCCAGCCAGCTCGCGTAGAGCTTCGCGTAGACCGAGCCCGTCTCCCGGACCAGCTCGTCGTGCGGGCCGCGCTGCACGACCCGGCCCTGGTCGACCACGATCACCTCGTCGGCGGCCTGGGCGGTGGAGAGCCGGTGCGCGATCGCGACCGTCGTGCGGCCGCGGGTCACGGCGTCGAGGGTGCGCTGCAGCCGCACCTCGGTGGCCGGGTCGACCGCGCTGGTCGCCTCGTCGAGCACGAGCAGGTCGGGATCCGCGACGTAGGCCCGGGCCAGCGCCACGAGCTGCCGCTCCCCCACGCTGAGGGCCTCGCCGCGCTCGCCGACCCGGGTCGCCAGCCCACCCGGCAGGCTCTCGACCCAGTCGATCAGGCCCAGCTCGGTGAACGCCAGCTCGAGGTCGCCGTCGGTCAGGTCCGGGCGGGCGAACCGCACATTTTCCGCGACCGTCGCGTCGAACAGGAAGCCGTCCTGCGGCACCATCACGACCCGCGACCGCAGCGAGTCGAAGCGGACCCGGTCGAGCGGCACGCCGGAGAGCCGCACCTCGCCCGTGGTCGGGTCCATCAGCCGGGTCAGCAGCTTGGCGAAGGTGGTCTTGCCGCTGCCGGTCTCGCCGACCACCGCGACCCGGGTCTTCGCCGGGATGTCGAGGTCGACGTCGTCGAGGACGATCGGGCCGCCGTACGTGAAGGAGACGTCCTGGAACCGGATGTCGATCGGCCCCGGCGGCAGCTCGACGCCCTGCTCGCCGGGATCGGCCACGTCGGGCTCGACGTCGAGCACGTCGAGCACCCGGCGCCAGCCGGCCACCGCGTTCTGCGCCTCGTTGAGCACCTCGGTGGCGATCTGCACCGGCTGGATGAAGAGCGTGACCAGGAAGAGGTACGCGGTGAGCTGACCGACCGTCAGCGTGCCGCCGATGCCGAGCTGGACACCGACGACGACCACCGCGGCGGTGGCGAGGCCGGCCGCGATCTCGCCGCTGGAGAAGCCGGTGACGCTGGTGCGCAGTGCCCGCATCTGGGCGGTCCGGTGGTCGTCGATCGCCGTGTTGAGCCGGGCCCGGGTGCGCTCGGAGACGCCGTACGCCCGGATCACCGGCGCGCCCACGACGCTCTCGGACACCGCCGCGAGCAGCGCGCCCATCCGCGTGCGGACCAGGCCGTACGCGCCGGCCAGGCGCTTCTGGAAGGCCCGGATGACGAACACCGCGGGCGCGAACGCGGCCAGCACCACCAGCGTGAGCTGCCACGAGTAGTAGGCCATCACGCTCGCGGTGACCACGACCTGGCCGGCACTGATGATCAGGATGACGCCGCCCCACTGCAGGAACTGCGTGATCTGGTCGATGTCGCTGGTGACCCTGGAGACCAGCGAGCCGCGCCGCTCGGACTGCTGGTGCAGCATCGAGAGGTCGTGGATGTGCCGGAAGGTACGGACGCGGACGTTGGCCAGCGCGGTCTCGCTGACCGTGAACAGCCGCCGCATCATCAGGTAGCCGCAGAGCGTGGTGATCGCGAGCACGCCCGCGGTGATCGCCACGACCGAGCCGACGAAGCCGACGTCGAGGCCGCCGGGGCCGGCGATGCCCTTGTCGATGCCCTGCTGGATGGCGACGGGCACGGCGGCCCGGCCGAGCATCGAGACGATCGCGAAGAACAGGGTGGCGGCGAGGCCGGTGCGCAGCTCGGGCGAGAGCGCCAGGCCGCGCTTGATGGTGGCCCAGGTCGACTCGGGCGCGTCGGACAGCTCGGCGGGCACGGCGGTCCTGGTGCGTGCGGGTGCGGTGGCGGTGGTCGTCACGCGGTCACCGCCCCTTCCTCGTCGTACGCGTGCTCGCGCTCCCGTTCGGCCTCGGCGCGCTCGTAGGCCGTGACCAGGTCGGTGTAGCCGGGCGAGCTGGCCAGCAGCTCCTGGTGTGTGCCGGCGGCGACGACCCGGCCGTGCTCGACGTAGACCACCTCGTCGGCCAGCGCGATCGTGGCCCGCCGGTAGGCCACCACCAGGATCGACGTCGGCTGCTCGCCGCCGCGCAGGGCCGCCAGGATGGCCGCCTCGACGCGCGGGTCGACGGCGCTGGTGGCGTCGTCGAGCACCAGCAGCCGGGGGCGGCCGGCCAGGGCGCGGGCCAGCGTCAGGCGCTGCCGCTGGCCGCCGGAGAGGGAGGTGCCGCGCTCGCCGACCATGGTGTCGAGGCCGTCGGGCAGGCGGCGGATGAACTCGTCGGCCTGGGCGAGGCGCAGCGCGGCCCAGACCGCGTCGTCGTCGATGCCGTCGCGGTCGAGGGAGACGTTGGCGCGGACGGTGTCGTCGAAGATGAACGGGATCTGGGCGACCAGGGCCGCGGTGCCGGCCAGCGCGGCGGCGGTCAGGTCGCGCAGGTCGTGGTCGTCGACGCGCACGGTGCCCGTGACGGGGTCGACGAGGCGCACCGCGAGGGAGGCGATCGTCGACTTGCCGGAGCCTGTGGGGCCGACCAGCGCGACCGTCCTGCCCTCGGGGACGACCAGGCTGATGTCGTGCAGGACGGTCGGGCCGTGGTCGTCGGTGGTGGCGTTGACCATGTCGTCGGTGTCGGCGCCGACGGGATAGGCGTACTCGACGCCGTCGAACGCGAGCGTCGCGGGTTTGTCCGACTTTTCCGGATTTATCGTGCCGTAGCGCATCTCGCCCGTGGCCGTCAGGACGTGCTGCAGCCTGTCCCAGCCCGCCACGCTGCGCGGCAGCTCGGCCAGCACCCAGCCGATCGCCCGCACCGGGAAGGCCAGCACGGTGAACAGGAACGCGATGCTGACCAGGTCGGTCACGGAGATGTCGCCGGCCCGCAACCGGAACGTGCCGACCACCAGCACGGCGAGCGTGCCCAGGCTGGGCAGCGTCTCCATCAGCGGGTCGAACAGGCCGCGCAGCCGGCCGACGGAGATGAGCGCGTCCCGTAGCTCGCGGGCCTGGCCCGCGAACCGCTCGGTCTCGTGGCCCTCGCGGCCCATGGTCTTGACGACCAGGGCGCCGTCGAAGCTCTCGTGCGCGATCGCGCTGACCTCGCCCCGCATGAGCTGGGCGCGGGCCTGGCGCGGGGCCATCCGGCGGGAGTAGAAGACGTTGATCAGGAAGAGGCCGGCGAAGGTCGCGACGCCCACCAGGGCCAGCACCCAGTCGGTGAAGAAGAGCGAGCCGACGGCGCCGACCAGCATCACCACCGTGCCGACCGCGAACGGCAGCGGCGCGATCGGGAACCAGGCGGCCTCGACGTCGGAGTTGGCGTTGGAGAGCAGGGTGCCGGTGGCGTGCCGGTGGTGCCAGGACAGCGGCAGGTCGAGGTAGCGGCCGGTGACCAGGCGCCGGTAGCGGGCCTGGAGGCGGAACTGCATGTAGCCCGCGCCGAGCCGGCGGCCGAAGATGCCGACGACCCGCAGCACGCTGACCGCGAGCACCGCCATGGCGCCGATCCAGAGCAGCGCGTTGTCGACCTTGCCGTCCTCGATCGCCGGCACGATGACGCCGCCGACGATGTGCCCGATCACGTACGCGCTGCCGACCACCAGGCCGCCGAAGAGGACGCTGCCACCCACCGCGAAGGCGAAGATGCGCGGTTCGTCGCGGATTGCCCGGCCGAGCACGCGGAAGCCCCGGGCGAGCACGTCCCGACTGGTCACGCTCGCCACTATTGATGCCCCTCTGCCGTTCGACGCGGCCTTACGTAAGCCGCGGAATTCCACAGTTATCCTTACCGGACGCAAGCCCCGGGTGCGAGCGGGTATTCCCTGTGTCCGCCGTCACAGGAGGAGGTTTCGCACCTATGGCTACGATTCTCGCCATGTCGCGCTTCGTGCGGTCCGAACGAGAAAAACTCGCCAACCTTTTCGGCAGCCTCGGGCCCGACGCGCCGACGCTGTGCACCGGTTGGGCCACCCGCGACCTGGCCGCCCATCTGGTCATCCGGGAACGCCGCCCCGACGCGAGCCTCGGCATGTTCGTGCCGCCCCTGCGCGCGCACGCCCGCGCCACGCAGCGCGCGTACTCTGCCCGCCCGTACACCGAGCTGGTCGATCTCGTCCGTAACCCCCCGTTGTGGAGCCCGGTCAGCAACCCGCTCGCGGAAGGGCTGACCAACACCCTCGAGTTCTTCGTGCACCACGAGGACGTGCGCCGCGCCCAGGCCGACTGGCACCCGCGCGAGCTGCCCACAGAGGACCAGGCGACGCTCTGGCGGAGCGCCTCCCTGATCGCCCGCATGCGACTGCGCAAGTTCCCCGCCGCGCTGCTCGTGCAGGCACCCGGGCACGGCGAGGTGACCTCGGGGGCCGGCGGCGAGCGCCTGCGGCTGGTCGGCGCGCCCGGCGAGCTCGCCTACTTCCTCTCCGGCCGGCAACGGGCCACCCGGGTCCAGATCGACGGTCCACCCGCGTTGGCCGATCGGTTGCGGACCACCCCGCTGAAGATCTGAGGCATCGACCGAACCACCGTTCCGCCGTCGGCTGCCGTCCGGCAATCATCGGGAGACCGGCGGGAAGGGGTGGGATGCGGACGTTCGCGGCCACGGCGTTGACGCCGCCGCCGTACGAGGCGCTGGTCCACCGGTCCGTCGCGGAGCTCACCCGGCACACCGCCGACTGGGCCGACGCGTTCGGGCTGGCGCCGACGCCCGACGCGCGGGCCCGGCTGGCCCGGGCCAACGCCGCCGACCTGGCCGCCCGCGCCTGCCCGGAGACGCCGCTGGCGGCCGCGCGGTTGGTGGCCGACCTGATGACCTGGCTGTTCGCGTTCGACGACCGGTGCGACGAGGACGCGCTGGGCAGCGATCCGGGTCGGCTCGCCCCGGCACTCGCGCCGCTGCTGGAGGTGGTCGACCGGTTCGGCACGGCCGCGCACGCCGACTACCAGCCCGCCGGCCCGACCGCCGCGGCGCTGCACGACCTGTGCCGGCGGATCCGCGCGCTGGGCCGGCCGGGCGGGCTGCTGCGGTTCGCGGCCGCCTTCCGGGAGTACCTGTTCGCGCTGCTCTGGGAGGCGACCAACCGGCAGCTGCACCGGGTGCCGCGGTTCGCCGAGTACGTGCAGATGCGCCGGCACACCGGTGCCGTGCTGCCCAGCTTCGCCGTGACCGACCTCGCCAACGGCGGGCTGGCCGGCGTCGCGGACCGGGTCGACCCGCGGGTGGTCCGCCTCGACCTGCTGGCCGCGGACCTCGTGTGCTGGTGCAACGACGTCTTCTCGTACGGGAAGGAACGGCTGCGCGACGGGCACAACCTGGCGACCGTCATCGCCCACGAGCTGAGCTGGCCGGAACGGGCGGCGCTGGTCGAGGCGGCGGCCCGCTACAACGCCGGCCTGGCCACCTACCGGGACCTCGAGGCCGAGGTGCTCGTCGGCGCGGACGACCGGTTGGCCCGGATGCTGATGGCCCGCCGGCGGTGGCTGCGGGCCACGTACGACTGGTCCCTGGGAGCCCTGCGCTACGCGGGCTGAGTCCAGTAAGAAGACCCTGGTCAGCCCATGATCGACACGTGTGTCCAGGGACTGGCATCCATGTGGCTGTTGGCCATACTCTTCGGTAGCACGTGACCACGATCACATGGCCAACTAAAGGTGGGTTTCCGGATATGTCGCTCGATGTCCCTTACCGGTCGATCCCCGACATGTTCCTCAAGCGTGTCGCCGCTTCGCCCGACGCGCGGGCGTTCGGCTACCCGGGTGCCTCGGGGCCGCAGTGGATGACCTGGCAGCAGACCGGTGACCGGGCCCGCGCGGTCGCCGCCGGCCTGCACGGCCTCGGCATCGGAGCCGAGGAGCGGGTGGCCATCCTGGCCAACACCCGGATCGAGTGGGTCATCGCGGACCTCGGCATCATGTGCGCCGGCGCCGCCACGACGACCGTCTACCCGACCACCGAGCCGGAGGACGCGACGTTCATCATCGCCGACTCGGGCTCCAAGGTGGTGATCGCCGAGAACCCGATGCAGGCCGCCAAGCTCAGCGGCACCAACCTGCCCGCGGTCACCCACGTCGTGCTGATCGACGGCGAGGCCGACCCGGCCGCCAACCCGCCCCAGCTCACCATGGCCGACCTCGAGAAGCAGGGCGCCGCCGCGCTGGCCGGCGACCCGGGGCTGATCGACCGCCTGGTCGAGCCGATCGCACCCGACCACCTGGCCACGCTGATCTACACGTCGGGCACGACCGGCCGCCCCAAGGGCGTCGAGCTGCTGCACGCCGGCTGGTGCTGGGAGGCGGTGGCCCAGGCCGACCTCGGCATCCTGCGCGCCGACGACCTGCAATACCTGTGGCTGCCACTGTCGCACTCGTTCGGCAAGACGCTGCTCTGCGGCATCATCCACGTGGGCCTGCCGACCTACGTCGACGGCCGGATCGACGTGCTCGTCGACAACCTGGCCGTGGTCCAGCCGACCCTGATGTGCGGCGCGCCCCGGATCTTCGAGAAGGTCTACAACAAGGCGATCACCAACGCGACCTCGGCGGGCGGCGCCAAGGCCAAGATCTTCGGCTGGGCGGTCGCGACGGGCAAGCGCAAGGTCAAGCTGGAGCAGGCCGACCAGCCGGTGCCGGCGGGCCTGAAGCTGCAGTACGCGCTCGCGACCAAGCTCGTCTTCAGCAAGCTCCAGGCGCGCCTGGGCGGCAACATCCGCACGCTGGTCTCGGGCGCGGCGCCGCTCTCGGTCGACATCTCGGAGTTCTTCGCGGCGGCGGGCCTGCCGATCTCGGAGGGCTACGGCCTGACCGAGACCAGCGCCGGCAACTTCGTCAACCGCCCGGGCGGCCTGCGCATCGGCACGGTCGGCCAGCCCCTCGGCGACCTGGAATGCAAGATCGACGAGGACGGCGAGGTCCTGCTCCGCGGCACGCCGGTCATGCGCGGCTACCACAACCTCCCGGAGGAGACCGCGGCCGCGTTCACCGCGGACGGCTTCTTCCGCACGGGCGACATCGGCGAGATCAGCGAGGACCGCTACCTGCGGATCACCGACCGCAAGAAGGACCTGGTCAAGACGTCGGGCGGCAAATACATCGCCCCGTCCCACATCGAGGGCCTGTTCAAGGCCATCTGCCCGTACACCTCGCAAGCCATCGTGATCGGCCAGGCCCGCAACTTCTGCACGATGCTGATCACCCTGGACCCGGACGCCATCACGGCGTGGGCGGCGACCAACGAGCTGGCCGGCAAGTCCTACACGGAGATCGTCACGTCCCCGGCCGCGCACGCGATGGTCGAGGGCCACGTCAACGAGCTGAACGCGAAGCTCAACCGCTGGGAGACGATCAAGAAGTTCACCATCCTCTCCCGCGACCTGACCATCGAGGACGGCGAGATGACCCCGTCCATGAAGATCAAGCGCCGCGGCGTCGAGGCCAACTTCAAGAACGACATCGACAAGATGTACGAAGGCACGCTCGCCGAGATCTAGCCCGTTTTCAGGCCCGCCGGAATGCTTCTCCGGCGGGCCTGATCCTGTCCCGGGTCCGCGGTGGGCACGACCGTCGCTCCCGCCGGACACCGCTCCGCTTCGCTCCGCTGCCAGGTCCGCGCTTCACGAGCACGAGATCAACGGCGGCGCATGCGGAGGCTGCGGATGTTCTCGTCGGGTCGCGACGAGAACGTCGGCACCGTTTCCACGACCTCGAAACCGCGCGCCCGGTAGAACGGAATGCCGCGGTCGTTGCCCTCGATCACCCGGACCCAGATCTCCCGCGCCCCGCCCTCCGTGAGCTGGTCGACGACACGGTCGAGCAGCAGGGTGCCGAGGCCGCGGTTGCGCTCCGCCGGGTCCAGGTAGATGACGTAGAGCTCCCCCACCCCGGGCTCGCCGATGCCGCCGCCGGCCGCACCCAGGACCCGGCCGGCCTCCTCGACGACCTGGTAGCCGTACCAGTGCGGCGGATTCGCCGCCACCTCGCGCGCCACCCGGTCGGGCTGGTAGAAGTCGCGGATCGTGCGCTCGACGAAGTCAGCGGGCAGCAGGTCCCGATAGGTCTCGCGGTAGGCCACCGCGCAGATCTCACAGATCCGCGCCACGTCGCCCGCCGTCGCCGCCCGCACCGTCGCCGCACTCACGCACGCGACTCTATCCACGGCAGCCCTCAGGCGATGACCACCGGCTTGCGCCAGCCGGGGTGGGGCGCGCGATCGAGGTCGTACCGGACCGTGGCGATCCGCTTGACCGCGTCGACCAGGTCCGCCGCCGGCAGCGTGTACGGCAACCGCAGGAAGCGCTCCAACGTCCCGTCCAGCCCGAACCGCGGACCCGGCGCCAACCGCACGCCGACGTCCTCCGCCGCCCGCGCCAACGCGCTGGAGATCGGCCCGTCCAGCTCCGCCCAGAGCGTCACCCCGCCGTGCGGCGGTTGGACCCGCCATTCCGGCAGGTGCTCGGCCAGGGCCGCCAGCAGCGCGTCGCGTTGGGTGGCGAGCTGGGCCTGGCGGGCCGGGACGATCGTGTCCGCCCGCGACAGCAACTGCGCCGCCACGAGCTGGTCGAGGACCGGGCTCGCCATGTCGACGCCCACCCGCAGGGCGGCCAGGCGTTGGACCGTGGGGGCCGACGCGCGGACCCAGCCGATGCGCAGGCCGCCCCAGTAGGGCTTGCTCATGCCGCCGATCGTGATCACGCGGCTGTGGCGGTCCGAGACCGCGACCGGGGGCGGCATCTCGACGCCGTCCAGCGGCAGGTCCACGAACGACTCGTCGACGACCAGGTCGGTGCCGGTCGCGTGGGCCGTGGCGACCAGGCGTTCCCGCAGCTCCGCCGGCATCAGGTGGCCCGTGGGGTTGTGGAACTCCGGGATCACGTACGCCAGCCGCGGTGTGGTCTGCCGCAGTGCCCCGAGCAGCAGCTCGCCGTCCCAGCCGCCGGCCGGGTCCAGGCCGTGCGTGGTGATCCTCGCGCGGCGCGCGGAGAGCGCGGCGAGGGCGTTGGGATAGGTCGGGGACTCCATGAGCACGCCGTTGCCGGCCTGCACCGTCAGCCGGAGCACCAGGTCGAGGGCCTGCTGCGTACCGCTCGTCACCATGATCTGGTCGGGGCTCGTCGGGAGGCCGCGGTCGGTGAAGCCCCGGGCGACCGCCTCGCGCAGCTCCGGCAGGCCCGTCGGGTGGTAACCGGCGTCGCCGAGGTAGCGCGGCAGCTCGTCGGCGGCCGCGCGGGCCGCGGGGATGAGCTCCGGCGGCGCGGCCAGGGCGGCACAGCCCAGGTCGATCATGCCGAACTCGTTGAGCGGGGTCCACAGGCCGCTGCTGGCGACCCGGTGCCCGCCCGGCAGGGTGGTCCAGCTCCCCGCGCCGCGGCGGCTGGTCAGGTGGCCGCTCTCGCGGAGCTCCCGGTACGCCGCCGTCACGGTGGTGCGGCTGACCTTGAGCGCCTCGGCCAGCTCGCGCTCGGCGGGCAGCCGGATGCCCAGCGGCAGGCGGCCGTCGGAGAGCAGGCCGCGGACCGCGCCCGCCAGGGCCGCGTAGTCCGGGTTCCGGCGGCGGCCCGGCAGCGCGTGCCAGTGGCCGAGCAGGCGGGCGAGTTGGCTGCCGCGGACCAGGCTAGTCATATCCACTCCTCGCGAATTGGCTCTTCAGCACCGAACCAATTGGCCTTCAGAGTGGCATGCATGGCGCCTGAGAGCAACCAGTCCACCGGTCTGCGTGACCGACTTCCCCGCCGGCTGATCCAACTCTTCGTCGGCCTGGCCCTCTACGGCGCCAGCATGGCCCTGATGATCGAGGCGTCACTGGGCCTGGACCCCTGGGACGTCTTCCACCAGGGCCTGGCCGAGCGCACCGGCCTCTCCTTCGGCACCATCGTGATCATCGTCGGCGCGGCCGTGCTGCTGCTCTGGGTGCCGCTGCGGCAGAAGCCGGGGATCGGCACCGTCAGCAACATCGTCCTCATCGGTCTCGCGGTCGACGCGACGCTGGTCCTGCTGCCGACGCCGAGCGCGCTGGCGTGGCGGATCACGTTCCTCGTCCTCGGCATCACGCTCAACGGGGTGGCCGGCGGGCTCTACATCGGTGCGCGGCTCGGCCCCGGCCCGCGCGACGGGCTGATGACCGGCTGGGTCGCCCGCAGGCCGGGCCGCTCGATCCGGCTCACCCGTACCGTCATCGAACTGTCCGTGCTCGGGATCGGCGTCCTGCTCGGTGGCACGGTCGGCGTCGGGACCATCGCGTACGCGCTCCTGATCGGACCGTTGAACCACGTCTTCATCCCGCTGTTCACGGTGCGCGGGTCGACGCCCCGGGTGGCCCTGGATGCGACTGCATGATGCATCGAACCTGGTGAAGGTTTCAGGTAAACAAAAGATCACCACAATGTTCATGGCTCGTTGACGTTGGCATCATTGGTCCATGGGGCAGGACGGCTGGCGACGATCCGACGCGTGGATCTTCGTCGCGGTGGTGATGGCGAACGGCGCGGGGCGCCACATGCGCTCGGCGACGACCCGACGACCGGAGGGCGTACGGCTCGCGGACGTGCTCTCGATGGCCGACCACCTGCGCCAGGTGCTGCCGGGCCGCCGTGAGGTGGAGGAGGCGGTCCGCCGGCTGACGGGGGCGGCCTTGATCACGGTGGACGACGGCTGGTTCCGCGTCACCCCGTCCGGCGCCGCGATGTGGCGCAACCGCAGGGTCGGGGTGGGCGCGGTCGACACGGTCTACACCCAGTTGCTGCGCCGACCGCTCCCGGACGACGCCGACTGGAGCCTCGACGAAACCGAACACGCGGCGGCGATCCTCGAGTACGCGGGCCGCGGCGACCAGGGCGACGACCCACGATGAAACACGCGGCCCTGGAAATCTTCGTCGGCGAGTGGGCGGTCACCGCGGAACTCCCGGACGACACCTCCGCGCCCGCGGTGCGCAGCGTCTTCGAATGGATCCTGGACGGCGCCTACCTGGCGCAACGCACGGAGGTCAACATCCTCGGCGTCCCCGACAGCCTGGCGATCGTCGCCCCGGGCCCCGCCGGCTACACGCAGCACTACTACAACTCCCGCGGCGTCAGCCGCCTCTACACGATGACCTTCGACGGTCGCGTATGGACCCTGACCCGCGACTCGGCGGACTTCTCACCGCTGGACTTCACACAACGCTTCACGGGCACGTTCACCCCGGACCACAACCGCATAGACGGCGCCTGGGAAAAGGCCATGCCGGGCGCGGACTGGACGCTGGACTTCGCCCTGACCTACACCCGCATCACCTGAGGGCCCCTGCATCGAAGCCGCGGGCTTCGTGCGGGGTGCCGCGGCCGACTTGCGAATCCACCGGCCACCGCGCGGGGTGCCGGGAGCGCAAACGCCGGAACGCGGCTCGCGACCCACCGACCACCGCGCGAGGCGCGAGGGGCACGGACCGTCGGGGCCGGCTCGCGACCAACCCACCACCGCGCGCAGCGCCGGGCCTCCTCCGTCGCGGCGTACATGTTGCGACGTGTGGATACATGCGAAAGCATGTGCGCGCTGACGGCGACCCTACCCGCGGCGGACGGCACGCCGGTTGGTTGCGGCCCGGCGGTGGCGGCACACCCGGTTGGCCGATGGGACCGCTGCCAGGAAGACCGTGCCGATTACCAGCCCAGCCCGTTACCGCACCGGGTGGCCTGTCTCTCGCAGTGCGGTCTTCACGTCGCCGATGCGTAGCTCTCCGAAGTGGAACACGCTGGCCGCCAGCACCGCGTCCGCGCCCGCGTCGATTGCCGGCGGGAAGTGGGACGTCGTGCCCGCGCCGCCGCTGGCGATCACCGGGATGTCGACGACCGCGCGGACCGCCTCGATCAGCTCCAGGTCGAAGCCCGCCTTCGTGCCGTCGGCGTCCATCGAGTTGAGCAGGATCTCCCCCGCGCCCAGGTCCGCGACCTGCCGCGCCCAGTCGATCGCGTCGAGCCCGGTGGTCTTGCGGCCGCCGTGCGTGGTCACCTCGAAACCGCCCGACGGCGTCCGGCGTACGTCCAGTGAGAGCACCAGCACCTGGTTGCCGAACCGCTCCGCGATCTCCGCGATCAGCGCCGGCCGGGCGATCGCCGCCGTGTTGACGCCGACCTTGTCGGCGCCGGCCCGCAGCAGGGTGTCCACGTCGGACACCGAGCGGACCCCGCCGCCGACGGTCAGCGGGATGAAGACCGACTCGGCGGTACGGCGTACCACGTCCAGCATCGTGCCCCGGTCGTCGGACGACGCGGTCACGTCGAGGAACGTCAGCTCGTCGGCCCCCGCCGCGTCGTAGGCCGCCGCCAGCTCCACCGGGTCCCCCGCGTCGCGCAGGTCGACGAAGTTGACGCCCTTGACCACCCGCCCCGCGTCCACGTCGAGGCAGGGGATCACCCGGACCGCGACGCTCACGACGCCAACACCTCCAGTGCCTCGCGCACGGTGAACGCGCCCGCGTACAACGCCTTGCCGGCGATCACGCCCTCGACGCCCGCGCTCTCCAGCGTGGCCAGCGCGCGCAGGTCGTCCAGGGTGGACACCCCCCCGGAGGCGATCACCGGCGCGTCCGTCCGGGCGCAGACCTCGCGCAGCAGGTCCAGGTTGGGCCCGCGCATCATGCCGTCCTTGGTGATGTCGGTGACCACGTAGCGGGCCGCCCCGGCCTTGTCGAGCCGCTCCAGCACCTCGAAGAGGTCACCGCCGTCGCGGGTCCAGCCGCGGGCCGAGAGGGTACGACCGCGGACGTCGAGCCCGATCGCCACGCGGTCGCCGTACTCGCCGACGACCCGGTCGCACCACTCCGGGTCCTCCAGGGCCGCCGTGCCGATGTTGACCCGGGCGGCGCCGGTGGCCAGCGCGGCCCGCAGCGACGCGTCGTCCCGGATCCCGCCGGACAGCTCCACCTTGACGTCGAGGCGCCCGACCACCGACGCCAGCAGAGCAGCGTTGGAGCCCCGGCCGAACGCCGCGTCCAGGTCGACCAGGTGCACCCACTGCGCCCCGTCGTGCTGCCAGGCCAGCGCCGCCTCCAGCGGGTCGCCGTAGCCGGTCTCGGTGCCGGCGGCGCCCTGCACGAGGCGGACGGCCTGGCCGTCGGCGACGTCGACGGCGGGCAGCAGGGTGAGCGTCATGAGCTATCTCCTCCGAGGAGCGTTATCCGGCGCGGCGGCCCAGGGCGACGATGACCAGGGCGGGCAGGCAGAGCAGCAGGAGCAGGGACAGCACGAGGCGCAGCGCGACGTCGTCGACCAGGAACCAGACGAGGCCGAGCAGCACCAGCGTGATGATCACGATGCCGGCGCGCTCGCCGCGGCTGCGGCGGGCCAGCAGGCGGCCGGTCCGGCGGCGGCGCGGCGTCAGCCGCGCGACCAGGGCCTTGCGGCGCTGCCGGCGCGCGGAGACCCGGGCCCGCTTCTCGCGCAGGCGGGCGGCCTCCGCCTCCCGGGCGGCCCGGCGCAGGGCGCGTTCCTTAGCCAAGGGTGGCCAGCCAGTTGCCGAGCAGGGTCGCCCCCGCGTCACCGGACTTCTCGGGGTGGAACTGGGTCGCCGACAGCGCGCCCCGCTCCACCGCGGCCACGAACGGCGCCTCGTGGGTGCAGAAGGTGACACCGGGCAGCGGGTCGTGGGCCGCGTACGAGTGCACGAAGTAGAACCGCGTGTCCGCCGGCAGCCCCGCGAACAGCACCGAGTCGGGCGGCGGGGTGACCGTGTTCCAGCCCATGTGCGGGACCCGGCGCGCGGCGAGCCGGCTGACCGTGCCCGGCAGCAGCCCGAGGCCCTTGGTCACGACGCCGTGCTCCTCGCCGGCCTCGAACAGCACCTGCATGCCCACGCAGATGCCGAGCACCGGACGGTCGGCCGACACCCGCGACGCGATCACCCGGCCGGCCGCGCCGGGCAGCGCCTCGATGCCGGCCATGCAGGCCGCGTACGCGCCGACGCCCGGCACGACGAGCCCGTCCGCCTCGGCGGCCGCCGCCAGGTCGGACGTCACAGTGACCGACGCACCGACCCGCTCGAGCGCCCGCTGCGCCGAGCGCAGGTTGCCGGAGCCGTAGTCGAGCACGACGACGGAACGCGCGGTCATGGCGCCAGCCAGAGAACGCCGCCGACCAGCGCCAGCACTGCGAGCAGCCCGACGAATCCGACCACACCACGCGAGGCGCCCTGCTTGTGCAGCGAGTAGACGCCACCGCAGAGGATCCCCGCAACGCCGAGCAGCAGCACGGGCAGCACCGAGCTCACAAGGCACCCTTCGTCGACGGCACGGCGCCACCGGCGCGGGGGTCGATCGCGACGGCCGCGCGCAGCGCCCGGCTGACCGCCTTGAACTGCGCCTCGACCACGTGGTGGGCGTCGGGGTTGCCGCCGGGGCGGGCGGCCCGCAGCACGTCGACGTGCAGGGTGACGCGCGCGGCCAGCCCGAAGGACTCGAAGATGTGCCGGGTCATGCTGGTCGGGTAGACCGGCCCGATGTACGGCGCCAGCGGCGGCTCGTCGTGCACCACGTACGCCCGGCCGGACAGGTCGACCGCGGCCCGCACCAGCACCTCGTCCATCGGCACCGTGGCACTGCCGTACCGCTGGATCCCGGCCTTGTCGCCGAGCGCCTCCGCGAACGCCGTGCCCAGCGCGATCGCCGTGTCCTCCATCGTGTGGTGGGCGTCGATCTCCAGGTCGCCGACGGTCCGCACGGTCAGGTCGAAGCCACCGTGCCGGGCGATCTGGTTGAGCATGTGGTCGTAGAAGCCGACGCCGGTCGAGATCTCGGCCCGGCCGGTGCCGTCGAGGTCGATCTCGACGAGCACCTTGGTCTCGTTTGTGACGCGCTCGACGCGCCCGACGCGGCTCACAGTTCCTCCATGGCTGCCAGGAAGGCATCGGTCTCGGACGGGGTTCCGGCGGTGACGCGCAGCCAGCCCGGCAGGCCGACGTCGCGGACCAGCACGCCGCGGTCCAGCAGCGCCTGCCAAGCGGCCCGCTGGTCGCCGCCGACCTCGAAGAGTACGAAGTTGGCGTCGCTGTCGGCCACGGTCAACCCGCGGGCCCGCAGGGTCGCGACGATCCGGTCGCGCTGCTCCTTGATCGCCTCGACGGTGGCGAGCAGGCCGTCGCGGTGCGCGACGGCCGCGCGCGCGGCGGCCTGGGTCAGGGCGCTCAGGTGATAGGGCAACCGGACGAGCTGGACGGCGTCGACCACGGCCGGGTCGGCGGCGAGGTAGCCCAGCCGGCCGCCGGCGAAGCCGAACGCCTTGCTCATCGTGCGGGTCACCACGAGCCGCGGGTGGCCGGACAGGTTCTCCAGGGCGGTGGGCGTGCCGGCGCGGCGGAACTCCGCGTACGCCTCGTCGACGACGACCATCCCCGGCGCGACGTCGAGCACCGCGGTCACCACCTCGGGCGGCAACGCCGTACCCGTGGGGTTGTTGGGTGAGCAGAGGAAGACGATGTCCGGCGCGTGCGCGCGGACCTGGGCGGCGACGTCGGCCGCGGTCAGGGCGAAGTCGGGGCCGCGCCGCCCGTCGACCCAGGCGGTGCCGGTGCCGACGGCGAGCAGCGGGTGCATCGAGTAGGCCGGCGTGAAGCCGAGCGCGGTGCGCCCCGGGCCGCCGAACGCCTGGAGCAACTGCTGCTGCACCTCGTTGGACCCGTTGGCCGCCCAGACGTTGGCGACGGTCAGCCCGTGGCCGAGGTAGGCGGCGAGGTCGGTGCGCAGCGCCACCGCGTCCCGGTCGGGGTAGCGGTTGAGGTCGCGCAGCTCGTCCTGGACGGCCTTGCCGATCGCCTCGACCACGTCGTCGGGCACCGGGTACGAGTTCTCGTTGGTGTTCAGGCGCACCGGCACGTCGAGCTGCGGCGCGCCGTAGGCCGTCAGCCCGCGCAGGTCGTCCCGCAGCGGGAGGTCGTCGAGGTGGGTCATGCCGGGAACCTCGCCGTGACCGCCTCGCCGTGGGCCGGCAGGTCCTCGACGGTGGCCAGGGTGACCACGTGGGGGGCCGCCTCGCGCAGGGCCGCCTCGTCGTATTCCACGATGTGGATGCCGCGCAGGAACGACTGCACGGACAGGCCGCTGGAGTGCCGGGCACAGCCGCCGGTCGGCAGCACGTGGTTGGAACCGGCGCAGTAGTCGCCGAGCGAGACCGGCGCGTACGGCCCGACGAACACGGCACCGGCGTTGCGCACCCGCATCGCCACCGCGCGGGCGTCCCGGGTCTGGATCTCCAGGTGCTCGGCCGCGTAGGCGTTGACGACCCGCAGCCCCTGCTCGAGGTCGTCGACGAGGACGGTCCCGGACTGCTCACCGCCCAGGGCCGCGGTGATCCGCTCGGTGTGCTTGGTCCGGCCGACCCGGACACCAAGCTCCGCGTCGACCGCGTCGGCCAGGGCGGGCGAGGTCGTGACCAGGATGCTGGCCGCCAGCGGGTCGTGCTCGGCCTGGCTGATCAGGTCGGCGGCGACGTGCCCGGCGTCGGCGGTGTCGTCGGCCAGGACGGCGATCTCGGTCGGGCCGGCCTCGGCGTCGATGCCCACCGCACCGCCCGCCCGCAGCAGCCGCTTGGCCGCGGTCACCCAGACGTTGCCGGGGCCGGTAATGACGTCGACCGGCCGGCACCAGCCGGTGCCGGCGGCGTTGGTGGTGCTGCCGTGGCCGAGCATCGCGATCGCCTGGGCACCGCCGACGGCGTAGACCTCGTCGACACCGAGCAACGCGCAGGCGGCGAGCACCCGCTGGTCGGGCAGGCCGCCGTTGTCCT
>NZ_BONE01000111.1 GCF_016862555.1 Asanoa siamensis | reverse complement strand
GGTTAAAAAACAAGCTAGGTTCTGTTTCGTATCTGGAGCCGGGCTGCGGCGGGCCCAGATACGAAACAGAACCTCGCTGACGCGGGCCCGTCGGGGCCCGCGTCACCCGCTCAGGTCGTGGCGAAGGCGGCCCGGCGGCGGGCGTCGACCTCGGCGGACAGTTCCGGCGCGCGCTCCAGCGCCTCCGGATGGCCGCAGGCCGCGAGCCAGTTGGCCAGCATCAGGTGGCCGCCCTCGGTGAGCACCGACTCGGGGTGGAACTGGACGCCCTCGATCGGCAGCGTGCGGTGCCGCATGGCCATCACGACGCCGGACTCCGTCGCGCCGGTCACCTCGATCTCGTCAGGCAGCGTCTCGGGCAGCACGGCGAGCGAGTGGTAGCGGGTCGCGGTGAACGGATCCGGCAGGCCGCCGAGCACGCCCGCGCCGCGGTGGTGCACCAGCGAGGTCTTGCCGTGCAGCAGTTCCGGCGCGCGGGTCACGGTGGCGCCGAAGGCCGCGCCGATCGCCTGGTGCCCGAGGCAGACGCCGAAGATCGGCAGCTCACCCGCGTACTCGTTGATCACGTCGATGCAGATGCCGGCGCGCTCGGGCGTACCCGGACCAGGGGAGAGCAGGACGCCCGCGGCGCCGGACCGGCCGACGGCGGCGAGGTCGATCTCGTCGTTGCGCCGCACGTCGCACTCGACACCCAACTGGCCCAGGTACTGCACCAGGTTGAAGACGAACGAGTCGTAGTTGTCGATCACGAGTACGCGCATGGTGCTACCTCGGAAGCTGATTATCGGTCTCGGTCGAGTACGGGATGTCGTGGTCGTCGAGGCCGGACTCGCGCGGGTCCGGCGTACCGACCCCGGGGTCGCCGACGCCCGGGTTGCCGTCGACCGGCGCGCCCGGCACACCGCCCTCCTGGGTGACCTGCACGTCGTCGAACGGCAGCAGCGGCTCGGCCCACGGGAACACGACGAACCAGAACAGCGAGAGTATGCCGGTGACCAGCACGATCGAGGTCAGCAGCTTGCCGGCGACGCCGTCGAACGGCAGCTTGCGCCAGATCCACGCGTACATCGCCTCAGCCCTTCAGCTCGGCGGGGTCACCCTGCGACTTCGGCTGGGTCCGGACCAACTCGCCGTGGACGATCAGCCGCTGGTAGTTGTCGAACTTCGGGTTGCAGGTGGTCAGCGTGACCATCGCCTTGGTCGCCTTCGAACCGGGCAGCATCGGCACCGGGGCGACGACCTCGACCTGGGTCGGCAGCACGATCCGGGTCTTCACGACGTGGTAGATGTACCAGTTCTTCTTGTCCTCGACCACGATCGAGTCGCCGTTGTCGAGCTCGTCCAACCGCCAGAACGTGGCCCGGTTGCGGTGGCCGGCGACCGAGAAGTTGCCGACCTTGCCGGGCAGCGCGGTGTCGGGGTAGTGGCCCGGCGCGTAGCGGATGTCGGCCTGGGTCACCCCCTCGACCACGACCCACTGCTGCTTGAGCGTCGGGATGTAGAGCTTGGCGATGCCCTGGATCTTGGAGCCGAGGCCGCCGGTGCCGGCCGCGGGTGTCGGGCCGACCGTCGGGTCGTCGCCCGGCTCGTCGGCCCACTGCTGCTCGAGCGCGCCGGCGAGCGCGTCCTGCTTGCCGCCCTGGACGACACCGACACCCCAGACCTCGTACGCCGCGAAGAGCAGCACCACCAGGCCGAAGGTGATCATCAGCTCGCCGCCGACGCGGATGCCGGCCCGGATCCGGGACCAGACGGTCGGCCGAGTGAGCTCCGAGTAGACGCTCTTGTAGCCGTCGCCCTCGTTCGTCGCGCGCAGCCGCACGACCTTTTCGCCGCGGCGGGGCTTGGGCGGCGGGCCAGGGATCGTGACGGGCACGTCCGGTGCCGGGGGCACCGCGCCCATGACGGTGGTCACGTCCGGCGACTGGGTCGCCAGGTTCGCGTTGACCAGCTTGGGGATGACCGCGGTCTCGTCGGGCGACTGGACGGCCGGCTTCGGCGCGGCGGCCGGCACCTTCGGGATCACGGCGGTCGCGTCGGGCGACTGGGCCGCGGGCTTCGGCGCCGCGGGCGGCACCTTCGGAATGACCGCGGTCACATCGGGCGCGGGAGCCGGCTTGGCCGGCGGCGGCGCCTTGGCCGGCGCGGGCGCAGGTGTCACGACCACCTTGGGAATGACCGCCGTGGCGTCGGCCTCGGGCGCCGGCGGGCGCACCTTCGGGCCGGGCGTCACGGGCACGTCCGTGACGGTGGCCACGGCCTGGCGGTCGCTCACCCGGACGTCCAGCGGCCGCGGGTGCGGCCGGGCCACGGGTGAGGGCCGGGCGGCGGCCTCCGTGACACGCGGGATCACCGCCGTCGCGTCGTCGGCGTCGGGCGCGCGGTGCCGGCCGTTCTGATCATTCGTCATGACGGCGAAAGCCTCATGAAGTCACCTTCGCTGATCGCAGGGCACTGGACCCCTCGAACGCGGGTATCGTCACGTCCTTCTCCACCGTCTCTTGATATCCGAGCTGGAAGTGGTCGACAGCGTCTTTGAAGAGACGTACGCCGTCGGATTCTCCCAACGCCCGTTGCATCGCGCTGGGATCACCGATCGCCGTGATCACGAATGGTGGGGAGTAGACGCGTCCGTGCAGAAGCAGCGTGTTGCCGACACAGCGTACCGCGCTGGTTGACAACACCCGTACTCCCATGATCGACATGGCCTCGGCTCCACCGGCCCACATCGCGTTGACCGCGGCCTGTACGTCGCCCTGGTGCACGACCAGATCGTCGGGGCGGACGCCGTCGGGGCGCTCACCGGGCCGCTGCGCCGCGTCGTCGAGCCGGACGGTCAGGCCGGGGCCGCGCAGCGCGGTGAACCCGGCCGCGGGCTCCATGCCCTTGGCCCGGTCGCTCTCGGCCCGGATCGGGCCGTCGGTGCGGGCCAACTCGTCGGTCTGGCTCTTGACCGCGGCGGCGAGCTCCCGGGCGCGCTGCTGGCTGGCCGTCACCCGGTTGCGCTCCTCGTCGACCACCTGGGCGAGCCGGGGGCGGCGATCCTCGCGCAACGCCGTACCGTCGGCGGTCTTGGCCGTGGTGGTGAACAGCAGGCCGGCGGCCAGGGCGATCAGCGGCACCAGCGCCGACCAGGCGTTTCGGGGTTTGCGGACGCGCGCCGCCGAGCGCACCGCCGCCCGCCAGGGAGTCGACTCCGGCACCTGGCTCCTCCTGTCGTGCACGCTCGTCGATCTGGTGGCCAGGATTATTCCCATAACCCGGTGCCGCCCGTCCATGGCCGCGACGCGCCGCGTTGATTACGCTAGCTGGCGAACATTATTGGCCATGAACCGTCGCCGGTTGCAGGCCCGAGCGAGGACCACAACCAGGAGAGAGCGTCGTGCCCAAGTCGCAGGTTCGCAAGAAGAAGGTCTACACCCCTCCCACTGACGTGGTCACGAAGTCGTCGGTGGCCGCGAGCCGCAAGCCCAGCCCGCGCTGGCTCCCGGTGACCGGCGTCGCACTCATCGTGTTCGGCATCGCCTGGCTGGTCGTCTACTACCTCTCTGACACCGAATACCCGGTGGCCTCGTGGAGCTACTGGAACCTGGCGATCGGCTTCGGTGCGATGGTCGCCTCGCTCGCGGTGTTCAGCCGCTGGCGCTGATCTCCTTTTGGCTAAGGTGAGCCTCGGAGCGGGCTGCGGCATACCTCACGTTACTGATAAGTAACTTGTGCCGTAGCCTGGTCCACAGGGATACCTAGGCCAACGGAGGCTGTGCGCATGGGCGTCGTCGAGATCGTCTGTACGACCATCGCTGGTCTCATCACGCTCGTCGCCGTCGCGCTCGCCGCCCGCGCGGTCACGCGGATGTTCAGCGTCGTCCGCCAGGGTCAGCCCGACCCCGCCCGGCTCGGCTCCTGGGGCGTCCGCACCCGGGTCATGCTGACCGAGACCCTCGGCCACACCCGGATGCTCAAGTGGTCCGCGGTGGGCGCCGCCCACTGGTTCGTGATGGTCGCGTTCATCGTGCTGTCGCTGCTGGTGCTCGAGGCCTACTTCGAGGTGGTCTCCCCGGCCGGCGGCATCCCGTGGCTCTCCGGCTGGGTGGTCTTCGGCTTCGTCACCGAGATCATCGGCATCCTCGGCGTCCTGGGCATCCTCTACCTGATCTCGGTGCGGCTGCGGAACCGGCCGGGCAAGGCGCGCGGGCTGTCGCGGTTCACGGGCTCGACGATGTGGCAGGGCTACTTCGTCGAATGGATCATCGTCGGCGTACTCGTCTGCGGTTTCCTGATCCGCGGTTTCAAGGCCGCCACCGACCACCTGGAGTTCCCGACCTGGGCCGCGCCGCTCTCGCACGGCCTCGGCTCGGTGTTGCCGGCCTGGGAGTCGGGCGCGCCGGTGGTCGCCGCGATCAAGATCGTCATCTCGATGACCTGGCTGATCGTGATCTCGCTGAACGTGACGATGGGCGTGGCCTGGCACCGCTTCCTCGCGTTCCCCAACATCTTCTTCAAGCGCGACCCCGCCAAGCCGGCCGGCTCGGGCCTCGGCGCGCTCAAGCCGATGACCTCCAACGGCGCCCTGCTCGACTTCGAGGAGGCCGACCCCGAGAAGGACCAGTTCGGCGTCGCCCAGGTGGAGCAGTTCACCTGGAAGGGACTTCTCGACTTCTCCACGTGTACGGAGTGCGGCCGCTGCCAGTCGCAGTGCCCGGCGTGGAACACCGGCAAGCCGCTCTCGCCGAAGCTGCTGGTGCTCTCGCTGCGCGACCACGCGTACGCGAAGGCCCCTTATCTCCTGGCCGGCGGCGGCAAGGACCTGACCGGCGAGGAGAAGGCGTCGGCGGAGCAGTTGGCCGGGGTCGACGTGCTGGCCATGGCGGAGGCCGACCGGCCGTTGATCGGCGGTGCGGCGGAGGGCGGCGTGATCGATCCCGACGTGCTGTGGTCGTGCACCACCTGCGGCGCCTGCGTCGAGCAGTGCCCGGTCGACATCGAGCACGTCGACCACATCGTCGACATGCGCCGCTACCAGGTGCTGATCGAGTCGTCGTTCCCGTCCGAGGCCGGCGTGATGCTGCGCAACCTCGAGAACAAGGGCAACCCGTGGGGTGCGCCGCCGAACACCCGCGAGGACTGGACCAAGGGCCTCGACTTCGAGGTGCCGCGGGCGGGTGCGGGCGACGACTTCGAGTACCTGTTCTGGGTCGGTTGCGCCGGGGCGTTCGAGGACCGGGCCAAGAAGACCACCCGGGCGGTGGCGACGCTGCTGCACGAGGCCGGGGTCGACTTCGCGATCCTGGGCGAGGGCGAGACCTGCACGGGTGACCCGGCGCGGCGGATCGGCAACGAGTTCGTGTTCCAGATGCTCGCCCAGCAGAACGTCGAGACCCTCAACGAGGCGGGCGTCAAGAAGATCGTCGCGTCCTGCCCGCACTGCTTCAACACCTTGCGCAACGAGTACGGCGCGTTGGGCGGCAGCTTCGAGGTCGTGCACCACACGGAGCTTCTCGCCGAGCTGGTGTCGTCGGGGAAGCTGACGCCGGTGCAGCCGGTCGACGGTGGGGTCACCTTCCACGATCCGTGCTACCTGGGGCGGCACAACCGGGTCTTCACGCCGCCGCGCGAGGTGCTGTCCGCGTCCGCGGGTGGTGGCGAGCTGACCGAGATGCCGCGCAACTCCGAGAGGTCCTTCTGCTGCGGCGCCGGCGGTGCCCGGATGTGGATGGAGGAGCGGATCGGCAAGCGGATCAACATCGAGCGGGTCGAGGAGGCCATCTCCACGGGCGCGCACACGATCGCGGTCGGTTGCCCGTTCTGCTTCACGATGATCAGCGACGGGGTCACGGCCAAGCAGGCCGCCGGCGCGACCGATGGCGTCGAGGTGGTCGACGTGGCGACCGTGCTGCTGCGGTCGGTGCGGCCGGAGAGCCCGACCGCGCCGACCGAGCCCGAGGTGACCGCGGCGGGCTGAGGTCCTGGGGCTGGGCTGGTCTGGTCTGGTCTGGCCGTTGTCCACAGGCTCCGGGCGTTGTCCACAGGCTGGTGCCTGTGGTTTTCCGCAGCGGTAGCGTGCAGGCCATGGTGGGGATGCTGGGCGCGGCCGGTCGGCTGTTCGTCGGCGTCTCCGTGGGCGCGGCCATCGCCTTCGCCGAGCTCGCCTTCCTCGGCTGGGCGGCGCTCGTCACGCTGTTCGGGCTGATCCGCGGGCGTCGGCCTGACGGCATCGAGCGCCCCGCGCGGCACCTGGTCGAGGTGTCACGCTGGCGCATCGCGGCGTTCCTGCCGGGCGGCGACGAGGTCGAGCACCTCGACGACTACCCGGGCCGCCGGGCGGTGGCCTACCTCAGCGCCCGTTGGCTCGTCGGCCTGCTCGGCGGTCTGGTCGCCCTGCTCTTCCTCTACGGCCTGGGCACCGGCGCGGTCTGGGCGCGTGATTTGTTCGTCGGCCGCAGCAGCGCGTTGCTCGTGGTGTCCCAGGTGATCGGCGGCCTGGTGCTGCTCTTCCTGGCCGTGCAGGGCTTCCTGGGGGTGGCGGCGCTGGACCGCTGGCTGGCGCGCCGGCTGCTGCTACCGAGCGACCGCGCCCGCTACGAGCGCCGCATCAGCGAGCTGGCGGCCAGCCGGGCGGGCGTGGTCGCCGCGGTCGACGCGGAGCGCCGCCGAATCGAACGCGACCTGCACGACGGCGTCCAGCAACGGCTGGTCGCCCTGGGCCTGCTGCTGGGCCAGGCGCGCCGGACCACCGACCGGCAACGCTCCGACGACCTGGTCGGCCAGGCACACGACGAGGCACGCGAAATCCTCGCGGAGCTCCGCGACGTGGCGTGGCGGGCCTACCCGGCCGACCTCGACAACCTAGGCCTCGCCGAAGCGCTGGCCCGGGTGGCCGAGCGCGCCGGTGGGTCGGTGACGGTCGACTGCCGGGTCGGGCGGCTGCCGTCCGCGGTCGAGACCGCGGCCTACTTCGTGGTGTCGGAGGCAGTGACCAACGCGGCCAAGCACGCCCGGGACAGCCGCGTTCGCGTCGTCGTCGGCGGCGGCGGAGGTCAGGCCGGGCCGACCGTCCGCGTCACCGTCACCGACGACGGCCCCGGCGGGGCCGATCCGGCCGGCGGGGGCCTGTCCGGCCTCGCCCGGCGCGTCGCCGCCCTCGACGGCTCGTTCGCCGTCGACAGTCCACCCGGCGGACCCACCAGCGTCACCGCGGAGCTGCCATGTCCCAGCGGGTCCTCGTCCGCCGCCGCCGTGCCGCTGCCGCGGTCCGACGGGGCCCGGTGATTCGATGCGGGTGATCCTCGCCGAGGACTCGGTGCTGCTGCGGGCCGGTCTGGCTCGGCTGCTGACCGACGAGGGCCACGAGGTCGTGGCCGAGGTCGGCGACCCCGTCGCGCTGCTGGCCGCCGTCGCCGCCGATCAGCCCGATGTCGTCGTCGCCGATGTTCGGATGCCGCCCAACCACCGGGACGAGGGGCTGCGGGCCGCAGTCGAGATTCGCAACCGTTGGCCGGCCGTCGGGGTGTTGGTGCTCTCGCAGTATGTCGAGCGCCGCTATGCCGTCGAGTTGCTCACCACTCGCAGCGACGGGGTCGGCTACCTGCTCAAGGATCGCGTGGCCGAGGTCGGCGAATTCCTCGAGGCGCTCGACCGGGTCGCCGCCGGGCGGGCCGCCTTCGACCCCGAGGTGGTCCGCCAGCTTCTGGCCCGTACGTCACACACCGACCCGCTGCGGAAGCTGACCCCGCGTGAGGCCGAGGTGCTCGATCGGATGGCGCAGGGCCATACCAACGCCGGTATCGCGGCCCACCTGCACGTCTCGCAGAGTGCCGTCGAGAAGCACGTCAACGCGATCTTCGACAAGCTCGATCTGTCCCACACGACCGGCTACAGCCGCCGGGTGCTCGCGATCCTCCGCTACCTCGGCTCGTAATAACCGGCGCCGGGCTGCGGCGGGCCCAGGCGCGCCGCCTGGCCGCCCGGCCGCTCCCGCCGCACGCCGGGACGGCCCGGACGGCGCTGACGGCCCGGACGGCTCCGACGGGCCGGGACGGCTCGGACGGGCCGGGACGGCCCGGATGGCCCGGACGGCCCGGATGGCCCGGACGGCTCGGACGGCACTCCGCCTCGCCTCGACCCCCGACGAACCGGGCCTAGATGCGGACGTAGGACGCGAACGGCTCGCGCGCCCGGTCGATGTCGCCGTGCAGCAGGTCGACCCACGCCCCCACCACCGCGGCCGGGTCGTAGCGGCGGCGCATCTCCGCCTTCGCCGCCGCCGACCGTTCCGCCCATACCTTCGGGTCGGCGTTGGCCAGCAGCGCGGCCGCCGCGTCGTCGACCGAGCGGTGCACCCAGTGGTCGTCGTACACCTCGCTCACGCCCGGCCACGGCCGGAACACCGGGACGGCGCCCGACGCCATCGCCTCGGCCGCGGCCAGGTGCACGCCCTCGATGTCGCTCATCGAGAGGAACGCGCCGACCTTGCGGTACCAGCGGGCCATGTCGCGCCCCGGCGGCTCGAAGGACACGCCGCCGCGCAGGATCGGGTCGCGCTCGATGCGGTCCTCGACCCAACCGGCGTACTCCTGCTCCGCCCGGCTGACCCCCGCGTGCGTGCTGTCGCGCACGATCGACCGGATGTGCAGCACGAACCGCGGGTCGACCCGACGCACGGCGGCCACCAGGTCGAGCGCGAGGTCGAGGCGCTTGAGCGAGCGCTCGGTGCCGACCATGCCGATCGCGAACCGGGCGTCGGGCAGCTTGGGCCGGTCGAGCCAGTCGATGTCGAGGAAGTTGGGGATGTAGACCAGCTTCTCCTTGGGCCACCCGATCTCGTCGCGGATCCGCGGACCGAGCGCGGGCGCGATGTAGACGACCGCGTCGACCTTGTCGATCTCGATCTGCTTCGGGTACGGGGCCTCGATCTCGAAGCGGTGCAGCCGGACGATCAGGTTCTGGGTGGGCAGCTTGTGCTTGGCCAGCCAGACGGCGCTCGGCCGGGCCCACTCCGCGACCACCGTGTCGGCCTCCGCCAGCAGCGGCGCCGTGCGGCTCGTCCCCTTGGAGACGAACTGCCACTCGTCGAGCGAGACGGTGAAGTCGGCGCGATCGTCGATGCGGTCGGCCAGCTCACGGATGAACTTGAGGTCGAAGCCGGAGATCAGCACGTCCCGGTGCGACCGGGCCGGCGCGGCCTCGGCCGGCAGGGTGGCCGCGACCACCTCGCGGGCGCCGCGGTCCTGCGCCGCCGCCGTCCACTCGGGCGGGGCGTCGGGCAGGCTCGGCCGCGGCACGCCCCGGCTCTCCTGAGCCCAGTCGAGCAGGTCAGCCGGCGCCCACTCCGCGCTCAACCCGCGCCGGCGGGTCATCGGGAACGAGTACGCGTCGGACGGGTGCCGCCACCCGGCGAGCTGGGCGATGTCGTCAGCGACATCCTCGGCTGTGTTGCTACCGATGCCTGGACTTTCAGTCGGCATGGCGGACCCGGGCCCCTGCGGGGCGGTGCCGCCGGTCGGCGTGGATTCCGGGGCCGAGGTGTCTGCGCAGGCCGGGCACGGGCGGTCAGGAACTACCGGCGGCAGGATGATCACCCGGGGGCGGGCGGTGTTGACCGTGCGTTCCACCGCGTCGCGGCCGATCTCGCTGTCGGTGACGAAGCCCGCGATCCGCGGCGCGAGCTCGTTGACCAGCGTGCCGAACGTGGTCGTGTCGCCCGGCAGCCCACGGCTCGGCGGCAGCGCCAGCGCCCAGAGCCGCTCGCCGGGCGCGCCGCCGTCGACAGCGGCCAGCGCCGCCCGCAGCGACTCGGCGACCACGACGTCCGCGCCCGCGGCCGCCAGGCCCGGCACCGGCTGGGGGCCGGGATCCGGGGCGGGCGGCGGCGGTGGCGGCGGCGGGAACACGGTGCGGCGGATCTTCCGGGCGGCCTTGCGCGCGAAGCTCGGCGGCGGTGGCGGCGGCGGCTTGGGGACGGCCGGCGGCGGCGCCGGCTTCTGCCAGGTCACGTCCGTCACGGTGGTACCGGCGGCGGTGAACGCGGCCGCGGCGGCGGTGCGCCAACAGCACACGCCGGGCACGTCGGGCCACTCGCTGTCGCGCAGCAGGACCAGGCGTGGAGTGGTCGCCATCGGTGATTCCCCAGGGGCTCGGACGGGCGGGCAGGCCGGCACCCTACCGTACGCGCGGGCACGATGGTTGGTCGATGAGCGTCACCGCGTTGAGTGCCGGCCCGCGGACCGGCGCAGGCGGCTGGCCACGAACCAGGCGACCAGCAGCACCACCGCCCCGATGACCATCTTCTGCAACACCCCTGCGTACGCCTCGACCCGCCACCACGACTCGCCGAGTTGATAGCCGGCCAGCACGAAGACGGTGTTCCAGATCAGGCTGCCGGCGGTCGTCAACGCCAGGAACGTCGGTATCGGCATCCGCTCGACCCCGGCCGGCACGGAGATCAGGCTGCGGAAGATGGGGATCATCCGGCCCAGGAACACCGCCTTCGTGCCGTGCCGGGCGAACCACGCCTCCGTACGGTCGACGTCCTGCATCCGGATCAGCGGCAGACGGGCGGCGATCGCCCGGATCCGCTCGCGGCCCACCGCGGCGCCGATCAGATAGAGCGCCAGCGCGCCGACCACCGAACCGGCCGTGGTCCAGAACAGCGCCGCCGCCAGGCTCATGTCGCCCCGACTGGCGGTGAAGCCGGCCAACGGCAGGATGATCTCGCTGGGCAGAGGCGGGAACAGGTTCTCCAGGGCGATGGCCACGCCGGCGCCGGGGGCACCGAGGCGCTCCATGAGGTCGACGGCCCAGGCGGCGACGCCACCCATGGTCTCTGGTTCGCTGGCGGAAATCATGCCGATGACGCTATGAACGCCGCAGGTCACCCACCATGCGGCGAACCGCCCGGCCGACTGCGGTAAACCTCAGGTCTGGCTGTTGAGCCAACCGAAGATAGCGGCGCCGAACAGCACCGCGACGATCAGGATCCGGCCCGCCACCTTGCGGAAGTTCGCCCACATCGCCTTCTGCAGACCGGGCAGCCCGTTCTTGGTGCCTCGGTAGTCTGCCCGGGCGCGACGGTAGCGCTCGCCGAACCACCCCATCGTCCAGCCGAGGGCGACCGCACCCGCGAACGTCGCCAGTACCGCCCCGCCCATCAGGCCTCCCCACGCCGCATTCACCGAGTGTGTTCAATCCGTGCCCGACAGCATTGCGCTACGTAGCCGTGAAGGTCAATACGCCTAAGCGTGAAACAATCCCGCCGAGGTGAACCGATCATCGACGACCTACTGCTCACCACCCTTCTCCCGCTGGTCGGGTTCGTGCTCCTGACCGCGGCCAACGCGTTCTTCGTCGCCGCCGAGTTCGGCCTGGTCACGGTCGACCGGGCCGAGATCGACCGGCGCGCGACCGGCGGTGACAAGCGGGCAGGCACCGTCCGTAAGGCCCTGCACTCCCTGTCGTTCCAGCTCTCCGGCGCGCAGTTGGGCATCACGATCGCCGCGCTGCTGACGGGCTACACCGCCGAGCCCGCGCTGGCCAAGCTGTTCCGGCCGGTGATCGAACCGCTGGCGCACGAGTCGACGCGTACGGTGACGACGATCCTCGCTCTGGCTCTTGCCACCCTGCTGTCGATGCTCTTCGGCGAGCTGATCCCGAAGAACGCGGCGCTCGCCCGGCCGATGTCGGCGGTGCTCGCCACCGTGGTGCCGCTGCGGATGTTCTCCGCCACTTTCCGCTGGTTGATCGCGGTGCTCAACACCTCGGCCAACTGGGTGGTCCGGCGGCTCGGCATCGAGCCCCAGGAGGAGCTGGCCAGCGCGCGCTCGCCGGAGGAGCTCGGGCTGCTCGCCGCCATCTCGGCCCGGGCGGGCGCCCTGCCCAACGACACCGCGATGCTCCTGCAACGGACCATCCGGTTCGGCGACAAGCGGGCCGCGGAGGCGATGACGCCGCGGGTCGACGTGGTCGCGCTGCGCGGCACCGCCACGGTGGCCGAGTTGCTCGAGGCGGCAAGACAGACCGGGCGGACCAGATTCCCTGTGTACGAGGACACGCTCGATCTCGTCACCGGCGTTGCGGCGGTGCCGGACGCGTTGGGCGTACCCCCGGCGCGGAGGGCGACCACGACGGTGACCGCGGTGGCCCGCGAGCCCGTCTACGTGCCGGAGAGCCTCGACCTGGACGGCGTGCTCGCCGCGCTGCGGGCCGCGGACGCCGATCTCGCGATCGTGGTCGACGAGTACGGCGGCACCGACGGCGTGGTGACCGTCGAGGACCTGGTCGAGGAGCTGGTCGGCGAGATCGCCGACGAGTTCGACGTCGAGGCCGTCGAGGAGACGGGTGCCGTCGAGCTGACGGTGCCGGGCGGGGAGCGGACGTTCCTGGTCGACGGCGTGCTGCGGGCCGACGAGCTGGCCGAGCTGACCGGCTTCCGGCTGCCCGAAGGCCCGTACGAGACGCTCGCGGGCTTTTTGATGGCCCAACTCGGGCACATCCCGCTGGCCGGCGAGACGGTCCGCGACGCGGGTTGGGAGTTCACGATCGTGGAGGTGGAGCGCCACCGGATCGAGCAGGTCCGTGTCGTCGCGCCGGAGGTCGACCATGCTTAACCTGCTCGTCACGGCGGTGCTGATCCTGGGCAACGCGTTCTTCGTGGGCAGCGAGTTCGCGCTCATCGCGTCACGCCGTACCGTCATCGAACCGATGGCCGCCGCCTCCCGCCGGGCCCGGCTGACGCTCTCGGCGATGAACCAGATCCCGCTGATGATCGCCGGAGCGCAGCTCGGCATCACGATCTGCTCGCTCGGCCTCGGTGCGATCGCCGAGCCGGCCATCGCGCACCTCTTCGAGGGCCCGTTCCACGCGGTGGGTCTGCCGGACGCGGCCGTACACCCGGTGGCGTTCGTCGTGGCCCTGATGATCGTGGTCTACCTGCACACCGTGATCGGCGAGATGGTGCCGAAGAACATCGCCATCGCGGGACCCGAGAGCACCGCCCTCTGGCTCGGGCCGGCGATGCTGGCGTTCTGCGTGTCGTTCAAGCCGCTGCTGGTCGCGCTCAAGTGGGTGTCCCGCATCGTGCTGCGGCTGTGGCGGGTCGAGGCGGCCGACGCCGTCAAGACCGTGTTCACCGCGGAAGAGTTGGCCGGCCTGGTCTCCCAGGCGCGCACGGAGGGGCTGCTCGGCTCCGAGGAGCATGCCCGGATCACCGGTGCGCTGGCGTTGCACGACCGGACCGCGGCAGACGCGATGCGCGCGTGGTCGTCGGTCACCACCGTGGACTCGGACGTGTCGCCGGCGTCGCTGGAGGTGCTGGCCACCCGTACCGGGCGGTCGCGCTTCCCGGTGGTGCAGCGGGGAACGCGGCGCGTGCTCGGCTTCGTGCACGTCAAGGACATCCTCGGGTACGCGGGCGCGAGCCGGACCGCACCGGTGCCGGCGGAGGTGATCCGGCTGCTCACGGTCGTACCGCCGGATCGCACGCTGGCCGATCTCCTGCTTTCCATGCGACGTGAGCGCCAACACATGGTGTTGGTGAGTGACGGTCGGTCGCCGCTTGGAGTAGTGACTCTCGACGATGTTTTGAATGCCGTTGTCGGTCAGGGCAATTCGGGCGTTCCCGGCGGAGGTGTTACACCGCCCGTACCCGCCTGACAGCGCAGCGAATGCGGCCTTGCCACCCGTTTCGCCATTCCCTAATGTGTTTCCTCGGCGGCGTAACCCCCACGCCCACTCAGTCTCACTACGGGAGGCAATCGCCTTGCGCGCGTCCCGGCCGTTTGTCCGCGTACTGCTGGCCCTAGGCTTCGGCGTCGTCGCCGCGGTGCTCCCGGCGGGCCTCGCTGCTGCCGAGCCCAACCCGCAGCAGATCGAGGCGGAAATCGACGCCAAATGGCGTCAGCTCGAACCGGTCATCGAGCAGTACAACAAGGTCCACTCGGATCTTCAGAAAAACCAAAAGAAAGCTAAAGACTTAGAAAAGAAAATCCAGCCGTTGTCGCTCCAGGCCGACATCGCGCTCGACCGGATCGGCGTTATCGCCGCTCAGCACTACAAGACCGGTCCGACCGGCGAGCTGGGCATGCTGCTCAGCGGCGGCAGCACCGGCGACCTGACCGACCAGCTCGTCATCATCGACATGCTGGCCCGGCACGAGCAGGCGCAGATCGCCGACGTCGTCGCCGCCCGCGACAAGTTCAACGGCGAGAAGGCCAAGCTCGACGCGCTGGTCGCCGAGAACAAGAAGGCCGACACCGAGCTCGCGGCCCGCAAGAAGCAGATCTCGGCCGACATCAAGAAGCTCGAGGCGTCGCTGCCCCCGACCCGGGTCAACGTGGCCAACTGCCCGAAGATCACCACGGTGACCACGGCCGAGGCGACCGCCGTCAAGACGGCCTGCGCCCAGGTGGGCAAGCCCTACGTGTTCAACACCGACGGGCCCAGCACGTTCGACTGCTCCGGCCTGACGCTGTACGCATGGGGCAAGGCGGGCGTGTCGCTGACGCACTACACCGGCGACCAGTGGGACGAGACCTATCCGGTGTCCAGCCCGCGGGCCGGTGACCTGGTCTTCTTCTACAGCCCGATCAGCCACGTGGGGCTCTACATCGGCAACGGCCAGATGGTCCATGCGGCCCGGGCCGGCAAGCCGGTGATGGTGGCCAGCGTCAACAACATGCCGATCACGGGATACCGGTCGGTGAAGAAGCGCTAGCGCGCGTCTTCGGTTTCGCGCGGTGGGGGCCTTCGGGCCCCCACCGTTGTTTTGTGCGCCCTTATGCGTCGGGTGCGTCCGGTGCGGTCGGCCAGGTGCGCCAGTTCTGCCAGGCGCGGCTCGGGGTCGGGCCGCGCTGGCCCTGATAGCGCGAGCCGTAGACCGCGGCGCCGTAGGGGTGCTCGGCCGGCGACGAGAGCCGGAAGATGCAGAGCTGGCCGATCTTCATGCCGGGCCAGAGCATGATCGGCAGGTTGGCGACGTTGGACAGCTCCAGCGTCACGTGGCCCGAGAAGCCGGGGTCGATGAAGCCCGCCGTCGAGTGGGTGAGCAGGCCGAGCCGGCCCAGGCTGGACTTGCCCTCCAGGCGGCCGGCGAGCCGGTCGCCCAGCGAGATGACCTCCATCGTCGAGGCGAGCACGAACTCGCCCGGGTGCAACACGAACGGCTGACCGTCCGGCACCTCGACCAGCGAGGTGAGCTCGTCCTGCTGCACGGCCGGGTCGATGTGCGTGTAGAGGTGGTTGTTGAACACCCGGAACAGGCGGTCGAGCCGCACGTCGATGCTGGACGGTTGCACCAGCGCCGGCTCGAACGGCTCCAGCGTCAGGGCGCCCGACTTGATCTCCGTGACCAGGTCACGGTCGGAGAGCAGCATTGAATCACCCTATGGCTCGTACGTATGTACGATAGAATCACTCCATGGCTTCCTGGTCTGAGTTCGCCGCCGATGAGCCGCGACTTGCGCGGGCGATCCACGCCCTCATGCACCAATACGGGCCCGGCCTGGGCTACTTGGCGACCGTCCGGGCCGACGGCGGTCCGCGGGTGCACCCGGTCTCGCCGGTGATCACCGACGACGGGCTGTTCTGCTTCGTCGTCGACTCGCCGAAGCGCCGCGACCTCGAGCGCGACGGCCGCTACGCGCTCCATTCGTTCCCACCGGAAGACAGCGACGACGAGGCCTATGTCGCGGGCCGAGCCGAGCCGGTCACCGACCTGCGGCGGATCGCGGCCATCGCCGCCAACCTACGCGCCGAGCCCCGGGTCGACTGGCGGCTCTTCGAGCTCACGATCGAGGCCGCCATGCTCGCCCGCCGCGGCACCGGCACGCCCGAGGTCCGCATCTGGCTGGAGCCGGCGGGTCGCCAGCGCCGATCATCACCGCGGCGACCGGCCGCCCGGCGCGCCCGGGTCCTGGTCGAGGCCGCCACCTGACGCACGACCGCGCCCCCGGCACCGCGCTCGAGGTCGCGGCGCCGGGGGCGCGGTCTTGGGTTCGCTTGCTTACGGCGCGCGGAAGGCGTTCCACGCGCGGGTCATGCGCTTCACCTGGCCCGCGGTGAACTGATACATGCAGACGTCGTCGGTGTAGTCCATGAAGTTGTGGATCGGGTCGAGCCCGGGCGCGGTGCACGTGTCGGCCCCGGTCGGGCAGCCGAACTGCGCGTCGGCCTCGGCCGGCGTGTCGTCGACGTGGTCGCCCTTGCCCTCACACCCGTTCTCGAAGGTGTGCATCAGGTTGAGCCAGTGCCCGACCTCGTGGGTGGCGGTGTCGCCCTCGTTGTAGGGGGCCTCGGTGCCACCCGGCAGCGACTCGGAGAGGATCACGGCGCCGTCGTACTTGCCCATGTTCCGCTCCGGGTAGGTCGCCCAGCCGAGCAGACCCGGGTCGATCAGCCCGACGTAGATGTTGAGCGTCTCCGGCCCGCCGACCCGCAGCTGGCGCTTCATCTGCCGCTCGGCCGGCGTCTCGACCAGGATCGGCGACCACGCGGGGTTGACCACGCGGTTGACCTTCTTCAGCTTGAACTCGAACGGCGCGGCGGCCCCACCGGTGAACCCACCGTAGGCCTGGTTGAGCACGTTCATCTGCGCGTCGATCATCGACCGCGGAATGTCGCCGGTCGCCCGCGTCCCGTCCTCGGACACGACGTGCACGACCACCGGCACGGTGATCGTCTTGCGCCGCTCGTCGAGCACACCGCCACTGCGGGCACCGACGGCGGCCGCGAACTCGGCCTCCCGCACGGCGACCTCGGCCGCGGACAACTCGTTCGGATCGTGCCGCTGCGCGGCACCCTTCTTGACCTTGAGATCGACGTGGCTGCCGCCGCCGGCGCAGACCTCACCACCCCCAACGGCCGTCGCGGGACTGGCCACGGCGGCGCCACCCACACCCACCAGTAAGGCGAGCGCGGCACCCGCGGTCCCCGCGGCCCGCCAAACCCACCGTCTTCCGTGCGGCGTCATCGACACACCTCTTCCTCCCCTGGAACAGATGTGAAGGACGTTACAGATGAGCCGGAAGCGAAGGAACGCCCAGAAACCCTCCGCCCGCCCTAGTCGCCCCCCTCACGGAAGGGGTTGCTGCACAACCAGCGGCGATTGGGTAGAGTGATCCCGCCCGCGGGTGTAGTTCAATGGCAGAACATCAGCTTCCCAAGCTGACAGTGCGGGTTCGATTCCCGTCACCCGCTCGTCCCTGAGTCCCTCATGTCCGCGGAGAACGCGGACCTGGGGGACTCGCCATTTCTGCTCCGGGGCCGAGCCCCGGACCCCACGTTCCATCGGTCGCGGCCCGCGCGGGGCTTGCGCGTTCCTGGAGGCGCGCTCGCAGACGCATTCCAGGCTGACAGCGCGGCGCGGCTCGTCTCGTCCGACGTCATCGCTGATCGCCAGGTGTCCGGGGAAAGCGGTCCTGGGGATCACCGGCTGCTCCGGTGCCGACCCTCGGACGTTCTGCGGTGCAGGTGCTGCTCCCGGCAAGCCGGGATCGGTTCGCTGTCCCGCTCACGCCCTGCCCCGTCCAGTAGGCCATCTGGTTTCTCGTCGGCGTGGGGTTAGTGGTGGCGACTAGCCGTCGCGATTGCACTGCAATCGCTCGCGAGAGGTTCACGAGGTGGGGGCGGGGTCGCAGGGTTGAGCACGGAGATCACCGAGACAATTCACAGCTCGCTTGGTTCACAGTTTGCGCCCAATGGCAGGAGGCGATATGTCCTGGTTAGACGCCAGCGCTCTCTGTGGCCTGGCAGCTGATTGTGCCAAGCGGGTCCTCACGTTCAGCTGGGAGGGCTAAAGCCCGCCGCGATACTCCGCGGTGCGGGGCAGGCGGGATCCGGTAGGCACGATTGAATGTCTCGGCTTCTGGGCTGTCTACGGCTCGCGGGCCGTCTGCTGATCATCAGTTGGCGGTCGTGCCTGGAGTCTGGCGGGCCGTTGCGGTTGTTCTTGCCGTGCGTTGGTCGGCTTGGGTTCCTGCGGGTTTCCGCTCTGGTCGGCCGAATCGGCAGTGTTGGCAGCACCGATGTCTTCGCCGACGCGGTCGGCAGGTATCGGCTCTATTCAGGAACCGTCGGGCGTGCATCTTCGGCCAAGGCGAAGGCCGTGCCGACGACGCCGAAGCTGTCCGACGGCACGGCTCACGCCGTCGACTAACGGCCCTGCGTGAAGAAGTCCGTCAGCACCGGCCCCAGGGACTCGGGTGTGACGTCGTGCGTCTGGCCCGGCAGCTCGCGATAGACCGCACCCGGCACAGCCTCCGCCGTCGTCTTGGCCGCGACGCGGAGGTTGTCCGGGCTCGCGCCGCCCGCCGCCACCAGCACCGGCACCGCCACCTCGGCCGCCACGGACCGGGGCACCGCGCTGTCGCCCATCACCGCGTTGTCGTAGGCCAGAGTGGGCGCGATCGACTCGAACATCGGCCAGAACGGCTGCGTGCGCATGCCCGCGACCATCTCCGCCGGCAGGCCGACCGACGTCATGAACAGCTCGATCGCGTCCCCGTCGCGGCCCGCGTCCAACAACGCGGCCAACCGCCGCGTATAGTCGCGGCTCCACGTGCCGCCATCCACTTCGGACACGAACGGCGGCTCGTAGAGCGCCAGACCGCCGAACGGCACTCCCGCCGCGGCCGCGTGCAGCAGTAGGGCCGCGCCCGACGAGATGCCGTAGGCGAACACACCGTCGCCGGCCTCCGCGACCAGAGCCCGCAGGTCGCCGATCTCGCGCGCCACCGCATAGGGAGCGGTGTCGCCGCTCGCACCCCGACCCCGCCTGTCGTACGCGTACACCGTGAAAGCGGGAGACAGCACGGCAGCCAAGCCACGCATGGGACCCGAGGCGCGGTAGCACATCGCCCCGTCCACCAGGATCACCGCAGGCCCGGTCCCGCTCCTCTCGTACGCGATGGTCGTGCCGTCGGCGGATGTCACCGTGCTCATGTCGTACCCCCCTCGTCGAGGATCTTCAGATAGGCCGCGAAGCGGTCGAGGCTCGTCTGGAAGCCGGCGCGGGCCGCGGCGCTGCGGAAGGCCGCCGGCACGTTGGTCTGGTGCGTGACCACCTCGGTGCGACCGTCGCGCAGCGCCGTGAACGTCACCGTCGTCCGCATGCCGCCGTGCGACTCGGCCTCGACCCAGACGAGCCGGTGCGGGCGCTCGACCTCGACGTAGACCGCGCGCATCGTGTAGGTGCTGCCGTCGCTGTCGTTGACCATCGTCGTCTCGAACGCGCCGCCCGGCCGCAGGTCGACCACGATGCCGTCGAGCGGCGTGGTCGTGCCGGTCGGACCCCAGAACCGGGTCAGGTGCGCCGGCGTCGTCATGCAGTCGAAGAGGAGCTCCGGTGGCGCGTCGTGCACCCGGCGATAGGTCAGCTCACCCGTGTCGGTCATCCGGAATCCCTCCCGCGCAGCTGCGCGATGTGCTCGTCCAAGCGGTCGTATCGGTCGGCCCAGACCCGCCGGTGCTCCGCTATCCAGCCGGCGGCGGCGTCCAGCCGCACCGCGTCGAGCGCGCACGGCCGCGACTGCGCCGACCGCGTCCGCTGCACCAGCCGGGCCTTCTCCAGCACCTTGATGTGCTTCGAGACCGCCTGCTGGCTCATCGCGAACGGCTCCGCTAGCTGGTTGACGGTGGCGTCGCCGCGGGCCAGGCGCTCGAGGATGGCCCGCCGCGTCGGGTCGGCGAGGGCGGCGAAGACCAGGCTGAGCTCGTCGGTGGTCACCCGTCGACCCTATCCACAACCAGGCCGTTGCACAACCAAATAGTTGTGTACGCGGAATGCGGTCGATGTGTAACGATCGATGACGATGAGCCTCCTCGTGCACGCGTACGTCCGTGGCCCCGCCGGCGAGATGTTGTTCCTCGACGGCCCGGCGGGCTCCGACCTGGCCGGCCCGTCCACGGCGCGCACCGGCATCTACGGCGCGCCCTGCGTGGTGGCCCTGGGGGCCAGGATGCTGCCGATGCTGGCGACACAGGACGTGTACGCCGAGACGGCCGCCGAACTCGACGCCCTGGACGCCGACTGCGCGCTCCTGCTCGCCAACCTCGACTACGTCGCCGCGTCGGTCGGTCGCGACCCCGACTTCGTGGCCCGCCGCCTGCGCAACATCGCCGCCGCCATCACCCGCGCCCGGAAGGCCGGCGGCGCGGTGGTCATCTGGTGACGGTCAGTCCTGATAGGACTTCCACAGCACCATCCGGTCGCGCAGGTCGATCAGGTCACCGTCGGCGTTGAAGGTGCCATCGCCGTTGTGGTGGAAGGTCCGGTGCTCGTTCCGGCTCGTGTTGACCCAGACCTGCTCGGCCTGCAGGATCACCAGCCCGCTGTAGGCATCGGCGAGTGAGTCGTCGACCACCCGGCACTCCACATTGGCCAGACACTGCTCGATCAGCGGCGCCGTCACGTACCGCGCCTGCTTGGGGGTGAGCCCGAAGCGCTCGAACTTGTCGACGTCGTAGCCCGAGCAGTTGCCGATGTCGACCACCTGCTCCGCCAGGTCGACGCCGGGCACGCCGATGACGCATTCGCCGGTCTCGGCCAGCGAGCGTTGCGAGAAGTCGCCGGGGGAGATGATCGCGGCCAGCACGCCCTCGTGCGAGATCACCATGTGGAAGCCGACGGTCATCAGGTCCGGATCGCCGGCCAGGTTGCGGGTGGAGACCAGGATCGTCGGCCCGGACTCGAGCACGCGGTACGCCTTGGCGCCAGGCAGCGTTCGCCACATCGCCTTACCCCCTTGTCCCGACCCTAGGCCGGGTTCGGGCGGGGCGGCCAGCTTTCGTCGGTCAGGTAGGCGGCCGTGGCGTCGTCGGGCTCGACCCCGGCCGCCTGCTCGCTCGCCCGTACGCGTCGAATGATGTCTCGCGGCCCGTGCGTGCTCAAGGTGGCCAGGGTCTCCGGCCAGTCGGCCGTGGCGAAGCGGTCGACGTAGCGGCTGGCGCCGTTGCTCAGCAGGGCGACTCCGTTGAGGTCCTCGACCGGGGCCGTACCGATGATCGCTTCGGCGGCGGCCCGGGGGTCGTCCTTCGCCAGCCAGAACCCGCCGGGTTGGTTGCGGTTGGCCCGCAGGGCGGCGATGTAGACGCGCCGCGCCTCCTCCCACTCCGCGGTGCCGTGCGGCGCGGCTTCATAGGCGGCCTGATAGGGGACGCGGAAGTCGACCTCGCGCCGGTCGTGGACGACGACGGGACCGGGCGGGAGATCGAGAACGAGAACCGAATCACCGAGTACGAGGTAGTCGCCGCCGGTCCGGTAGATGGCCACTGTGGAGGATGGACTGCTGGGGTCGGTCAGGTCGCAGGTCGCGCGATGCGCGTCCGCGACGGCCGCGATGGCCTCGGCGAGCAGGGTGGTCAGCGCGACGTCGTCCAGACCCAGGCGGGCGACGATCTCACCGCCGAGCCGGTAGGTGTACCAGGCGACGCCATGCCGACAGATCGCCTCGGCACCACGCGTGCCGGCCCCGTCGAGCAGCACGGCGCCGGCGGGCACGGCGGCGAAGAAGTCCTCGTTGACCTCTCCGGCCCGCGCGGGCTCACTGGCCACGACGACGCGCATGACACGATCGTAGATGGACCAGATCCGGGCGACCGTCGAGGCTGCGTTGCGCAGACTGGGCTGACAAACGAAACGCGGACCCGCACCGAAGTGCGGGCCCGCGTTTTCCGTCGTTACGGACTAGCCGAGGCGGCGAGGTGCCGTCGCGTCGACCGACGGAGCCCCCAGCGGCTCGGCCTTGGCCGTGCCCCTGGCGGCGAGGGCGCCGCCGATCGCGGTTCCCGGGTACAACCAGAAGGAGCCCACGGCGTCGGCGAGCACGTCGATGGTGCCGACGCTGTTGTAGACCTTGAACGCCTTGTCGGGGCTGATCCCGGTGAGCACCGCGTTCGGCACCGTCTGGCCGGCCGCGGGGTTGAGGTTGCTGCCATCAGGCGTGACCTCGTTGGCGGGCCAGACCGTGACGTACGTA
>NZ_BONE01000110.1 GCF_016862555.1 Asanoa siamensis | reverse complement strand
ACCGGCCACCACGGCAACCATGACGGCCGACCGCGAACATTCACCCCATTGCGTTAGGACCTCTTATGGGAGAGGCCGCCGACCAGGCTGGCCACGAGACGCGCGCACTCCTCGAGCCGCGCCATCCGGCCGCCACCGCCGTCGAGCGTCTATCGAATCGCCGATCGCCGATCGCCGATCGCGGATCGCGGATCGCGGGTCGCGGGTCGCGGATCGCGGATCGCCACCGCTCCGCCGGTCGCCGCGGTACCGCAGCGCGTCGTGCCGGGGCGCGTGGTGCTCCTGCGCGTCGGGGCGTCCTCGTCCATCGAGGTCAGCAGCAGGTAGACGTCGATGGATTCGATGCGCGTCTGCCCGCTGGGCGGCCGGATGAGCCGCCGCCGGCAGCCGACCTCGGTGGTCGTCGAGAGCGGCACCACCCGCAGCGACGACGTCATCGCCCCGGGCCGGGTCGTCGCCGCGCCGCACCTCCAGGCCGTGCTCGAGGATGAGCCGGCTGCCGTCGCTGACGACGACCTCCTGCCAGACGCCGTTGACCTCGTTGACGAACCGTTCGAGGGCGAAGCAGACGGTCCCGGGCGCGGCGGCGCTTCGGGCGTGCGTCATCGCGCTCTGACCGCGCGCCCCGCGTTGCGGCCGCTTGCCGTGGCGAAGGGTGGCCGGCCGTCAGGCCGGCATCGGTAGCGACTCCTCGAGCAGCGCCGCCACCCGAGCCGTGTCGCCCTCGGTGTGGGCCGCCAGCAAATCGGCGAAGCGTTCCGCCGGCATGATGGGGATGCCCAGGTCTTCCGCCTTGGTCGCCTTCGAGCCCGCGCCCTCGCCGACCACGACCAGGTCCGTGCGTTTCGAGACCGAGCCCGAGGACTTGCCGCCCAGGCGTTCCACCGCCTCGTTGCCCTCGTCGCGGGTCAGGCCCGGGACCGCGCCCGTGACCACCACCGTCATCGGGGTGCCGTCGGGCCTCGCCAGGGGAGCGGGCGCGGCGTCGGCATCGGCCGCCGCGGCTGCGGTTGGGTCCGTCGGCTCCGTCATGTTGACGCCGCGGGTCGTGAGCTTGTCGATGATCGGGCGTAGCTCGACCAGTTCGGCCGCGATCGTCAAGGCCCGTTCCGGGCCCACGCCCTCGACCGCCTGTAGGTCGTCGACCGTTGCCGCGAGCAGGGCGTCCATGGTGGTGAAGTGGCGGGCCAGCCGGCGGGACATCGAGCGGCCCGTCATCCGCAGGCCCAGGCCCGTGAGGACCCGGGAGAACGGCTGGGTCTTCGACGCCTGGATGTTGGCGACCAGCTTGCCCGCGGAGACGTCGCCCATGCGGTCCAAGGGCTTGAGCGTCGCGACGTCGAGGTCGTAGAGGTCGGCCGGGTCCGTCACCAGGCCCGCGCGGACCAGCAGGTCGATGATCTTGTCGCCCAGGCCCTCGATGTCCATCGAGGTGCGGCCCGTGTAGTAGGCCAGCGACTCGTGCGCGCCGCAGGCCCGGCCGCGGGTGCAGCGCCAACGCTTCTGGGAGCGGTCGATCTCGCCGTCGCAGCGCGGGCAGGTGGTGGGTGGGGTGAAGGGCTCCGAGCCGTCGGGGCGTTCGTCGAGCTTGGCGCCCGTCACCTCCGGGATCACGTCGCCGGCGCGGCGGACGAAGACCGTGTCACCCGCGCGGACGTTGCGCCGCACCAGGTCGTCGAAGTTGTGCAGCGTCGCCGAGGTGACCGTCACACCGCTGATCTGGACCGGCTCGAGGACCGCGACCGGGGTGATCACGCCGGTGCGGCCGACCTGGACCTCGATGCGCAGCAGCGTCGTCGTGCGGGTGTCGGCCGGGAACTTGTAGGCGATGCCCCAGCGCGGCGCCCGGCTCGACGAGCCCGCGTCGTCGCGGTCGGCGGCGCTGTCGGCCTTGACCACCGCGCCGTCGACGCCGAAGCCGAGCGTCAGGCGCCGGTCGTTGAGGTCGTCGATCGCGGCGACCACCTCGTCGATCGTCGCGCAGTGCGGCATGCCGGCGCCGGAGCCGCCCGTGGTGGCCACGCCCAGCGCGGCGACGTAGGCCATCGCGCCCGCGTGGGACAGGTGCGCCGCCGGGTCGAGGCCGTGCACCGCGTAGGCGAAGAACGACAACGGCGCCGCGTAGGCCCGGTCGACCGCGCGCAGCGTGCCGGCCGCGGCGCTGCGCGGGTGGGCGAACGGCGGCTCGCCGTGGCCCGTGCGGAGCTCGTTGGCCAGCGCGAAGTCAGCCTCGGTCATGAAGACCTCGCCGCGGACCTCGAGCGTGACCGGCTCGCCGAGCCGGTGCGGCAGGCCGACCGCGCGGCGGGCCTGACCCGTGACGTCTTCGCCGGCCCGGCCGTCACCCCGGGTGATCACCTGGGTCAGCGCGCCGTCGACGTAACGGGCGGAGATGGCCAGGCCGTCGATCTTGGGCTCGACCGTGTAGCCGGCGGCCGGCCGGCCGATCGTGCGGTCGAGGCGCGCGGCCCACTTGTGCAGGCCGTCGGCGTCGAAGACGTTGTCGAGGCTGAGCATCGGGGTGGTGTGCGGCACGTCGCCGACCACCCCGCCACCGGCGCCGACCGTCTCCGTCGGCGACTCCGCCACCGTCCACTCCGGACTCGCGGCCTCGGTCGCGGCGATCCGCGCGATCAGCGCGTCATAGGTGGCGTCGTCCATCGCCAGCGTGGAACCTGAGTAGTAGTCACGGGCCGCCGCGCGGACCCGCTCGACCGCCGCCGTGTAGTCGGCGCGCGAGTCGAAGGCCGCGGCGTGCGCGGGATCGACGGTGGTGGACATCTGGGCCCCCATGAGCAGCAACGGACGAACACCACGACCCTAGCGGGCGGGTACGACAAATCCGCGCCCCGGCGGGCCGAGCTCAGTCGACAGCGGCCATCCGACCCGCGTACGCCCGCAAGGCCCGCAAGAAATCGATCTTGCGAAAGCCCGGCCAGTAGACGTCACAGAAGTACAGCTCCGAGAACGCCGACTGCCACAGCAGAAAACCGGACATCCGCCGCTCACCACTCGTCCGGATGACCAGGTCGGTGTCGGGCAGACCGCTGACCCACAAATGCACGTCGATGTCCGCGGGGTCGAACCGCGCCGCCAGCGTCGACGGCGTCTCGCCCAGCGCCGCCGCCTCGCTCAACTGCCGCCGCACCGCCTCGACCACCTCGGCCCGCCCGTCGTACCCGATCGCCACCGTCAAGGTCCACGGCCGCCCCCGGGTCGCCTCCTCGGCCTCCTTCAGCGCCGTCCGCGTCGCGTCCGGCAGCACGTCGACCCGCCCCGCCACCCGCAGCCGCCACCGGCTCGACGGCTGGCCGGGCCGCGTCCGGCAGACCTCCGAGATCAACAAAGTTAGATGATCAACCTCGGCCCCGCGCGGCTCGGACACCGCGGCCGCGTAGACCGTCACACACGAGATGCCCACCTCGCCACACCACGTCAGCACCTTCGACACGTGCCCGGGGTTGCCGTCCGTGACGATCGCGACGTGCCGCGGCACCGAGGTCAGCGCGCGACGCAGCCGCCGCGCGTAGGCCCGCTCCAGGAGCGCCCGCGGGAACATGATCATGCCCGATCAAACCACGAACCGCCGGATTTCGCGGCGAGGCGGAGGAAAATCAACAACGGAGAAGGGGGTACGAGGAATGCGAGTGGCAGTCATCGGGGGCACCGGTCTGGTCGGGCGACACACGGTGGACGCGCTGAGGGCGCAGGGGCACGACCCGGTCCCGGTGTCCCGTACGACGGGCGTCGACGTCACCACCGGCGCCGGCCTGGACGAAGCGCTCGACGGGGTCGGGGCGGTGATCGACTCGCTCAGCACGGAAGTGCGCGAACCGGCCGAGGCCGAGCGGTTCTTCGCGGCGTCGACCGAGAACCTGCTCGCCGCCGAGCAGCGCGCCGGCGTCGGCCACCACGTGGTCCTCTCGATCGTCGGCATCGACCGGGTCGAGGGCAACGCCCACTACGCCGGCAAGCGGGTGCAGGAGGCCATGGTGCAGGACGGCGCGATCCCGTGGAGCATCGTCGCCGCGACCCAGTTCTACGACTTCGCGGCGCAGGTCGTCGGCTGGACCCGGGTCGACGGCACCGCGGTGATCCCGCCGTTGCTGATGCGGCCGTGTGCCGTGCCCGACGTGGCCGCGGTCCTCGTCGAGGTCGCGGTCGGCGAGCCGCTGGGCCGGACGATCGAGGTGGCCGGCCCCGACAACCACGACCTTGTCGACATGGCCCGCCGCACGCTGGCCGTCCGGGGCGACGCGGTCCGGCTGATCGCGAGTTGGCGCGACCAACCGTTCAACGTGGAGATGGCGGGCGAGGTGCTGCTGCCCGGCGACGACGCCCGGGTCACACCCATGAACTTCGAGACCTGGCTCGAGTACGAGGCCGTCAAGGGCTGACGCGCGCACGATCCAACTGCCATCCTGTACGCGTGACGGAGAGGCGCCCCGAACTCGACGCCATCCGTACCCTCGTGGTGGTCGGCCTGGTCTTCTTCCACTCGGCCCTGGTGTTCGACGAGAGCGACGACTTCTACGTCAAGAACCCGGAGACCACCAGCGTCACCACCGTGCTCGCCGGCTTCGCGGTGCTGTGGGCGATGCCCGCGCTGTTCCTCATCGCGGGCTTCGGCTCCTGGCACTCGATGGCCCGGCGCGGCCCGGGCGGCTTCGCCCGCGAGCGCCTCCAACGCCTCGGCGTCCCGCTGCTGTTCGCGATCCTGACGTTCCTCCCGGTGCCGGTGTGGCTGCGGCTCAAGAGCGAGGACCCGGGCTACGCCGAGAGCTACCTCGAGTTCCTGCCGAGCTTCTACGCGGTCCACCTCGACCTGCCGGACTTCCCGTTCCTGCTGGGCGGCGACCAGTTCGAGACCGGCCACCTCTGGTTCGTCGTCCTGCTGCTGACCTGGTCGCTGCTGCTGGCGCTGGCCGCGCGCGCGGCGGGCCGAGCCACGCGTGTCAAAGAGATCCTGGGCCGAGCCGTCGAGCGGCGCGGTGTGGTGCTGCTGCCCGCGCTGGTCACCTCGGCCATCTGCGCGTTCGTCGGCATGGAGGAGGCGTTCGCCGGCTGGAGCCGCTGGGCCTACCTGCTCTTCTTCCTCAGCGGCGTGCTGCTGGCGTCCGACGAGCGGTTCCGGCTGGCGATGCGCCGCGACGGCGTGCTGGCGGCGATCGCGGCCGTCGTCGTGTTCGCCGTGACCGGCCCGGTCCTGCTGACGGCCGGCGACGAGCCGTTCACCGCCATGACGGCCCACGCCATCACGGCCCGCGCGCTGTTCGGCTTCGCCGGTTGGTGCGCGGTGGTGGCGATCCTCGGCCTGCTCGACCGCCGCAACGCGCGCAGGCCCGCCGGCGACAGGGCGGCACCGGGCCGCGTCGGGCGCGCCTACCGTTACCTCGCGGTCGCCGCCCTGCCGCTCTACGTCCTGCACCAGCCGATCGTCGTCGCGGTCGCCTACGGCGTCGTGCGCTGGGACGCGCCCATCCTGGTCAAATACCTGGCGATCGTCGTCCCGTCGTTCGCGCTGATGCTCGCCGCCTACGAGTTCCTGGTCCGCCGCACCCGCCTGACCCGCTACCTCTTCGGGATGCGGCCGCAGGCCTAGCCCTTCAGGCCCGTCATCGAGATGCCCTGGATGAATCGGCGCTGGAAGATCAGGAACATCACCACCATCGGCAGCGTGGCCACCACCGAGCCGGCCATCAGCAGGTTCCACGACGTGCGGTTCTTCACGACGAACAGCGCGAGGCCCAGCGGCGCTGTGTAGTGGTCCGAACTGGACACCACGATCAGCGGCCAGAGGAAGTCCTCCCAGGCGTACGTGAACGTGAAGATGGCCGTGGCTGCCAGCGCCGGCCCGCACAGGGGCAGCACCACTTTCCAGAACACCTTGAACTCGCCCGCGCCGTCGATCCGGGCGGCGTCCAGCAGCTCGTCGGGGATCGCCAGCATGTACTGCCGCAGCAGGAAGATGCCGAACGCGCTGACCGCGCCGGGCAGGATCAGCCCCCAGTACGAGTCGAGGAAGCCGTGCCCGCCCTGGCCCATGACGTCGTTGCCGCCGAAGAACGGCACGTGCTTGAGCACGAGATAGTTCGGGATCAGGGTGACCTGAGGCGGCACCATCATCGTCGCCAGGAAGACCATGAAGATGATGTTGCGGCCCGGGAAGCGGCGCTTCGCGAACGTGTACGCGGCGAGGGAGTTGAAGAAGAGCTGCAGCGTCGTCACGGAGCCCGCCACGAACGCGCTGTTGAGGAACCAGCGCCAGGCGCCCTCGCTGCCCTGTGCGATGTCGCCCGCCTGCCCGATCCCGAAGAAGCCCTTGTAGCCGTCGAGCGTCGGATTCGACGGAATCCACTGTGGTGGCCACGAGAAGATGTCGCCGGCGTGCTGGAACGAGGCCGAGATCAGCCACGCGAACGGTGCCACGAACAGGATCGCGCCCGGCACCAGCACCAGATAGCAGAAGCCGAGCCAGAGGCGGCGCCGCCAGACCGGGCCGCGGGGCGGCGTCGGGACGGCCGGCGCGGTCGCGGCGGGGCGGTCGATAACGGCCGTCACATGTCAGCCCTCCGGTAGAGGCGCAGCTGGAGCGCGGTGAACACCAACAGCATCAGGAACAGCGCGTACGCCAGCGTGCTCGCGTACCCCATCTCGTAGAACTTGAAGGCGGCCTCGTAGATGTAATAGACCATCGTGGTCGTGCGGTTGAGCGGACCGCCGCTCGTCATGATGTAGATCTGGGTGAACACCTGGAACGAGCCGATGATGCCCATCACCATCAGGAACAATGTGGACGGCCGGAGCATCGGCAGGGTGACGTGGCGCAGCCGGGCCCAGGCGCCGGCACCGTCGATCCGGGCCGCCTCGTAGAGGTCGTTCGGGATCGACTGCAGCGCCGCCAGATAGACCACCATCGAGAAGCCGACGCTCGACCAGACGCTCATCAGCACGACGGCGGGCATCGCGAGGTTCTTGTCGGAGAGCCAGACCAGCGGCTCGGTGATGAGATGCGTCTTCAGCAGGTAGTAGTTGAACAGCCCGAAATCGCCGTTGTAGAGCCACTTCCAGACGATCGCCGCGACCACGAACGGCGTGACGTTCGGCAGGAAATAGAGGGTGCGCAGCAGGCCCCGGCCGCGGATCGGCTGGTTGAGCAGCAGGGCCACACCCAGACCCACGACCATGCCCAGTGGTACGGAGGCGCCCGTGAAGTAGGCCGTGTTGATGATCGAGCGCCGGAAGTCCTCGTCGCCGACCATGTCCCGGTAGTTCTGCAGCCCGACGAACGGCTTCTCGGGCTCCAGGATGTTCCACTCGCGGAACGTCAGGTAGAACGCGAAGAGCAGCGCGAAGACCGTGAAGACCGAGAACAGGATCAGGCCGGGGGCGAGGAACCCGTACGCGGACCGCTCCCGCCACATCGTTTTCAGGACGCCGCGCCGGGCGCCCCGCCCCCGCCCCGTCACCTGATGATCTTCTCGGCTTCGGCGGCGGCGTTGTCGAGCGCCTGCGCCGCGGTCTGCTCGCCGTAGATGGCCTTGCCCAGCTCCTCGTTGATCGCTTCCTCGATCTTCGGCCAGTCCGGGTTCGCGACGACCTGGCTCACGCCGCACGGCATGGCCTCCGCGAAGCCCTTCAGCACCGGCTTCGTGGCCACCAGGTCGGGGGATTCGAGCAGGCTGGTCATCGGAGGCAACGTCGTGCCGTCCTTGGACTTGTAGGTCCACTGGGCGACGTTGTCCGGCTGGCTGAGGAACTCGGCGAACTTCCACGCCGCGTCGGTGTTCTTGCCCTGGCTGAAGAGCACCAGCGCGTCACCCGCGATCGTCGTGCCGCAACCCGCGCTGCCCTTCGGCAACGGCGCCACCGCCCACTTGTCCTTGATGTCGGGGAACTCCTCGCCGAGCGTGCCGGCGAACCAGGAACCGGCCACGTACATGCCGACCTGCCCGTTGGCGAACGCCTGGCGGCCGTCGTACGAGTTGGAATTCAGGTAGTCCTTCGGCGCGTACTGCGCCAGCTTCACGTAGAACTCGGCGGCCTGCTTCGCCTCCGGCGAGTTGAACAGCACCTGCTTCTCGTCGTCGGAGAGCAGCTTGCCGCCGGCCTGCCAGAGCCAGGGGTACCAGTAGTACGCCGCCTCCGGTGCGAACAGCGGCTGGCCGTACGTGCGCTTGGCCGGGTTCGTCAGCTTCCGGGCGGCGTCCTCGAACTCCGGCCAGGTGGTCGGCGGGGCGGTGATCCCGGCCGCCTGGAACATGTCGGTGCGGTAGAACAGCGCGGTCGACTCACCGTCGAACGGCAGGCCGTACATGCTGTCCTCGTGCGTCACGAAGGTCTTGAACGCCGGCACGTACGCGTCGGCCTTCACGACGTCACTGCGCGAGATGTAGTTGTCCAGGTTCACCAGCGCCTTGCGGGCCGCGAACTGGGCGGTGGTGCTGGCGTCGATGTAGGCGACGTCCGGGGGATTGCCGCCGGCCACCTGGGCCGTCAGCTTCTCGTTGGCCTCCTCGGACGGTACGTTCTGCAGCTCGACCTTGATGTTGGGGTGCGCGCTCTCGAACTTCTGGATCAGCGCCTTCATGTCGGGCTGCTCGCCGACCCAGGAGGCGAAGGAGATGGTCACGGGGGACGTGGGTTCCGGCACGGGGCCCTCGCCGGCGCCCTTGTCGGTCGACGAGCCTCCGCCGGTCGAGCACGCGGCCAGCGCGAGCGCCGCGGTCGTCGTCGCCACCACCGTTGCCAGGGACCTACGGGACAGGCGATGCGTCATCGGATCAGCTCCCTAAGTCTTTATCGACGAATCACAGGCGTAACCCGCATGCAAATCGTTTGGCATACTGGTGGCTAGGGTCATCGTCGGATCAGTCGTTGTCAAGAGATCCGGCCAAACGAACCGATCGTCGGGCCTCTCGGAGGGAAACCGCTTTGCTACCGTCTGATGCCATGTCGGAGCCGGCAACAGGCGAGCCGCCGCGCGCGCCCGAGGATGGCCGGGTGACGCTGGTGCAGGTGGCCAAGCTCGCCGGCGTCAGCCCCACCACGGTGTCCCATGTGCTCTCCGGCAAGCGGTGGGTGGCCGAGTCGACCCAGGAGACCGTCCGGGACGCGATCCGCCAACTCGGCTACCGGCCCAACAACGTGGCCCGGAGCCTGCGGACCCGGCAGTCCAAGATGGTCGCCGTCGTCGTCCCCGACATCACCAACCCGTTCTACGCCGTGCTGACGCGCGGCCTGGCCGACGCCGTGGACGGCTCCGGCTACGGCACCTACGTCTGCAACACCGACGGCAACCCCGACCGCGAGAACTCCTTCCTGGCCGACGTCGTCGACCGTGGCGTGGACGGTGTCGTGATGGCCTCCGGCGAGGTCACCGGCGGCGTCGGGCCCGGCGGCCTGGGCGTGCCCGCGGTCCGCATCGGCGGTGACCCCGACAACGACCCGCACGTCGACCTCGTCGCCCCGGACGACCAGTTCGGCTCGCACGCCGCCGTGCGCCACCTGGTCGAACGGGGCCGCCGCCGGATCGCCATGATCGAGGGCCCGCACGCGTCGGGTTTCGGCCGCGAGACGGGCTATCGGCAGGCGCTGGCGGAGAGCGGGATCCCCGTCGACCCGGACCTGCTGATCCGCGGCGACTGGACCCGACCGGGCGGCCGCAAGGCGATGCACGCGCTGATGGCCCTGCCGAGCCGGCCCGACGCGGTGTTCTGCGCCAACGACCTGAGCGCGATCGGTGCCATCGACGCCGCCCACGAGCTCGGCCTGGGCGTGCCCGCCGACGTGTCGATCGTCGGCTTCGACGACGTCGACGCCGCGACCATCGTCAACCCTCCACTGACGACCGTCCGCAACCCCGCCTACGAGACCGGGTACGCGGCCGGCGAGCTCCTGCTGAGCCGGGTCAACGGCGGCTACGCCGGCGACGGGCGCACCGTCGTGCTGCCCTGCCTGCTGGTGGTCCGGCAGTCCGCGTGAGCCTCACATCGTCACCACCGCCTTGACGAAGCCCTCCGGCTTCGCCCGCGCGGTCTCGAACGCCTCTCCGATCCGCTCCAGCGGGAAGCGGTGCGAGACGAGCGGAGCCAGCGACAGCCGGCCCGCCGTCAGCAGCCGCATCCCCACCGACATCCCGCGCATGATGGTGTCGACGTCCCGGTAGTGGGCGTTGACGATGCCGAACGCCATCCAGTTCCAGTGCGCCAGGTTGATCCGGCGGGCCGCGCCCTGGTGGAAGCCGACCAGCACCACCTTGCCGCTCATCCGGGTCGTCTCGCCGACCACGTCGAGCGCCGCCTGGGACCCGGTCGCCTCGAACGTGATGTCCGCGCCGCGCCCGCCGGTCTCCGCCGCCACGACGTCGGCCAGCGACTCCGACCGCACGTCGACGACCCGGGTCGCGCCCAGCGCCGTGGCCCGCGCGAGGGCGTCCGGCCGCGTGTCGGCCACGATCAGGTGCCGCGGCCCGCGCAACGCGACCAGCGACTGCACCAGGTTGCCCATGAAGCCGGCGCCGATCAGCACCACGTCGTCGCCGAGCCGCACGTCGGTCTCCTCGACCGCGTTGACCGCGCAGGCGAGCGGTTCGGCCAGCGCCTCGTCCGACGGCACCCCGCCGGCGGGGAAGCAGTAGGCGGCCTTGACGGCGACGTAGTCCGCGAAGCCGTGCGAGGTCACCCAGCAGCCGACCGGGTCGCCGGGCGCGAAGGCCGTGACCTGCGCACCCACCTCGGCCACGGTACCGCTCACCTCGTGGCCGATGTGCCGCGGATAGTCGCCCGCGTCGCCCGCGAAGCCGGCCAACTCCGACGAGCAGACGCCGCTGGCCGCCACCCGCACCAGCACCTCGTCCGGCGCGGCCACGGGGAGGGGCACGTCCTCGATCTCGAACCGGCCCGGGCCGGCCAGCACCGCGCGCCTCACGCGAACACCACGATCGTGTAGAGGCCGAGCCCGTCCAGTGCCACCCGGCGGAACCCGTCCACCACGTCGACGTCCAGCGCCGTGACGGTGCCGTCCGACTCGTACGCCGTCGCGGTCGCCGTCGCCGTGGCCAGGTCGCCCGGGAGCCGCACCGACAGCGTCGCCGCACCGGTCCGCCGCACCCGGTCGGCCTCGGCGTCGTAGCCGTAGTTGACCAGGTGGACCGCCACGGCACCGCCGTCGAGGGCGGCCGTGTTGACCGCGACCTCCGCGAGGTCCGCACCGCCCTCCAGCGTGACCTGCCGTCCGCCGGGCAGCACCGACTCCAGCCCGGTGAACGTGTCGACCCGCACCACGCGCCCGCCCCCGGCGGCATAGGCGGCCAGCGCGGCCTCCTGGGCCCCCGTGAGGTAGGTGCAGTGGGGCAGCACCACGGTCCCGTAGCGGCTCAACGTCGCGGCCGTGACCCGGTCCGGCGCCGTCCGGTCGTCCGGGAAGATCACCACGTCGAACGGGACCGCCGCGCCCGCCAGCGCCTCCGTAACCTGCCGGTAGGGCACCACGACGCTGTCGTCGCGGGCGTTGACCAGGTTGTCGCTGACGTCGGCCTTGGCGATCAGCTCGCGGTTGCTCTCGACGCTGTAGACGACGGCCACCTCGTTGACCGAGCGCTTCGCGAAGAACCGCTCGTGCTCGGCCAGGAAGGCCTGCGCGTCCGCGGCCACCTCGTGCGGGGCGTAGAAGGCGTCCTCGATCGTCGCGCCCATCCACGACCCGTACGGCACGGACATGTTGACCCCGAACGCGGCCGCCTCGAACAGCGAGAGCCGGAACAGGTCGTAGCCGCGGCCCTCCTCGAGGGAAGCCACGAGGGCGGGGACCACGCCGCCGTACGGGTTCTCGACGACGATCACGTCCTTGTCGCCGGCGAACCCGGCCACATAGCGGAACCACTCGGGCTGCCGGTGCGTGGTGTTGCGCATCTCGGTGACGATCAGGTCGACGTCGTCGACGAGGCCGAGGTACTGCGGGTCCATGTTGAAGAAGTTGCCGGAGACCAGCACGTCCCGGCCCACCGAGCGGCCGTACTCGCGGGCGTAGGTCGCCAGCTCGCCGAAGTGCGCCCGGATCGCGCCCAGCTGGTAGCGGTAGTACTCCGCGTACAACGGCGTCTCGTCGAGCCGGCTCTTGAAGTCGAAGCCCTGCTCGAGCAGCCACTGGCCATAATGGAACGTCGTGAGGTCGATCCCGGCCGGCGGCACCGGCAGCGCCGCCAGATGATCGCGGAACCCGGCCATGCAGTCCCGGCAGAAGCACCCGCCGTACTGCAGGGACCCGAGCGGCAGCTCCGTCTCGTCGAGCTGCACTCCGTCGACCCCGGCGTCGATCTGGATCTTGATCACGGCCTTGAGGTACGCGCGCCAGACCGGGTTGTTGCGGTCCATGTAGAAGCACTGGTGCTCGCGGTCCGGGCACTCGACCCAGCGGGCGTGCAGTGCCGTCTGGTGGATGTCGCGGGCGCAGCACTCCTCGATGATGTCGGTCACCGGCTCGCCGAGGCTGTTCACGAGCCCGTCCGGGAAATAGGACTCGACCGGCTTCCACAGCTTCGGGTACCGGTTCTGGCCGAACTCCCGCAGTCCCATCCAGCCGCGCGTGCCCACGCCGCGCAACTCGTTGATGGCCAGCACCTCGTCCTCGCCCTCGGACAGCTCGACCGGGAACTCCCAGCCCTGCGCCTCGAAGACGATGCCGAAAACCTTGATGCCCCGGGCCTGGGCGGCCGCGATGAACTCGCTGTCGTTGACGAAGCCGTAGAACCGCGAGCGCGCGTCGACCGGGCCGAACGCCTCCTGCTCCAGGTAGGGCAGGGAGATCGAGCCGCCGCCCAGCGACGCCCAGACCAGCGTCGTGGCGCGGTAGTCGGCCAGGTCGTCGAGCATCCGCAGCCGGCGCGGTGGCAGGCTCGGGTGGTAACAGTGCTGCCGGGGGAACCAGGCGTCGAAGTACACGCCACGTTGCATGCCGCTGTCTCCTTAGACCATCAGGGGTGCCAGTGTGCGCTGGGCCAGCACGAGCCCCTGACGGACCCGTTCCGGCGTACCCGACCAGACCGGGTCCTCGTGCTCGATCGAGACGACGCCGTCGTAGCCGCCCTCGTAGAGCACGTCGATCAGCCGCCGCCAGTCGACCTCGCCCAGGCCGGGCACCCGGTAGCGCCACCAGCCGCTGACCCATGGCGAGGGCTTGTCGACGAGCTGCCCGAAGACGCCGAACCTGTTGCGCGCGCCCGGATCGATCTCGACGTCCTTCGCCTGCACGTGCTTGACCAGGTCCAGGTGCTCGCGCAGCGCCACGACCGGGTCGATGCCGAGCCAGACCAGGTGCGACGGGTCGAAGTTGAGGAAGAAGCCGAGCCCCGCCATCCACCGCCACAGCTCGGGGGAGTAGGCCAGGTTGGCCGGGTAGCCGTCCGGGTGCCAGCCCTCCATGGGGCAGTTCTCCACCACGAAGACCACACCCCGATCCTTCGCGTACGCCACCAGCGGCGGCAGCACGTCCTCGGCGAGCCGCAGGTTCTCGGCGACGGTCCGGGTGATGTCGCGCCCGATGAACGTGCCGACCAGCGGACAGCCCAGCTCCGCGGCCGCGTCGACGCACCGGCGCAGCATGTCGTGGATCCGGTCCCGCTCGGCGACGTCGTGGTGCAGCAGGTTCTGGTAGTAGCCGATCGCCGAGACGGGCAGCCTGAGCGGGCCGACCTCGGCGAGGTGGTGGTCGGCCGACACCTCGAGCGCGGCGAAACTCTGGCCGGCGGCCCACCCGGCGATCCCGTCGAGGGGCTCGCCGGGCAGGCACGCGGTCAGAAACCCGAGCTTCACCGAGGGTCCGGCTGGTAGGTGTTGCCCGCGCTGTCCTTGCCGCGGGCCAGCCAGATCTGCCAGCCCGCGTTGTCCGGCACGTCCAGCACCTTCACCGAGGCGGGGAAGTAGCGCATCGTGTAGCCCGTACGCCTGATGTCACTGGTGTTGGGCTTGGCACCGTGGATGATCCGTCCATCGTGGAGCGAGCACTGGCCGCGCTCCAGCTCGAAGTAGATGGCCTTGTCCTCGTCGACGTCCGGGATCTCGGCGTGGAACGTCTGCACGGTCTTGTCCGTCGGCACGTAGTCGGAGAACCCGTTGTGGTGCGTGCCGGGGATGACCCGCATGCAGCCGTTCTGCTGGTTGCTCGGGCCCAGCGCGAGCCAGACCGTGACGATCCGGTCGTACTCCGAGAGCCGGCCCTTCCAATACGCGCTGTCCTCGTGCCACGGCGTGGCCCGGCCGACCTTGGGGTCCTTGGAGATGAAGTGGCTCGTCCAGAGCGCGATGTCCGGGCCCACCAACGGCTCCACGAGGTCGAGCACCTCGTCCGAGAGCAGGAAGTCGAGCAGCCGCGGGTCGCGGAAGTGCGGGGTGTCCAGCTCGTCGGAGAGCTTCTCGCCCTTCTCCGCGAGGTGTTCGTCGAAGATGCCCTCGAGGGTGTCCAGCTTCTCGGGGGAGAACAGTTGCGAGCGGTTGAGGTAGTAGCCGTTCTCGCGGAAGAAGGCCACGTCTTGTCGGTCCAGCACGGTGTGCACCTCCGGTTGCGGGTCAGGCGGCCATCACGCGGATCAGCTCGGCGAACAGGTCGAGGTCCTCGACGAAGTCCTCCGGGCCGGTCTTCGGCTGGCCGCCGGTCGTGACGATGGTGTGGAAGTACTCGAGCTCGTGGGTGTAGGGGTCCTTGAGGTGGGGGCGGCTGACCGTCCGGTGCAGCCCGTCGCCGCGGCTCTCCTCGGTCACCAGCAGGGTCGGGAGGTGCCGCACGTACGGCGTGTCGTACTGCACCCGCATCGTCGCGAGGTCGCCGTACACCTCGATGTGCGCGTCGAAGCGCAGTTGCTCGTCGACGCCGGTCTCGTAGGTCAGGACGTAGTCGTCGTACTCCAGCAGCGCCGCGATGAACTGCCCGTTACGCCACTGCCGGGCCGCCAGCACGCCGCGCGGCCGGCCGAGCAGCTCGCGCATCGCCGACAGGTCGTGACTGCCCAGACCACAGAGCAGGCGGTACGTGCCGGCGAGCACGTCGGGCACGTCGCCGAGCGCGTCGGCGACCAGGGCGCGGCCCTTGGCCCACCGCTCTTCCAGCTTCGCCCGCGGGATGTCGTCCGGCCGGTCGACGAAGACCGTCTGGTCGATGATGAGCTGGTTGCGCCCGATCACGTCGTGCACCCGCGCGTAGTTGATCCGGCCGAGGTTCTTGACCTGCTCGGTCGCCTCGACGAACGCCGGCGCGAACCGGCGCATGTAGCCGACCATCACGACCGCGCCCGACCGGTCCCGGGCCGCGATGATTCGCTCGGCCTCGCGCGGGCTGAGGCACATGGGTTTCTCGACGAGCACGTGTACGCCGCGGTCGAGCGCCGCGATGACGGCCTCGGCGTGGTACTCGTCGCTGTTCAGCACGAGCACGCAGTCCAGGCGCTCGCGGTCGAGCATCTCGGTGACGTCGCCGTACCGGTTGGCCACGCCGTACTGGCCGCCGATCCGGTCGACGAGGCCGGGCGAGATGTCGCAGACGGCGGTGACCTCGAACAATTCGGGCAGGGAGCGGAGGACCGGCAGGTGTACGACCTGCGCCACCTCGCCGAGGCCGATGACGCCCATGGATAGCCGACTCAACAGGTACCCCCTGATGCAAAACGTTTTGCCAATCGGTGGCCGCAGCCTATGGGTCTTGTGAGGCGATCGTCAACGGTCGTAAAGTGCGCAGCAGCACATTGGCAAAACGTTTTGCACTCCCACCCCGAGGAGGCACCATCGTGCGCCACAATCTGTCTCGCAGGACTCTCCTGATGGGCGCCGCCGGCGTCGCCGTCGGCAGCCTCGGCGCCGCACCGGCGATCGCGAGCGCCCCCACGCCGCTCTGGAAGGTCGCCAAGCGGCGCGGCATCGTGTTCGGGTCGTCGACCGCGACCTGGCAGATCTCCGACCCCGACTACGCGGCGCTCTTCGCCCGCCAGGCCAAGCTGCTCTTCACCGAGGACGACCTGCTCTGGTACCGGCTGAAGCCGACGCCCGACGCCGACCTCGACTTCACCTACGCCGACCAGATCATCGGCTTCGCCGAGGCCAACGACATGCGCGTCTTCGGTGCCCACCTCGTCTGGGACGAGGGTTTCGGCGAGGGCTGGACCGAGGACGACCTCTGGGGCATGTCCGAGCAGCAGGCCCGCGCCGTGCTGTTCGGCACCGCCGACGCCGTGGTCCGGCGCTACCGCGGCCGGGTCGAGGCGTGGAGCGTCGCCAACGAGGTCACCAGCCCCGAGGGCGAGCGCGGCTACCGCACCGACGTGCCGTGGTGGGAGCCGCTCGGCAAGGGCTACGTCGAGGAGGCGTTCCACGTCGCGCACGCCGCCGACCCCCGGGCGCTGCTGGTCATCAACGAGTTCGGTTTCGAGACCGTCAACGAGTGGGGCGACGAGGCCGAGCCCCGCCGGCGCGCGACCCTCCGGGTGATCGACGACCTGCTGCGGCGGGGCGCTCCGGTGCACGCGCTCGGCGTGCAGGCACACCTGCTGGCCGACCAGTTCGCGGACCGGTTCGATGCCCGCGCGTACACCCGCTGGCTCGGCGAGGTGGCCGACCGGGGCCTGGAAATCCTGATCACCGAACTCGACGTGACCGACGACGGCCTGCCGGCCGACGCCGCCGCGCGCGACGCCGGGGTCCGCGACGTCTACCGGCGCTACCTCGACGTGGCCCTCTCCTGCCGCGACGTCCGGGCGGTCATGGCGTTCGGCCTCTCCGACCGCTACACCTGGCTCGAGGAGGACTACCCGCGAGAGGACGGCGCACCCCGCCGGCCGCTCGCCTACGATGACGAGCTGGCACCGAAGCCGGCCCGCACGGCGATCGCCAACCAGCTCGCCGGCGCACCCTCTCGCCCTCTACTGTGGAGCATTCCGGAATGACTGAAAACCGCCGGGCGCTGGTCGTCCGGGGCGGCTGGGACGGGCACGTACCGGTCGAAGCGACCGACCGGTTCGTGCCGTTCCTGCGCGACAACGGCTTCCACGTCGACATCAGCGACACCCTCGACGTGTACGCCGACCCGTCCGCGCTGGCCGGCCTCGACCTGATCCTGCAATGCTGGACGATGGGCACCGCGACCGACGCCCAGATCGACGGCCTGATCGGCGCCGTCCGCTCCGGCACGGGCTTCGCCGGCTGGCACGGCGGCGTGGTCGACGCGTTCCGGTCCTCGACCCGCTACCTGCAGATGACCGGCGGCCAGTTCGCCGAACACCCCGACGACTTCGTCGACTACGAGGTCGAGATCGTGCCCGAGCGCGCCGACCACCCGATCGTGGCCGGCCTCTCGGCGAAATGGGCACTGCACACAGAGCAATACTGGCTGCTCACCGACGGCCTGAGCGACGTACTGGCGACGACCCGCTTCCGCGCAACCGCCAACACCGCCTGGCGCGCGGACGTCGAGGTCCCCCGGTCTACACCCGCCAATGGGGCCAAGGAAAGATCTTCATCTCCACCGTGGGCCACAAACTCGACGACCTGGACCACCCCGACGTCCGCACCCTCACCGAACGCGGCCTCCTCTGGGCCGCTCGTTAGGGGTGTCTCGCGGATCATGGCGGCACCCCGCCGGGCCCAGACGACGACCGACCGCACGCGAAGGCGGGCCGGATACAACACCGGTATCCGACCCACCTCCGCGCACGCCCGGACGCCGCCTGGACCTCGCCGGGGCACCACCCTGATCCGCGAGACACCCCTAGGGACAGTCAGGCGCCTTGCACCCCCGGCGGGCTGTCGCGTGCAGGTCGAAGTCGTGCCTGCTGATCCGTACCAGCCGTAGCCGGGGGCGCATCGGCCCGCGGGACCAGAACGACCGCACCCGGTCGAGCTCGCGCCGGGCAGAGGCCTCGTCGTCGCGCGGGCAACCGAACTCGTGGTCGCCGGCCGGCCAGTCGAGGCGGACCGCCCACAGCGTGCTGGTGCTCGGCGTCGCGTCGACCCTGGCGCTAAAGAGAATCTGCCACACACTCTTCCCCTTCGATGTCACCACTGTGCCTGACCGGCCGAGGGGGAAGACGCCGGCGTCGTTGATTTTACCCGTTACGCGGCACCGTTAACCGTCGCGAAGAAGTGTCCGATGAATGCTTGCGGGTCGACGGTGTCGGCGACCTCGTGCGGCCCGTCGATCGCCGCACGCCAGGAGGTGCCGCCGTCGGCGGTGTCCACGCTGACCTCACCCCGGGCGAAGCCGCACAGCTCCGGCGCGAAGATCGCGGCCGCCGCCAGCGGGTCGTGGAAGGTGACCTCCGGCCGCTCGGCGAACCAGGAGGCGGCCATGTCGGCGACCGGCCGCAACAGCGGATGGTCGCACCGGGACAGGAACTCCGGCGCGTCCATCCGCACCTGGGTGGTGACGTCGAGACCCACGGACCGGTGCACGCGGGCGGAGCCGGCGTAGACGCGGGCCGCGGCGTATGGGTCGTTGTGGATGTTCCACTCCGGACCATGGTCACCCGCGAACGCGCCGCCCATCAACACCAGCCGCCGCAGCAGCGACGGGATCACCGGGTCGACCGCGAACAGCAGGGCCACGTTGGTGAGCGGCCCGATGGCGAGCAGCGTGACCTCACCCGGATGGGCGCGGATCGTGCGGCGCATGAACTCCACCGCCTCCCCGACCGGGAACACCTCGTCGTGCGGCCACCGGGCGAGCGCGGCGGCCTGCGGCGGCGGCTTCTGCACGGGCGGTCCCACCAGCGGGACTCCGGCTCCGGGCAGGATCGGCACGGACCGGTCCGCGACCCGGCACAGCACGCTCGCCAGCGACGCCCGGTCGACGGGCGCGGCGGTCACCGTGGTGATGCCGAGCAGGTCGCACTCGGGTTGCGCCAGCAGATAGGCGAGGCACACGGCGTCGTCGATGTCGTTGCCGATGTCGGTGTCCAGGAGTACGCGCTCGGCCATACCCTTGATCATCCCAGGGTCAGGCGACCTCGGCCAAGCGCTCGGCGAGCACGATCCGCGACGCCGCCTGGATCAGGGCGAGATGGGAGAACGCCTGCGGGAAGTTGCCGAGGTGCCGCCCGGTCTTGACCTCGAACTCCTCCGCGTACAGCCCGAGCGGTGAGCCGACCTTCAGCAGCCGCTCCATGAGCTGGACCGCCCGCTCCACCTCGCCGACCGACGTGAGCGCCGACACGAGCCAGAACGAGCAGATCAGGAACGAGCCCTCCTTCCCGGAGAGCCCGTCGTCGGTCTCGTTGGTCCGGTAGCGCAGCACGAAGCCGTCCTCGGTCAGGTCCTTGGCGATCGCCTCGACCGTGTTGCGCATCCGCTCGTCGCTCGGTGGCAGGAAGTTGTAGAGCACGGCGAGCAGCGTGGACGCGTCCAGCGCGTCGGTGTCGTAGTGCTGGCGCAACACGCCGTCCGTGCGTACCCCGTGGGCCAGGATGTCGTCGTGGATCTCCTGCGCCACATCGGCCCAGCGCTTCTTCGCGTCGGGGTGCCCGCGGATCTCGGCGAGCCGCGAGGCCCGGTCCATCGCGATCCAACACATCAGCTTCGACGACACGTAGTGCTGCGGGTCGCCCCGCGCCTCCCAGATTCCTTGGTCGGGGTTGCGCCAGACCTTGGCCGCCGAGTCGGCCTGGCTGGTCACGATCGGCCAGAGCCGCCGGGGCATGCGCTGGCTGCGCCGGGTGTGCAGCAGCACCGAGTCGAGCACGGCACCGAAGACGTCGTTCTGCCGCTGGCTGTAGGCGTTGTTGCCGACCCGCACCGGCCGCGCCCCGCCGTACCCGGAAAGGTCGTCCCGGGTCTTCTCGGTCAGGTCCCGGCGCCCGTCGATGCCGTACATGATCTGCAACGTGCCGTCGTGGTTGGGCTCGATGTCCGCGACGAACTGCATGAACTCGTCGGCTTCCCAGTCCAGGTTCAGGTAGTGCAGCGCCTGCATCGTGAACGAGCTGTCCCGCATCCAGGTGAACCGGTAGTCCCAGTTCCGTTCCCCGCGCGGCGTCTCCGGCAGCGAGGTGGTCAGCGCCGCGACGGTAGCGCCGGTCGGCATGTAGGTCAGACCCTTGACCGCGATCGCCGACCGCTGCAGGGCGTCGCGCCACCGGTGGTCCGCGATCCGGGCACCGGCCAGCCAGTTCCGCCAGTAGCTCGTCGTGTGCCCGATGCAGGTCATCGCCTCGTCGTAGCTGCCCGGGGTGGCGAGCTGGTCGGCCCACGACAGCACGCAGTACGCCGTCTGGCCACGCTTGAGCCGCCGCCGCCCGCGGATCCGGTTGCCCTCGATGCCCATCGCCATGTCGGACCGCAGGCGCACGGTCGTGCCAGCGCCCGACCCGTCGGCCACGTGCTGGTCCGCGTCGACGAAGGTCCACGTCGCCGGCGTACGCCCGTAGTCGAACGCGGGCTCACAGATCAGCTCGACGTCGACGTGCCCCTCGAGACACTCGACGGTACGCACGAAGAAGTGGTCCGCGTCGTCGTCGTACGGCGGCCGCGAGTGGGGGGTGACCCGGTCCGGCCCGTTGGCGGGACCGATCGTCAGCGCGTCCCGCACCAGGATCCAGCCGGTCACCGTGCGCCAGGTGGTGATCAGGACGTTCGTACCCGGCTCGTAGTCGCGGGCCGTCGGATGGTTGATCCCGTAGGGCCCGAGCCGGAACATCCCGGCCTCACGGTCCAGCATGCTGCCGAAGATGCTGGGGGAGTCGAACCGTGGCACGCACAGCCAGTCGATCGACCCGTCCGGCGCGACCAGGGCGCCGGTGTGACAGTTCGACAGGAACGCGTAGTCCTCGATCGGCGGGAACGGCGACCGGACCGGGCTCATCCGCACCCATCCGCTGGCCGCCCGCGGGTCGCCCCCACTGGCCGCCGCGAGCCCACCGGCACCGGAGATCGCCGCGGCGGCCTCGGCGCTGCCCGGGTTGGTCGTCACATCTCGACGGTAGCCAGCCCAGGACCGGCGGAAGGCCCGAACACGGCAGAAGGCCCCGGCACCGGCCGGGGCCTCCGCTCATCCACAGTGGTCGGTCAGCGCATCGGCGCCGTGCCGCGCAGCTCGCCGGTGTCGTCCGGCGCGCGCCGCATGCTGGACTCGCCCCGCGGTTTCCAGACGGCGAGCGCCCAGATCACGAACACCGCCATCGCGATCTCCAGCAGCGACCAGAACGGGTAGTAGGGAATGAAGAAGAAGTTCGCGGTCGCGGACAGCACCGCGAAGAAGATGCCGACGGCCCGCGCCCAGGTCGACCCGGTGAACAGTGCCAGACCGGCGAGCGCCGCCAGCGCACCAAGGATGATGTGCAGGATGCCCCATCCGGTGGTGCTGAACGAGTAGAGGTAGTTCTGCGTCACCACGAAGAACGACCCTCGCACGACGGCGACGATCCCCATCACGAGCTGCCAGAGCCCCATCATCAGCAGGACCACTGCGGCGAAGATCGAACCGCTCGCCGCCCAGAGCTGCCTGCTCGACGTATCCCGCGTCATCGTGTCCCCCCGATGCTCGGACGTACAGCTTCCTCATCGTGGCACGTGTTTCGGTTTCGCGAAGTAAATTCCTATTCTGGCTTTTCGGTCAACTGTGCGAGGAGTGCCGCCAGCCGAGCCCGCCCAGCGGTGTCGGCCGGATCCTTGATCCGCGCGACCAGCACCACCTCGCCACCGTCCAACGTCACGGTGAGGGCGAGATGCCGCAACAGTTCCTGCTCGGTAGCCAGCCTCGCCACCGCGTCGACGGTCCCGAACCCGGCACCCCACCGCAGCTCGGCAGCGACGTCGGTCCGATGCGCGAGCCGCCCACCCCGGGGCCGCTGGATCGGCCGCCCCGGCGCCGGCTCCCACGGCACGGGCGGCGGCATCCGGTGTGTGGGAATCCGCATGAGACCTCCCAACCTCACCCCCAACCGTCGCAGACCAGACGCAGCAGCCGGACCACATTCGCGCGACCAAACCCAAGCCGGCACCGGCGTGTCAGGGCCCGGCGTGTCACCGACCCGGAAGACCTGTCTCCCCGAGCCCACACACTTCGACATGTAGGCACATGCGAAAACACGTCGCCTCCCCGAACCCCCTCCACCCGCCCCGCGACACGCCCGACCGCAACCGGCAAACACGCCGGTGTCCCCGAACTGCACCCCGCGGTGGCGATCCGGGTCAGGGGGCGGGTCGTGCGCGTGACGGAGGCGGTGTGTGCTGGGCGCGGATGGATCCACCTGGACAGCGTTCCCAAAACAGGCGCTGGTTCGGCATGGCTCGGGGTCATCGCCTACCGCCCGGCCGATCGCTCCACCGACAGCCAAGGGCGCCGACGCGTTCGCGGCGGCTCGCGCTACGGGCAGCAGTGGAGCCCCGGCCTGCCGGACTGCGGGCAGCAACGGCCGGAGGCGCTCGCGATGGCCGATGGGCACAACGCTCGGCCGCTACCTGCCGCCGAGTCGGACACGGTCACGCCGCCGCGCTCGGCGGGTAACGGCTGGCGCGTCGGGCCGCGGGCCTTGCGGTGGAGCGCCAAACCCGCGATGGAGCGCCGACCCCCGCGGTGGAGCGTCAACCTGGCGGTGGAGCGTCAACCTGGCGGTGGAGCGTCAACCTGGCGGTGGAGCGCCGACCCGCGGTGGCGGTGGCTGCCCCGCGAAGGGTGGGCAAACCCCGAGTGCCGGTCGTCGGCGGCTGGGGGTTTAT
>NZ_BONE01000109.1 GCF_016862555.1 Asanoa siamensis | reverse complement strand
CACGATCCGTCCAGCTCCACCCGCGCGCGGGCCCGCTATCCGGTCCGGGCGTCGGAGAGTGCGGCTCGTCTCACCAGTTCGCGGCGTGAGGTGATGTCCAGCTTGCGGAAGATCTTGCGTAGGTGGTAATCCACCGTGCTGGGGCTGATGAACAGTTGTGCCGCCACCTTGCGGTTGGACGCGCCATTCGAGACCCGGGCCGCGATCTCGCGCTCCTGGCCGGTCAGGCAGCGGCAGGCGGCGAAGCGGTCGGTCGTCGGGCGGCAGGCCAGCGTGCCGCGCAGTTCGCGCCGGGAGGCGACGCCCAGCTTGTGGAACACGCCGCGATGGCCAGCCCCTCCTCGGCGAGCCGGGTGCCGGCCTCGAACCGGTCGGCCCCCAGGCGCGCGCTCGTGAGTGTCAGCAGCGAAACGGCGAGCAGTTCCTGGCGCCCGGTCTGCCGGGCAAGACTCACCGAGCGTTCGCCGTAGAGGTTGGCGGCGTCGAACTCCCCACGAGCCGACGAGAGCGCGGCAAGGTTCCGCAGGACGTCGGCTTGTCCGGCGAGCTCCCCAGCGTCGTCGAAGATGGCCAACGCTCGACGCAGATATTCGTCGGCCGCCGGCAGCGGGGCGAAGGCCTCACCGACGGTGCGCAGCAGTTCGGCCTCCACCCGCGGCTCGGGAAGCGCGCTGACCAGATCGAGGATCGCGAGCAGGGTCCGCGTCCGGCCCGTAGGGATGGATCTGCTGCCCGGAGCCGAGGCGGCGACGGCCATCGCCGCCGCGTCCCGCGGCTGGTCATGTGCGAGCGCCAGATCGATCGTCGCCCACAGCGCGGTCCGTTCCCGCGCGTACCAGGCGGCAGCCTGTGGCACGGTGTCGAACGATTCGGGCGTCACATCCGGCGGCGGTTCGTCGACGGTGCCCACCGGTTGCCGGTGGTGCCTCGCGTAAGCGGCGCGGGCAGAGTGCAGGTAATGCACGATGAGCCGCCGCTCACACTCGGGTCGTTCCCGATCCTCGTCGAGAAGCTCACCCGCGTAGGCGCGCAACAGATCGTGCAGCACGTACCGCCCGGGCTGCGACTCGTCGAGAAGATTCGCGGTCACCAGCTCCGTGAGTAGTTCGCGCGCCCGCATGCGACCGACTCCGGCGACGCTGGCCGCCGACTCCAGCGAGATCCCTGGACCGGGATGGGCGGCGAGGGCCCGGAACACCCGCGCCGTCGACGGATCGAGCGCCCGGTACGACCACGAGAACACCGACCGGACATCGTCGGACGAGTCCACACTGGACAACGCGTCGAGTCTGGCGGACGGCGCCGAGACGTCGCTGACGACAGAGCCCAACGGCAGGGCCGGATTGAGGGCCACGCGGGCCGCGACGATCGCCAGGGCGAGCGGCAGCCCGGCACAGAGCGCGATGACCTTGTCCAACGCGTCCTGGTCGACGGTGGCGCGGCGGCTGCCGAGCCGGTTGATCAGAAGCTGCCTGGACTCGGCCTCGGTCAGCCGATCGACCTGCAGGTGACGTGCGCCCTCCCGGGTGACGAGGCTCGTCAACCGGGTGCGGCTGGTCACGATGACCAGACAGCCCGGGGAGGCTGGCAGCAGCGGGCGGACCTGCTCGGAGTCGCGTGCGTCGTCCAGGAGAATCAGGACGCGCCGGCCGGAAAGGCGGCTGCGGTAACGAGCCGCCTGCGCGTCGACGTCCTCCTGCGACGACGAGACAGCCGGCTCGCCCAGCGATGCGAGCAAGGTCGCGAGCGCGTCCTGCGCGGACATGACGCGTCCATCCGGATCCAGGCCCCGCAGGTTCAGGAACAACTGGCCATCGGGGAACCTGTTGGCGATCTGGTGCGCCCAGTGCACGGCCAGTGCGGTCTTGCCGATGCCGCCCATGCCGCCGAGCGCGGTGATCACGACGGCCGCGTCGCTGAACGCGTCGGACAGTTGGTCGTCGAGCGCGCGGGCCACGTCGTCCCGCCGGACGAAGCCCGCGACCGGTGGCGGAAGCTGCGCGGGCCGGGGAACGTCCAGCGGGCGTGGCTCGCCCTGCGGGGTCGAGGCGCCGGAGAGCAGTTCCCGGTACGCCTCCCGCAATTCCGGCCCTGGATCCACCCCCAGCTCCTCGGCGAGCTGGTGACGGGTCCGCTCGAAGACCTGCACTCCTTCCGCGCGGTGACCCGTGGCCACGTACGCGCGGATCAGGCAGGCCTGGAGCGCTTCGTCCAGCGGTGCCGCGGCGGCGACGCTCAGGAGTGGGGTCAACGCGTCGCCGGCCATGCCGTGGGCGATCGCGGCTTCGCCGGCCGCGAGCGCCACCGCGACGCGTTCCCGCTCGACGGCGACGAAGTCCGGCGAGCTCAACGCGCTGTGCGGAAGGTCGGTGAAGGCCGGGCTGCGGCCGAGCTCCAGAGCGGTGAGGTACGCCCGTACGCCGGCCACGGCGTCCCCGCCGGCGAGCGCCTCGCGGGCCCGCCGGACCAGCTCGCGATACATGGCGAGGTCGGAGTCCTCGGTCGCGAGGGTCAACCGGTAGCCCGTACCGGCTGGTAGGAGATATCGACCGGTCTCGCGGACGTCGAGGTCCGGGTCGAAGATCCGCCGGATGTGGCCGACATGCCGGTGGATCTGGTTGACGGCACTGGCCGGCGGCCGCTCGTCCCACAGGCCGTCGACGATGGCGTCGAGGCTGACCGCGTCGCCCCCGGCGGCGAGGAGCTTGGCCAGGATGATCCGCTGGCGAACCGGCCCGAGATCGACTTCAGAGCCGTCCCGGCGGCAGCCGAGACCGCCGAAGACCTTGAACTCGCAGTGGGACCGCGGCGCGTCCGGAAGCCTGCGGTCGGGCGCTTTCACCATTGACATCCTAGTGACCGAGGCGCGGCGGCCCGATCGAAGAACACAGGACTACGTGACGTGGGCGATTCGCGAAACGGCGCCATCTCCGTACTTTCGGCGAGGTTCCAGAGCGGAACGCAAGCCCAAGGAGCGCGCATGCCCCATGTCACCGTCGGCTCAGCGGGAGCCGACCCGATCGAGATCTATTACGAAGATCACGGCAGCGGTACGCCCGTGGTACTCAGCCACGGCTATCCGCTCAGCGGCCGGGCCTGGGAGAAGCAGGTCCCGGCACTGCTCGCGGCCGGCTATCGCGTCATCACGTACGACCGGCGGGGTTGGGGCGGTTCCAGCCAGCCCGCGGGTGGATACGACTACGACACGTTCGCCGGCGATCTGCACGCGCTGCTCACGAAACTGGACGTCCGTGACGCGATCCTCGTGGGCCACTCGATGGGAACCGGCGACGTCGCCCGATACCTCGGGCGCTACGGCACCGGGCGCGTCGCGAAGGCCGTACTGATGTCGCCGATCCCGCCGTTTCTCCTACGGACGGACGACAATCCCGAAGGCGCGCCCCAGGCCTTGTTCGACGGGTTCGTCCAGGCCGCGCGGGCGGACCGCTACGTGTGGCTCAAGCAGTTCCTGGAGAACTTCTACAACCTCGACGTCTACGGCGGGACGCTGGTCAGCGACGAGGCGTTCCGGGCCAGTTGGAACGTGGCCGTGGCCGGATCTCCCGTCGCCGCGGTCGCCTGCATCCCGACCTGGCTCACCGACTTCCGTGCCGACCTGTCCACGATCGACGTGCCGGTTCTCGTGATCCAGGGCGACCAGGACCGGGTCCTGCCCATCGGGGTGACCGGCCAGCGGCTGTCCGCCTTCGTCAGGGACACGCGCCTGCTCGTCATCGAGGGTGGGCCGCACGCCATCGCCTGGACCCACACCGATCAGGTCAACGCCGCCCTGCTCGAATTCTTCGCGCAGTGAAAGGAAACATCGTGAAATCGTCTCTCCGGCGTCGCCTCATCTACGTGAGCGCGGCCATCGGTGCCCTCACCCTGGGTGGTGTCGGCATCGGCACGGCGCAGGCCTCGACGGGCCACGTCGCGGCCGCCCACCATGCGCGCCCCGCGTCAGCCAAGCCGACCGTCGTGCTCGTACACGGCGCGTGGGCGGACGGGTCCAGTTGGGACAAGGTGACCGCCAAGCTCCAGCACGACGGCTACCGGGTGGTGGCGCCGCCGAACACGCTGACGGGCGTGGACAAGGACGCCAAGAATCTCCGCGCGTACCTGAGCACCATCACCGGACCGATCGTCCTCGTCGGACACTCGTACGGCGGCATGGTCATCACGAATGCCGCTCTGGGCAACAAGCAGGTCAAGGCTCTGGTGTACGTCGACGCGTACATCCCGGACAAGGGCGACACGCTGATGTCGCTGACCGGCGCCGTGCCCGGTTCGGTCTTCGCGGCCGATCCGTCCACCCTCTTCGACTTCGTTCCGATCCCCGATGACGCGGGAGCCGCCAACCTCTACGTGAAGCCGGCGGTCTTCGGCAAGGCGTTCGCGGACAGGTCCGTTTCCGCCGGCGACGTGGCGGTGCTGACCGCCCGGCAGCGTCCGCTGTCGTCGAGCATCCTGAACGAGGCGTCCGACGAGCCGGCCTGGCGCACCATTCCCTCGTGGTCGGTGATCGGCAAGCAGGACGCCATCATTCCCGCCGCGGAGCAGGTCGCGATGGCCAAGAGGGCCAAGGCGCACACCGTCGAGATCAACGCCCCTCACCTGTCACTGGTCACCGCCGCGGGCGCGGTCACCGGTCAGATCGAGGCTGCCGCCACGGCGACGGACTGACCCGACGACCGACCGTGGCATCGCTCCCCGCGATGCCACGGCCGGCCTTCGTTGCCGCGGATGTCACCAGCCCGTCAGGAGGTTGCCCGGGCCGCCTCGATGATCACGGCGGTGACGTCGTCGGGGTGCGAGATCAGTGAAAGGTGAGAGGCGTCGATCCGGGTGATCTTGGCGTTCGCCCGCATCATCATCATCTCCTGGCCGGCCGGCGGGATGACCCGGTCCTCGGTGCCGATCACGGCCCAGGAGGGGATCGTCTTCCACGCCGGCTCCGTGGCCGGCTCGGTGAAGGCGCTGCTGGCGAGCGCGACCTGGGAGACAGCGAGCACCGCCCCCTGCTCCTGGGGCAGATCGTTGGCGAAGCCGTTGATGAAGATCTCCGGCAGGACGTACGTGTCGGCCACTCCGGCAGGGGCACCAGGGAACGGCACGAGCTTGAAGACGCTGGTGGGGTCGGTCAAGCCCGGCTCGAGCACGGAGCCGGAGCCGGCGCTCAGCGATGCCAGGGTCTCCCCCTCGTCCGGGGCGAAGGCGTCCACGAACACGAGCGCCTTGACGTTGGGGTTGCCGGTCGCGGCGTTGCTCGCGACAAAGCCGCCGTACGAGTGCGCGGCGAGCACGATGGGGCCTTCGATGGTGGACAGGAAGTCCTTCAGGTAGCCGGTGTCGGTCGTCGGCCCCCGGTTGGGTTGCGGCGCGACCTGCACCTCGTAGCCGCGGGCCTGGAGGTTGCGGACCTCCTGGCTCCAGCTCGAGCCGTCGGCCCAGGCGCCGTGCACCAGGACGATGGTCGGCTTGGTTTCGTGACCCCCGTCCGGCATCTCTCGCGGACCACCGTCGGCGAACACCGCGGGAGTGGCTGAGCCGAGCATCGTGACGAGCGCGGCGACACCGAGCGCCGCGACCATGATCTTCCGCCGACGTAGCGAGATACCGAACATGTCTCTCCTCCCTCGTGGCTTCCGAACGCGGGCGATCGAGCATGCCGAAGCAGCCGCCGAGCGGCGCGTTGGCCGATGGCGGACCGCCTCCCTTGGCTGCTTGATCGCCCGATCTCACCGTACTGACGGCCCGCGCAGCTCCGGACAGAAAGGGAAGATTGCTCAAGTTTCACTTGGGCAGAGGGGCATCACCCCGAACGACTCCACCTTGGACGGGGCCGGAGTCAGCTGATCTTGACGAGCTGGGAGAAGCCTGAAAGGGTCTCGCAGATAGACGCCTATCAGACGTTTCTGTTCTGAGCCTCGAGGGAGATCACGTAGATGCGGAAGAAGCCCCTTGCGCTGACACTTGGCGTTTCCTTGCTCCTGTCCATAGGTTCGGCGGCCAGCGCGTCCGCCAGCACCGCCGGGCACGAGCGCTTCCAGCCCGACATCACCTACGACCTATCGGTGACCGACGCCGAGCGCGACGCGATCCACGCCGAAGTCGAGGCGCTGGCCGGACGCGTCACCAGCGCGCGGGCCGGGGACGGCAGCTACGACCCGCTGACGCTGATCGGGGCGATGCTGGACGGGTCGAGCTACGACTCGATCTCCCGCGGCGGCACGGCCGCGACGGCCTACCCCTTCCCGGTCAGCAACACCGAAACCAACCAGCACGAGTACGACCGCAAGGTCGCCAAGCTCGCCTGGGTGGTCAAGCTGGCCACCGACCTCGGTTTCCCCGTGGTCGTCCAGCGCCAACCCGACAAGTACGTGTACGCGGAGATCGGTGACCCGGACGCCCCCGAGATGGTCATGGCGTTGAGTCACCTCGACTCGCCGACCGCTTCCGTGACGCCGGCCCAGCTCGCCCGCTGGCGCGACGCCGACGGCAACCTCGGCACTCCCGGCGCGTACCACTCGCCCTATGTCCAGGATGGTTGGGTCTACGGCGCGGGCCTGCAGGACGACAGCGGCCCGACGTTGGCCACGCTGCTCGCGGCCAAGGCGCTGCTCGAGGCGGGGTTGCCGATCGACCGCCGCATCCGCATCGTCATGGGGATCTACGAGGACGGCGGCCCCGGCACTCCGTCGACGACGAACACCGCCACCTTCCAGTCCATCCCGTACAACTCGAACCCGAGCTTCTACGACAACTGGGCCTACAAGAACCTCAACCGCGAAGAGATGCCGATCGCGGGCTACACCTCCGACTCGCGGTTCCCGGTCATCGTCGGCAACTCCGGATCGGTGACCCCGGCGGTGTCGATGAGCCTGTCCGCGGACAGCACCAAGGCCTTCCGGCTCACCGCTGCCACCGCCGGCGTCACCCTCCGCGCGTGCGACCCGACGCTCAAGGACATCGCGTACGGCAGCACCACGCAGATCGCCTCGCGCGCCATCTTCACGCTCGACGTGGCGAACGCCAGTTCCGCCGAGCGCCGCCGGTTCGCGTCCGCTATCACCGACGCCGCGAAGTCGAAGCGTTGGCTCCCGGCCGCTCGCGGGACCACACCCAAGGTGCAGGCCACGATCGCCGGCGACGCGCTCACGCTGGAGATCAACACCGATGTGGCGATGGAGATGCCGACCCCGCAGTACGGGAAGAACGCCGTCGTGTGGGGGATGTATCTGCTGTCCAAGGGACTCGGCGCGGTGCGCGCCGACGACCTGCGGCTGAAGAAGGCCGCCGACGGGATCGCCGACCTGTTCTTCCGCGGCGGTGTCGAGGGCGAGGCCTACATCGGCGGGAACATAGGCATCCCGGCGAACCTGTTGCGCAACCCGAGCAACGGCACGCCGAACCTGACCTTCGCCCTCATGGGTGGCATCAACTCGGAGACCCCGACGAGCTTCTACACGGACGCCACCGGCAGCCTCAGCATCCCGATGTTCGTCCGCAGCATGCACGTCAACGCGGCGGACTCGAGCCAGGCGACGGCGGCGGTCACGGCCGCCTTCCAGGCGAAGGGTTTCACCATCGGCGACCTCGGCGCGCCCGTCGGCGCCGGCCTGTACGTCGATCACGACAACCCGTTGACGGCCCTCCAGTTCGGGAGCTACCAGGCGTCGATCGAGAACAACCCGAAGGAGTTCGCCGATCCGTACGCCCTCCGGGACGTGGTCTATCCGCAGGGCACGACCGGCGGCACCCTGGCCAGCAGCTACCGCAACAAGATGACCGCCTTCGGTGCCGTCATCCCGGGCAACGAGCGCTGGTGGCACACCGCCAACGAGCGGATGAAGGTCGACTCCGCGGTGCAGATGACCAAGATGATGGCCGACGGCATGCTGGAGATGGCCCGGTACTCCGGGCCCGCCGGCGCCAAGCTCATGTGGGCGGACATCCCGGGGCTGAACGCCGACCGGGCGGACCTCGACCTCCTCGACGTCACCATCGGCACCTACAAGGACGCCTCGACGGCCGTCGACAAGCGCCAGTTGGGCGGCCAGGCCCTGCTCGCCGCCACCTCGTTCAACATTCCGATGTGGACGGGGCGGGGCAACTCGACCCCGACGGCGTCAGCCTTCGCCCTGGGGCACGCGCCGGGTGGGGTCTACCTGCCACTGACCGACCCCGAATACCTGAGCAGCACGTACGTGGCACCGATGCGCCTCGAGTTCAAGGTGGAGCGCCCCGGCTACATGTCGGACAAGGCCTGGGCGACGTTCGTCGCCGGCGGCTACGGCGACTTCCGGTTCAACATCCGCGTCGGCGACCAGGTGGTGCCGCTCGCCGTGCCCGCGGGGCAGACCGCGGACAAGTTCTTCTCCTCGCGCATCTCGGCCACCAACCGCGACGCGATCTACCTGTCGGTCAACCTCGCCGTGACCGATGCGCCGTACACCGGCGTGCAGCCCGTCGTCGCGGACTCCAAGACGGACCTGTACACGGTCAACCCGACGTACCTGGCGACGAACCCGAATCCGTTCCCCGAACGCGGCGCCGTCGAGAAGCGGGGCTTCTTCCAGTTCGGTGACGGGCAGAAGAACGCGGAGTTCTCGTCGCCCGAAGCGGTCTACGTGACGGTCGCCAACGCGGTCGTCGACACGAAGCCGTCGGCGGTGGTGAAGAAGCTCAAGGGCAACACGAACGAGCTGACCGTCACGGTGACGCAGACCCATGTCGACGGGAGCAAGACTCCCGTGACGGCCAGGTTCACCATCCGCAACAACGCTTCGGGTACGTACAGCGTCGGCGCGTACCAGGTCCACGTCGAAACGAAGGGCAACCAGGTGCGGTCGATCTCCATCGTCTGACGCCGCACGACGGAGGCCCCGACCACCATGGTCGGGGCCTCCGTCGTCGATGATTACCAGGGGCGGCTGGACACGTAGGCGTTGTTGCCGCCGAAGACGATCGGGTCGCTCGCGCAGCCGTAGAGGTTGGCGTTGGTCGCGGTGTCGTGGCCCCACAGGCGTACGCGGACCGGGTTGATGCTTCCCTGCGCGTCCACGTTCCACCTGTCGTTGTTGAACGTCGTGTTACCTACCTGGTTGCGATCGAACAGCCCGTCGGTGCTGCAACCCTCGCTGTTGAAACGCCAGTCGCTGAACACGGCGTACGCGCCTACCTTCCAGAACTTGTTGAGGTCGACGGTCGTGTTGTCGCCACGGTTGCGCGTACGCACGGCGTCGCCGGAGATTTGCTCGAACCGGTTGTTGTAGATCGTCGTGTTGTAGGTGTAGTTGGCCAGGTAGACACCGTGCATCGACGCGGGGCTCTCGGAGTTGCGCAGGTTGGAGAACAGGTTGTTCTCGACCCAGATGCGGTCGGCGTAGGTCGCGTGGATGCCGCCGTAGCCGTTGCCAGGGCCGCCCTGCCAGTAGCCACCCAGCCGCTGGAACGTGCTGTTCTTGACGATGAGGCCCGAGATCCGGTTGCCCGAGGTGCCCATGGCCCGGATGCCGCCGTTGCGACAGTACTGGAAGACATAGTTGTCGATGGTCACGTTGTCCGCGGTCAGCACCATGCCGTACTCGAGGTCAGGGTTGTTGTCCTCGAAGGTGTTGCAGTCGGTCGTCGCCGCCAGGGCACCGACGGTGCCGAGCGTCAGCCGCCCGCCCGGCGGAGACCAGGTCACCTGGACAGGAGCCGTGGGGCGGAAGGTGGCGCCGTCCACGAGGATCGTGGCGTTCAGAGCCTTCTTGGCCCGCAGCACCTCCTGCGCCTGCTCGACGGTGGCGACAGCGCTGTCGCGGCGCAGGCCGTCACGGGCGGCACCGGATGTTCCGGCCGCGCTTCCCACATATACGGTGATCGACTCGGCCGGCGCCGAAGCCGCGGCCGGCGCCGCCGGCAGAGCTCCGATCAGCGCGACTCCCGCCGCGCTGAGGATGGCCAGGACTGTCCTGCGCATATTCGCTCTCCTAGAGGCCGGATTCGTCGGTCGAAGGCGCCGACGCATCCACCGTGCCGAATCGGTCGTGCCGGACGGAAGGATCTCGAACAGCCTCGAACAGACCCGAACGCCTACGTGCCGGCAGCGACGAGGCTTGTCAGATCTGCTGGTGCAGATCGGGTCCAAACCCACCCAGACCGACCTGAGGCGCTGCGTAGCATTGTTTCGATGGAGATCACCAAGCTTCCCGCTGAGGCGCGGGCCCGGCGCGCCGCCGAGATGCGCGATTTCCTGAGGTCGCGGCGGGCTCGAGTGACTCCCGCCGAGGCCGGCCTGGCGGTCGGCGACGGCCGCTCGCGCCGCACCCCAGGCCTGCGGCGCGAAGAGGTCGCGGTGCTCGCCAACGTCGGCGTGTCCTGGTACACGTGGCTGGAACAGGGCCGCGAGATCAACATCTCCGGCGACGTGCTGGACTCGGTCGCGCGGGTGCTGCTCCTGAGCACCGCCGAACGCGCGCACCTCTACCTGCTGGCCGGGTTGAACCCTCCGCTGACGCCGGCGGCCACCACCCGTGACGTCTCCGACGGGGTGCGCCGGATGATCGACTCCTGGATGCCCCGCCCCGCGTACCTGCTGGATCGGCACTGGAATCTCGTCGCGGTCAACCGCGGGGCCGAGATCGCCTTCGGATACCGCCCGCAGGACCACAATTGCCTGATCACCTTCTTCGCCAGCGCCTACTACCGCAGCCTGGTGAAGCACTGGGACGAGGCCGCTGAGGCCATCGTCGGTCAGTTCCGCGCCGACGCCGCGCGCTACCCGGAAGACCCGGAGTTCGGGCGGATCGCCGACGACATGTGCGCGGCGAGCCCGGAGTTCGCCGAGATCTGGGCCGAACACCTCGTATGCGACGCCACGAGCGGCACCAAGACGGTCGTGCATCCTGACGTCGGTGAGCTGACGTTCGACTACACCACCGTCTCCCTGCCCGAGCTGCCCGGCCACCGCCTGATGCTGCAGACGCCGGCGGACGTGGCGAGCGAGAAGGCGCTCACCGGCCTGCTGGCCGCGCCCACGAGCTGAGGGTGGTGGTGGCAGACCCAGGCTGACTGGACTCTGCCCGCCCGCGGCGTACCGGCGCAGGATCGTTCGCATGGAGCGATTCACCAGCCGCCAGATGCAGCTCAGCGCGATGACACAGCTGACTGACGCGTACGCCGCCGCCGAACGGGGCGGTCGGGTGGTCAAGACCCGGATCCCACGCCGTGACACCGGGCCGCACGACGTCCGGATCGAGGTCGCCCACACGGGCGTCTGCCATTCCGACCCGCTGCAGATCGACGGCGCCTGGGGTGCCGGGATCTACCCGATGGTGCCCGGCCACGAAGCCACCGGCATCGTCACCGGACCTGCTGGTTCTGCCGCAGCGGCATGGAGCACTACTGCCCGAACATCGTCGTCACCTACAACGGCTACGACAAGACGGGCGAGCCGACCTAGGGCGCCTACTCCCGCGCGATCGTCGTCGACGAGAACTATCTGGTACGCGTACCCGACGGTCTCGATCTCGCCGCCGCGGCGCCGCTCATGTGCGCGGGCATCACCGTCTACTCGCCACTGCGGCACTTCGGCATCGGCCCGGGCATGAAGGTCGGCATCGTCGGCATGGGCGGCCTCGGCCACCTCGCGGTGAAGTTCGCGGCCGCTCTCGGCGCCGAGGTCACCGTGCTCAGCCGGGGCACGAGCAAGAAGGACGACGCGTTCGCCTTCGGCGCGGACGACTTCCGCTCGACCTCCGAGCCGGACACCTTCGTCGACCGCGCGGGTTACTTCGACATCGTCATCTGCACGGTCTCGGCCGCGCTCAACTTCGACCAGCTCCTGTCCCTTGTCCGCTTCGACGGCACGTTCGTCAACCTCGGTGCCCCGGACGGCCCGGTGTCGATCGGCATGTTCTCACTGATGCGGACCCGGATCGCGTTCACCTCGTCGTCGATCGGCAGCATCCACGAGACCCAGGAGATGCTCGACTTCTGCGTCGAGCACGGCGTCACGTCCGAGATCGAACAGATCTCGGCCGACGGCATCAACGACGCCCTGGACACCCTTCGCCACCACGGCAGCCGCAAGGTTCCGTACCGCTACGTCCTCGACGCCAGCACGATCTGACGAAGCCCGAACGCGGGGGCGCGCAGGTTCGAATCACCAGGGCCGAGCCAGACGCGCCCTCAGGGCGCCGCGGGGCCTTCCGGGGTGACGAGGCCGTCGAGCATGACGTGGATGGCCTTCGCGCGGGCGTCGTCGCTGTCCGCGGTCAGGGTCATGCGCACGAAGGTGGCGATGTCCTCGGCCGTGATGCCGGCCCGTAGTCGGCCGGCGGTTCGCAGCCGATCGGTGGCCGGGCCGGTAACCGAGGTGATCAGACGCTGGGCGTGCCGGTCGGCGCAGTCACCCGCACCGGCCAGTTGGGCGAAGGTCGCCGTTTCCCGCTCCGACATGTCGCAGCTCTGGGTGAACACCGCCCGGAAGGCGGTGACCGGGTCGGTGCCTTCCATGGCCCGGGCCGCGTTGTCCTTCACCGCGGCGGCCAGGTCGTCGAGGACCGCCTCGATCAGCCCGTCCTTCTCGGGAAAGTGCCGGTAGAGCGTGGTCGTCCCGACCCCGGCCCGGCGGGCGATCTCGTCGAGGGCGATGTCGGGGCCCTGCTCGGTGAAGGCCTCGCGGGCCGTCAAAACGGTGACGACACCACCGTTTTATGCAGGACCACGGAACGCCGCCTCCTGGACGCTGGCCGGCCTCGGCGTCGTCGGCGCCACCCTCGGGATCCTCGGCGTGGTCAGCCCCGAGCGCCAACGACGCCTGTCCGGGTTCGCGCGCCCGGCCGAGGGTGACCACACTCCGGCGGTGCTGGGCAGCAGCTCCTTCGCCGCGATCGGTGAGGGCGGCGCCTATCTGCTCGGCGCGGCGCGAGGGTGGCCCGGCTTTCCCGCGTACGTGATCGCCCGCCGCACGCTGATGGCCGCCGGCCTCACCGGGCTCGCGATCACCGGCCGCGCACCCAGGGCGTTCCTCCACGCCGCGGCCTGGGAAGCCCTCGGCGCCGCCGCCATCGCAGGCGCCCTCTGGCTCGACCGGCGAAACCCCGCGAGGCCCGCATGAACGTGCCCACCCAGATCGCCCGCGCCCGCTACGCCACCGTGACCACCTACCGCCGCGACGGCACCCCTGTCCCCACGCCTGTCGGCCTCGCCGCCGACGCCGGCGAACTGTTCCTGCTCACCCAACGCACCAGCGGCAAAGTCAAACGCATCCGCAACAACCTCACCGTGACCGTCACACCATGCGACATGAACGGCCGGATCGCCACGGACGCACCGACGGTACGCGGCCACGCCCGCCTGCTCGACCGCGACGAAACCGCCCGCGTACGCCGCCTGATGTCCCGCCGCTACCCCATCTCCCGACTCGTGTTCGCCGTCGACCTGCTCCTGCGCCGACGCGACCGCCGCATCGGCACCGCCATCCGCCTCCGACCCATCCGCTCGAACAGAACAGGTCCACATGCGACTCGGCTCCGACCCCGTACCCGCCAATCCCCGTCGTTGGTTGGCGTTGCTCTTCATCTCGTTGGCTCAGTTGATGGTCGCGCTGGACGCGACCGTGGCTACACGCTCGCGTTCGGCGGCCTCCTGCTCTTCGGCGGTCGGCTGGCGGACATCGCCGGACGCAAACGGATCTTCCTGATCGGGCTGCTGGGCTTCGCCGTCGCGTCGGCCATCGGCGGCGTCGCGGGCAACATCGGCACGCTGCTGACCGCCCGGGCACTGCAGGGCGTGTTCGCCGCGCTTCTCGCCCCGGCCGCGTTGGGCTGCTCTCCGTGACGTTCACCGAAGCGAAGGAACGCGCCCGGGCGTACGCCGTCTTCGGAGCGATCGCCGCCGCGGGCGGTGGCGTCGGGCTGATCCTCGGCGGCGTCCTCACCGAATACCTGGACTGGCGCTGGGCGCTGTTCATCAACGTTCCTGTTCGCTGTCGTGGCCGCGATCCGTGCCATACCCACGATCCGCGACACGATGGACGTACGCCGCCGCGAGCGCCCGGACATCCCCGGCGTCGCCCTCGCGACCACCGGTCTCGTCGCGCTCGTCCACGGCTTCACCCGAGCCGAGACCGACGGGTGGAATGCCGGCTGGACGCTCGGCTCGTTCGTCGCGTCCGCCGTCCTGCTCGGGCTCGGCACCGGCACGGCGTTCCTGCCCGCGATGAGCCTGGCCACGCATGGGCTGCGCGCACACGACGCCGGCATCGCCTCCGCGATCATCAACACGTCGCAACAGGTCGGCGCTTCCATCGGCACCGCGCCGCTCAACACAGTCGCGGCCAGCGCCACCGCGGCGTGGCTCCTCGACCATGCCGGGCCAACCAACCAGGCGATCGTGCACGGGTACGCCACCGCGGTCTGGTGGGCGGTCGGCTTCCTCGTCGTCGGCGCGTCGCTCGCCGTCACCCTGGTACGCGTACGCCGACCAGCCGGCACCGCGGCCGAACCCAGCGACGGCCCGGTCGGCGAACCCCTGCTCGTGCACTGACCGTCGGCACCCGGTCGAGCGCCCTTCGTCTGCCTGGCCGTCATCTCGCCGACGGTCAGGCAGGTGTCGACGACAGGATGACCTTGTCCTTGACCTTTCCGCTCTCCACCAGCTCGTGCGCCCGCGCGGCCTCGGCGAGCGGCACCACCGCGGCCACGTTCGCGGACAGCTGGTCGTGCTCGGCGAGATCGGTCAACGCCAGCAGGCCGGCGTGGTCGGGCTCGACGAGGAAGCTGGTCACCCGCACGCCGGCGTCGGCGCCGCGGCGGACGTCGTCGCTGGAGGAACCGGACGGCACTTGGACGATCACTCCGTCGCGGTGGACGAGTGGCACGGAACGGGCCGTGTAGTCGTGGCCGACGAAGTCGAGGACGGCGTCGACCGGTTCGACCACGTCCTCGAACCGGGTCGTGGTGTAGTCGACGATCTCGTCGGCGCCCAATGCCTCCAGCCGGTCACGGTCGCTGCCCTCGGCGACCCCGATGACGTGTGCGCCGCGTGCCTTGGCGATCTGCACCGCCAGACCGCCGACGTGGCCCGCCGCTCCATGGATCAGCAATCGTTGGTTCGCATCCAGGTGGACGGTGTCGGTCACCAACTGCCACGCCGTGAGCCCCGCGAGTGGCAGTGCGGCGGCCTCGGCGAACGACCTGGAGGGTGGCTTGGGCGCGAACTGGCGAGAGGGCGCGGTGACATAATCCGCGTACGCCCCGGCCTGTCGCGGGAACCACGGCATGCCGTACACCTCGTCGCCCGGCGAGAAGATGGTGACTCCGAATCCGACCTCGGCCACCACGCCGGCGACATCCCAGCCGAGAATCATCGGGAACGTCGACAGTGGACCGTGTCCGGCGCGCTGTTTCACATCGGCCGGATTGATGCCCGCGGCGTGCACCCGCACCAGCACCTCGGTAGGCGCCGGTGACGGTTTCGGCACCTCCACGGGTTGGAGAACGTCCGGGCTCCCGTAATGGTCCATGCTGACCGCGAGCATGTCGGCTACATCTTTCCCCCAAAGAAATGACCTTAGCGAGCGCAACCCGCGGCCGGAGGCGTTCGGAAAGCCTCGCGCTGCACACATTTCCCGAGACCACCAGCGGTAACGACGCGATTCAGCCGAGCTAGCGTAGAAAAATCTTGTCGACCCGAGCGTTTCCGGCGTCGCCGAAGGAGGAGCCGATGAACACTCCTTACGACATGATCGCCAAGGTCCCGTCGTTCACCGTGTCGAGCACCGACGTCAGCGCCGGCGAGGAGATGCCGTCAGCGCATGCCAGCGGGATCTTCGGGTCCGGTGGCAACGACGTGTCGCCCCAGCTGAGCTGGAGCGGTTTCCCTGCGCAGGCGAAGAGCTTCGTGGTGACGGTCTACGACCCGACCGCGCCGACCGGCAGCGGGTTCTGGCACTGGGTGGTGGCCGATCTGCCGACGAGCGTGACGTCGTTCGCGACCGGTGCCGGCGCCGAGGGAGCCGACTTGCCGGGCAGTGCGTGGCAGTTGGCCAATGACGCCCGCATGCGCCGCTACGTCGGAGCGGCTCCGCCGCCGGGCAGCGGCCGGCACAACTACTTCATCGGCGTACACGCCCTCGATGTCGAGACCCTCGACATCGACAGGGAGGCCACGCCGGCCTTTCTCGGCTTCAACATGGCGGGCCACACGCTGGCCCGTGGCGTCATCACACCCTGGTTCGGGGCGTGACACAACCCATTCGAGGCAAAGGAGCAGAACCGATGACCGCGGAACCGCTAGGGGCGTGGGTCGCCGCCGACTTCGAGCTCGTGGCCGACCTGGATGACCTGATGGCGACCGGCGTCACCGCCGCCGACTCGGGCCGGGTCTTCGTCTCCGTGCCCCGCTGGGGCGACCCCGTGCCGTACACGGTCGCGGAGATCGTCGACGGCAAACCCGTCCCGTACCCGAGTCGGCAGGTCAACGACGAGCTCCTGGTCTCGGTGCAGAGCGTCGTGATCGGACCCGACGGGCACCTCTGGGCACTCGACACCGGCAGCCTCGCGTTCGCCCCGTGGATCGACGGCGGCCCCAAGCTGGTCGAGGTCGACCTGGACACCGACACGGTATTGCGGGTCATCCGGCCCAGGACCGAGGCCCTGACCCCGACGAGCTATCTCAATGACGTCCGCTTCGATCTCTCCAAAGGCGCCGGCGGCTACGCGTACCTGACCGACTCCCAGGCCGAAGGCGCCCTCGTCGTCATCGACCTGGCCACCGGTGACACGTGGGCCAAACTCCGCGGGCATCCCAGCACGCACGCCGAGGACGGCTTCCGCGCCATCGTGCAAGGCGTCGTACGCGAGGGAGAGCTGTACAACGGGGGCGCCGACGGCATCGCGATCAGCGCCACGAGCGACCGCCTCTACTACTGCCCGCTCGCGAGCCGCAGACTCTACAGCGTCCCGACGGCCGCGTTGCGCGATCGGGACCTCGGCGACGACAAGGTCGCCCAGCAGATCGTCGACCACGGCGACAAGGGTGCCTCGGACGGCCTCGAGACGGATGCCTCAGGAAACGTCTACGTCACCGCGTACGAGCACAGCGCCGTCCTCAAGCTCGCCACCGACGGCTCCTGGTCGACGGTGCTGAACACGCCGGGCGCACTGTGGCCGGACACGCTCGCCGTGGCCGCGGACGGCAACCTGTACGTCAGCCTCAACCAGTTGCCACGCACACCGCTCTTCAACCACGACGTCGACGACCGCATCCCGCCATACCAAATCATCCGAATCCCAGTCGATGCCGCACCGGTACGCCTGAGCTAACCGCGATTCCCATCGTGGCTTGTCGAACGACCGCCTGAGCAGCGTGACCGTGTGCTTGGTGACGTGCGCGTTGGCATGCGTCACATAGCTGCCGGGCGCGTTCGGACGTGCGGAACCACGATCGAAACGACCCTCACGTCGCCATCGGCCTTCGCCGGCCTGACCACCATCGCGATGGCGCCACCGAGGCCGCGCCTTCAAATGCGGCTTGCCTCGCCCGGTATCACCGCTCGAACTGCGGAGCGCGGACGCGCGCAGATTCGAATCACCCGGGCCGAGGCGGACGCACCCCGCACGCGCCCGCCTTGTCCCAAACATGCAGGTCACCGCCCGTCGAGGGATCGAGCCGCGCCGGTTGTTGTCGAGGGCGGGTACAGATGAGGATTCCTGTGTCGTGGCCGGCAGTGGCGAGCAGGGTGGGTGCCGTGGGCCTGGGGCCAGGCACGGACATGCCAGAACTTGCCGTCACGCTCTTCCAGGACACAGTGGTCGTTGACCAGCTCCTCGAGCTTGCCCACCGCTTGCCCGCGGGCCAAATCCTTCGGCAACAATGAAGTCCCTCGGTAGTGCGTTCGCATAAAGTTCCAGAAACCGCTGGAAGTGTAGCTTGGCATAATGAAGTCACGCCGATTGACTTTGTTTTCCGGTACTGCGCTGTTCAATCACGGGGTTTAATGGGGGGCAGAAGAGGTAGTTCAAGAGATTTTCGGCAAACACCTCGAACTGAAGCGAGTCTGGCCTACCAGCACTAGTCGAGCGAGTTGAGATAGGAGCGACTCTGCCGGCTCCCGAGCTGACCATTCTGTGTCAGAGGCTAAGAACTCCAAAAGATCCGGAAACGCGTGGCCGACGTCTGCTGCCAATTCACGAAGCTTGGGACCGTCCCAGACCATGACTCCGGCGCCTTAGAGCACCTCTAGCCGTTCGGGAGCCAGGACCCCTGGGAAGGCGGCGACGAGGATCGGCGGCCCTTCTCTGTTCGGGACATGGGCGAACAGGTTTCCTGCCGCTTTAAGCTGATCACCGATCAGAGCTAGCCGCGCCCTGGTCTGCGGTGTCTGCGTTCTTAACTCGATTAGCGCAATTCGTCCACCGGTGCGCGCGGCTGTGCGGTAGAGACACCCTGCTCGGCTCATCCTCGGCGATCATTCGTGCGCGTAGGCGCGATGTGCTGTGCGGGCCTAGCCGGGAATCTGGCAGAACACCCCCCAAAGCGCAAACGACTTCGTTCCCCCGCAGCGACGTCCCCTGACGGCTCGCCGCGCGTCGTCGGCTTTACGGATGACGCCGTCGATGACAGGCGACGGGCTCCGTCGGTTTCCATGGTCTTTGTGCCGGCAGCTAGAACACTGTCTCGCAGCATCCGTTGCAACGTCGGTTAGCTGGCCCGTCAGTTTCCTCGGTTCCGCGGCGCCGGTCGGCGGTACTTCACCCGCCGGAGCGGACTCGGCTACTGGCGATTCGACAGGGAACCCGAGCGGTTCAAGGCCCCAGACTGGGGCGCACCACCATCGGGTGCTGGTCGGAGGTCGCGTGGGATCTCATGTTTCCCAAATCTTTCGCCCATACAGTGCGGCCGGCTGTTCGCGGACGGGCTGGTGGTGATGACGTATGTGGGAGGCGGCCCACCGGAGACGCGGGTCGGCTGGCGTCGCGCTGCGCACACTGCACCGGTTGATCGTCCACGGACCTTCTGCAAACCGAGACGGGTACGAGGATCGACCTGAACGCGATGCCGCCGGAGGCCGTCGCCCGCTGCCGAGCGGCGTGGGCGCGCGTTGCCGGCCGCCGCACCTGCGTGGTGCACGGGGACGCCAACAACCTGGGCAAGGTCCGCGTGACGGCGGACCGGGTCGCCCTGATCGACTGGGACAAGTCCCACGTCGACGTGCCCGACCTCGACCTGGTGCTGCCCGACAACGCCGCGGACCTCGACGACCCGTCGTACGACATCGCGTCGCAGGCATCGGCGGCCTGGGAAGCCGCACTCTGCTGGAAGGACGACTACGCGGTCAAGCGCCTCGCCGAGGTCCGACCGGTCTGACCAGGCCTCCGGCGGGTCGCAAGCGCCCGCGGTGGTCGCGAACACCACACACGGGATACGATCCCGGCGCCGGTCCCGCCGGCACGGGGCCGTAGCTCAGCCGGTTAGAGCAGGGGACTCATAATCCCTCGGTCGCGGGTTCGAGCCCCGCCGGCCCCACCAACCGCCTCTGGGCTGGGCAAACCTTAAACCAGATGTGGCGGTACCCGAACCGTTCTCGCAGATGCCTCCTGAGCTGTGGAAACGCGGGTGCTCGCGGTCTTGCGGTCGTCCCGGCAGCGCGGTCGAGCCCAAGGGAGGGCGCACATCGGCGAGTGTCGTTCCCGCTACGTACCGTGGCAGGCATGACTTCATCCGCATCCGCTCCCGACGACCCGAGCCGGCCGATCGCCTCACCGAGCCGCACCACCGTGGATCTCGACGACGGCACGAAATGGGTCGGGCCGGCCAGCGCCGAGGACGCACTCAACTCCGCCAAGGAACACCGCCTCACCGCCCAGCGACACGCCGAGGTGCACAACGCCTCCGACTACGACATGGACCGGGCCGACCGGGCCGAGCGCACCGCACAGATGTACGCCATGTTGTCGATCGCCGAGTCCTTGGTCGAGCTGACCCGCGCCGTCCGGGAGATCAACGAGCGGGGCCGTGGCGGTGCGCCCAACCTCTGACCTAAGGCGTGGCACGCCATGTCGTTTGCCATGGCCAACGCGTCAGCGAGCAGCTCGGCCCACCGGCTGAGTCCGCGATGTACAACACTTTCCGCTGTGCTGGCTGGCGCGCCGCGCCGCGCTCGGACAGCGGCAGATCCGGATGTTCCCAGGACCGCGCCGGTGTTGAAATACGTCCGACGTAACCGTCGACTCGGTGCCGCCGAGAATTAGCACGTGCTTGAGGAGTTCTTTGGGCAGAATGCCGTGGTGATCGAGACCCCGTTGCCCGACTGGCTTCCCGACCTTGACGGCAAGATCGTCGGTGGCCATCGGCTGCGCGGCTGGGCGCTCTCGGAGGTCTGGCGGGTCCAACTGTCCGGTGCTGCCTGGAATTCGGTAATCGTCAAACGAGGCGTCGGCGAGCTGGCCGGCGAGGCACGGCGTTACCACGAGCTGGTCGTTCCCCTTGGGATTCCCGCGCCGCGGTTGATCGCAGAGGGCGGCCCGGGGGTCATCGTCTTGGAGGACTTGGGCGGCGACAACCTTGAGGCACGACCGACTGCGGAAGGATACGAGGATGCAGTACGCGTGCTGGCCCGGATGCGCGCCGAGTCGGCCCTCCGCCTCGGTTCCGACCCGGCGTTGGCCGCCGGTCTGCGCCGCTCCACTGCCGACCTTATGGCCGTGGCGGCACGGGCCGACGCAGCGATGACGGCGATGCGCCCAGACCTCAGTGGCGCACTCGACGACCCGCGCAGGGAGATAACCGCCCGCCTGCACCAGCTCTCCAGCGAACCCACGACCATCGTGCACGGCGACTTCCAGGCCAAGAACCTGCTACACACCCCGGATGGCGGGATCGTCACCATCGACTGGTCGGACGCCTACGTGCACCCGCATCTCGGCGACCTCTACCTCCTGCTGCGCGAGGCTCGGAGACAGGGTCAGATCCAGAACGAACGGATCGAAGCCTTGCCGGAGATCTTCGCGCGCGAAGTGGGCACCGATACGTGGACGGTGACCGACCAGTTGGTGACCGGCGGCCTGTGCTGGACCATGAGCGCGCTGCGCTGGGTCGTAGAGGTCGGCGTCTATGCGGTCCCGGTGTCCCGTGACTGGATCGACGAACTGGTCACCGATCTTCGGGGGCTGGCCTCGCACCATCAATCCGCGTGAGGTCGCTGCCCGGTAGCACTCATCGGCAGAGTCCGTCGTCAGACGGAGTGGCTGTGCGCGAATACGCGCGGTCGGCGGCAGATCCGGACGGGCTGCAATCGAGGCTGTGCTCAGACGAGTGAATGTAACCAGTCGCTGTCAGCAGCGGTCTGCCAGCAGGCAGGGTTCGATCCGCTGGCCAACGCGAGGGCGCCGGATTAGTCGCGATCAAAGGTCGGTTTGGTGGTGAGGCGGTCATCGGGCTTTGAGGCAAAACGCGATCAACTGCTCGGCGCCATTGCCGTCCGTACCGTGAATCCATGTCCACTGGTCTGAGTTTGCGACGCCGGCGCAGTGGCGTTCGGATTTGGCGTCTCGCTGAGCGGCGATTGCAGCGGTATCGAAGTCGAGCGGCACCCGTTTCACTATGGTGAACGGTGCTTCACCGCACGGTGTCGGCACCATCGCGTCTGGATCGATGCTGCCCGGCTTCACACAGTCGCCGACGGAAGCCGCGATCAGCGGATCGGACGGTGCAGCCCTCGACGCGCCGACTTGAGGCGGCTCAGAACCAGTTCTCGATCTAAGGAGGAGACCAGCGGCGCCTGCGCAAATGAACAGCACCACGGCACAGATTATCGAGATCCGGCGCGCTCGTGCAGTGAGCAGCGCCGCGACAGTGGCGGCCAGACTAGCGCCACCACAGACGTACATAATCCAGTCCTTCGGTTCCATCGTCGATGTCCGATCTGAATGGCTGGCGTGATTCCAACTCAGCGTACGGACACACCGCAACGCCGACGTCACCCGAAAGTGGCTGGATCGTCGGAGACAGCCGCTACCCACCAAAGATCGAACGACGCTCATCTCGGCTACTTGTTTCATTGCGGTAGGACCGCGGCCCGGCCAGGCTTCGGTCTAGGCGCCCGGGCTGTCGCTCTCATTTCGGCTGCCCACGTTGGTCGTGTGGCTCTCTTTTGGCCTGCGCACGCCCGGGCGTCGCCCATGGGCGGGGAGAGGCTCAAGAGGGGTTTGCACTGCTCGAAGTAGCGTTGCCCTCCCGGCTCGACACCAGTCGGATCGAGCACGGAGGACGTGTTGAACTCCACATCAGACCGCGTCGTCATCGGCATGGACCCGCACAAACGCTCAGCCACCATCGAAGTGATGACCGCCGACGAGACCATCATCGGCGGCGGCCGCTTCGGCACCGCACGCGACGGCTACGCGGCGATGAAGACCTACGTGAAGCAGTGGCCTAACCGGGTCTGGGCGATCGAGGGCTGCCAAGGCATCGGCCGGCACATCGCCAACCGGCTGCTGAACGACGGCGAACAGGTCCTCGACGTCCCCCCGAAGCTGTCCGCCCGGACGAGGGTCTTCGCGACCGGGCAGGGCCGCAAGACCGACGCCACCGACGCCCACTCCGTCGCCCTGGTCGGCACCCGCATGGCCGGGTTACGTCCGGTCGTCAACGACGAACACCTCGCCCTGCTACGGATCTTGGCCGACCGCCGGCGCTCCTTGGGCGATGACCACACCCGGATGGTCTCCCAGCTGCATCAGCTGCTGCTCGAGCTGATCCCCGGCGGGGCCAAGAAGAGCCTCTCGGCCGCCCAGGCCAAAGCCCTGCTGGCCACGGTCAGACCCCGCGATGTGGTCGGCAAAGCCCGCCGCCGGGTCGCCGCGGAGCTCATCACCGACCTCGAACGCGTCTACCGCCGATCCAAGGATGCCGACAAGGAACTACGGGAGATGGTCGCGTCGACCGGCACCACCTTGATGGACTTACACGGCATTGGCCCGTCCGGAGCCGCCCGCCTGCTCGTCGAGGTCGGCCAGATCACCCGGTTCCCGGACCGAGGCCACTTCGCCTCCTGGAACGGCACCGCCCCCATCGACGCCTCCTCCGGCGACCAGGTCCGCCACCGCCTGTCCCGGGCAGGGAACCGACAGATCAATCGGATGCTGCACATCATGGCCACCGTCCAGCTACGCAATCCCACCGAAGGCCGCGCCTACTACGACCGCAAGAAAGCCTCCGGAAAGACGTCCATGGAAGCGATGCGCGCCCTGAAACGACGCCTGTCCGACATCGTCTACCGGCAGATGGTTAACGACACCATCACGGCCACGGCGACGGGCCCGGGAGGACACCGAGGAACGTCAGCTAACTCCAGCGTGACCGGCTCGCATCCTCATGCCGGCTCTTCGGAGAAGTCACTTCCCGGACCCGCCGCCATACAGCTTAGAACCCCACTCCCCACCACGTCTTGACACAGAGGGGAGCGGGACTATCTCGCTAACGGTGTTTCCGGCGATCTTCAGTAGGTTTCAGCGGCTGGGAAGCGGTCGCTGAAGGTGATGGCGAAGGCGTTGAGTGCGGGTTTCCAGCGCATCGTCCATCGGGTCCTGCCGGTTCCGGTCGGGTCCAGTGACCGGGTTACGAGATAGAGGCACTTT
>NZ_BONE01000108.1 GCF_016862555.1 Asanoa siamensis | reverse complement strand
ACAGAGGTTCTGGGCGGGGACCCCTCCCTGTCGGTCGCGGCGCGGCCGGCCGTCCCCGCCCCGGCCTGATCCTCGGCGTTTTTGTCCGTTTCGTGCCCCCGCTACCCGTACCTCGTCACGCCTGTCTCTCTTGATCTTCATGAATCGCCAGCCGGCCGTGTTCGCTCTGCGCGTACTCATTCGCTCCCGGGAACACCCGATAAGCGTGCAGAGTTGGCAGATACGTCGCGGACAGGGGTCAGTCCGGCGCGCACGGCCGTAGCTGATGTCGCCCGCGGCGATAGAGTGAGGGTGCGCAGGCGTCTTCCCCAGGCGGCTGTGCGATTGGTTCCGCCAAGTCGCTGGTCCGGCCAGACTCAGGCGCACGGCACGTGAGGAGCACGAGGGCATGTTCGAGCGGTTCACCGACCGAGCGCGACGGGTTGTCGTCCTGGCTCAAGAAGAAGCCCGGATGCTCAACCACAACTACATCGGCACTGAGCACATCCTGCTCGGCCTCATCCACGAGGGTGAGGGTGTCGCGGCGAAGGCCCTGGAGAGTCTCGGTATCTCCCTGGAGGGCGTTCGCCAGCAGGTCGAGGAGATCATCGGCCAGGGTCAGCAGGCGCCGAGCGGGCACATCCCGTTCACGCCGCGGGCCAAGAAGGTGCTCGAGCTTTCGCTGCGCGAGGCGCTGCAGCTCGGTCACAACTACATCGGCACGGAGCACATCCTGCTCGGGCTGATCCGTGAGGGCGAGGGCGTCGCCGCCCAGGTGCTGGTCAAGCTCGGCGCCGACCTCAACCGGGTCCGCCAGCAGGTCATCCAGCTCCTCTCCGGCTACCAGGGCAAGGAGCCGGCGGCTGCCGGCGCCACCCCGGGCGAGGCCGCGCCGTCGACGAGCCTCGTGCTCGACCAGTTCGGCCGCAACCTCACCCAGGCCGCCCGCGAGGGCAAGCTCGACCCGGTCATCGGGCGCGAGAAGGAGATCGAGCGGGTGATGCAGGTGCTCTCCCGCCGCACCAAGAACAACCCGGTCCTGATCGGTGAGCCCGGCGTCGGCAAGACGGCGGTCGTCGAGGGCCTGTCCCAGCGGATCATCAAGGGCGAGGTGCCCGAGACGCTCAAGGACAAGCAGCTCTACACCCTCGACCTCGGCGCCCTGGTCGCCGGCTCCCGTTACCGCGGTGACTTCGAGGAGCGCCTCAAGAAGGTGCTCAAGGAGATCCGCACCCGCGGCGACATCATCCTGTTCATCGACGAGATCCACACCCTGGTGGGCGCGGGTGCCGCCGAGGGCGCGATCGACGCCGCCTCGATCCTGAAGCCCATGCTGGCGCGTGGCGAGCTGCAGACGATCGGTGCGACGACGCTCGACGAATACCGCAAGCACCTCGAGAAGGACGCGGCGCTCGAGCGCCGGTTCCAGCCGATCCAGGTGGGTGAGCCCTCGCTGGCACACACCATCGAGATCCTCAAGGGCCTGCGCGACCGCTACGAGGCGCACCACCGCGTGTCGATCACCGACGCCGCCCTGGTCGCCGCGGCCACCCTGGCCGACCGCTACATCTCCGACCGCTTCCTGCCCGACAAGGCGATCGACCTGATCGACGAGGCGGGCGCCCGGATGCGGATCCGCCGCATGACCGCGCCGCCGGACCTGCGTGACTTCGACGAGCGGATCGCCCAGGTCCGCCGCGACAAGGAGTCCGCGATCGACGCGCAGGACTTCGAGCGGGCCGCGCAGCTGCGCGACAAGGAGAAGCAGCTGCTCGGGCAGAAGGCCCAGCGGGAGAAGGAGTGGAAGGCCGGCGACCTCGACGTCGTCAGCGAGGTCGACGACGAGCAGATCGCCGAGGTCCTCGCCAACTGGACGGGCATCCCGGTCTACAAGCTGACCGAGGAGGAGACCTCCCGGCTGCTGCGCATGGAGGACGAGCTGCACAAGCGGGTCGTCGGCCAGGAAGACTCGGTCAAGGCCGTGTCCAAGGCGATCCGGCGCACGCGGGCGGGCCTCAAGGACCCGAAGCGTCCCTCGGGCTCGTTCATCTTCGCCGGCCCGTCCGGCGTCGGTAAGACCGAGCTGTCCAAGGCGCTGGCCGAGTTCCTCTTCGGCAGCGAGGACGCGCTGATCCAGCTCGACATGTCGGAGTTCCACGACCGCTACACGGTGTCGCGCCTGGTCGGTGCGCCTCCCGGCTACGTGGGCTACGACGAGGGTGGCCAGCTCACCGAGAAGGTGCGCCGCCGGCCGTTCTCGGTGGTCCTCTTCGACGAGATCGAGAAGGCCCACCCCGACGTCTTCAACACGCTGCTCCAGATCTTGGAAGACGGTCGCCTGACCGACGGTCAGGGTCGCATCGTCGACTTCAAGAACACGGTGATCATCCTGACCACCAACCTGGGCACGCGGGACGTCGCCAAGGCGGTGTCGCTGGGCTTCCAGGCCTCGGAAGACTCCGACTCCAACTACGAGCGGATGAAGCAGAAGGTCAACGACGAGCTCAAGCAGCACTTCCGGCCCGAGTTCCTCAACCGGATCGACGACACGATCGTCTTCCACCAGCTGACCGAGCCCGAGATCCTGTCGATCGTCGACATCATGATCCAGCGGATCGAGACCCAGCTGAAGAACAAGGACATGGGTCTGGAGCTGACCGACAACGCCAAGAAGTATCTGGCGAAGAAGGGCTTCGACCCGGTGCTGGGTGCCCGGCCGCTGCGCCGCACCATCCAGCGCGACATCGAGGACAACCTGTCCGAGCGGATCCTCTTCAACGAGCTGAAGCCCGGTCACATCGTCGTCGTCGACTGCGAGGGCGACCCGGAGAACATCGACAAGGCCAAGCTGGTGTTCCGCGCCGCGGAGAAGCCGGTCGAGGTGCCCGACGCGGTGCCGGCCGACCTCGGTGCGGCGGAGGCCGCTGAATAAGCTCCATCCGAGAAGAGCCCGGCGCTTCGGCGCCGGGCTCTTCTCATCTGCCGCTGGGCAGCGTGAAGAGGTTGCCCGGTAGCGGGTCGACCAGGCCGTCGTCGATCAGGCCGCGCAGGGCGCGGTCGCGCTGCGTCGCCTCGGGCCAGACCACGTCCAGCCGCTGCCGAGGGACGGGCTCGACCGCCTCGCGCAGCACGGCCAGCAGCAGGCCGCGGACCTGGCGGTCCGTGCCGGCGTAGGTCTGTGGCCGGCGGCTCGGACCCTCCAGCGCGGGGCGGCCCGCCGCCCGCCAGGCGCACCGCTCGGCCACCGGACAGATCGCGCAGCGCGGCGCGCGGGCCACGCACACCACGGCGCCGAGTTCCATGAAGGCGGCGCTGGCGCGGGCCGCCCTGGCCGGCTCGGCCGGGAGCAGGGCCGCGGTCGCGGTCAGGTCGGCGGGGCGGGTCGTGTGGCCGGCGTCGGCGAGCCCGGTCGCGGCGCGGGCGACGAACCGGCGCACGTTGGTGTCGACGACGGGCTGCCGCTGACCGTAGGCGAAGGCGGCGACCGCCCGGGCCGTGTAGGCGCCGACGCCGGGCAACGCGAGCAGCGCGTCGAGGCCGTCGGGGACGATGCCCTCGTGCCGCGCGGTGATGGCGGTCGCGCACTCGTGCAACCGCAGAGCGCGGCGCGGGTAGCCCAGTCGCCCCCACATGCGGATCGCCTCGCCCGGCTCGTCCCTGGCCAGGTCGGCCGGGGTGGGCCAGCGGGCCAGCCAGGCCTCGTAGGCGGGCAGCACCCGGGTCACCGGGGTCTGCTGCAACATGACCTCGCTGACCAGGATCGCCCAGGCACCCGCCTCCGGGTGCCGCCAGGGCAGGTCGCGGGCGTTGGCGTCGAACCAGCGGATCGCGGCGGCCGCGAGAGTGTCTTCGGGCATGTCCCGTCGATCCTGCCACGGCGAATCGGGCAGACTCTCTCGGGTGGAGGAGCTAGCCATCACCGTGATCGGCCAGGACCGGCCCGGCATCGTGGCCGACGTCGCCGGTGTGCTCGCCGAGCTCGGCGCCAACCTGACCGACTCGACGATGACCCGGCTGCGCGGTCATTTCGCGATGACCCTGGTCTGCACCGGCCCGGCCGCCGCCGACGTCGAGGCGGCGCTGGACCCGCTGGCGGCCCGCAGCCGGCTGCTCGCCACCGTGCGCTCGGTCGGCACCGAGGAGAGCGCGGCGCCGACCGGGGAGCCGTACGTGCTCAGCGTGCACGGCGCCGACCGGCTCGGCATCGTGGCCGCGGTGACCCGCGTGGTCGCCGACGCCGGCGGCAACATCACCGACCTGACCACCCGGCTGGCCGGCCCGCTCTACGTGCTCGTGGCCGAGGTCGAGTTGCCGCCGGGCAGCGCCGGCGCGACCGAGTCGCGGCTCAACGAGGCGGCCGCGGGCCTCGGCGTCGACGTCGTGCTGCGGCGTGCCGAGTCCGATGTCCTGTGACGCGGACGTGAGCCTCGACGGCTGGCTCGCCGATCTCGCCCGACCCGGCACGGTTCGCCCGGTGCGCACCGCGCCCGACCCGGTGCTGGCGCGGGCGGGCGCCGACGTCGACCCGACCGATCCCGCGGTGCTGCGGCTGGCCGCCGACCTCGTCGCGACGATGCGGGTCTCGCCGGGCTGCGTCGGGCTAGCGGCACCGCAGATCGGCGAGTCCGCGCGGGTGTTCGCGGTCGACGTCACGGGACACCCGAAGACGGTGACCTCGCACGGCACGTTCGTCCTCTGCAACGCCACCGTGGTCTCCGCGACCCGGCTGCGGCCGGGCCGCGAGGGCTGCATGTCCGTGCCGGACCTGACCGGCGACGTGAAGCGGGCCAGCCGCGTGGTCGTGGAAGGCGTGCTGCCGGGCACCGGCGCCACGGTGCGCCTGACCACCGACGGCTTCGAGGCCCGGGCGCTGCAGCACGAGATCGACCACTGTGCGGGGTTGCTGTTCCTGGACCAGGTGGCCGGCGCGCACGCGCTGTATCAGCGCAAGGTCTATCTGTAAACGGTGGCACGCCGCACTCATCTCGCGCGGCGCGTCGCGCGGATGGGAACGGCGCGCACCGATACGGTGATCCCATCATGCGACTGACGGTTGGCCCCCTGCCACCCGCCGTCTACTGGCGGCGTCGGGCGATCGTGCTTGGCGCTGCCGTGGTCGTCATCTTCCTGATCGTGCAGAGCTGCTCGGGCGGCGACGCGAACTCGGTCGGCAGCGGGAAGAACGGCAGCAGCAGCGCGCCGGCCCCCGAGCCGACGACGAGCGAGACGGTGCTCCGGCCCATCACCGACACCGACCCGCCGGTCGAGGAGACCGGGGAGCCGGCCGGCGAGCCGCCGGCGACCAACCCGGCCCCGCAAACGGGCGACGCGGCCCCGCCACCCGACGCCGGCGCCTGCGCCGACGCGGAGATGCTGATTACGCCGGTGCCCGAAGCCACGACGACCCAGCGCGGCGCGACGATCGCGATCCGGCTGCGCATCAAGAACACGGGCAAGCGCACCTGCAGTCGCGACGTGGGCGCCGACCAGCAGGAGCTGTACATCAAGAAGGGCGCCGAGAAGGTCTGGTCCTCGGACACCTGCGGCAACGTCAAGGGCAGCGACGTGCAGCCGTTCACGCCCAACTTCGAGCGCGAGTACCGCGTCGACTGGAACGGCAAGGACGTCACCAAGTGCGCCGGCAACCTGGCCGACGGTCCGGTGCCGGCGGCCGGCGAATATCAGGTGTTCGGGCGGCTGGCCACCAAGACGAGCAATCCCGTCAAGCTGACGCTGCAGTAGTCGTCCTGTTCGGCTGGTCCGGTTCCACCGGTAGCCAGAGGTCGCAGGTGGCCGTGCTGAAATCGGCCGCGTGGTCGCGCAGCGCCATGATTTCCGGGCCTGGTCGCAGCCGCCACGGGTTGGACGGGAACCACTCGCTTGCCGTCGCCGCCCAGGTTCTCTGCAGGGTCTGCGGATGGGGTCCCGCGGTTCGGACGACCAACCATCTGCCGGCCGGGACGTCGATGACGTCGAGATCCGCGGGGACCGGCGCGTCCGGGGAGACGGCGACGCCGTGCAGGTAGGTCAGCGCGCTGCCCTCGGCGCGGTCGGGGTCCAGGTCGGCGCTGACCGCCAGCAGGCCCGTCGGCTCGGTGTCACCGAGAGCCTTCAGGCGCGGGTGCTCGTCCGTCGGCAGCGCGGCGACGTGCTGGCGGATGTGCGGGTTGACGCCCCGGTGGATCAGCGGAACGCGGGCAGCGTGCCCCACGAGCCGGAACCCGGCGTGGTCGACGATGCGGGTGTCCATCCGTTCGCTCCCTTCCACGGTCAGGCGGAACCTGAGCTGGGGTTGGGTGCGCAGGGGGCCTCCGGCGCGGCGCACGTCGCCGGGACCGGCGCCGTGGACGGCACGGAACGCCCGTCCGAAGGCCTCGGTCGACCCGTATCCGTGCCGGACGGCGACGGTCAGCAGGTCCTCGTCACCGCGTACGACGTCGGCGGCCGCGACCGTCATACGGCGGCGGCGCACGTACTCCGACAGCGGCATGCCGGCCAACGACGAGAACATCCGGCGGAGGTGGTATTCGGTCGTACCCAGCGACCTGGCCGCGTCCTTGACGTCGAAGTCTCCGGTCAGGCTCGCCTCGACGAGGTCGACGAGCCGGTTGAGCGCCGAGATCATGATGCGGCCTCCTGGGCCCGACAAAGGCTGGGCGGAAGATGTCGGGTGATCGGCAAGGGTCCCGCCGCACGATAGCGCCATGGATGACACGACCCTGGTTTCCCGCTTTCTCCGCGACGGTTTCGTGAAGCTGGACGGCGCCGTCGCGCCGCGGGTGGCCGCCGACTGCGCGCGGCTGCTGTGGCGGGAGACCGGCTGCGCACCGGACGACCCAGCGACGTGGACGCGCCCCGTGCACTGGGTGGCCGGCATGGCGCAGGGGCCGTTCGCCGCCGCACCCAACTCGCCGTACCTCCACCACGCGTACGACCTGCTCGTCGGTGCGGGACGGTGGGAGCCGCGCTACTCCCTCGGCACGTTTCCACTGCGGTTCCCGCACGAGGAGGAACCGGACGACGCGGGCTGGCACATCGAGGGCAGCTATCTGCCGGACGGCGAGAGCTGGTACTTCACCAACGTGCGGTCCCGGGGCCGGGCGCTGCTGATGCTGTTCCTGTTCAGCGAGGTCGGCGAGCGCGACGCCCCGACCCGGATCCGGGTCGGTTCACACCTCGACGTGCCGAAGGTGCTGGAGAGGTACGGGGAGGACGGGGCGAGCGGGCTGGCGTTGGCGCCCGAACTGGAGGCGGTGTCCGCCCATCGGCCGCTCGCCCTGGCCACCGGATCACCCGGCGATGTCTTCCTGTGCCATCCGTTCCTGGTGCACGCGGCGCAGCCACACCACGGGGTCCGGCCGCGCTTCCTGGCCCAGCCGCCGCTGCTGCCGGCCGTGCCGTACGAACTGGACCGCGCGGACGGCGCGTACTCACCCGTGGAGATCGCGATCCGTCAGGGCCTCGTTCAGACGTAGCGTTCCAGGATGGAGGCTTCGGCCAGGCGGGAGAGGCCCTCGCGGACACCGCGGGCGCGGGCGTCGCCGACGCCGTCCACCGCCTGCAGATCCTCCACTGTGGCGCCGAGCAGGCGTTGCAGGCTGCCGAAGTGGTCGACCAGGCGGTCGACGACCGGGCCCGGGAGGCGCGGAACCTTGGCCAGCAGGCGGAAACCGCGGGGGCTGACCGCCGCGTCGAGGGCGTCGGAGGCCCCGGGGTAGCCGATGGCCTTGGCCACGGCCACCAGGTCGATCATCTCGGTCGACGACAGCAGGTCGAGCTCGACCAGCGCCTCGTCCAGGGTGCGGGCGCGGCGGCCGACCGGGAGGTAGTCGCGGATGACGAGGGTGCGGTCGGCGTCGACGCCGGCCATCAGCTCGTCGAGCTGCAGTGCCAGGAGGCGGCCGTCGGTGCCGAGCTCGACCACGTAGCCCGAGATCTCGTCGGCGATGCGGCGGACCATCTCCAGGCGTTGCACGACGGCCACCGCGTCGCGGACCGTGACCAGGTCTTCGATCTCCAGGGCCGAGAGCGTGCCGGAGACCTCGTCGAGGCGCATCTTGTAGCGCTCGAGCGTCGCCAGCGCCTGGTTGGCGCGGGACAGGATCGCGGCCGAGTCGTCGAGGACGTGGCGGTGGCCGCTCACGTAGAGGCCGATGATGCGCATCGACTGGCTCACCGAGATGACCGGGTAGCCGGTCTGCTTGGCGACCCGCTCGGCCGTGCGGTGGCGGGTGCCGGACTCCTCGGACGGGATCGACGGGTCGGGCATCAGGTGCACCGCGGCCCGGACGATGCGGGTGCCGTCGCTGGAGAGGACGACCGCGCCGTCCATCTTGCACAGTTCACGCAGGCGGGTCGCGGAGAACTCGACGTCGAGCGGGAAGCCGCCCGTGCAGATCTCCTCGACGACGCTGTCGTAGCCGAGCACGATCAGCGCGCCGGTGCGGCCGCGCAGGATGCGCTCCAGGCCGTCGCGCAGGGCGGTGCCGGGGGCCATCAGCGCCAGGTTGGCGCGCAACGGGTCACCCGCGGCGCTGCCGGCCGTGGCCGGGACCGGCGGTGCGGACCCGGCGGCCCGCTGCTGGGGTGCGCCGGCGACACCAGCGCGGCCCGCGGGGCTCGCGCCAGCGGTCTTGTTGGGGTCGCGGTCGAACGGCACGGGCACAGTCTACGGACCGTCATGAGGTCGCTGCTGACACGGTTGGGCGCCGGGCCTGTCAGATGGCGGCGAAGCCCGCGCAAGCTGGGGCGAAACGGGTCAATCGCCCCGGGCTCACTCCGCCGATAGCCGGGCCGCCCACTGCAGGGCGGACGACAGGTCGGCGACCTCCTCGACCCGCAGGCCCGGCGCCGCCACGCCGGTCTTGGCGGGGCCGCAGTCGGGTGGGACCAGGGCGTAGCGGAAGCCGAGCCGGGCAGCCTCGGCCAGCCGGCGGGGGACCGCGCCGACCCGGCGCACCTCGCCGGTCAGGCCGACCTCGCCGATCGCCGCCAGCCGGGGCGAGATGGCCAGGTTGAGCCCACCGGACGCGACCGCCAGTGCCATCGCCAGGTCGGCCGCCGGCTCGGTGACCCGGATGCCGCCGACCGTGGCCGCGAACACCTCGCGGTCGTGCAGGGTGAGCTGCTTGGTGCGGGTCTGCAGCACGGCGAGCACCATGGCCAGCCGGGCGCTGTCGATGCCGGAGACGGTGCGCCGCGGTGAGCCGGGCACGGCGGCGCCGATCAGGGCCTGCACCTCGGTCACCAGCGCGCGCCGGCCCTCCATCGCGACGGTCACACAGGTGCCCGGCACCGGCTCGGCGTAGCGGGTGAGGAACATGCCGGACGGGTCGGCCAGGCTGGCGATGCCCGACTCGTGCATCTCGAAGCAGCCCACCTCGTCGGCCGCGCCGTACCGGTTCTTCATGCCGCGCACGAGGCGCAGCGCGGAGTGCTTGTCGCCCTCGAAGTGCAGCACCACGTCGACCAGGTGCTCGAGCACCCGCGGGCCGGCCACCTGGCCGTCTTTGGTGACGTGGCCGACCAGGACCGTGGCGATGCCGCGCTCCTTGGCAACCGAGACCAGCGCCGCGGTCACCGCGCGGACCTGGGTCACCCCGCCCGGGACGCCCTCGCCGGGCACCGAGATGGTCTGCACGGAGTCGAGCACGAGCAGGCCGGGCTTGACCGCGTCGAGGTGCCCGAGCACCGCGGACAGGTCGCTCTCGGCCGCGAGGTAGAGCCGCTCGTCGAGCGCGCCGATCCGCTCGGCGCGCAGCCGGACCTGGCTCACGGACTCTTCGCCGCTGATCACCAGCGACGGCGTGTCGCCCGCGGCGGCCCAGCGTTGCGCGACGTCGAGCAGCAGGGTCGACTTGCCGACGCCCGGCTCACCCGCGAGCAGCACCACGGCGCCCGGCACGAAGCCGCCGCCGAGCACGCGGTCGAGCTCGCTGACACCGGTCGGCCGGGCGCGGGCCGGTGCGGCGCTGATGGTCGCGATCGGCCGGGCCGGCTCGGCCGGCAGCCGGGTGGCGATGACCTTGCCGGCCACCGCGGGACCGGTCGTGCTCTCGACGACCGAGCCCCACTCACCGCACTCGGGACACCGCCCGAGCCACTTGGGCGGCTGGTGACCGCACGCGTCGCAGACATAGGCCGGCCGGGTGGCCGCTCGGCTACTCACCCGCGGAACCCTATCGCGGGGGTGCGACAGTTCAGTTCAGCTCTGCTCGGGGGCGACGTCGGCCTCGTGGCCCTCGTCGGGGACGACCGGCTCGCCGCGCGGCAGCGGCGACAGCGGCACCGCCAGGCCGGCCTCCGTCGTGAGCTGCTGGCCGTTGAAGTCGAAGACCAGCGGCACCGAGTCGCCCTCGTTGAGCGCCTCGGTCAGCCCGGTGAGCTGCAGGAAGTTGCCCTGCTGCGAGTTGAGCAGCACGTAGCCGGCGGCCGGGATGGTGATCTCGGCCGGGCCTCCGGCCGGCGCCGGCGCCTGGGTCGCGGGCGGCGTGGTCGGCGTCGCCGTGGCGCCGCCGGTCGGCGTCGCGGTGGCCGTCGGCTGCGCCGGCGTCGGGCTCGGTGTCGCGTTGGGGTTGACCAGGCGCACGGCCTCGGCGGACGGGCTGGACACGCGCACCGTCACCGGCGACGCGGTGTCGTTGTAGAGCGCCACCGCCAGCCGCGCGTCGGAACCGGCCGGGTAGCCGCCCAGCTTGAAGTCGGCGGTCAGGTTGCGGACCCGGTATGCCCCGGCGCCGTTGGCCGCCGTCAGGTCGGCGTCGATGCCGTCGATCGCCGGCACGGTGTCGGCTGTCGAGGAGATCTGGCCGGAGCCGCAACCCGTCAGCAGCAGGCTCGCGGTGGCCGCCATGGCCAAACCGGCGAGCAGCACCGCGCCCCGGCGGGTCCCGAACTTCGAGCGCGTCACGTCGCTCCTCCTCGCAATGCGATCTGGTCGCGGCCGGGCCTACCGAGGCTGGCCGCGCTCCAGGGTAGTGGGGCGTGATCCGCCATGGACGATCGACCCGCACGCAGCGCGCGGCGCGCCCGCGCGGTCACACCACGCGACCACTCGCCACGAGCAGGACGACGTCGATGACGGCCACCGCCATCACCGCGCGGAACATCGCCACGGGGCGGCCACCGCGGGCGGCCGCCGCGCGTCCCGCGTACCAGCCGATGGGCAGGACCACCGCGGCGGCGACGATGGCCGCGACGCCGGACCACGACGGCGGCCCGGCCGGCCCGGCGACCAGCGCGACGGTCGCGGCCAGCAGCAGCACCGCGGCGGCCGGGCGGGAACCGGCGGGCCCGAGCCGTTGCGGCAACCCGCGCACACCGGTAAGTGAGTCGTCGTCGAGGTCCGGCAGCGCGTTGGCGAAGTGCGCGCCGGCGCCGAGCAGCGCGCCGGCCAGCACGATCCAGACCGGTGGCGCCGGCGCGCCGGGCAAGGCGACCACGACGAACGCGGGCAGCAGACCGAAGGACACGGCGTACGGCAACACGGACAGCGCCGTCAACTTCAGCGGCCAGTCGTAGAGCAGCGCGGAGACCAGCGCCGCGATCATCAGCAGCGCGGCCGGGAAGCCGGTGCTCAGCGCCAGCAGCACGCAGGCCACGGAGGCGACCAGACCGCAGCGGCCGACCAGCCGGCGGTCGATCACGCCGGTCGCGACCGGCTTGTCGGCGCGGCCGACGGCCCTGTCCCGGTCGGCGTCGAGCCAGTCGTTGACCCAGCCGATCGCGAGTTGGCTCGCGAAGATCGCGCCGGCCGTCCGGGCGATCCCGGCGGCGTCGTGGCCGACCCCCCAGGCGAGCAACGCGGTGACCGTGGTGACCGCGACCGCCGGCTCCGGATGGGAGGCCCGCACGAGCGCCCGGAATGACCATGACATGACCCGAAGTCTGCCGGTTCGACAACGGTCGTGCCAGGCATGACCTGCCTGTACCGTTTGGGAAATGCGGCTACCGCGGCCCCGCAACGACCCCCGGCAGTACCACGACCTGGCCGGTGAGTGGTGGCGTCCCGACGGCCCCTTCGCGATGCTGCATTGGCTCGCCGAGGCGCGGGCGCGGCTCGTGCCACCCGCCCCCGAGCCGGGCGCGCTGCTCGTCGACGTCGGCTGCGGCGCCGGGCTGCTCGCACCGCACCTGCGCACCAGCGGCTACCGCCACGTCGGCGTCGACCTGGTGCCCTCCGCCCTGGAGCAGGCGGGCACCCACGGCGTCACGCCGGTCGTGGGTGACGCGGCGGCCATCCCGCTGGCCAGCGGCAGCGCGCACGTCGTGGTCGCCGGCGAGGTCCTCGAGCACGTGCCCGACCTGCCTGGCACCGTCGCGGAGCTGTGCCGGGTGCTGCGGCCCGGCGGGCTGCTGGTGCTCGACACCCTCAACGACACCGCGGTGTGCCGCGTCCTCGCCGTGCACATCGCCGAACGCATGCCTCGCGCGCCGCGGGGTATCCACGACCCCGGTCTGTTCGTCGACCCGGCTCGGCTCACCCGGCTCTGCGCGCGACACGGCGTGCGGCTGACGGTGCGCGGCATCCGGCCGACGGTGCCGGCGGTGGCCGGCTGGCTGGCCGGGCGCCGCCCGATCCCGGGCCGGCGACGGATCGTCCCCGTCGCCAGCACCGCCGTGCTCTACCAGGGCCGCGGCGTGAAGAACAATTAGGACAAATGGCAGGCGGAGGGGGCAATTGGTGAACGCGCTGGAATCGGCGCGCCGGGTCGCGCCGCGGATGGCGGCCCGTGCGGGTGACTACGACCGGGCGGGCGACTTTCCCGTCGACGACTTCGCCGACCTCCGCGCGGCGGGCCTGTTCGGCCTGATGGTGCCGACGGCGCTGGGCGGCGCGGGGGCGAGCTTCGCCGAGTACACCTCGGTGGCGTACGAGCTCGCCCGTGGCAATGGCGCGTCAGCGCTGGTCTTCAACATGCACGCCTCGGTCACCGGCGCCCTCGGCGCGGTCACGGCGGAGCTGGCCGACTCGCTCGGCCTGCCGGACAGCGCGCTGGCCGCCCGCGACAAGCTGCTGTCCGACGCGGCGGGCGGCGCCTGGTACGGCGTCGCCATGAGCGAGCGCGGGGCCGGCTCCCGGCTGTCGCAGCTCGCCACGACCTACGAGCCGGTCGACGGTGGCTACCACGTCAAGGGCGCCAAGACGTTCTGCTCGGGTGCCGGGCACGCCGACGCCTACCTGGTGGCCGCGCGCAGCGTCGACGACCAGTCCGTGGTCTCGCAGTTCCTCGTGCCGGCCGACAGCACCGGCCTGCAGGTCGAGCAGACCTGGGACTCGCTGGGCATGCGGGCCACCTCGTCGCACGACCTGCACCTCGACGTGACGGTGCCGGCCGACCGGCTGCTCGGCGGCATGGAAGGGCTGGCGCTGGTGGTGGCCCAGCTCATGCCGCACTGGCTGATCGCCAGCTACGCGGCGGTCTACGTCGGCGTGGCGCAGGCGTCGATCGACGCCGCGGTCGAGCACCTCAACGCCCGCAAGCTGACCCATCTGCCGGCCGTACGCGCCCGGGTGGGCCGGGCCGACGCCGCGGTCGCCGCAGCCCGGCTCGTGGTCGCGGAGGCCGCCCGCCGGGTCGACGAGGAGCCCGGCGAGGCGGAGACCAACCGCTGGGTCTGGCGGGCGAAGCTGCTGGCCGGCACGACCGCCGCCGAGGTGGCCGCGTCGATGCTGGAGGCGGCCGGCACGTCGGCGACCCGGCGGGGCCATCCGCTGGAACGGCTCTACCGCGACGCCCGCTGTGGCTCGCTGCACCCGGCCACCTCCGACGTCTGCGCGGACTGGCTCGGCATCGCGGCGCTCGGCGGCGACCCGGACCACGACGGATCGGCCCCTCGGTGGTGAGCGCGAGGAGTGAGCCAAGCGGCGCGAGAGTGCCCGACGAGGCCGGCGCCGGCGAGCCCCGCAGTCGCGAACGAAAGGCCGGCACAGCGACGCCCACGATCGCCGGCATCGGTCTGTCGTTGCCGCCGGCCGCCAAGCAGGCGGACCTGTGGACCGACTACTTCCGGCAGCACTTCCCGGCCTCCGCGCGCTCGCTGGCGGAGCGGATCTTCGCGCACTCGGGCGTCGTCACCCGCCAGGCCTGTGTCAGCCCGCTGCTCGAGGACGTCTCCGACTGGCCGACCGAGAAGCGGATGCAGCGCTATCTCGTCGAGGCCATGCCGCTGGGCAAGGAGGCGGTGACCCGGGCGCTGACCGACGCCGACCTGTCGATCAACGACATCGGGCTGTTCGCGGTCTGCTCCTGCACCGGGTACGTGACGCCCGGGCTCGACATCCTGCTCAGCCGCGACCTGGGCATGGCGCCCGACACGCAGCGCCTGTTCGTCGGCCACATGGGTTGCTACGCGGCGCTGCCAGGGCTCGGGGCGGTGGGCGACTACGTCACCGCGCGGGGCCGGGCGGCGCTGCTGCTCTGCACCGAGCTGACCAGCCTGCACATCCAGCCGTCGTCGACCCGGTTCGACACCCAGCAGATCGTCGCGCACGCCCTGTTCTCGGACGCCGCGGCCGCCGTCGTCGTCGTCCCCGAGGGCCGGGGGTACGCGCTGGCGGAGGTCGCCGCCGTCACCGACACCGCCACGGCTGACCTGATGACCTGGGACGTCACCGATCTCGGCTTCCGGATGGGGCTCTCGCCGAAGGTGCCCCAGGTGCTGTCGCAGCACGTCCGGACGCTGGTCGACGACCTGCTGGCCCGGCACGGGCTGCACCGGTCGGACGTGGACGGGTGGGCGGTGCACCCGGGCGGGCCGCGCATCCTCAACGTGGTCGAGCGGGAGCTCGAGCTCAGCGTCGAGCAGATGGCCGCGTCCCGGGAGACCCTCGCCGAGCACGGCAACTGCTCGTCGCCGACGGTGCTGCTGATCCTCGAGCGGCTGCGTCGCCGGGCGCGGCCGCCTGAGCGGATCGTCACGCTGGCGTTCGGGCCGGGGCTGACGCTCTACGCGTCGTTGTTGCTGCGTACGCCCTGAAATGGCAACCGGCCGGCGCTGTGCGCGCCGGCCGGTTCTCAGTGGGAAGGCCCTCGGGACGAGCGCGCATGGGCGGCGCGTTCGGCCCGGCGTGCGCGGTTGATCCGGGCGAAGAGCCGCTTGCGGTCGGCCTCCGCGATCAGGTCGCGCTGGTGGTCGTGGGCCAGGGTGAGCATGAGCTCCGGGTTCTGATACATCAGGTGTCTCCTTGGTGGTGTCCGCTGATGTATCAATGGTCGGCCGCGACGGGCCGCGGAACATCGGGAGCAGTTCCCTAACTTGGCCGCCCCTGGGTACTTACCCGGCGCCTTACGTGTGCCTAGGCATACCTAGCGGGTGGCCAGAGTGGCCAGATCCGCGGCGTACGCGCTCGTCGGGGTGTCGCTGTAGACCACCTTGGCCACGTCGCCGGAGCGGTCGACGAGCGCCACCGGCGTGGCTGTCGGGGTCGTTGCGGCGGCGTCGCCCGTGAAGAAGTCGACCAGGTCGCCGGCGGGGTCACGGAGCCGGCGCACGGTCGCGTTGGCCGGGCCCGGCAGGGTCGCGGTCGAGGGCGGGGGCGCGCCGGTGCGCACGGCGTCGACGGCGACGACGGTGACCCCGGCCGGAGCGGCGGCGACGATCTCGGCGGCGCACGGGCAGTCGCCGGCCAGGATCAGCACGGCGGGCAGGAGCGGGCCGAGGGGGACCGTCCGGCCCTGCTCGTCGAGCAGCGCCAGGTCGGGCAGGTTGCGGAACGCGGTGCCGGTGGTGGCGGGCGCGCTCGCGCCGGCCGCCGGTGCGGCGCCGCGCCGCTCGTCGGGCCAGGCCGCCGCGAACAGGCTCACGACGGCCGCGAGCAGAGCGGCTGTCATGATCAGCAAGGGGATGCGGAGCGAGGCGGGCTCGGTCGCCGCCGGCGCGCCGTCGGGTGGGACGCTGCCGCGGAATCCGCCGTCGGGAAAGACCCGGGCACTGGACCGCGAACCGCCGACCCGCTCCTCGCGCAGCTCCCGGCGGACCTGGGCGGCCTCCTCGGCGAGCTCGGCCGCGTCGTCGGGGACGCGTACGTCGGGTGGCAGCTCGGGAAGCTCGTCGAAGGGCTCGCTGTCACCGTCGTGCGGCGTGCCCATGCTGCCCCCTGCGCGCGTGATCGCGCCCGAGGGCGCGCCTGCATCCAGAGTGGCCTACGAGTCGGATGAGCGCCACAGTTGGCCGGGATTTGATCTTGCCTGGTCGGGGCGGGTCCGCTCGCCGACGGGCGCCGCGGCACCCCTGCGGGTTACCCTTAGAGGTGGAGAGCATTCACGTCCGATATCGACGAGGCCCCTCTGTATAGGTAACCCGAAGGTTACTCAGCGTGTTGGAAATGGCCGGCGCGGAGCGTGTCAAGCCTGAGAAAGACCTGTCACAGGCCCTCTGAGCTGCACTAACGGTCAGGACCGGGATGGGACATCGGTGCTCCCGCGTGTTACCCTAGACACAGCGAAAGGGGTTTCGAACCTATGGTTTTCAGTGTCGGCGAGACCGTTGTTTACCCCCACCACGGGGCCGCACTCATCGAGGCAATCGAGACTCGGGTCGTCAAGGGCGAGGAAAAGCTCTACCTCGTTCTCAGGGTCGCTCAGGGTGACTTGACGGTGCGGGTGCCCGCCGAAAACGCCGAGATCGTTGGCGTGCGCGAGGTGGTCGGGGAAGAAGGCCTGGGCAAGGTCTTCGATGTGCTCCGTGCTCCGCACACCGAAGAGCCGACCAACTGGTCGCGGCGCTACAAGGCAAACCTGGAGAAGTTGGCTTCCGGCAACCCGCTCAAGGTTGCCGAGGTCGTGCGTGACCTGTGGCGCCGCGAGCGGGAGCGGGGCCTGTCGGCGGGCGAGAAGCGCATGCTCGCCAAGGCGCGCGACATCCTGGTCGGCGAGGTCGCCCTCGCCGAGAAGAGCACCAAGGACGAGGCGGAGATCCTCCTCGACAAGGTGCTCACCGAGGCCTGACGCTCCGTTCAACACAGATCAACTCCTCGCGAGGACCGCGACGTGACCGCGCAGCTGAATCCGCGCGGTGACGTCGCGGTCCTCGTTCCGGCCGCGGGAAGCGGCACCCGCCTCGGCCCCGGTGCCCCCAAGGCGCTCCGCCTGCTCGGCGGTGAGCCCCTGCTGGTGCACGCGCTCCGCCGGGTCTGCCAGGCCCCCTCTGTCGCGGCCGTCGTGGTGGCCGCTCCACCGGACGAGGTGGCTTTCGTGCGCGCGATGCTCGCACCGGTCGCACCCGTCACGGTGGTCGCGGGCGGCGCGCACCGTCAGGCGTCCGTGGCCGCCGCCCTCGCCGCCGTCCCGGCGGAGATCCCGATCGTGCTCGTGCACGACGCCGCCCGGGCGTTGGCCCCGCCGCACCTGGTCGAGTCCGTCGCGGCGGCCGTCCGGGCCGGCGCCGAGGCCGTGATCCCGGTGCTTCCGGTCGTCGACACGATCAAGGAGGTCGGCCCGGACGAGGCCGTGCGCGGCACCGTCGACCGCACGCCGCTGCGGGCGGTGCAGACGCCGCAGGGCTTCCGCCGGCAGGTCCTGGCCGCGGCCCACGCGGCCGCCGTGGACCCGCTCACCGACGACGCGGGCCTGGTCGAGAAGCAGGGCGTACGGGTGACCTGCGTCCCCGGCTCCGACCACGCCCTGAAGATCACGCGCCCGTTCGACCTGCTGCTGGCGGAGCACCTGCTGGCCACCGAATAGGCTGCCCGGGTGGACCTTCCCCGGGTAGGCATCGGCACCGACGTACACGCCTTCGAAGCCGGCCGCGACTGCTGGGTCGCGGGCCTGCTCTGGCCGGGCGTGGACGGCCTGGCGGGCCACTCGGACGGCGACGTGGCCGCACACGCGGCCTGCGACGCCCTCTTCTCGGCGGCGGGCCTCGGCGACCTGGGCAGCAACTTCGGCGTGGACCGCCCGGAGTTCGCGGGCGCCTCGGGCGTGACCCTGCTCGCGGAGGCGGCCCACCGCGTGCGCGCGGCGGGCTTCGTGATCGGCAACATCTCGATCCAGGTGATCGGCGTCCGCCCGAAGATCGGCCCGCGCCGCGCCGAGGCCCAGAAGACCCTCAGCGAGGCCGCCGGCGCCCCGGTGACGATCTCGGGAACAACCACGGACGGCCTGGGCCTGACGGGCCGCGCCGAAGGCCTCGCGGGCCTCGCGGTCGCCCTCGTACACCCCGCCCCCTGACACAGAGCCTCGAAGCGCGCGGGCGTTGCCGGGGCGCCGGGCTGATCACGGGCGGCTACGCTCGGCGGCGTGACGGGCATGGAGGCCGATCCCACCGAAGGCTATCTGCGGCGGGCTGAGCTGTTGGCTGAGCTCGGTCGTTATGACGAGGCCGCCGCGGAGCTCGATCAGCCTCTGGCGCGCGATCCCGGCAACAGTGAGGCGCTCGTCCTGCTCGCCGCCGTCCACCTCGCCGCCGGGCGGGCCGAACCCGGGCTCGACGCCGCCGAGCGGGCCGTCGCCGCCGCGCCCGATGCGCTGCCGCCCCTCGTCGAGCAAGGTGTCGCCCTCTGTGACCTGCGGCGGTTCGCCGAAGCCGCCGCCGTCGCCGATCGGATTCTCGCCGCCGGGCCCGACGACGCCTATGCCCAACTGCACGGCGCCGCCATCCTCGGCGAGGCGCGCAACGGGCAGCGGGCCCTCGACGCAGCCTGGCATGCCGTCGCGCTCGCGCCCGACAACGCGCGCGCCCACCTCGTGCTCGCCGGCGTCGCCGCCCGGATGGAGCTGACCGATCTCGCCGAGCGGGCGCGCACCGAGGCCCTGCGGCTCGACCCGACCCTCGCCGAGAGCGCCGGCCACCTCCGCCGGTACGGCGCCCGCAGCGTCCTCCCCGGCGCCGCCCGGCCCCAGGCCGACACCAGGGTCGCGGCGACCGCCGTCTACGCCAGCGCGTACACCGTGGCCGTCGCCCTGGTCAGCGCGGTGCTGCACCCGACGACGCCCGGCGCCTCCCGCGGGCTCGCGCTCATCCTCGGCGCCGCCGGCCTGGGTCTGGTCGCGTTGCTCGCCGTGCGCCTGCCGCAGGCCCTGCGCCGGCAGGTGCACACCGATCGCGCCACGGGTGTCGCCGGCTACGCGGCACTGGCGGGACCGGCGCTGATCCTGCTCTACGGCCTCGTCGGCTCACCCTGGGCGCTGGCCGCCGCGATCGCGATGACCGCGGTGGCCGGCGTCGCCCTGGTCTCCAAGCTCAAGCTTTAGTGCGGCCCGACCACGTCCACGCGTAGCCCGTGTCCTCGCAGGACAGCGCCGCGTCGCACAGGTCGAGCGGCCGAAACGTGTCGACCATGACCGCCAGCTCGTCGAAGTAGTCGATGCCGATCGAGCGCTCCGCCGCGCCCGGCTGCGGCCCGTGGGTGAACCCCGACGGGTGCAGCGACATCGACCCCTGCTCGATCCCCGAACCGCGCCGCGCCTCGTAGTTGCCGCCCGTGTAGAACAGCAGCTCGTCGGAGTCCACGTTGTGGTGGTTGTAGGGCACCGGGATCGACAGCGGGTGATAGTCGACCTTGCGCGGCACGAAGGAGCAGATGACGAAGTTCGGACCCTGGAACGTCTGGTGTACGGGCGGCGGCTGGTGCACCCGGCCCGTGATCGGCTCGAAGTCGTGGATCGAGAACGCCCACGGGTAGAGGTGCCCGTCCCAGCCGACGACGTCGAACGGGTGCGACGCGTAGACGTGCCGGGTCCAGCCGCGCCGGTGCTGCACCAGCACCTCGACGTCGGAGCCCTCCGACAGCAGCGGCTCGGAAGGCCCCCGGATGTCGCGCTCGCAATAAGGCGCGTGCTCCAGGAACTGCCCGCGCACCGACAGGTAGCGCTTCGGCGGCCCGATGTGCCCGGTGGCCTCGATCGCCAGCAGCCGCACCGGCTCGTCGCCGGTCGGCACCAGGCGGTGGATCACCGAGGTCGGGATGATCACGTAGTCACCCGCAGAAGCCTCGAGCAGCCCGAACGTCGACTCGACCCGCAACGACCCCGACTCGACGTAGAGGCACTCGTCGCCCACCGCGTTGCGATACAGCGGCGACGGCCGGTCGGCCGTCACGTACGAGATCCGCACGTCGTCGTTGGCCAGCAGATGCGCCCGACCCAGCACCGGGTCGGCACCGGCCGTGTCGAGCTTGTGCGTGCGCAGATGCCGCGGCTTGAGGGGCCGGTTGGGCGTACGGGTCCAGGCCGGCGGGTCGAACGCCTCGGCGGCCACGATCGCGGTCGGCATCGCACGGTGGTAGAGAAGCGACGAATCGGACGAGAAGCCCTCCTGGCCCATCAGCTCCTCGGCGTACAGGCTGCCGTCGGGCTGCCGGAACTGGGTGTGCCGCTTGCGGGGCACCTCGCCGACGCTGCGGTAGTAGGGCATGTCGACCTCCCGTCGGCGTCCGATAATCGGACGTCATTGTCCGTTTCTTGTAGCGTCCACTAAGTTCAGTAACCGTGTCAACCGATCGCCGGACACCCACCGACCAGCCGTTGATCGCGCCGCTGTTCCACCGGCTCGTCGACGACGCGGCGGTCTTCCCGCCGGGTAACGCCGCGCTGCCCGACGCGGTGACGGCCCACCGCGAGCACCGCACGGCCTGGTACGCCGACCTCGTCGGCCCGCTGCTCGTGCCGGCCAGCTCGGTCGACCCGCTGACCGGTCTGCTCGACCCGGCCGAGCGCCTGGCCATCGGGATCATCGGCGACCTGCCCATCGACCGGCTCGGCCCGCCCGACGACCCGCGGGTGACCGTCCGCCAGATCGAGGCGGCCGTGGCCAAGCGCGGCGAGGACCCGCAGCCCGGCATCGCCCGCATCCTCGACCTCGCCGACCGGCACCCCCACCTGGACGTGTACGCCGAGGTGCCGCTCACCTTCGGCCTGCTCGCGGGCCTGGACACGATCGCGGAGGCCCGCCGCGGCGGCAAGCGGATCGCCGCCAAGTTCCGCACCGGCGGTCTGGCCGCCGAGCTGTTCCCGACGCCGGTCGAGCTGGCCGCGGTGATCTGCGCCTGCCGCGAGCGGGAGCTGCCGTTCAAGCTGACCGCCGGGCTGCACCACGCGATCCGGCACGGCGACCCGGAGACCGGCTTCACCCACCACGGCTTCCTCAACATCCTGGTCGCCGCCGCGCTGGCGGCCGACGGGGCGGAGGTGGCCGAGGTGGCCGAGGTGCTCGCCGCGACCGACGCGATGCCGCTGATCGAGCCCGCCCGGGCCCGGCGCGATCAGGACCGGGGCCTGTGGGTCGGGTTCGGCTCGTGCAGCATGATCGAACCGCTGACCGACCTGATCCGGCTCGGCCTGGTGAACGGGGGATACGACGGATGACCTGGGTTCCCGGTGCGGAGGGCTCGCCGTTCGGCGTGCACAACCTGCCTTACGGCGTCTTCCGGCAAAGCCCGCAAGGGCCGGCGCGGATCGGCGTACGCGTCGGCGACGCGCTGCTCGACCTGCACGGCGCCGAGTCGGCGGGCCTGGTGCTCGCCGGCGGGGCGCTCCAGGCGGAGACGCTCAACCCGTTCCTCGCCCTCGGCCGCCCGCAGTGGAGCGCCGTCCGGACGCGGATCACCGAGCTGCTCACCGACGCGGCGCACCGCGCCGCCACCGAGCCGCTGCTGCGGGACCTCTCCGACATCGAGATGGTCATGCCGTTCGCGGTCGGTGACTACGTCGACTTCTACTCGTCGGAGGAGCACGCCAGCAACGTGGGCCGGATCTTCCGGCCCGACGAGCCGCCGCTGCTGCCCAACTGGAAGCACCTGCCGATCGGCTACCACGGCCGCGGCGGCACGGTGGTCGTCTCCGGCACGCCGGTGATCCGACCCCACGGCCAGCGGGCGACCCCCGACGGCCCGGTCTTCGGCCCGTCGACCCGCCTCGACATCGAGGCCGAGGTCGGCTTCGTCGTCGGGGTGCCGTCGACGCTGGGCGAGCCGATCCCGACCGACCGGTTCGCCGACCACGTCTTCGGCGTCGTGCTCGTCAACGACTGGTCCGCGCGCGACCTGCAGGCCTGGGAATACCGCCCGCTCGGCCCGTTCCTGGCCAAGTCGTTCGCGACCTCGGTCTCGCCCTGGGTGGTGCCGCTGGACGCGCTCGCCGACGCCTGGCTGCCGGCCCCGGAGCAGGACCCGCCGGTGCTGCCGTACCTGCGCGACATCCCGCACCTCGGCCTCGACCTGCGGCTCGAGGTCGACTGGAACGGCACGGTGGTCAGCCGGCCGCCGTTCGCCGGCATGTACTGGACCCCCGCACAGCAACTCGCCCACCTGACCGTCAACGGTGCGGCCGTGCGCACCGGCGACCTGTTCGCCTCCGGCACGATCTCCGGCCCGCGGCGCGACGAGACCGGCTCGTTCCTGGAGCTGACCTGGGGCGGCGGCGAGCCGGTGGCACTCGGCGACGGGGCGAAGCGGACCTTCCTCGAGGACGGCGACACGGTGACGATCAGCGCGACCGCCCCCGGTCCGGACGGCGTGACGGTCGGGCTCGGCATAGTTCGCGGCACCATCGTGCCGGGCAGTGCGCCGCTTCGGTAGGGTGCCCAGCGTGGGGGGAGCGGCCCGGCGCCGGGTGGTCGCGGTGCTCGCCGGCCTTGTGCTGGTGGCGGGCGCCGCTCTCGTCGTATACCGGGTGTTCGCGCCCGGTGAGGTGCTGGCCGAGCCCACCTCGAGCTATCCCGCGGCACCGACCGCGCGGCCACCGGCCGTGCTCGGCACGTTGCCGGCGGCGCCGCTGATCGTCGACGGCCGTCTGCGGGTCATCGCCGACAAGCGCCAGGTTCGGGCCGACGGCCCGGTCGACTCGCGCTACCTCAACACGCCCTACTGGTCGTTCCGGCGCTGGCCGGCCGAGCTGATCGGAGTTGTCGCCGCCGGCGGCACGGTGGTCACCCGCTGGTCCGACGGCGAGATCGTGGGGCTGGACCCCCGCACCGGGCGCGACGTCTGGCGGACCAAGGGCCAGAAACCCATGATCCCCGCGTACGCCGGCCGCCGCACCGGCGCGCAGACCGTCTACGCGCCGACCGGCCTGTTCGTGTCGGGCGACACGGTGGTCGTGGCCGGCGCGACCGGCACGCGCGCCTACGACGCGGCCACGGGCGCCGAGAGTTGGCAGACCCCCGCCGCGGCGTGCCCCGCGGGCAGCCCCGACCCGACCGGCTTCAGCACCGCCGACGGCCGGGTCGCGGTGTTGCGCGCGTGCGACACGGCGGTGCGGCTGTTCGACGTCGAGTCGGGCGGCGCGGGCGGCACGATCGACGTGCCTGCCAAGGCCGTGCTCGAACCGCTCGACTGCGCCGGGCCCCGCACCGCCTGTGCCGGCGTGCGGGTCGACGCCGGCGCCCAGCGCGGCGCCTGGCTCCTGGCTGGCGGCGAGACGCGGCCGGCGGGTCGGGCCGACGACGCGGGCGGGTCGTCCGCGCGCCTGGCCCAGCCGGGTGCCTTCCTGGTCGGCGGCCTCGCCGTCGCCGTCGACGGCACGGCGGTCACCGCGACCGATGACAGCGGACAACGCTGGCAGCGCGACCTCGGCCCGGGCGCCACGATCCTGGCCGCGGCGCAGGGCCGGGTCCACCTGCTCACCGCCGACCGTGACCTGGTCACCCTCGACGCCACGACGGGCGCCGAGATCTCCCGGTTCCGCTACACGTACTTCGCCGAGAAGACCGACTGGGTGCCGGGCTACTCGTACGCGTCGGGCGGTTATCTGCTGACCGAGCGCCTCGACGAGGTCGCGGCGCAGGACGACGCGGACTACTACTTCGACCCGCAGCCGGTCATCCTCGCCAAGATCTAGAGCGCCGCGGCCGCCGCCGTCAGGAACGCGTCGTTCTCGTCCGGGGTGCCGATCGTGACGCGTACGCCGTCGCCCTGGAACGGACGCACGATGACGCCCTGCTTCTCGCAGGCGGCGGCGAACTCGGCGGAACCGGCGCCCAGCGGCAGCCAGACGAAGTTGGCCTGCGAGTCCGGCGCGTCCGGCACCAGCGCGCGGATCGCCGGCGTCACCCGGTCGCGCTCGGCGACCACCAGCGCGCACCGGCGGGCCACCTCGTCGGCCTGCCGCAGGGCGGCGAGCGCGGCGGCCTGGGCCACGGCACTGGTGGAGAACGGCGTGACCACCTTGCGGACGGCGCCGGCCACCGCGGGCCGCGCGACCATATAGCC
>NZ_BONE01000107.1 GCF_016862555.1 Asanoa siamensis | reverse complement strand
GGCCAGACCGCCGTGCACGCGCGCGGACGCCTGACACCCCCCGCCCGCGATGCCGGCAGGTTGTGCGGACCGCGCGCCCGGCGCCGGCGGACGGACATCGATCGCGGGCATGGTGTCCGCTCGTCGGGGTGCCTACGATGATCACGAGTTGGCTGGCCGGGAGGGGTATCCGTGGGCGTGCGGACGGTGTCGCGGACCGCGTCGTTGGGTGTCGTGGTCGTTGCCTACCTGCTCGCGCTCGGCGCGGCCTGGGGTGTCGTGATCGCGGCGCCTCCTTCCTGGCATCCGTTGCTGACCGCGTTCGTCGCCGACCTGGTAGCGACGCTGCTCGTCTTCGCGCTGTCGATGGTGTTCGACAACGCGAGCCTCTACGACCCGTACTGGAGCGTCGCCCCGCCCGTCGTCGCCGCCTGGTGGGTCGCCGTCTCCGGCACCGGTGACGGGCTGCGCCAGGCCGTCGTGCTGCTGCTGATCGTCGTCTGGGCGGTGCGGCTGACCGGGAACTGGGCCTACGGCTGGCGCGGCCTGCACCAGGTCGACTGGCGCTACGACCAGTTGCGCGCCACCCGCGGCCGGGTGCCGTGGTGGGTGGTCAACCTGGGCGGCATCCAGCTCATGCCCACGCTCGTGGTCTATCTCGGTCTGCTCTCCGTCTGGCCCGCCCTCGCCGGCTCACGTCCCTTCGGTTGGCTCGATGTGGTCGCCACGGCGGTGACCGCCGGCGCGATCGCGCTGGAGGCCATGGCGGATCTGCAACTGCACCGCTTCGCGGCCGCGGCGGAGAACCGCGGCCGCATTCTGGCGACCGGAGTGTGGCGGCGCACGCGCCACCCCAACTACCTGGGCGAGATCGCGCTCTGGTGGGGGCTGTGGCTCTTCGGGCTGGCCGCGGCGCCGACCTGGTGGTGGACCCTGGTCGGGCCGGTGGCCATGGTGGTGCTCTTCAAAGCCGCGAGCATCCCGCTGATGGACCGCCGGTCGCTGGCCCGCCGCGGCGGCTATGCCGACCACATGCGCGAGGTACCTGCGCTGCTCCCCCGCCTGCGCTGACCGCCTCGTCACCTCAACACACCGAGCCCAGCACCCACACCGGCCAACCGGCCGATCACGGCGCTGCCTTCTGCGCCGAAGCCGAGCACCGCGCCGCCAATGACGCCGCACCCGGCGCCGAGCACCCCTCCGCGTCCCGCGCCCAGCACCGCGCCGAACAGCCCGCCGAGCACCGCCCCGCCAGACGCCGGACGTCGCCCCGCCGCACCCCATTGCGGGCCGTCGCCCCAAGGACCGCCTTCGCCACCCCAGGTGGCCGTCTCCGTATTCATGCAGGCAGATTAGAACGTACGTACGACAGTTTTGGGCGCCCTTGACATGCAGCCACAAGGCTGCCTATCGTCAAAAGGCAGCCAGATGGCTGCATAAGAGGTGAGAGATCACGTGGACCTGGTGTTCAAGGCGCTGGCCGACCCCAGCCGCCGGCAGTTGCTCGACTCGCTCAACGCGCGCAACGGGCAGACCCTGCGCGAGCTCTGCGCCGGCCTCGACATGGCGCGCCAGTCGGTGAGCAAGCATCTCGCCGTACTCGAGGCCGCCGATCTGGTCACGACCACCCGGCGCGGCCGGGAGAAGCTGCACCACCTCAACGCCGCGCCGATCAACGCGATCGCCGACCGCTGGATCGAGCGGTACGACCGCGGCCGGGCGCAGGCCCTCGCCGACCTCAAGACCGCATTGGAGCGAAAGCCGATGGGTACGAACGACTTCGTCTACACCACCTACATCAACACCACGCCGGAACGGCTGTGGCAGGCGCTCACGGATCCGGCCTTCACGAAGCGCTACTGGGGCACGGAGTTCGACACCGACTGGAAGCCCGGCTCCCCCATGGTCTGGCGGCCCGAGGGCGCCCGGATCGCCGACCCCGAGCAGGTGGTGCTGGAGTCCGAGCCGCACCGGCGCCTCTCGTACACCTGGCACACCTTCACCGACGAGTGGGCCACGGCGTCCGGCATGAGCGAGGCCGACCGCGCGGCGTTCGCCGCCGAGCCACGGTCCACAGTGACCTTCGAGCTGGAGCCGGCCGGCACCGCGGTCAAGCTCACCGTGACCCACGGCGGGTTCCCGCCGGACAGCGCCGTCCGCAAGGCGGTCAACGGCGGCTGGCCGCACATCGTCTCCGGCCTCAAGACCCTGCTGGAGACCGGCGAGCCGCTACAGGCGTGACACCTGGTAGTGACTGATCGACCAGCCGTCCCCGACCCGGCGCACGATCACGCTCAGGCTGACCGTCAGGGTCGGCCGGTCGGTGAACGCGAAGTCGACGCTCAGGTAACCGAGCACGAGGTCGTCGGCGAGCCGCCGGGTCTCCCGGATCTCGTACGCGGCGGTCATGCCGAGAGGCTGCGAATCGTAGTACGCGGCGACGCTGGCGGGCCCCACCGAATACGGGTGCAGACCCTGGAAGATCGCATCGTCGGTGAAGTACGAGGCGACGCGGTGGGGCTCGTGGGCGTCGACGGCCGACTTCCACCGGTCCAGCACGCCACGCAGGATCTGCTGCTCGCTCATGATCGAAGCCCGGGGTCGTTGGGGTGTGGCGACAGCGGCGTCACGGTGTCCTGCCGCCAGGCCCGCAACGGCATCGACGCGAGTACGGCCTCGAGCCGCTCGGCGTCGTCGGCACAGAAGAGGCCCCAGCTGCGCCACTGCCCGGGCTGAAGCGGCGGCCGCCACAACCGCAGCAGACTCCCCTGCGCCGCGAGCTCGGCCGACCGCACGGCTTCCCGGGCACGCATGTCGGCGATCTCGTCGTCCGAGGTCCCCGCCGGCACCGTGGTCACCATGTCGACAAGAAATTCCACGCCTCCACGGTACGCCGAGCGCGTCAACCAGGGTTGACAACGGCCGAGCTGTCAACGTACATTGACAGCATGACTCAGGCAGTGGACCTCGCCGCCGCCGCGAGCAGCACCGACCCCAAGGTCGGGTTGCGCGCGGTGCTGGCCCTGCGCCGCCTCCTCGAGAGCCTGGAGACGGTGCAGGTCGACAACGCGCGGGCGCAGGGGTGGTCGTGGCAGGACATCGCCGCCGCACTCGAGGTGAGCCGGCAGGCCGTACACAAGAAGCACGCCGGGCGTCCGGTCGTGCGACCGTCACAGGAGGCGTGATGTTCGAGCGGTTCACCGACCGGGCACGATCGGTCGTCAAGGGCGCCGTGGCCGAGTCGCGCGCGATGCGACACGACAAGGTCGGCACGGAGCACCTGCTCCTGGCGATGCTCGACGAGGAGAGCGAGGGCGGCAACGGCGTAGCCGGCCGCGTGCTGCGCGGCGCGGGCGTCACCGCGAGCGACATCCGCACCCGCATCGAGTCGCACGTGGGCACGCGAGCGCTCGGCGACGCCGATGCGGAAGCACTACGGCAGATCGGGATCGACCTGGAAGCGGTACGCAAGAAGGTAGAGGCCGCGTTCGGCGAAGGCGCCCTGCGCCCACCGGCCCGACCGCACTCGCGGGGCCTGTTCGGCTTCCGCAACCGCCGCTACTACCGCGGCGGCCCGTTCTCCCCGCGCGCGAAGAAGGTCCTGGAACTCTCGCTCCGCGAGGCGATCCGCTTGAAGCACAAGCACATCGGCACCGAACACGTCCTCCTCGGCCTGCTCCGCGAGGGCGAGGGCCTGGGAACGCTGGTGCTGGTCGAATCGGGCGTCGAGATCGAAGCCATGCGCCGCCGCGTCATCGAGGAAACCCAGGCGGCGGCCTGACGACGGGGCCGCGGGGCGCGGCACGACCGCGCCCCCGGCCCCGCCAGGAGCCGCGCGCGGCTCATACGCTCATCCGCAGGACGATGACCGAGACCGAGACGCCATCGGCGGGTGGGCGACCGAATCCCGAACCAGCCGGCATGTCCGGAGACCGGGACCATCGCAAATCGGTGGCCGCACCGCATAGACTGGGCGTGTGATGTGTCAGGTCGTGCGATTTAGCTGCCCCCGGGTGACCGGTGGGTTGGTTGTCGTGCGCTGATCTCCAAGCGTGTCCCGCGTCCGCGGGAGAGCACGAAACCCCCGGCCCAGCCCGGGGGTTTCCGCGTTTTCAGCCCTGCTCTCCCCAAACACCCGTGAGGACACACCGGCCATGACCTACCTGACCCCTGCCCAACTCCGAACCGCCCTCGCCCGCCGCGATCTCACCGATCCGGAGCAGGGTGAGCACGCCATCCAGCACGTCGTCGACGCCATAGAGAGCGCCCTCCGACGACGCTGGGGCATTCCCGTGCGGCGTGATCCCGGCGGGCCCGTCGTCTCGATCAAGGACAACTACGATCGCCTGCGGTACGACGGTGACGCCGTCACGCGGGATCGGCGATACAGCCGGTACGTCGACCGTGAGCGGATGTTGCGGTCGCACACCACCGCCCGCATCCCGGCGTTGCTTGACCAGCGCCAACCGAGAACCGACGAGCTGCTGAGCGTGCCCGGCATGTGCTACCGCCGGGACGCGATCGACCGGCAGCACGTCGGCGAGCCCCACCAACTCGACCTGTGGCGGGTCCGCGACAACGGCGACCCGCTGGCAGAGCGCGACCTCACCGAGATGATCGCGACCGTGGTCGACGCCGTCCTCCCCGGCCGGCGCATCGAGACACCGCCCAGCGTCCATCCCTACACACTGGACGGACGCGAGATCTACGTCGACGGCGTCGAGATCGGCGAGTGCGGCATCGCCCACCCGGAGGTCATCCCCACCGGCACCACCGGGCTCGCGATGGGGCTCGGACTCGACCGGATCACCATGCTGGTCAAGGGGATCGACGACATCCGGCTGCTGCGCGCCGAGGATCCACGGATCGCGAGCCAGCTACGCGACCTCGCCCCGTACCGTCGGGTCTCCGGCATGCCGCCCACCACCCGCGACCTCTCGCTCGCGGTCGCCGGCGACCGCGACGCCGAGCAACTCGGCGATCAGGTCCGTGCGGTCCTCGGTGACGACGCGGCCGCCATCGAGGAGATCGAGGTGCGGAGCGAGACGGGCTGGGCGGACCTGCCCGAGTCGGCCCGCCGGCGGATGGGCCTCCGACAAGGGCAGAAGAACGTGCTCCTGCGCCTCGTCCTGCGCGACCTCACCCACACACTGTCCACAGCGGAGGCCAACGCCATCCGTGACCGGGTCTACGAGGCGCTGCACGAGGGCAGCGCGCACGAGTGGGCCAACCGCTAGAGCAGCACCGCGGGCAGGTCGAAGATCGAGGACAACCGGTCGCCCGGCGGGACGGCGGAGTGCCGGGCCGCCGGGTCGATCAGGAACGAGCGCATCCCGAGCGAGCGCGGCCCGAAGTAGTCGGCCGACGGGTTGTCGCCCACGAACACCGCCGCCGAGGCCGGGATGCCCAGCCGGGTCAGCGCCGACTCGTAGATGGCCGGCGCCGGCTTGCGTACGCCCAGCTCGACCGACGTCACGACCGCGTCGATCAACCCGGCCACGCCCATCGCCGCCAGATGGGCCGGCACCAGGTCGGGCTCGTGCGTGTTGGACACGACCGCGAGCCGGTATCGGCCGGCCAGCGACGACAACAAGACCTCGATGCCGGGCAGGTAGCGCACGCCCTCGTTCCACTCGGCGATGTAGACGTCGACGAACGCCGCCAACTCGGTGGGCGAGGCGTCGGGCAGGAACGACCCGGCCACGTCCAGCATCGAGAACTCGCGGTGCGACGAGAAGCACCGCGACTCCCAGGCCATCCAGACGGAGTCCCAGCGGGTCAGGAACTCGTCGGCCGACATCGGCCGGCCCAGCGCGGTCGCCATGGCCGCCGACTTCACCGGCGCCGGCGCGTGGCCGTCGTCGTAGTCGACCAGCGTGCCGAAGAAGTCGAAGAGGATATGGCTCATTCGGCTTCGTCGGCGGGCTCGACCCGGTCGTCGGGATCGATCGGCAGCACGACGTGGAACCAGGTCTCCCCCGGCTTGGTGTCGACGCGGATGTCGCCGTGGTGCTTGTTGACGACGATCCGGTAGGAGATGTCGAGACCCAGCCCCGTGCCCTCGCCCACCGGCTTGGTGGTGAAGAACGGTTCGAAGATCCGCGGCCGGACGTCCTTGGGGATGCCCGGCCCGGTGTCACCGATCGAGACGACCAGGTTGTCGCCCTCGCGGGACGTGCGGACCGTCAGCGTGCCGGACTCGCCCATCGCCCCGATCGCGTTGTCGATCAGGTTGGTCCACACCTGGTTGAGCTCGGCCGCGTAGGCCGGGATGTCGGGCAGCGACCGGTCGTATTCCTTGACCAGCTTGATGCCCGGCGGGAACTTGGCGTGCAGCATCACCAGCGTCGCGTGCAGCAACTCGTGCACGTTGACCGTCTGGTGCGGCGCCCGGTCGAGCTGTGAGTATTGCTTGGCCGCCGCGACCAGCGACGAGATCCGGGTGACCGACTCGTCGATCTCGGTCATCAGCTGCTCGGTGTCGAGCGTGTAGGTCAGCCAGCGCAACGCGTTCTCGAAGTTGTCTGGACCGACGTCGGTGCGCACCTTCTCGAGGAACTCGGTGTCGACCGCACCGGACACCAGCGTCGGGGCGATGTCCCAGGCGCCCGTGATGTCGTGCTCCTCGAGCCAGTCGCCGACCTCGTCCTCGGCGTCGCTGGTCTGCATCGGGGTCAGCTCCGGCGCGCTCGCGGCCCGCTTGATCGCCTCTTCCTGGAGGCCGACCAGCGCGTGCAGCCGCGTGCCGTCGATGCGGCCGTCGGCGATCAGGGCGAGCTTGTGCCGCATGCCGGTGAACCGGGTACGCAGCACCGACGTCGCCCGCACCGCCGCGGCGGCCGGGTTGTTGAGCTCGTGGGTCAGGCCGGCCGACAGCGAGCCCAGGGCCAGCAGCCGCTCGCGCTCGCTGACCATGGTCTGCATCGAGCGCATGCCGAAGAACAGGCCCTCGAGCAGGTGCATGGCCATCGGGAACCAGTCGCGCAGCACGGTGGCCAGCTCGTCGGCGGGTAGCTGGTAGACCTCGACGTCGGAGATCGCGAGCATGCTGTTGAGGTAGATCTGCGGGATCTTCTCGATGTAGGCCTGCGTCGCGCCCGCGTAGGCACCCACCTGGTCGGTGCGGGTCGTCTCGATCTCGTCGCCGCGGACCTGGCGGTTGAGCGCCACCGTGCCGCTGAGCAGGACGTAGAAGCAGGTCGCCTCCTCGCCCTCGCGGTAGACGTAGGTGCCGCCCGCGTAGTGCTCGACGGAGCCGTGGCTGGCGAGGAAGTCGAGCTGCTCGGCGTCGAGCTTCTCGAACAGGAAGAGCTTGCGCAGCTCCGCCGGCGAGAGCCGGTCGCCCTCCGCGTGCCCGGCTAGTTCGGTGCTCATTGTGCCTCCAGATAACGGTGCACCAGGGAGATGGCCATCGCGCCCTCGCCGACCGCGGACGCCACCCGCTTGACCGAGTCGGAGCGGACGTCGCCCGCGGCGAACACGCCGGGGACGCTGCATTCGAGGTGGTAGGGGTCGCGGGGCAGGGACCAGCCGACCGGGCGGTTGCCGGCCGCGATCAGGTCGGGACCGGTGATCACGAAGCCGCGGTCGTCGCGCGTGATCACCCCGTCGAGCCAGTCGGTGCGCGGCTCGGCGCCGATGAAGATGAACAGCCACGACGTGTCGACCGGCCGCGTCTGGCCGTCGCGGGTGTCGCGCAGCACCAGCCGCTCGAGGTGGTCGTCGCCGCCCGCCTCGCAGACCTCCGTGAACGGGTGGACGTCGATGTTGTCGTGGCTCTCGATCTGGTCGATCAGGTAGCGGGACATCGTGCGGGTGAGGCTGTCGCCCCGGACCAGGATGTGCACGCGGTGGGCGTAACGCGCGAAGTAGACGGCGGCCTGGCCGGCGGAGTTGGCCCCGCCGACGATGTAGACCTCCTGGCCGGAGCAGCTCGGCGCCTCGGTGGCCGCCGAGCCGTAGAAGACGCCCCGGCCCCGGAAGTCGCCGACGCCGGGCGCCTCCAGCATGCGGTAGGAGACGCCGGTGGCGAGCACGACGGCGTGCGAGGCCACCTCGCTGCCGTCGCCGAACCGGAGCACGCGGGTCGTGCCGCGCACGTCGAGCTCGGTCGCCTCGCGGGTGGTCAGCAGCTCGGCGCCGAACCGCACCGCCTGGCGGCGGGCCCGCTCGGCGAGCTGTGACCCGGAGACCCCGTCGGGAAAGCCCAGGTAGTTTTCGATGCGGCTGCTCTGCCCTGCCTGGCCACCGGTGGCGTGCCGCTCGACCAGCAGCGTGCGCAGCCCCTCGGAGGCGCCGTAGACGGCCGCCCCCAGCCCCGCGGGGCCGGCGCCGACGACCACCAGGTCGTAGAAGTCCTTGGCCGGCGTGGTGGACAACCCCACGTGGGTGGCCAGGTCGCTCTCGGACGGCTGGACCAGCGACTTGCCCTCCGGCGTGATCACCAGCGGCACGTCGGCCTCGGTGAGGCCGGCCGCCGCCAGCAGCCGGGCGCCCTCGGGCTCGTCCGACAGATACCACCGGTAGGGCACCAGGTTGCGGGCCAGGAAGTCGCGGACCTTGAACGACGGGGCCGACCAGCGGTGGCCGACCACGCGCGTCACGGTCGCCGCGGCCTCGGGCGTGCTCGTCCACGCCTCGAGCAGCGAGTCGAGCACCGGGTAGAGCTTCTCCTCCGGCGGGTTCCACGGCTTGAGCAGGTAGTGGTCGAGATCGACCCGGTTTATCGCGTCGATCGCGGCGTCGGTGTCGGCGTAGGCCGTGAGCAGCACCCGCCGCGCCCGGGGAAAGAGGTCCATCGCGGCTTCGAGGAACTCGATGCCGTTCATGTGCGGCATGCGGAAGTCGGCCAGCAGGACGGCCACCTGGTCGCCGCGGAGCTTGATCTCCTTGAGCGCCTCGAGCGCCTCCGCGCCCGAGTTGGCACGGACGACCCGGTAACGGTCGCCGTATTGACGGCGCACGTCACGGGCGACGGCCCGGGAGACGGCAAGGTCGTCGTCGACGGTGAGGATCGCCGGATTCGCCATGACACCAATGAAAGCACTAGTAGGAGCAGAGCCGTCGCCGCCTGTGGACAGCGCCGCGGGAGCGTGACCGGATCCGTCCGGAGGCGGACCCGATCCGGCCTTCCGCGACGACCCGCCACACGGCGACGATCAGGACATGAACCGCGCACTGTTCGTCATCGACGCCCAGGAGTCCTTCCACCAGCGGGAGATCTGGCGGGCCGGCTCGAATCCCGACTTCGTACCCAACGTCAACACCCTGGTCGACTATTTCCGGGCGAGCGGCGACCTGGTCATCTGGGTGCTGCACAGCGAGCCCGGCACCGGCGGCGTGTTCGACCCGGCCAACGGCCACGTCCGGCTCCTCGACGGCATCCGCCCGCCGCACGACGGCGAGCCCACGTTGATCAAGACCTCGCACAACGTCTTCACCACCACCAACGCCGGCCAGTTCCTCACGCAGCGGCGCGTCCACGACCTCACGGTCTGCGGCATCCGCACCGAGCAGTGCGTCGAGACGACGGCCCGGGTGGGCGGGGATCTGGGGTACGCCGTCACGTTCGTCACGGACGCGACGCTCACCTTCCCGATCCCCCACCGCGACGCGGCCGGCGCGAGCGTCGACGAGATCCTCGCCGACCCCCGTACCCTCGGCGTCGAGGCGATCGTCACGCGCACCGAGCGGGTCCTCGACGGCCGGTTCGCCACCGTCCGCACGATCGCCGAGATCGCCGGGGCCGCGCTCGTGGGATGATGACCGGATCGTGACCACCGTCAGCTTCCTGCTCGTGCCCGGCCTGCACCTGCTCGACCTCGCCGGGCCCGCGCAGGTCTTCTCCACCGCGCGGGACCTCGACCTCCACTACCGCCTGGCGTACGTGGCCGAGCAGCCGGACGTCCCGACCGCGCAAGGGGTCTGCGTCCACGCCGAGACCACCCTGCCGCGGCTGCGACCCGGCGATCTCCTGATCGTGCCCGGCTGGCGCTCGCCGACCCTGCGCGGCACCGGCGCGCTCACCCCGCAGACGCTCGACTGGGTCGCGGCCCATCACCGCGCCGGCGGCACGGTCGCCAGCGTCTGCTCCGGCGCCGACGTGCTCGGCCGGGCGGGCCTGCTCGACGGCCGCCGCTGCACCACCCATCACGGCCTCCAGGACGAGCTCGCGAAGCGCTACCGGCGGGCGACCGTCGTCCGCGACGTGCTCTACGTCGTCGACGGGCGGGTGGTCACCTCGGCGGGCATCGCCAGCGGCATCGACCTCGCGCTGCACCTGATCGCGACGCGGCACGGGCCGGCGGCCGCGGCCCGGATCGCCCGCGAGATGGTCGTCTACGCGCGCCGCAACGGCGACGAGCGGCAGAGCAGCGCGATGCTGCGGCACCGCGGCCACCTCAGCGACGCGGTGCACAAGGTCCAGGACCTGATCGACCAGCGGTACGCGCAGCGCCTGCCACTGGCCGACCTCGCCGGCGCCGGCGGGGTCAGCGAGCGCACGCTGACCCGGCAGTTCACCCGGGCGACCGGACTGACCCCGCTCGCCTACCAGCAGGCACTGCGGCTGGAGCGGGCCGAGCACCTGATCGGCCACGGCAGCACGGTCCAGGCGGCCGCCCGCGCGGTCGGCTTCGACGACCCCCGCATGCTGCGCCGGCTACGCGCCCGGGGCTGAGATCGTCTCCGGGTACTTGATGCCCGCGCCCGTGTTCAGCACGACCACCTCGTCGCTCGCGGACAGCCAGCCGCTGTCGCGCAGGGTGCGGGCGGCGGTCAGGCAGGCCGCGCCCTCCGGGCAGAGCAGCAGCCCCTCGTGCTCCCCGAACGCGCGCAGGTCGGCCAGGATCTCCGCGTCGTCGACGGCGAGGGCCGTGCCACCGGTCGCGGTGAGCGCGTCCAGGATCAGCTCGTCGCCGAGCGGTGCCGGGACGGTGATGCCGAACGCGACGGTACGGGCGTCCGCCCACGGCTCGGCCCGGTGGGCGCCGGCCGCGAACGCCCGCACGATCGGCGCGCAGCCCGTCGACTGCACCGCCACCAGGCGCGGCAGCCGGTCGCCGATCCAGCCCAGCGCCCGCAGCTCGGTCAGGGCCTTGTGGATGCCGATCAGCCCGACCCCGCCACCGGTCGGATAGATGATCACATCGGGCACCCGCCAGCCGAGCTGCTCGCAGATCTCGAGCCCCATCGTCTTCTTGCCCTCGAGGCGGTAGGGCTCCCGCAGCGTGCCCGCGTCGAAGATGCCGCCGCCCGACGCCGCGATCAGCTCGGCGACCAGCCGGCCGGCGTCGTTGATCAACCCGTCGACCAGGATCAGCTCGCCGCCCGCGGCGACCACCTCGTTGCGGGTGATGGTCGGCGCGCCGAGCGGCATCGCGATCGTCGACCGCAGCCCGCCGCGGGCCGCGTAGGTCGCCCAGGCCGCCCCCGCGTTGCCGTTGGTCGGCATCGCGACGTGCCGGGCGCCGAGCTCGCGGGCCCGGGAGACGCCGACCGCGGCACCGCGCGCCTTGAACGAGCCGGTCGGCACCAGCCCCTCGTCCTTGACCAGCAGGCGTTCCAGCCCGATGTGGCCGCCGAACCGGGACGCCGGCCAGAGCGGTGTCCAGCCCTCGCCCAGCGTCACCCGATGCGCGTCGTCCCGCACCGGCAGCAGCTCGCGGTAGCGCCAGAGATCGGCGCCCCGGCCGGCGAACGCCGCGGGGGTGACGGCGGCCCGCACCGCGTCGAGGTCGTAGCGGGCCAGCAGCGGCGATCCGCAGTCACAGAGGTTGGCCAGCACCTCGGCGTCGTGCTTGCGGTCGCACCGGGGGCAGTCGAGGTGCGTGAGGAACATCCGGCTAACTTAGCGGGCCACGGCGGTACGCAGGCGCTGCCGCCGGCGGTCCGGATCCGCCGCCGCGTCCGGCCGCAGCAGGTGCCGCACGCCGTGTGCCCGCTCGGCGGCCGCGATGGCCTCGGCCCGCAGGCTGCGGGCGGCCGCGGCCGCCGACTCCGCCGCGGTCCAGGCGATCCGCTCCTCGCGGGCCGCGGTGCGCTCGGCGGCGCCCAGGGTGTCGCGGATCGCCCGGCGCAGCATCGCCTCCTGCTCGGCCGGGTGGCGGCGCGGGTCCCAGCCGTTGCGGTGCGCGAGCGCGTCGTTGAGGTCCAACAAGGACAGTTCATTGTGGGCACAGGCCGACATGGCGGCGCGGTGGAGCCAGCGCTCGCGTTCCGCGTACTCCTGCGGGGTCTGCGGGGTGGCCGGCGCGGGCAGCAACGCGGCCGCGGAGAGCCGGCGGGCGGCCTGCTCCGCCCGGTCGAAGGCCGCCCAGGCCCGCTCGGCGGCGTCCTGCGCGGCGAGCCAGGTGTCGTGCCGGCGGCGCGCGGACGCCTCGGCGCGCGTGGCCGCGACGGCCACCTCCTCGGCGTAACGGACGAGTTCGGCGGCGGCGGTGGCGCGCCGCTCACGGCGGATCCGGGCGGCGCGCAATCGGGTGCGCAGCCGGGGACGACGCGGGCCGCGCGGCCCGACCATCCGCAGGCCCGAGATCGCCAGGACGGAGAGGACGAGCAGGATCGACCAGATGGCGGCGGCGCGCGGGACGCCGACGTAGAAGAGTTCCAGGACGCTGTGCACGGGACACCTCACCGGGGTGGCGTTGGAGGGGACGACGGGGGCCGAGCGTGGGCTCAGCGGGCGGGGGTGTCGTCTCCGGCCGGTGGGGCGCGGGGTGCGGAACGCTCGGGGTCCGCGGCGGGGTGCGGCCGGGTCGGGGTGGTGGTGACCCGGGTCGGCGCGGCGGCGGTGTCGGCCGGGACCGCCTCGATCATGGTGGCGGGCGCCACGGCCTCGACCGGCCGGGCACCGTCCGGAGCTTCCGCGGTGACGGACGCCACGGTCGCCGTCGGCGGCTCCGATGCCGGCGTGGCGGTGGAAGACACGCCGATGCCTACGGCTAGCGCCAAAGCGGCCAAACCAGTCAGAACCCGCACAGAGCGGCGCACGACCCGGCGGAGAGGCCGGATCAGCACGTCGCGAAGCACCTGGCCAACCTACCTTGTCCGGGCCAACAAGGCATCTTCCGGTCATCACGGGCGTCGATGGGAGTCCCGTCGCCGGGATGCCATTTCGGCGCGTAGTTGGCAAGCTGTGCGGGTGCGGTCCCAACAGGTCCTGGACGGGCGATACCGACTCGACGACCGGCTCGGTGCCGGCGGCATGTCGGTCGTCTGGCGCGCGCACGACCTCGTGCTGCAGCGCTCCGTCGCCGTCAAGGTGCTGGCCACCCGGCATGCCGTCAGCGTCGCCGCCCGTCAGCGGATCCGCGCCGAGGCCCGGGCCGCCGCCCGCCTCTGGCACCCCCACGTGACGGGCGTCTTCGACTACGGCGAGACGGTCGACGACGACGGCACCAAGGTTCCCTACGTGGTGATGGAGCTGCTGCCCGGGCGCACGCTGCACCAACGCCTCGAGGACGGCCCTCTGCCGCCGCGGGTGGCGCTGCGTACCCTCTCCGAGGTCGCCTCCGCCCTGGCCGCGGCGCACGCGCAGGACCTGGTGCACCGCGACGTCAAGCCGTCCAACGTGATGCTCACCCCGTCGGGCGCGAAGGTCGTCGACTTCGGCATCGCGGCGGTGGTCGGCCGCGACGAGCTCGAGGCCGACGGGCTGCTCCTCGGCACGCCGGCCTACCTGGCGCCGGAGCGGCTCACCCTGGGGCAGGTCTCACCCGCGTCCGACGTGTACGCGCTGGGCCTGCTGATCTACCGGGCGCTGACCAACCGGCTGCCCTGGGAGGCCGACACCACGACCCAGATGATCGACGCGCACGTGTACGTGGAGCCCGAGCCGTTGCCGCCCCTCGACGGCGTGCCGGCGGAGGTCAACGCGATCTGCGACCGGTGCCTCGCCAAGGAGCCCGGCGACCGGCCCGACGCCGCCGAGGTGTCCGCCGTGCTGGCCGTCGCCGCCGGCATCGTGCCGCCGCCGCAGGACGACGACCCGGCGCTGGCCGGGCTGGTCGCCGCGATGGCGGCCGCGACCACCGACGCCGTCGCCGCGCCGCCGGTCGCCGCCGACGTCGTCGACACCGGGCGGCCGGCGGTCGATCCCGAGCTGACCACCGAGGTGGTCGCCGCGTCGCCCAAGCCCGTCCGGCGCCCCGATCGCCGGCGGACGGCGGTGCTCGCCGGGGCGGGCGTGGCGCTGATCGCCGGGGCGGTCGCGGCGGCGCTGATCGTGCCCAACGAGCCGCCCGGCGGCACCGCGGACGCGGCCGGCACCGGGACGCCCACGGTGACCGTCTCGCCGACGCCGGCCGGCACGTCGCCGGTGGGCGCGACGGGAACTCCTGGGCCGACCACGGGCGACGGCGATCCGGGTACGAGCGAGGGCTCCGGTTCCGGATCCGGCTCGGATTCCGGCTCCGGCAACAGCACCGGCAACGGCTCCGGTTCGGGTTCCGGCAACGGTTCCGGCTCGGGTTCCGGCAACGGCTCGGGGTCTGGCAACGGCTCCGGGTCCGGGTCCGAGCCCGACGAGCCCGAGGACGAGCCGGAGCCCCCCGACCCGGGGCCGACGCCCGGCCGCTCGGTCGAGCTCGAGCTTCCCCTGCTGGGCATCTCGGTCACCGCCCGCTGCGTCGGCGACCAGGTCCAGGTGCTCTCCCCCGCCGCACACCGGTCCGGTCCACAGGACCGCGTCACCGTCACGGTCGGCCTGTTGAGCGTCAGCCTCGGCTGCCGCAACGGCCTGCCCAGCGTCCTGTAGAGCGGCGCCACCCGCGGATCGCCGACCGGGGGTAGGGTCGGCCGCGTGACCAAGGAGTTCGATCTCGACCTCGGCGGCGGTCAGCAGCTCCACGTCTACGACACCGGCCGGCCCGCCCCGCACACGGTGTTCTGGCACCACGGCACGCCCAACCTCGGCGCCCCGCCGGTCCCGCTGCTGGGCGAGGAGATCCGCTGGGTCTCCTACGACCGCCCCGGCTACGGCACCTCGACCCGCACACCGGGCCGCGACGTCTCCTCCGCCGCCCGCTACACGACCGCGATCGCCGACCTGCTCGGCCTCGACGAGTTCGGGGTGGTCGGGCACTCCGGCGGCGGCCCGCACGCGCTCGCCACGGCGGCTCTCCTGCCCGACCGCGTCACGGCGGTGGTCGTCGGCTCCAGCCTCGCGCCGTGGGGCGCCGACGGGCTCGACTGGTTCGCCGGGATGGCGCCGGGTGCCGCCGGCGCGCACCGCGCCTCGCTCGCGGGCACCCGCGAGGGCTACGCCTCCGACGACCCGGACATCGGGTTCTGCGACGCCGACGACGACGCCCTGGCGACCGACTGGGCCTGGATGCTCGACGTCGTGCGGCCGGCCATCGCCCAGGGCCCCGAAGCCGCGGTCGACGACGACCTCGCCTACACGGCGCCGTGGGGCTTCGACCCGGCGACGATCACGGCGCCGGTGCTCCTGGTGGCCGGTGCGCGCGACCGGATGGTGCCGCCGACACACAGCGCCTGGCTCGCCGAGCGGATCCCGGGCGCGACGCTGCGGGTCTCCGATGTGGACGGACATGTCTCCGTCCTGCGGCGGTTCCCCGAGGCGTTGGCCTGGCTCACGAGCCGATGAGCGCGAGCCGGCCGTCCCAGCCGCCGAGCACCTGGGCCGGGTCGGCGCGGAGCACGTCGGCGAGCAGTGTGCCGTACACGTCGCGGAAGTCCACCGTGTGCTTCAGGTCACCGTCGTCCAGGTCGGTCAGGCTGGGCTGCTCGCCGTGCAGCCCGCCGCGCACGCCCGAGCCGAGCACGAACACGTTCGACGCGGTGCCGTGGTCGGTGCCGTCGCTGGCGTTGGCCCGCACCCGCCGGCCGAACTCCGAGTAGACCGCGACCGTCACCGGGCGGCCGGCCATCCGGTCGGCGAACGCGGTCACCGCCTTGTCCACCTTGGCCAGCAGGATCTCCTGCAGCTGCCGCTCGTCGGCGTGGGTGTCGAAGCCGCCGAGCGACACCGAGAACGCCCGGGTGGACACCCCGGCCTCCACGCACTGCGCCACGAGGTCGAGTTGGGTGCCGAGATCGGAACGCCCGCCGGTGCCGGTCGCCGGGTCGGTGTCGTCGTCCGCCTCGCGCCGGCCCGCCTCCTCCGCCTCGCGTACCGTCGTCATCATCTGGTCGACCCGTTCCAGGTCGGCGAAGCAGCGGGCGGCGCGCGCCTGGAGCGGCGCCTCACCCGGGGACGACGCGCCCAGCCCGGTCACGCCGGCCGCCCGGCGCCGCGGACCGGTCTCGACGGCCGCGCCCGCACTGGTCGCACCGGCGAGCAGCGGCGGCAGCGCCGGCTCGAAGCTGACCGCGAGACGCGGGTCGCCGCCGGCGGTGTCCAGCCAGCGGCCGAGCCAGCCGGTGGTGCCCGGGCGGACCGGGTCGGCCGTCTGCCAGATGTCCATCGACCGGAAATGGCTGCGGTCCGGCTTCGGATAACCCACGCCGCGGACGACCGCGAGCCGGCCCTCGGTGAAGAGACGGTGGAAGCCCGTCAGCGCCGGGTTGAGGCCGGTCTCGTCGTCGAGCCGCAGCACCTCGCCCGCGTCGTAGGCGATGTCCGGGCGGGCGTCCTGGTAGGCCGCGTCGGCGAAGGGCACCACCGTGTTGAGCCCGTCGTTGCCGCCGTAGAGCGTGACCAGCACGAGCGTGCCCGCGTCCGCCGGCCGGTCGCCGGCCGTGCCGAGGATGTCGTCGAGCGTGTACGCGGCGGCACCGGCCGCCAGCGCGCCCGCGCCGACCACGCCGCTCGCGATCAGGAACTTCCGCCGGGTGAGCGTATCCATCGACCTGCTCCTCAGTGGACGGTGTATTCAGGACTGACGAGGCCGAGCTGGATCAGCCGTTCGGGCTTGCCGGCCGCCTCCGTGAGCACGGCCCGGGTGCGGTCGGTCCAGCCGTCGACGACCAGCAGCCGGGCGAGGGCGTCGGGGCGGCCCTGGGCCGGCGCGGCCGCGAGCCGCTCGCGCACCGCCGGCGCGGCCCACGCCGCGAACTGCTCGGCCGCCCGCAGCCGCACCTGCAGCGAGCTCGTGGTCAGCCAGGCCGCCCCGGCCGGCCAGCCGCCCACGCTCGGCGGCCGCAGGGGTGTCTGGTCGAGCCCGTTGAGCACGTTGACCAGCTGCTTCGGTGCCTGCTCCCCGCGCGTCGACGGGCGGATGCCGAGCTGGCGCAGGGCGCCGACCGCCCATTCCACGGGCTGCTTGACGAGCTGACCGCTGGTGCCCGCGAAGGCCGGGTCGGTGAACAGCGCGCGCAGCAGGTCGTCGACGTGGCGGCGGGCGGCGAACGCGGCGCCCAGGCGGTCGCGTACCTCTGCCGGGATGGGCTCGCCGCTGCCGAACCGGAACCAGAGCCGTTGCGCCAGGAAGGTCGCGGCGGCCGGCTCGTTCGCGACCAGCGCCGCGAACCCGTCGGCGTCGAACGCCGCGGTGCGCCCGAGGATCGTCTTCGCGCCCTTGTCGTGCCGGCGCGCCGCGAACCGCGCGGTGCCGGCCACCCGATCGACGGTCCAGCCGGTCAACGCCCGGGCGCCGGCCTTGACGTCACTCTCGGCGTAGCTGCCGATGCCGAGCGTGAACAGCTCCATCAGCTCGCGCGCGAGGTTCTCGTTGGGCGCCTTGGCGGTGTTCTTCTGCCCGTCGAGCCAGAGGATGAGCGCGGGGTCCCGGACCATCCGCTGGACGAACGCCGCGTACCCGCCCCGCCCGTGGTCCCGGAAGGTCTGCTGTTGGCCCAGCATCAGCCGCGCGACCTTCACCTTCTGCGCGCTGGTCGCCCAGTGCCCGTGCCAGAAGAACACCAGCTTCTCCGCGAGCTGGTGCTCGGTGGCGACCATCCGGTCGAGCCACCAGTCGACGGCCGACGTGACCTCTTTGCGCCGCTGCTGGTTGGCCTGCTGGCGCTGCTCGCGGGTGGCGTCCTTGCCAGGGCCCGGATCGGCGGCGAAGACGGGCGCGCCCGGGTCACGCTCGGCCGGCCGCAGCAGCCGTTCGAGGGTGGCGTCGTAGCCGGCCCGCTCGCCGGCGTCGACCTCCTCGGCGGTCGGCCCGAACGTGGCGCGGCGCAACAGGTGAGCGATCCTCGCGCGGTCAGCCATGTTCGGCAGGCTAAGGCATCGACGTACGAGCAATGTAAGGGTGTTGTCAGCCGCCGGTCCGGTGGCGCTGCCGCTACGGTGGACGGCGTGTCCGCACCGCGCCCGCCCGCCGAACCCCGCCTGGCCGCCCTGTCCCCGGGCGCGGAGCCGCTGGAGCACGAGGCGCTGCTGCGCCGGCTGTCCTTCACCGGTGTCGACCTCGCCGGCGCGGAGGCCGAGGCGGTGGAGTTCGAGCAGTGCCGGTTCACGCGCACGCCGCTCGCCTCGGCCGTCCTCGACCAGCCCCGCTTCACCGACTGCCTCGCCGAGCACTGTGACTGGGCCAACGCCCGCCTGACGAAGCCGGCGCTGACGCGGACGCGGTTCGTCCAGGTGCGCCTGACCGGCGCCCAGTGCACTGCCGGCACGCTGCGCGACGTGACGTTCGACGGCTGCCGCGCCGACCTGGCGGCGTTCCGGTTCTCGTCGTTCGCCCACGTGCGGTTCGTCGACTGCAAACTGACCGGGGCCGACTTCACGGGCGCCGACCTGCGCCGCGCGGAGTTCGCCGGCTGCGACCTGAGCGCGGCCCAGTTCTCCGACGCGAAGTGCGCCGGCGCCCGCTTCACCGACTGCGACCTGTCGGGCCTCGGCGGCGTGCTGAGCCTGGCGGGCGCGACCATCGCCGCCGACGACCTGGCCGCCCTGTCGCAGACCTTCGCCCGGGCCCTGGGCATCACGGTCGTGCCGGCGGGCCGCTGATCACCGCACGGTGAGGTCGGCCTCGGTCAGGCGGCGTCCGATGGCCTTCTTGCGGCGGTTGACCACGCCCGCGAAGTTCACCAGCACGCCGAGATAGTTGACGGTGCTCGAGGCCCACATGTCCACGAAGGACCCGCCGCCCGGTGCCGGCTCGACGTCGATGGACATCGTGATGCCACCGCGCACTCCGCGCCGACGCATGTTGATGTCGCCCGGGCCGCCCGTCGACGTCCACAGCACGGCGCGCGGCCCCGCGAACGCCTCGCGCACCACCTGCACGACCGTCGCCGGGTCATGGGTGGTCTCGACGCGGGTGGTGGCGACGGCGTTGCGTGACTCGACGAACTGCCACACCACGAAGCCGATCAGACCGGCGACGACCAGGAAACACAGAAAACCTTCCACAGCTCGATCCCTTCCGTGCGTACGAAACCCGACGGCGACGCCGCGGGTCGGCTCAGGTGTCCTGCTTCTGGATCTCGTGCACGCGCTGCATCTCGTAGCCGGTCATCATGGCCGTGGGCAGGCCGCGCGACCGTTTGAACTCGATGCCCGCGTCGATCAGGGGCAGCGCGCCGGGGATCCGCAGGCACTCGCAGCCGTACATCTCCCAGACGAGCCGCGCGGCACCGAACGTCGCGAAGCCGCCCTGGTCACCCGCCACGACGGCGCGCAACGCGGTGAGGAAGCCGTCGCGGTCGCTCGTCGCCCAGCCGTGCAGCGACCCGATGCGGTCCCACATGTCGCCGCCGTCGATGCCGCTTCTCGTCACGTCGAACGAGTGCCGGCCGAACCTCTCCAGCCATCGCGGCATGTCGTCCGGCAGCCGCGGCCGGCGATCGCGTCTGAACATTCCCATGCCTGACTCTGACGGACCGCTGTCCGTCAGAGTCAGGCGATGGCCAGACGACCACCGCGGACCTCCTACGGCTACCTCGCCCCGCCCGACGCGCGGGTGAAGGGCTGGGAGTGCCGCGACGACGGGTGCGGGACCGGTGACCAACCGGCACCGCCGTCCTGGCCGCACCCGTGCCGCCTCTGTGGACGGCCGACCGACCCCACCTTCGAGGAGCCGTGGGCGCACGACGCCCGGATCCACCTGATCCGGCACCAGCTGCGCAGCCCCGACCGCTACGAACGGGAGCGCGCGCGGATCGAGCAGCACGTCTGGGCGTACAAGGAAGCCTGTTTCCAAGGGGACGCGGCGGCCGCGGCCGCCGCCTGGCAGGCCTTCCGCGCGAACCGGCCGGCCCGCTGGCAGGAGTCCGACACCTGGTGGATCGCGTCGACGGCGTTGTACGAGATGGTCAGCCTGTCGGCCGTGTTCGACGACCTCGAGCCGGCGGCGGACGAGCTGATGGAGTGCTATCCCCACGTCGACACCCGCGACGTCGAGGACGACAACACCCGGCGGACGATCTCGCGCACCTTCGTCTCGATGTGCGTCGAGTGGCTCAAGAGCGAGGCGGCGATCGACCACCCGCGCGAGGCGGAGATCTACGGCGCCATGCGTGACGTGGCGGCGCGCATCGAGAGCGTGCTGATGGACCACCACCATCGCGGTTTCCAGGAGCTCGCCGAGAAGCGGGCGATGCACCGCTCCCGGGCCGGCATGGCCGCGGTCCGCCGGTCGGCCGGGGTCGCGTTCGACGGCCTGCCGCCCGTCGCCTGGCCGGCCCGCGGTGCGGCCCAGGACCTCGCCCGCGTGGACGCGGCGATCGCCGCCGCGGAGACCCACGACGACCTCGGCCCGCTCGACGACCTCGTCCGGCGGCTGGGCGACCCCGCCCTCGTGCATCTGGCCCGCGCCCGGCGGCACGTGGTGACCGGCGACCTCGACGCGGCCCTCGGCGAGCTCGACGCGGGCGCGCAGCGGGGCGGCCGGGTCCTGCCGCAGACCCTGGCCACCGCCGGGCTGCTGCTGGCCCGGCGGGATCCCGCCGACCTGGACCGCGCGATCGCGTGGTGCCGGACCGGCCGGGCGGCGGGCCTGCGCTGGTGGCGCCGGACCACCGCGGCCGACGCGAGCCTGGCGCGGCTGCTGCTGTGGCGGGCCCTGCGGTCCGAGGCCGCGCCGGCCGGCGGGCTGGCCGAGGCGCGTGAGGCGGAACGGCTGATGAGGCGGCGCTGCCGGCCCTGGCGCGGCCCCGACGCGGACGACCGGCTCTTGCTGCAGGAGGCGCTGGCGGCGCGGGAGGCGCTCACCGGCCGGCCCAGCGACGAGCGCCGCCACCAGGCCTGGCGGGCGTCGGTCGACGGGCCGTGGAGCGCACCCGAGAAGGCCCGGCTCGCGGTGGCGTGGGCGGAGTGGGCGGTCGGGACCCGCGTGGCGGAGTTCGCCGCGGAGGCGTACCAGCATCTCGTGACACTGGCCACACAGGACGCTGTCGCCCGGCAGGGCGCGGCGGCGAAGCAGCGGGTGCTGGCTTCGGCCCAGGAGTACGCGGAGGAGGCCGGCTACTGGCTGGCCCGCACCGGGCGGTACCGCGAGGCGGCGATCGCGCTGGAGACCGGGCGGGCGGTCAACCTGACCGAGGTCCTGGGCCGGGCCGCCTCCGGGGCCGAGTTCTCCGTCGGCTACGACGAGATCGCCGCCGAGACCGACGACGGGGCCCTCGTCTACCTCGCGGCGGCGAAGGCCGGCGGCTACGCACTCGTGGTCGCGGGGCGGCACGACCCGCAGTACGTCGACCTGCCCAAGCTCGACCGGGCCACGGTGGCGGGCATCGTCGGGCGGGTCCAGCCCGAGGCCGTCGGCGTCGTGCGGCTGGCGACCCACCGTGAGATCGCGCCGGCCGGGCCGCCCGCGGTCCAGCCGATGGCCGCCGCCCTGCGGACGATGTGGCACGCCGGGATCGGCGAGATCCTCCTCTTCTTCGCGCGGGGAGACGTCGTCACGCTCGTACCCGTGGGCCTGTTCAGCCTGCTGCCGCTGCACGCGGTCGGCGATCCGGGGATGCCCGGCGACGAGCGCGCGGAGGGGCGGCACGCGGGGAGGTTCTCGGCGATCCGGTACGCGCCGAACGCCCGCACCCTCCGGCGGTGCCGGGAGGCCCTGGCCGGTGACGGCGCGGGGACCCTGCTCGCGATCGACGTGCCGAAGGGATCCGGCGTCGATTCCCCGCTGCGGTACGTCGCACGGGAGACGGCCGAGATCACCCGGCGTTGGACGGGCGGTTCGGCCCAGCCGATCCACGACTGCACCTGGGCGGAGTTCCGCGCCGCCGCCGACGCCCACACCAGCTGGCATGTCGCCTGTCACGGTGCGACCGAGCCCGCCTCCATCCTGGACAGTCGCCTGTACTTCGCCGACCGCCAGGTCACGTTGGCGGAACTGCTGCGGACGCTGCGGCCCGGCCGCCGGCGCCTGGCCGTGCTGTCGGCCTGCCAGACCAACCTCAGCGGCTCGGCGATGCCGAACGAGGCGGTCGGCCTGCCCTCGGCGCTGATCCAACTCGGCTTCGCCGGCGTGATCGCCACCGCCTGGGCGGTCGACGACCTGGCCACCACGTACCTGATGACGGTCTTCTACCACGCGTGGTGCCAGGAGGGCCGCGAACCGGTGGTGGCGCTCAACCTGGCCCAGCAATGGCTACGCGGTGCGCGCCACGCGGACCTGCTCGCCCTGCTGCCCGACGTCACCCCTGCCGGCGGGCCGGGCGAGTTCCCCTATGCGGACCCGATCTACTGGGCGGCGTTCGCCTACACCGGCGCCTGACGGCCGGCCCACTCGCCGAGCCGGCGCATCATCAGGTCCAACCGCCGCCGGTACTCGGCGCTCAGTTGCCTGTCCATTCCCGCCTGGACGCCCGCCGGAAGGTCGGCCCAGAACTCCTGGGTGAGCCGGCACGAGCCGGGCCCGAGGGGTTCGAGGCTGAGGGCGCTCCAGGTAGGACAGACGCCGACCAGCCCGCGCGTCACCGCCCGGCGCCCGGGTTCGTGCTCGATGACCTCGTGCAGCACGCCGACCCGCCCGGCCGGCGTCCGCTCGACGACGGCCTGGATCTCGCCGAGCCCCCGACGGCCCGGGAGCGCCGCGGCCACATCCACCGAGTCGGAGATCGTGAACGAGGACACCGGGTCCCACAGGAAGTCGAAGGTCGCCTCCGCACTGCGCGGCAGGTCGACGCTGGCGCGCTCGCGTACCTGAATGGTTCTGGTCGTCACCCTGACCAGGCGGAAGCGTGTGGGCACGCCGCATTCTGTCAGGATCAGGCGGCCGGCGGGGCCTCGATCGCGTCGAGGTCACGGACGGCGAACCGGTGATGCTCCCATTCCTCTTCGAGGATCACGTGCAGGCAGGAGCGTACGGTCTCCGGATGGTCCGGGTTGTGGGGGTTCTTCCGCGGTGCGTCCAGATCCTCGGCGGTGACGTGGGCCAGGAAGTCACGCACCATGGCCATGCGGTCGGCGCGCGCGACGAGCACCTCGGCATAGTCAGTCGTGGCGGTGGTGTCGCCGCCGTGTTTCAGCCCGAGGGGATGGAACGGCTGCGCGGCCTCCATGATCCCGCGCCCGAGCCAGACGTCGGTGGCGTGCACGAGGTGCCGGAGCGTCTGGGCGAACGACCACTCACCGGCGACGGAGACGTCGACGGTCCCGGCCGGCGCGGCGGCGGCGCGTCGGAGGGTGGCGGCCCAGGTGCGCTCGAGTGCGTCCCAGGCGGCGCGCAGCCCGTCGGGATCCTGGGCGCGCCGCACTTCCCGGCCGGGAAACCGCTGGTTGAGCTGCCCCTCGACGAACGACACGACGTCGACACCGTTGACCAGCAACGTGCTCCCTGGTTCGAAGAGCCACGGGGCGTCAATGTCGCCTCCGGCGATGTCGACGCCCCGCATCACGACGCGAGACAGGTCTGACTCGACAAACCGTGCGCCACTCAGATCGACGCCCCGGAACTCGGCGCTCACCAGATCGTCGGACTCACCGAAGTTGGCCATGCGTTCCTCCCGTCGAGCGGCCATGACGCGAAGCGCGGGCCACAGGGCAGAAGCGTACGGCGACCAGCGATACGTCCGTACGCGACGGAATCTAGCTCGCGAACAGCGCCCTGACCGCGATGGCGACGAACAACCAGACGACGTACGCGCCTACCACCACGCCGATCATGGCCAACACCTTGACCACCGGGTGCAGCGGCCTGCGCGCCACCTTCAGGTTCAACCATGTGCCCGCGCCGCCGACGGCACCACCGACGAGGCCACCGAGCGCGATGAGGACGAGCGGCAGCAGCGACAGGACGAGCTGCCACCAACGAAGCCCGCGAAACGCACGCCAACGATCGCCCTTCTCGAGCGCGTCGTTCGACAGATACGGTGAAGCCATCGAGTCCCCTTGCCAGTGAGTGT
>NZ_BONE01000106.1 GCF_016862555.1 Asanoa siamensis | reverse complement strand
CCTCGACCACACGTTCATCTTCGGCCACGGCGCCTCTGGTGACGTCGCGTTCCCGGGCGACTGGAACAACGACGGCGTCGACACCCCGGGCGTACGACGGCCAGGCAACAACACCGTCTACCTCCGCAACGCCAACAACGGCGGCGGCGTCGACGAACAGTTCATCTACGGCATCTGACCCCCGCGGACGGCCCCCATACGGAAGGTGAAGCGGACCATGGTCGACATTCGTTCCACGCCCGACTCCGGTGGGGGCCGTGCGGGGGTCCCCAGCCGGCGCGCGTTGCTCCGCGGCAGCGGCCTGGCGGCGGCCGGCCTCGCCGGTGTCGCCACCACCACGATGCTCGACCCGACGGCCGCCCACGCCGCCCCCGTAGGCCCGTGGGAGTACGTCGCGCCGGGCGCGAGCATCCAGTCCGCCATCTCGAGTGGCGCCAAGGCGATCCAGCTCGGCGCGGGTCGCTACACCATCACCACGCCGATCGCCCCCACACCGGGCTGCACGATCCGCGGCGTCGGCCAGCGGACCGAGATCCTCGCCGGCGCCGCGATGGCGTCGATGATCGAGATCGGCGGTGGCAACCCGGTCGACGGCGTGTACATCGGAGACCTCGTGCTGGACTGTGCCTCCAAAGCCACCAACGGCATCGACCTGAACATCGTCGGCACCACCGGCAACTACAAGGGCGAGCCGGACTCGATGTGCCGGCTGGACAACCTGTGGGTGTACAACCCCGTACTCGACGGCATCGTCTACCGCGGCAGCGACACCCAGGCGACGTCGACAAGCCGCGTCCGCGTCCGCGGCGCCGGGCAGTACGGGTTCCATGTCAACGCCCCCGACAACTGGTGGACGGCCTGTGAGGCCACCACCCGGGCATCCACCGGGGCCAACGCCGGCTTCTACATCGGCGCCAACGCGGCGAACAACTTCTTCCAGGCGTGCAAGGCCTGGTACGTCCGCGGCTACGGCTGGCACGTCAGGTCCACCCGCAACAAGTTCGTCGGCTGCGAGGCCCAGGACACCAAAGCCCACGGCTGGTACGTCGAGTGGGACCGGAACACCTTCGTCGGCTGCGTCGCCGACACCGCCGGCATGTACGACGTGTCCGGCACGCCGAACACCGCCGACGGGTTCTACCTCGCGCCCGGCCTGGAGACGGCACTGGTCGGCTGCCAGGCGTTCGACCGCCGGCCCGGCGGCCACGCCGCGCAGCAGCGGTACGGCTTCAACGTCCCGGCCGGCATGGTCAGCAGCGGCCGCCTCGCCGCCCCCACCGGCTGGGACAACACCAGCGGCCTGATCAACCAGCGTTGACCCCGACGCGGCCCGCCCATGAGACTCGCTCGGTATGACCGTGACGACGACTGTGGTGGTGCTGCACTCGAAATACAGCGACCCCGACGAGTACGAGGCGATCTTCGGTCCGCTGGTGGCCGACCTGCCGGCTCGGCTCGTGCTTCCGCGGGCACCGTTCGCCGCGCGTGACGGCTACTCGTGGTTCCCGTCGGCTTCCGGCGCCGCGCACGCGAACCTGGTGTCGGCGGGGTGTGACCGCCTGGCCGTCGACGTCGCCGGTGCGGGTCCGCTGGTCGTGACGGGCGCGTCGCAAGGCGGCGACCTGGCGTTCGCGCTCGCCCTGCGCCACCCAGGGCTGGTGACGGCGGCGCTGCCGATGCTGGGTCTGTGCCCGCCGTCGCTCTGGCCGACCGCCGCCGATCGCTGCCCGCCGATACACGCCTTCCACGGCGAGGCGGATCCCATCGTCGCGATCGACGACGCCCGCCGGGTGGCCGACGGACTCGGACGACGGGGTGCCCGGATCTCCTTGCACACCTACCCGGGACTCGGCCACGACTTCTCCGCGGCGATGCTGGCCGACTGGCGCACGACCGTCACCGACGTGGTCACGGCCGCGGGCCGGGGGGAAGCCGGCAATGCTCCACCGGACCGACGGAGCCGGCGGACCGCGCCTGGTCGCGGGTAGCCAACTCCCTCCCATCCGTGGGGGAGCGGAGTCCCCCACCTTGGGGAGGCAGGGTTCACCTGCGCGCACGATCCTGGTGGACGTCGCATCGAAGGGACGCATGGTGACCGCGGTCCCGCCGCCGACGCAGGGCATTGACGAAGATCATCGGGTAATCTGTCGGCGCAGACGATCACGGGAGTCGGGTCTTGAATGACGGGTTCGCCGCACAGCTTCGTCGTCACCGTCTCGGCCTTCGCCTCACCCAGGAGGCCCTGGCGGAACGCGCCGGCATCAGCTCACGTTCCGTGGGTGAGATGGAGCGCGGTGGCGGACGCGGGCCACAGCCGCGCACCCTCGAACAACTCGCCGCCGCCCTGGATCTCACCGACGATGACCGTGCCCCCTTCGTCGAGGCCGGCCGGGCACTGTTCTGGCGCAATCGTGGCACGGCCGCCGCGGAAACAGCTGTTCCGGGTTGGCACCTGCCGCCCGACGTCTCGGATTTCGTCGGCCGGGAGGAGGAGTTGGCACTGCTCGCGGCGATGCTTCGCCCTTCGCGGGGAAAGGGGCGTACAGCCGCGCTGTCGGGTCCTCCAGGCGTCGGGAAAAGCGCGCTCGCCACTCATATCGGTCACCTTCTGTCGGCGCGGTTCCCGGACGGACAGCTGTACGCGGTCCTCGGTGGAGAGGACCGTTCGCCCGCCGATCCCGCGGACGTGCTGGCCCTGCTGTTGAGGATGCTCGGCGTGGACGGCTCCGCCCTCCCGGCGAGCATCGCGGACCGAGCGGCGCTGTTCCGCAGCCGGGTCGCGGCCCGGCGCATGCTGCTGATCCTCGACGACGCGGCCGGCCATCGACAGGTGGAGCCGCTGTTGCCGCCCGAGGGTGTCGCGACCATCATCACCAGCCGGTTGCGCCTGACCGGGCTGTCCGGTGCGGTGACCGTCGATCTGCGACCGCTGTCGCACGGCGACTCGATCGAGCTGCTGCGGCAGGTGGCGGGTACGAGCCGCGTGCAGGCCGAGCAACAGGCGGCTGACGCGCTCGTGGCCGCCTGCGGAGGCCTCCCGCTGGCCGTCCGGGTCGTCGCCGCGCGTCTTGCCGCACGGCCTCACTGGACGTTGCGTCACCTCGGCGATCGGCTGGCCGACGAACGGGGTCGGCTCGACGAGCTGCGCCACGGCGACCTGTCGGTACGACCGACGTTGCAGGTGACCTACCGGGCCCTGAGTCCCACGGCGGCGCGGGCGTTCGCGCTGCTCGGCGCCCTCTGCGCCGTCGGGATCCGGACCGTTCCGGAGTGGACCGTCGCCGCCCTCCTCGACCGCGGCGCGGCGGACGCGTCCGCCGCCGTCGAGGAGCTGCTCGACGCGCGGCTGCTCGAATCGGCCGGCCTGGACCAGGTCGGTGCGCAACGGTACGGGTTCCACGAGATCACCCGCCTGTACGCGCTGGAACGGCGGGAGGCGGAGATCAGCGACGCCGACTGGGCTGCCGCCTTCGTCCGCGCTGCCGCCGGGTGGCTCGGCCTTGCCCGCCTCGCGCGTGCGGGCCTGCAGTGTGAGCGGTTCCACCTGGACGACGCGACTGCCGCGGGTGGCGACGTCGACCCGACGGCGGCCACGACAGCCGGCTCACACGCCGTGGAATGGTTCGAGTCCGAACGCGACAGTCTCATCGCGCTCGTCGGGGCCTGCCGGACGGCCCGCCGGGCCGACCTCGCGCGCGGGCTGGCTGCCTGTACGGCCGAGTTCTTCGAGCTGCGCGGCTACTACGACGACTGGCAGCGGACCATGCGCGCGGCCCTGGACGCTTCCCGCGACGCCGGTGACCGCCGCGCCGAAGCGGCGATGCTGCGCGGGCTGGGCACCTGCCTGGTGGAATGTGACCAGCGTGACGAGGCGGAGTCGAGCCTGCGCGCCGCGCGAGAGCTCGCCGAAGCGGTCGGCGACGCCGCGGGTATGGCCATGGCCGGCAAGGACCTCGGTTATCTGCTCGGCCTCTCCGGGCGGCTCGACGAGGCGGAGGACGAGCTGCGGGCAGCGGTCGACGACCTGGATCGGGCCGGTCGCATCCCGGTCAAGGCCCTCGCCATGACCCATCTGGCCTGGGTGCTTCGAGAGCGCGGGGCCGCGGCGGAAGCGATCGAAACGGCCCGCTCGGCGCTGATGACCGCACGTCGCGCCGCCGACAGATTCGCATTGGCTTACGCGTCGCGCGGCCTGGCCGGTGCGCTGCTCGCCGCCGGCCGCAGCAGCGCGGCCGAGCGGGCCGCCCGCCGCGCCGTCAGGCTTTTCGAGCAGATCGATGATCCGATCGGGGCGGCCCAGAGCCTGCGTACTCAAGGGGAGGCGTTGGCCAGTGACGCCACCCGCCTGCTCGAGGCGGAGCAGACCTTCATGGCTGCCGCGGAGATCTTCCGCGCTCGCGGTCACAGCTGGGGCCTCACCCTCGCCGAGCTGAGCCTGGGCGAGGCGCAGGCCCGCCTCGGCCGCCCCGGCGCGGACATTCGCCTTCGCGAGGTGCTGCGGTTCTGGACAGCCGAGGACGTGCCGGCGATGCGTGCGCGGACCCTGGTCGCGCTCGCCCAGGTCGCCGAACAAGCCGGCGATCCCTCAGCGGTGGTTCTCCGGACGGAAGCGTACGAGATCTACCGCCGATTGAACGCTCCGCAGGTGAAAGAGCTGGCGCGACAACTCGGGTGGGATGAGGAGCCGGCCGACGACGCGCTCCTGCCTCTCACCGGAGACTCCTGACGACGCCCCGTCGCTCAGCGGAGGTACGCGTCGATGAGGTGATGCAGGCGTTCCCGGTCGAAGCTGTGGTCGTGCCCGGGATGCGTCAGGCGTACGGGCAGCTCGCGAAGGCGGCGCAGCGAGTGCGCGTACACCTCCGGGTCGCTGCCGGGCAGCGAGTCGAGCAGGTCGTCGTCGTAGATGACGTCCCCGCTGAACAGCGTGCCGTCGTGTGCGTCGAACAGGGCGATGCTGCCCGGCGTGTGACCGGGCAGGTGCAGCACCGTCAGCCGCCGGTCGCCCAGGTCGAGGACGTCGCCGTCGTTCAGCAGGCGGGCGGGCGTCACAGGCCGCACCCGGAAGGTTCCGAGGTCGTAGTCCCCGTGCGGCCGGGCGGTCAGCAGCGCGGGCGGCAGGGCGTCCAAACCGAGCTGAGTGGCCAGGGTCGGGCCGTGCAGGGAGCCCGGCGCGGGCTTCTCGACGTGTTCGAGGGGGTGGGCCCAGACCTCGCCCAACTCGTGTGCGGAGCCCATGTGGTCGAGGTGTGCATGGGTGAGCACCAGCACGGGCTCGCGGCCGAACCGTTCGCGCAGCAGCGGTGCGAGCGCGGTGACACCCAGTCCGCAGTCGACGAGCAGGTCGGTCACGACCGCGCAGATGCCACAGGTTGGCGCGCAGGAGGCTACGGACGTGCGGCTCCTCGATCAGGGTCGTGCGCTCGTCGATCACGGTGAAACGAAACCAGCGCGGAGCTACAGGCAGGTCGCCGACATGCGTGGGGACAGTCACCGACCGATGATGTCCTCAACGCGAACACCGTGCCTCCCCCGGAAAGGGGAGCCGTTCCCACCGCCGGGGGAGAGCCGCGCTCGGTGACTTTCCGAGGCCACGGTGCCGATAGAGCTCACGCTTGCGATGCATCGCGTCTTCGACAGTCCTCGCGACCGGTTCATCTTCGACACCGGGCACCAGTCCTACGTGCACAAGATGCTCACGGGCCGACAGGACGGGTTCGACCTCCTGAAGCAGCGCGGCGGGCTCACCGGATATCCGAGTCGGGCCGAAAGCCAGCACGACCTCGTCGAGAACTGTCACGCCTCCACCGCACTGTCCTATGCGGACGGCATGGCCAAGGCGTACGCCCTCCGCGGTGAGGCGCGGCATGTCGTGGCGCTGGTGGGAGACGGCGCGCACCTCGCGTCGCTGCGGCTCAACCCCGGTTACGAGATGGTGCTGGAGCTCACCAGGGAGGCCTTGGAAAAGACTCCTCTGGTCGGCCGGGCGCTCTTCGACACCCTGCACGCGGTGAAGAAGGGCATCAAGGACGCGGTCGCACCGCAGGCGATGTTCGAGGATCTCGGGATCAAGTACGTCGGGCCGGTCGACGGGCACGACGTGGCGGCGTTGGAGTCGGCGCTCACCCGGGCGAAGGGCCACGGGGCGCCGGTCATCGTGCACGCGGTGACGCGCAAGGGATACGGCTACGCGCCGGCCGAGCAGGACGAGGCTGACCGGCTGCACTCGCCGGGCGCCTTCGATCCCGCCACCGGAAAACCGCTCGCCGCCCACAGTCTCAAGTGGACGAGCGTGTTCGGCGACGAGCTGGTGGCGATCGCCGGGGTGCGGCCCGACGTCGTCGGCATCACGGCGGCCATGGCGGAGTCGACCGGGATCGACAGGCTCGCCACCGCCTATCCGGACCGGGCGTTCGACGTCGGCATCGCGGAGCAGCACGCGACGACGTCCGCCGCCGGGCTCGCGCTGGCCGGGCTGCACCCGGTGGTGGCGATCTACGCGACGTTCCTCAACCGCGCCTTCGACCAGGTGCTGCTGGATGTCGCACTGCACAAGCTGCCCGTGACGTTCGTGCTCGACCGGGCGGGCATCACCGGGCCGGACGGCCCGAGCCACTACGGCATCTGGGACATGTCCATCCTCGGCGTCGTGCCGGGCCTGCGGGTGGCGGCGCCCCGCGACGCCGAGACCCTGCGCACGGCCCTGCGCGAGGCGGTGGCGATCCACGACGGCCCGACGGTGGTGCGCTTCCCGACCGGGTCGGTCCCGGCCGCGCTGCCCGCGCTGCGCCGGGTGGGCGGCATCGACGTGCTCGCCGAGACAGCCGAGCGCAAGGACGTCCTGCTGGTCACGGTAGGGCCCTTCGCCCACGTCGGCGTGCAGGTCGCGGCGGAGCTGGCGAAGCGGGGATTCGGCGTGACCGTGGTGGACCCGCGCTGGGTCCGCCCCGCACCGGTCGAGCTGGTCGGACTCGCCGGCGCACACAAGCTGGTCGTGACCATCGAGGACGGCGTACGCGACGGTGGCATCGGGGACGCCGTCGCCAAGCTGCTGCGCGACCACGAGCTGGACATGCCCCTGCGCGACCTGGGCGTCCCGGCGCGGTGGATCGACCACGGCACGCGGGCCGAGATCCTCGCCGAGATCGGCCTGACAGCCGCCGACGTGACCAAGGACGTCCACAGTTGGATCCGGGCACTGTCGGTGCTGCCGGCGGAGCCGGGGCTGTCCAGCGTCAGCCGCGGCTAGCGCCACACCATCGACGGGCGGCGGCGCAGCCAGTAGCCGACGGTCGCTGCCGCCAGCAGCGGTCCCCACAACGGAAAGGGCATCAGCAGGACCAGCACGTAGTCACCGGTGACGACGGCCTGCTGCAGGATGGAGTGTCCCGCGATGGTGATCATCGCCGCGACCAGCAGTCCTGGTACCACCGCGGCGCCGACCGGGACCGGACGACCGCCCACGATCGGCAGCCAGGCCGGAAACGTCTCGCCGCGGGGGCGGATCAGGCCCAGCGTCAACCAGGTTCCGCCTTCGCCCGCCAGCGCCAGCGCGAGGCCGAAGATGCGCAGGCCCGGGTGCGCCGCGAGGGTTTCCGCTGACTCACCGATCGGCCACGGGGTGAGCCAGCTCAGGCGGGTCAGGGTGTACGGCAGCGGACACAGCGCCGCCGCCCAGGTCAGTGTCCGGCCCCACCTGGCCGCGACCACCGGCTCGGTCCACGAAGGACGGTTGACGCCGACCGTCCGTACCAGGCGGACGAGGGCGGCGGCCCACGCGGCCCCGACGGCGAACGATCCGAACACGAACAGCGGGCGCGTGCCGACCGGTTCCGCGTCGCGGGCGATGTACGACAGCCAGCCGAGCAGTGCCGCGAACGTCACCGCGAAGACGCCGACAGTGGGCAGCCGTGGCGCCAGCCGCTTCGCCACCAGCGCGACCAGCGCCGCCGGCACCGCCAGGGCCATCGCGTACGCGGTCAGGATCAGCAGTTGGATGTCAGGCACCAGCAGGCCCAGGACGATCGCGGCGACGGCGGCGAAGGCGGTCGCCCCGGGTCCGCGGCGGCGACCGGCTGCCACCACCACCCCGGCCACACCCAGGGTCAGCGCGAGCGCGATCGCCGCACCGCGGGGCACGTACGTCATCAGGGACAGTTCCGCGAAGCGGTCGTCCGGGCCGAACGGGTATCTCCCCGGGGCCACCCACCAGAGAACCCCGGCCGCCGTCACCAGCAGCGATCCGGCCAGCGCGGCAAGACGAGTCAATCGGTCGATCATGGTTTCAGCGTCCGTGGCGGGCCGCTGCGCCGGTATCTCCCGATCGGCAGATACCGGCGCGGCGACCGCGCTGGCTACGGTTAGGCCGTGGTGGTCGAACTGCTGTTCGCGGCGCCCCCGCTGGTGGCGTTGGCGGGGCAGGCCGTGCGGCGTTCGCGGCCCTCCGCGGCGGCCGGCGCCTGGACGGCCGCGGCGAGCACCCTGCTCGCCATGTTCCTGTGGTACGTCCAGGGCTCACCGCACGTCGTCGGCCTCTGGCCGTTGCTCGGCACCGCGGCTCTGGCGGGGCACGTCGTGGTCGTGTGCCGGCGATCCTCGCCGCGCACCGCCGTCACCGCGGCGTCGGTCACGGTCGTGGCCGGAAGCCTGCTCGCTCTGCCGATCACCGGCCCGGCGGTGGCGAGCTGGCGGGCCGGGCTCGCCGCGTGCGTGTTCTGGGCGCTGGCCGGCGTCGCGGGCGTCGGGTTCGGCCTCTACCTGCGCCAGCTCGACGCGACCCGGGTCCGGACCGTGCGGCAGGCGCGAAAGGAGCAACGGGTGCGGTTGGCCACGGATCTCCACGACTTCGTCGCCCACGACGTGAGCGCGATGGTCGTCCAGGTCCAGGCTGCCCGCATCCTGCTGCCCGTCGGCCAGGACCAGGTCGACGAGGTGCTCGAGCGCGTCGAGGCCGACGGTGTCCGCTCCTTGGCGGCCCTGGACCGGACGATGCGGCTGCTACGCGACGCCGAGGACGGCGGCCTCGACGAACCCCGCGCCGGCCAGCTGCCCGAACTGGTCGAGCGGTTCGCGCGTTCGTGGGCCGGTCCGGTGTGTCTGGACGCCGAGCCCGGCCTCGTGTCGGAACTGGCCGCACCGGTCGGGATCGTCGTCTACCGGGTGGTCCTCGAGGCGCTGACGAACGTGCGCCGGCATGCCCCGCGCGGCGCCGTCGTCGAGGTGCACCTGGGCCGAGATCAGGACGAGGTCGTGGTGAGCGTGCGCAACGAGCGCGGCGTCGATCCGTCGCCCGCCCGCGGGTCGCAACCGGATCGTCGCGGTGGCACCGGTCTGGCCGGGCTCACCCGGCGCGTCGAATCGCTCGGCGGCAGGCTCGTGTCCGGCCCGCTGGGCTCGACGGGCTGGCGGGTGCGCGCCGAGTTGCCCGCGGCGACACCGCCCGAGCGCGCATGAACACCGGCAGACGCGTACGCGTGCTGATCGCGGACGACCAGGAGACGGTCCGGTTCGGTTTCCGCACCATCCTGCGGGCCGCCGGGGACATCGACGTCGTCGGTGAGGCCGGGGACGGCGAGGAGGCCCTGCGACTGGCCGCGGCGCTACGCCCGGACGTGGTGGTCGCCGACATCCGGATGCCGCGCATGGACGGGCTGGAACTGACCCGACGACTGTGCGCGGCCGACGCGCCGTTCACCGCCCGGGTCGTCGTGGTCACGACGTACGACCTCGACGCGTACGTGCACACGGCCCTGCGGCACGGGGCCAGCGGCTTCCTGCTGAAGCACTCCGGCCCGGCCCTGCTCACCGAGGCGGTCCGCGCCGCGGTGGCCGGCGACGCCCTGATCAGCCCGGCGGTGACCGTGCGACTCCTGCGCGAGCTGTCCGCCGGGCGTCCCGGCCCTCCGCCCGCCCGGCCGCCGTTGAGTGACCGTGAGCTCGACATCGTGGCCCTGGTCGCCGAAGGCCTGACCAATCCCGAGATCGGCGCCCGCCTCTACATCACCCCTGGCACGGTCAAGACCCACCTGACCAGCATCCAACGCAAGCTCGGCGCCCGGAACCGGGTCGGCGTCGCCGCCTGGTCCTGGCAGCACCGCCTGGGCCGCCGCGGCTGATCACGTCCAGCGGCGTCAGTCGCCGAGGGGCAGGACGAGCAGGGTCGTGAGCACCGCTGCCGCGGCGACGGCGGCGCCGACGAGTTGGGTGGTGGCGTAGGCCGCGCCCGCGCTGAGCATCGTCAGGTAGACGGCGATCGAGACCGCGCCGCCGATGTGCGTGGTCGACTCGAACAGCGCCGACGCCATGCCGCGGTCCGCCGGCGCGGCGTCCCCGACACACTCGCGGGTCAGGGCGACGTAGATCGGGCCCGCGGTCAGACCCCACGCGGCCAGGCACACCACCAGCAGCCACAGGGCGGCGCCGGCGCTGACGGCCACCACGGCGAGGGCGACCGCACCGAGCAACAGGGCCGTCGTGACCACTGGGCGTGATCCGTACCGCCGGACCAGGACGCCCGCGACGGCCGCGCTGGCGAGGGCGCCCAGGAGCACCGGTGCGAGCACCAGGCCGGCCTGGGCGGCCGAGAGCCGGTAGGTGTCCTGCAGCAGCAGGCTTCCCACGACCACGACCGCCGCGTACGCCGCCGAATGGGCGCCGAACGCCAGGCAGCTGGCCACGAGGCGGCGGGACCGCACGACGGCCGGCTTGATCAGCGGGTACGGCACGCGCCGCTCCCACCACACGAGCGCGCCGATCATCAGCAGGCCGACGACGACCGTGGCGACGTCGACGGGGCGCGGCCCTACCTCACCGATCCGGCTGGCGCCGAAGATGACGGCGAGGAGCCCGCCAGTGGCCAGCACCGCGCCGACGAGGTCCAGCGGCTCCCGCCGGCTCGGCGGTCGGTCGGGCGGCAGCACGAGCAGCGCCGCGAGCGCGGCGAGGGCCGCCACCGGAGCGACGACGAGGAAGACCCAACGCCAGCCGAGGTACGAGGTGACGAGGCCGCCGCCGACCGCGCCCGCCACGCCCGCGGTGTTCGCCGCGGCCGCCACGATGGCGAAGACCCGGCTGCGCCACGGCTCGTCGGGGAAGAGCGTCGCGGCCGAGGCCAGCGTCGCCGGGATGGCGAACGCGGCGCCCACTCCCTGCATCACCCGCCCGAGCAACAGGGGAGCGAGGCCGGAGGCGACGCCGGAGAGCAGCAGGCCCGCCGCGGTCAGCGCGAGGCTCGCCGCGATCAGGCGACGGCGGCCCCAGAGGTCGCACACCCGTCCACCCAGGACGAGGAACCCGCCGATGCTCAGCGAGTAGAGCGTGATCACCCATTGCAGCCGCGCGGTCGAGAGGCCGAGCTCGGCACCGATGGCGGGCAACGCCGTCGCGACGGCGAGGCTGTCGAACAGGACGAGGAACATGGCGCCGGCGAGCACGAGCGCCGCCGGCCAGCTCCTCAACGGCGTGCCCGACGGTTGGCCCGGACGAGTGCGACCGTAGCCAGCGGCACCCCGATCGCGCCGGCGGCCGCCGTAGCGGCGAGCAGGTATGCCACGCGATGGTTCGGCGAGGTGCGGCGATCGGCCACCTCGGCATCCGGGTCCTGCGGGTCGTACACGATGGGGATCTCGTCACCGACGGCCGGCGCGGGACCCGGCGGTTCGTCCCCCTGACCGACCATCGTGCGCACCGACCGCCCGTCCGCCGCGGTGAACTCGACGTGGATGCGGCCCTTCTTCTCCGTGACCTGGACGACCCGGGCGCTGGCGTCCACGCCGCGGGTCCGCAGCGCCCGGTCGTTCTGCCAGACCGTCCAGGCGGCGACGGCGAAGCCGATGACGACGACGATGCCGAGGCCGGCGAACAGGGGCGCCGGCGGGCGACGGGTGCGCAACAGATCCATGCCGCTCTCCGTCTCCTGGACCGGGGGCCGGCAAACCCGTCGATGGTCACCCGCCGCTTTGACCGCGTCACAAATTAGGTACTAGCGCAGACAGGTTTGTAATGGAAACCTATCTGCATGACCACTGAATCGGTGTCCGCCGGGGACGACCCCCGCCGGCTGCTGTCCGACGTGCGCGCGCTCGCCCGCCGCGTACGCCTCGACCAGCGGGTGACCGCCGTCGCCCTGCTCGCCCTCGCCGCCGTCAGCCTCCTCGCGCTCCCCGTCGACTGGCTCTTCCTCAACGCCGACTGCGGTCGCGCGACCGTCGAGAGTGGCGCCGCCTGCCACATCCGCGGGTTCAGCCGCGGCTTCTACTGGCTGCCCGCGCTCCTGCTGGCCTACTCGGGGATCGCCGTGTACGCGGCCCGCGCCGCCCGGGCGCGCGGGCTCGGTGCCCGGGTGCTGCCGTACGTGCTCACCGGGGTGGCGCTGGCCGTCCTGTCCGCCGCCGCCTGGGTGTGGGCCTACTTCTACCTGGACCCGCCACCGGCCGAGCCGTTCGCCGACTGGGTGATGGTGCTGGACCGGCTGGTCGGCCCGGCCGGCACGATCGGGCTGGCGCTGCTGGTGCTGGCCTGGTTGGAGCGGCACGTCGCCCTGCTGGCGTACACCCTCGTCTATCTGGTCCTGGTCCTGGTGCCGCCGGCCGAGACGTTCCGGCTGCCGCCCGGCCTCCTCGGCGTCCACACGTACTTCCTGCTGCCGCACCTCATCAGCGGCGTCGCGCTGCTGCTCGGCGGGCTCGGCTTCGCGTTGGCCCGCCGGTGGCGGCGGTGACGGCCGAGGCCGGCGACCCACCCGCGCACCCGGTGACGGGCCTCGACGACGTCGTGCACCAACGGGTACGACTCGGCATCCTCACAATCGCCCACGAGGCGCGCCGGGTCGAGTTCGGCTACCTGCGTACGCAGTTGCAGCTCACCGCCGGCAACCTCTCGCAGCACCTCGGCGTGCTCGAGACGGCCGGGCTGGTCGAGGTCGAGAAGGGCTACGAGGGCAAGCGCGGCCGCACCTGGATCACCCTCACCGCAGCCGGCGACACCGCGCTCGCCGCGGAGATCGGGCGGCTGAAACAGGTCATCGCCCGCGTCGAGACCACCGACACCGAGGAGAACCGATGACGACCGCACTGACCCGACGAGGACTGCTCACGGCGGCGCTGGCGGCCGGGGTGCTCGCGCCGCTCGGCGGCGCCGCCCGGGCCGCGGCGGCCCCGGGGCTCACCCTGCCCCGACCCACCGGGCCGCACCGGATCGGCACCGTGGCGCTGCACCTCGTCGACCGGTCGCGCCTGGACCCGCTCGCGGGCCCGGGCCTTCACCGCGAGCTGATGGCCGCCGTCTGGTATCCGGCGTCCGCCGGCGGGCCGCGCTATCCGTTGACGCCGTGGATGGCCGACGCGCCGCTGCGCCTGTACCTCGAGGCGGGTGGTTTCGCCCCCGACGTGGCGAGCTCCCCGATGTCCAGCGGCCACTATGGAGCGCCGGTGCTGCGGAGCCGTGGACGGCTGCCCGTGGTCGTCTATTCCCACGGCAACAACAGCTGCCGCGCGGACAACACCATCCTGGTCCAGGAGCTCGCCAGCCACGGCTACGTGGTGGTCACCGTGGACCACACCTACGACGGCTACACCCAGTTCCCCGACGGTCGTCTCACGGTGCCGACCGAGGAGTCGTTCACACCGTGGGACTCCACACACGACATCCTGTTCGTCCTCGACCGCATCGCCGACCTGGCGGCCGGCCGCAACCCCGACGCCGCGCACCGTCCCCTGCCGGCGGGCCTCGGTGCGGCAATCGACCCCCGCAACATCGGCATGTTCGGCTGGTCGAAAGGCGCGACCGCGACGGCCCTGGTCATGGGCGAGGACCAACGGGTACGGGCCGGACTGAGCCTGGACGGCCCGATGCAGTCGCAGCCGCCGGTCACGGGCCTCGACCGGCCGTTCATGTTGATGACCGCGGAGTTCAACCGGACGGCCGAGGAGAGCGTCGAGGAGTTCTGGTCGCAGCTTCGCGGCTGGCGGCTCAACGTCCAGGCGGACGGCGCCCTCCACTCGGGTTACATGGACCACCAGTGGCTGATCGCACAGCTGGGGTCGATCACGGGGATGACCGAGGAGGAGCTCATCGGTCGGATCGGCACCCTCGACCCGATGCGCGCGGTCCGCATCCAGCAGGCGTACCCGCTCGCCTTCTTCGACCTGCACCTGCGCCACCGCAGGTCACGCCTGCTCGACGGACCCAGCCGCGCGTTCCCGGAGGTGCGCTTCATCGCCTGACGCGACAGGACACCGCTGCGCGGCCGAGGTCGTGTTCCCGCAGCCCGCGCATGATCGGCATCCGCATCGAGCCGCGATAGACCATGAACCTGGTGCCGTCCTGAACGTTGTGGCAGGCACCAGGTTCGTGGTCGGGGCGCCGGATCAGGTCACGGTGATCGTCAGGCTGCTCGAGTGGGTCGCGCCGGCGCTGTCGGTCAGGGTCAGCCAGGCCGTGTAGGTGCCCGGGCGCGGATAGACGTGGCTGGCCGTCGCGGCGTGGACCGACGGGGTGTTGTCGCCGAACCTCCACTCACGGTCCACGATCGTCCGGCCCGGCGGCGGTGTCGACGTGCTGGTGAGCGACACCGTCAGCGGTCGCGTGCCGGAACTGGGACTGGCGCTCACGCTCAGCGTCGCGCCCGTCTCGGCCTTGACGCCCCGGCCGTTGAAGCGCAACCAGTCCAGCGCCATGATGTCCGGGTCGCCGGTCTGGCCCGCCTTCACGAACCGCAGGTAGAGGGGGAACGTCCCGCCCGGGTTGGACAACGCGATCGACGGTGAGATCACGTTGTCGTACCCGCCGGTGCTGTTGATCGTCGCCGTGCCGATCAGCGTTCCGGTCGGCGAGCCGGCCCGGAACTCGATCGTGCCGCCGGTGCCGCCCGACGACGCGCCGACCGTCACGCCGCTGATGCCGGTCAGGTTGACCGGGCCCAGGTTGATCCAGTCGCCGTTGTCGAGGTCGCCGAGTCGCCGTCCGGCCTGGGCCGTGGGGCGGTCGAGGACGCTGACCCCCGACTGGGCGTCGAAGTGCTCGGCCTCCGTGCTGCGCGGCTGCAGCGCGATCTGGGTCGAGCCGGTCAGCGCGGGGATGCCGCCGGTCGCGCCGGCGTCGGTGTACTGCGCGCTGACCATCTGATACAGGTTGGCGCCCGGGCCGTGCCCGTCCCCGCCGCCCGCCTCTGTCACCAGCGTGCCCGCACAGCCGACGTAGTTGTCGAGCGGGTGCGCGTGCGAGTCGTGGCCGAGGAGCGTCTGCACGACGACCCGGCTGCAGTCGATCACCCCGTCCTCGGGATCGGAGACCGTCACCGTGTACGGGATCCGGTCGCCGAACTCGAAGAAGCCACCGTGGGGGATGTTGATCGTGACGGTCGGCCGGGTGTTGCCGACGGTGATCTCGGTGGTGGCGAGAGCGGTGAGCCCGCCCGCGCCGGTGACCGTGAGACGCGCGGTGTACCGGCCCCGCGTCGGATAGGTGAAGGTCGGGGTGGCGGCCGTCGAGTCGGTGCTGCCGTTGCCGTCGAAGTCCCAGGCGTAGCCCGTGGCACCGGTCGTGCCGGCGCTCGAGAACGTCACGGCCAGCGGGGCGGGGCCGGAGTCGCGGCTCGCGGTCATGACCGCGACCGGTGGCACGCCGTTGGCGACGTAGTCGATCCGGTAGATGCCCGCGCCCTCGTTGGTGCCGCCGCGCCCGCTGCCCGAGCCGGCGCCGAAGTCCATGACGTAGAGCGAGCCGTCCGGCCCGAACTCCGCTTCGAACGGCTGGATCCAGCTCATGCCGGTGAAGATCGTGTTGATCGACTGGAGCCCGCCGACGGTGGTCGGGCCGAACCGCGGGTCAGTGAACGTCTGCGCGGTCTGGTTGATCGACAGCGTCTTCCACCACTTGCGCGTCAGCTCGTACACGATCCATTTCTTCTCGAAGTATTCGGGGAACTTCGACAGGCGCGGGTTCGCGGGGTCGTAGTCGTAGACCGGGCCGCCCATCGGGCCGCCACCGCCGGTGCCCACCTCGGGGAATGCGGTCGAGGCGGAGTAGGCGTACCAGACCAGTGCCGGGCGCGCGGGCGGCAGGTTCGTCAGGCCGGTGTTGTTGGGCGAGTTGTTGACCAGCGCGGCGCAGTTGAAGAGCGGCCCGGACGTCGAGGTCGCGAAGTTGTAGTCGTTGAACGGGGTGTTGTTGCCGGTGCAGTACGGCCACCCGTAGTTGCCGGCGCTGGTGATGCGGTTGAACTCGACCGTCCCCTCTGGACCGCGGCCGGGGTTGGCCGCCGTCGCGTCGGGCCCGTAGTCGGCGACCAGCACCGCGTTGGTGTGCGGGTCGACGGTGATCCGGAACGGGTTCCGCAGCCCCATCGCGAAGATCTCGGCACGGGTACGGGCGGTCCCCGGCGCGAACAGGTTGCCCGAGGGCACGGTGTAGGTGCCGTCGGCCTGCGGCCGGATGCGCAGGATCTTGCCGCGCAGGTCGTTGGTGTTGCCGGCGGTGCCCTGCGCGTCGAAGGCCCGCCGCCCGGCCCGCTCGTCGATCGGGGCGTACCCGCCCGACTCGAACGGGTCGGTGTTGTCGCCGATCGCCGCGTACAGGTTGCCGTCCCCGCCCATCGCGATCGAGCCGCCCATGTGCGAGTTGGCCCGCGCTTCGCCGCGCAGCGTCGGGATCGTCAGCAGCCGCTTCTCCGAGCTGGGCGCGATCGTCGACCCGGTGACCGTGAACCGGGACAGGTTGAGCTGGTTGAGTGTCCGGTCCGACCACAGTAGATAGAGCCAGCTGTTGGTGGCGAAGTTGTTGTCGATGGCGAGCCCGAGCAACCCGTCGGACTGGCTGGTCTGCGCGGGGGTGTAGGCGAAGTCGATCAGCGTGGTCACCGCGAGCGTGCTCTGGTCGATCACCTTCACCGCGCCGGTCCGCTGGATGTAGAAGACCCGCCGGTCCGGTGCGACGGCCAACTCGAACGGGTCGGCGAGGTTCTGCGTCACGAGCGGCACCCGCTGGAACTTGCTGTTCTGGGTGGCGCTGCAGTCACCCGCGACCGCGCCGGCCGCCCACTCGATCCCGTAGCGCAGGTGGTCGAGGAAGTACGGCTCGCTGAACGACGAGATGCTGTGGCCGCCGGCGGTGAACCACGACCGGCCGCCGTCGTAGTTCTGGCACCACGAGTACGCGTGGTCTACGCCCTCGTCCAGGCCCGGAATGCCGTCGCGCACCTTGATCTGCGCGAGCGTGTGCACGCGTCCGGTCGGGTTGGTGCGCCAGTTGTACCACTCCTCGCTGCGCTCCCAGAGCTCCGGCAGGTTCTTCGTCGAGGGGTGCGCGCGGTCGAGCACCTTGACGCGCCCGGGGAAGACGCCACCGGTCGAGGAGAAATCAGGGTGTACGTCGAAGATGGTGCCGACCAGGCCGTCGTACCAGGTCCAGTCGCGCTCGCTCGCACTCGCCGCGTGGAGCCCGACCCAACCGCCGCCGCCCCGGACGAAGTTCTGCAGGGCGGTGCGCTGGGCGGCGTTGAGCAACGCGCCGGACGCCGGCGTCGAGTTGGTGTTGTTGAAGACCAGCGCGTCGAAGCGGGCCAGGCTCGCGTCGGTGAACGCGGCGGCGTCGGTGGTGGCCTCCACCTCGAAGTTGTGCGCGGCACCGAGTTGCTGCACGGCGGCGATCCCGGCCGGGATCGAGTCGTGGTAGAAGTTCGTCACCTTGGAGAACACCAGCACCCGGAACCGCGGGGCGGCGCTGGCGGGGGATGCCGGGCCGACGATCGCGGTGGTGACGGCGATCGCGAGGGCGGCGAGGAGGGCGAGGGCTCGGCGCACACCGGGACGACGGCGTGCGGACAGACGAGGACGGCGGCGACTCATGCGGGCGCTCCCGAGGCATGGGGACGGGTGGGGATAGCGCTGTGCGTTCGCCGACGCGCTCAGAGTAGGCGATCAATAGGCCGGAATCAATGGGATCCCGTCATCCACGTCGGACGCGGTCGCGCCGCAGCTTCGCCGCCGTGGTCGCGGCGAGGACGGTCGCGCCGAGAGCGTTGGCGAGTCGTGCGTAGGGCGGCCGTGCGGAGTTGAGGGCGTTCGTCGTCAGTGCCCAGCCGGCCGCGGCCGCGATCGCGACGTAGCCGCGGCGGCTGGTGGCGACGGCGGCGGCGAGGGCCGCGGACGCGCCGACCACGGCGCCCGCCTGGATCGCGCGCCGCCGGCGTGTCGGCAGGACCGCGAACACGTTGACCACCGACGCCACGCCGGTCCAGCCGAGCAGCAACCCGGTGCTGTGCGGCGCGACGCCGCCGCCGTGCTGGGCGCCGCGATGTGCCCGCGCCGCGAGTGTGGCCGCGACCGGCAGGATCGCCGCCGTGTACCGGAAGCGCCCGGACTGCGCGGCCACCGACCAGGCGGCGTTGGCGGCGTGTGCGCCGGCGAGCCACCATCCGTGCCGGCGATTGGCCGCACTGGTCGGGTCGGCGAGATGCTGGATCGTTCCGACGGCACTGGAGGCGAAGATCGGCGCCCAGACCGCGAACGCGTAGTCCGGCGGTGTGATGTCGGTGTCGTACTCCCGCGCGCCCTCCTCGGTGCCGGCCAGGAGCGGACCGAGCGTGGGGACAAGGATCATCGCGGCGGTCGACGCGCCGAGTGCGGCACAACGGAGCCTGTCATGCATACGCATGGTGCCCTGCCTCTCGGATCCTAAGTAGCTCGGATTCCGAGTCATATTATCATCAACGAATGCGGAACGACGATCTGCCGTGGGCGCTGCACCACGTCGCCGTCGCGGCGGCCGAGCTCGACGTGGTGCTGGGCCGGCGACTGCGGCTGAGCCCGGGCGACTACCTGGCGATGAAGCACCTGATGACCAGCGAGGAGGGCCTCGGCCCCGTCGAGCTCGGCGCGCTCGTCGGACTGTCGTCCGGAGCCGCGACGGGTCTCGTGGATCGCCTGGAGCGGGCCGGCCACGTCCGGCGCCGACGCCACCGGCACGACCGCCGTCGCCTGACGGTCGAGCCGACCGAGGAGGCCATCGAGCGCACGGAGAACACGCTGCGGCCGCTCGACGAGCGGCTGCGGGACGTGGCGGCGACCTATTCGGACGCCGAGCGCGCCGCCATCGTGCGGTTCCTGCACGAGATCGCCGAGGTGTACCGCACGTTCAGCTCCGACAAGTCCACATGAGACGCCGAGACGATACGACGACGTCGCCATTACGCCGGGGCCACCCCTGATCAGCGCCCCGGGCCTTCAGGTGCGGGGTTCCGCGGTGATGACCACGTTGTCGCGGTAGTGGCGGGTGCGTGGGTCGAACGGTCCTCCGCAGGTGATGAGCGTGAGGCGCACGGGACCCTCCCGCGAGAAGTACTTCTGCAGTGGAATCGCCGCCTTGCGGTAGCGCTCGCGGGCCGTCACGCGGAACGTGCGGCTCCGCCCGTCCGGGCCGGTGAGCGTGGCCACGTCGCCGGCTTCGAGAGAGCCCAGGCGGAAGAAGGCGCCCTCGCCTTCCGCGGCGCTGTCGACGTGCCCGGCGACGACGATCGAGCCGGCCGTCGCCGAGAGGCCCGGCCCGAACCGGTACCAGCCGACCTGGTCGACGCTCGGCGGCACCGCGAAGTCACCGGTATCCGGGTCGACGCCGACGGCTTTGACGGTCGCGTTCAGCTCCAAGGCCGGGATGGTGAGCCGCGTGGGTCCTTCGGCGGCCGCGGCGGAGGGGATCGTGCCGTCCTGGATGGATACCCGCGGGACCGCCGGGGCAGGCGCGGTCACGGTGGGCCGGCCGAAGTCCTCGGCCGGCACGGCCCGGCAGGCCGCCACTCCGGCCGTCCCGGCGAGGAGCGTGCCGAGTGCCAGCATGAGCAGGGCGCGCCTCGGCACAGGCCGGGGCGCGCCGTTCCGTCCGCTCACCGCCGGCCGGTCGCCAGGCGCACGAGGCCGAGCAGGGCCAGCAGGATGCCCGCACCGCCGACGCCGTACCAGGGCAGCGGCACACCTCGGTCGGCGCCGCCGCCGTCGCCGCTGGGCACGCCGCCCGGCGCCGAGTGCAGTCCCGTGATGCTCTGCGAGACCAGGTCCAGGGTCTCGTCTTCGGCGGACCCCACCGCGTACACGATGGTGGCCGTGCCCTCCTTCAGGTCGAGGTCCGCGGGGCCGAGGACCCGGGTCGACGTCCCGGCCAGCACCACGTCCGCGGACACCGTACCCGCGTCGATGTCTGCTTTGGACTCGTTCGGGTTCGTCAGGTCCTCGAAGACGGGCTCGCCTCCGGCGCGGACGTCGACCGCCGGCGCGGCCGCGGTGTGGCGCACGACGAGCCGGGCCTTGCCCGCGGCGAGTGTGGTGGTGTCGTTGGCGAACGGCGTCAGAGCGGGGTCGCCGGCGGCGCTGAGATGGGCGACGAGGCTGATGTTCGCGTCGCCGGGCACGTCGGCGTCGTCGACGGTCAGCAGCGCGTTGGCGAGGGCGTCGCCCGGCTTGGTGAGCGCGATGTCGTACTGCCCGGCCGGCAGGCTCAGTGGCCCGGCCACCTTGCCCGGTTGGAAGTCCGCGATGGTCTTGTCGCCGTTGACGTAGACGTCCACGGGTTGCCCGGGGATGCCGTGGACGACGAACACCTGCGAGTTCGCCCGGGCGAGAGCCGGGCCGGACAGGAACGCGCCGGCGGCACCGAACGCGATCAGGGCGACCGCGCCGACCGTGGCCGCGCGGCGAAGGTGCGGGATACGCATGAAACACCTCGAACAGATCGTCGTGAGTTCCGTACGCCCTGGTCTTCGTCGTAGCCGTCGCCCGTGGATGCGGTCCGGACAAGAAATTGCCGCCCGACGATGCCGGCAGGTGCGTCGGCTATGCGATTGCCGACCATCAAGATCCGTCGATACCGTCATGCGGGTGACCGCGGACCTGCGGCTGGTCGAGGCGGCCGTCCTGGACGGGCGGGTCGACGAGGCCCTGCGCCACGTCGCGGCGGTGCCGGCGGACGTGCCGCTGCGTCCGGCGGTGGCCTGGCGGCTCGGCCGCGCGCTGCATCTGCGGGGCGAGTTCGACGCCGCCGACGCGTGCTACGCGCGCGCCGTCCCGGCGTCCGGCTCGCCGGCCGACCAGGCGCAGGTGCTCGCCGGCCGCGCGGCGGTGCGCTGGGCGACCGGCGACCAGTCTCGGGCGCGGCGGCTGGCCGACGAGGCCGTCGGGGTCGCGGAGCGCGGCGGTGACGACTCCGCAGTGGCGGCGGCATACGTGGCCCGGGCGCTGGTCGCCTTCGGTGACGGCGACAGGGCCGGCAACGAGCATGCCTACGCCGTGGCCCTCGCCGCCGCCCGGCGCGCCGGCGACCTGGAGCAGCAGCTGCGGATCCGCTGCAATGTCGGCTCCCGCCTGGTGGAGGAGGGGCGCTACCGGGAGGCCGTCGAGGAGCTGGACGAGGCGGTGCGGCTCGGCGAGCGCACCGGGCATCCGACCCTCTGGGCGATGGCGCTGCACAACCGGGCGGAGGCGTGGCTCGGGCGCAGCCGGCTGACCCTGGCGCGGGCCGACGCCGACGCGGCCCTGTCGCTCTGGCAGCGGGCCAGTTCCCCGCTGGCGGCGTTCGGGCTGACGCTCACCGCCCGGGTGCATCGGGCCCGCGGCGCGATCCACCAGGCGGTGGCGGGCTATCAGGCCGCGTTGGCCGTGGCCGAGCCCGCCGGCAACGCCCAGGTGCTGGCCGAGGCGCACGCCGGGCTCGCCCGGATCGGTCACGCCGACGACCCGACCGCGGCGATGTGGCACCTGGAGCGGGCGTTGCCCGGCCCGGCCGTCGCAGAGCTCGCCGCCGGTTGGGTCGCGCTCTGCCGCGGCGACCGCGCAGCGGCCCGCCGGCACGCGGAGACCGTCCGCGTCGCGGCCGGCCGTAGGCGCGACGCCGCCGCCCTGGCCGAGTCCCTGGAGCTTGGCGCGTTGGCCGACCCGGCGCCCGGGCGCGCGGCCACCGGCCTGGTCGAGGCGGCGGGGATCTGGGCCGAGCTTGGCAACGAGTTCGCGCTGGCCGTCAACGCGGTGCTGCGGGCGCGGGTGGGCGGCGACCGGCTGGTCGAGGAGATCGCCCGGGAGCGGCTGCCGCACCTCGGCATGCAGGAGGGTGCCTGGCACATCGCCGGCCCGTTGGCGGCCATCGGGCCGCCGCCCGTCGCCGAGGTCGAGGTGCGGGCTCTGGACCACTTCGTGGTCCGGATCGCCGGCGAGCCCGTGCCCGCCGGCCGCTGGCAGTCGCGCAAGGGACGCGACCTGCTCAAGGTGCTGGCCGGGCAGCTCGGCCGGCCGGTCGCCCGGACCGCGCTGGCCACCGCGCTCTGGCCGGACGTGCCGGGGCCGGTCGCGCTGCGCCGCCTCTCGGTGCTCATCTCGACGGTCCGCGTCGTGCTCGACCCGGACCGGCGCCACCCGACCGACCGCTACCTGGTGACCGACGCGGCCACCGTGCGGACCAACCCGGAGCATGTCGCGCTGGACACCCTGCGGTTCTACGACGCGGCTCGCGCGGCGATCGCCGCGGACACCGCCGAGGCCGGCGACGAGCAGCTGCTGACGCGCCTGGAGGCGGTGGTCGACCTGTATCCCGGCGACCTGGGCGAGGCTCCGGAGGTCGCCGGGGACTGGATCGAACGGCCACGGGCCGTCCTCGCCGGGCTGCACCGCGAGGCGATGCGCCGGCTGGCGCGGCGGTGCCTGCGAGCGGGCCGGGCCGACGCGGCGATCGGCTGGTACCGGCGGCTGGCCGAGGAGGACCGCTACGACGAGCCCGCCCACATCGGCCTTGTCCGGGCACTGTCCCAGGCCGGTCGGCACGGCGAGGCGGCCCGGCACTACCGCGAGTACGTCACCCGGATGCGGGAGATCGACGTGCGCCCCGCGGCCTTCCCCGCTGCCGTCTGAACAATTCCCGAACGCTTCCCGAAGGACGCCGACCAGGCTGTCCGTGCCTGACATCGGCGGGACGGGTGAAGCCATGAAGCGACGGAAAAGCCTCGCGGTGCTCCTGTGCACGGCAATGGTGCTGACCACGCAGGCGGTCGTGACGCCGGCCTCCTGGGCCGCGACCACCGTCACCTTGCGGGTCGTCATCGAGCACGTCCAGCAGCAGGGCTGCACCGACAACTGGGACGGCTCGGACTTCTACTCGCGCATCACGATCGCGGGCCAGGACTTCGACTTCGGCGAGATCGAGGACGAGGACTCGATCTCGCCGAACTGGACGGCGGAGAAGTCCTTCGACCTGGACGCGACGTCGTCGGCGGCGGTCACGATCACCCTGGCCGAGTACGACGACGGGCTCAACTTCGACGACGACATCTGCGACATCTCGAGTGCCGACGGCACCGAGCTCGACCTCACCGTCACGCTCCTGCCGTGCTCCGTGTCCGGCGAGGTCGGCGGCGGGTGCGTGACGCCGATCGACACCGGCGGTAGCCAGGACGGGGACGGCAACGCGGACCTGAGGTTCCGGATCGAGGTCGACATGCCCGCCGCCACCGCCGGGTTGGCCGTGCGGTGCACCCACGCGCCGCTGTGGCCGCAGGTCGGTGACGACGTGACGATCACGATCGAGTCGCTCGACGGGACGGTGCAGGTCGGCGACACCATGCCGGAGCCGCCCCTGGTCGACCACAAGAAGGTCGCTGACAGCCTGCAGATCTGGGTCGACGACCAGACCGAGGCCGACCACGACGTCAGCAACAAGTCGACCACCACCTTCGTCGTCGAGGACATAGCACCGGGCGACCTGCTGTACGGCTGCGTCGTGAAAGCCGATGTCGACACGGTCTTCACCGGCTGGCGGCGTACCCGGGTCGGCACCCCCGCGGGCGGCTCGGCGGTCCCGGTCAGCTACACCGGCGACCGGGCCAACCGCGTCGACGTGGTCTTCGTCCCTGACGTGGACAGCTACAGCGGCGCCGACGACCCGAAGTTCCTCGCCGACGCGGCCGACGTGATCAAGGGCGCCTACTACGGCCAGGACTACTTCCTGGCCAACCAGCAGCGGTTCAACTTCTGGCTGGCGGACCAGGCCGGCGACGCCGACGAGGTCGCCGCGCCGACGAGGGAGGACCCGGCCAACACCGAGTGCGTGCTCACGCCACCCGCGAACTGGTCGTTCTACGCCTGGCGCGACGTCGGCGCGATCCTGCACACTGACGCGTTCCGCGACTGCGCCAACGCCGGTCTCTTCTCCACCGAGCCCACCTCGCTCGCCACGGCGTTGCACGAGACCGGCCACGTCCCGTTCGGCCTGGCCGACGAGTACTGCTGCGACGGCGGCTACTTCGAGAACCCGCCGTTCCC
>NZ_BONE01000105.1 GCF_016862555.1 Asanoa siamensis | reverse complement strand
ACGACCACGATCTACCGTGCTGTGATGCCGGCGAGGATAAGTGTGCGGCTTGCCTGATACGGGCTGCCGAGGCGGTCAAGGGCTTCCGCCGTCGCGAGGAGAGCGGCGCGGTTGTCCTCCGCGAGCGCTACTGCTCGGGCAGTGATCGCGGCGGCAACGGGGTTGTGGGCTGAGTCGGTGGTGGCTCGGGCGATGGCGGCTGCCGCCGTAGGCACTTCGGCGAGGACGGAGGCCTCGGCCATAAGTGCTGATTGCCAGCCTCGCCACAGTCCGGTGTGGAACGTTTCGGCGGGCGGAGGGAGACTGGTGAGTCGGGCGTGCGCCTGGTCCGGCAAGTTCTGGTGGAGGAGATACAACGCGTCGAAGAAAGAGGTAAAGGTACCTTCGGCTCCGCGGCGGTGGTCGGCGGTGAGGTCTTGGGCGATGCGCTGCCAGGCGGCATATTCTTTGGCGTCGCCACGCATTCCGTAGATCGCGGCGGCGGCGTAGGCTCCGCGGCTGAGAGTGGCATGCACTGGCCGCCCGGCCCGCTGCCAGCCAGTCCGGAACTGGTCGGCGAGTTCGATGGCTTCATCCCAGTCACCGGTCAGTGCGTCGACGATGAGCAGCCGGGCCGAGGCCAGGTGTCCGTCTTCCTGGGCGAAGGGCAGTTGCAGCACCTGTTCGGCGTAGGAGCGGGCCGCCGCGAGGTCACCGTTAGCGAGAGCGGTGTCGGCCGCAGCCGACAGGGCATCGGCGTACTCGTATCCGATGGGGTCGACCGGGGCTGGGAGTGCGGTGAGCAGATCGACCCGACGGCGTGCCGTGATCATGGCGGCGGGAAGTGCGCGATGGGCTACCTGTGTTTCGGTAAGACGGTCGAGGGCGACGCTGAGGTCTGCCGGATCGCTGGAACGTTTCGCCAACTCCACCGCCTGCGCCGAGTTCTGAACGGAGGTGGGGTCGCTGTCCGGAAGCCGGTAGACCGAGGCGATGGCGATACGGGCCTGCGCCACTGGGTCGCTACCAGCCAAGTCGGTGGCGCGGTGCAGCCAGGATTCGACCACATCCGGATCCGGCGGCGTTGCGATAATCCCTGCGCCTCGGTAGACCAGCTCGACCGCTGTGGCCAGGTCCCGGGCCGCGTCCGCAGGTCGGCCACCAGCCACGGCCGCCTCAGCCGCGGCCTGGAGCAACCGCAGCGCGTCGTCGCCGAGGTGGCGACGATGTGCGACCTCGGCCGCGCGGTGCAGCGCGGCAGCGGCGATTTCGTCGCTCGGCGCGAGTCCGGCGGCTTGTTCGTAGCGGTGTTGCGACTCCTGCGGCCGGCCAAGTCGGAAGGTGACTGCACCAAGTCGGTCGGCCAGCACGTAAGCGTCCGCGTGGTGCGCGGTTCGTTGAGCGGCCCACGACAGAGCGGCGCGCAGGTCGTTGAGGCCAGCGTCGCCGTGAGCCAGATCAAGGCACCAACGCATGTGCCGGATGGCCGACTCGTCCGATTCTCCGCTCTCGGCCAACTGGCCCGCGCCGTACTGACGCACGGTCTCCAACGCTCTGTGCCTGCTGTCTGGTCCGTAGAGCGTGGGCGCGACCAGTGACTGGTCAGTTAGGCGGGCAAGGCAGCCGGCTACCGCGGCGGCGTCGACCGGAGGCCAGGCGGCCACTTCGCGGGCTGCGGCGATCGTGAACGGGTCGGGAAAGACGCTGATACGTCGCAGCAACGCCTGGTCGACGGGATCTAGCAGTTGGTAGCTCCAATCCAGGGTTGCTCGCATCGAATGGTGTCGCACGTCGTTCCGGCGTCGGCTCGTTAGCAGGCCGAGGCTGTCTGACAGGCTGGCCTGGAGGCCGTTGAGTCCAAGCGAGGGCACTCGCGCAGCGGCCAACTCAATTGCCAGCGCGATCCCGTCGAGCTCGGCGCAGATCTGTTCGACCCGCGTGCGGTCGAGGACGTCCGGCGCCCCAGCCGCCGCCGCCCGTTCGCCGAACAGCGTGGCTGCGTCCCCGCCTGCCAGCGACAAGCCGGGTACGACGAATACCTTTTCGAAAGGCAGGAGCAGCCTGCTGCGGCTGGTGGCCAGGACGGCGAGCTGGTCGCCGCCGGCAAGGAGTCGCTCGACCAGCTCGGCCACGGAGTCGACCAGATGTTCGCAGTTGTCCAGGACGAGCAGAGTGTGCCGCGTGGAGAACCAGGTGATCAAGGCGTCCTCTGCGGAACGGGTCCGCTGCGGGACGCCGAGCGTTTCGGCGACCGCCAACGCAAGCATGTCACCGCTGGCAACGGGAACCAGATCGACATAGCACGCACCATCCGGGAAAGCAGGCGCGAGGTCAGCGGCGACGGCGACGGCCAGCCGGGTTTTGCCAACTCCGCCGGGTCCGACCGCAGTTACCAAGCGATGGCCGCGTACCACTGCCGCGAGTTCGGCGCGTTCGGCCGCCCGGCCGATGAACCCAGTCAACGGCTGCGGGAGGCGGCCACCAAAAGGAGCAGGCGAGGTTGGCGTCAGGACGTTGACCGCGACTCGCCCCAACACTCGTCGATTCTCCACTGCCAGCTTGCGCAACAGCGAGGCCACGTGAGTCTCGACCGTGCGCACCGAGATGAACAGCTGTTCGGCGATCTCGGCGTTGGTGAGGTGATCCCGCACGCCAGCGAGCACCTCAGCTTCGCGCGCCGAGATCGCCGGCAGCGGCGTGTTCCGGGTTTGCATGTAGCTATTAAACCGGCCTCGGTTCTCCAACTGACTCAGTCAGTTGGGCGGCCGCCCGAGCTCGGAGTCCGGGGGACATCGCGACGTAAACGGCAGAAAGGATGACACCGAGGAGTGCACAGCCGAGTAGTAGCCCTGGTCGACCGAGGCGGTCCAGCGCCATGGTGCCGAGGATCGGGCCCAGCGCGGCACCCGCCGCCCAGGCGAATCCGGACATGCCCATGTAGCCGCCGCGCAGGTCGGGAGGAGCCAGCGTGGCGAAGACGGGGCCAAGGGCCGTCGCAGCACCTATCTCTCCGATTGTCCAGATGACGACCGACACCGCGTACTGAGGCCACTGATGGGCGGACGCGCCGACGGCGAAGCCGGATCCGACCATGAACATCGAACTGGCGAGGACCATCGCGTGGTCGCGGTGCCCGAGCAACCGGCCCGCGATGGGCTGTAGTACGACAATGAGGGCCCCGTTGCCTGCGATCAGCAGTCCGTACGTCCGCGTCGGCAGCCCGTCAGCCGTCATCATCAATGGAAGCGTAGAAAACGCCTGAAAATAGACCACTCCGTACAACAGGTGAGCGCCGGTCGACGCGAGCAGCAGACGGTCTCGAATCGCGGTCGGAAGGAGCCGGCGAACGCCAGAAGGCTTTGGCGCGCGGTCGTAGGGCACGAACCAGATGATGATCAGTGCGGCGGTGGTCGACGTGAGCGCGTTGACCCAGAACAGAACTCCGAAGCCCGCAGCGGACAGGAAGCCGCCCAGCGCGGCCGATAGTGAAAAACCGACGTTGGCACCCCACACGAGGAGTCCGTATGCCCGGCCACGGTGGTGCGGCGGGACCACGTCCGCGACCGCAGCGTACAACGCTGGCCGGAACAGCTCCCCTGTCAAGCCCACCATGAACGCGGTCGTCGCGATCACCGGCACAGCTTCCCCGTGCGCGAGGGCAATCAGCGCCATGGCGTTGCCGACGAATCCAGCGACCATGGTCGGTCGACGTCCTAGCCGGTCAGCTAGCCAGCCACCGACGATCTGAGAAGCCACCATCCCCGATCCGGCCGCAGCGAGGACCGTCGCCGCGGTGCCGGCCGCCAACCCGCGGCTGTCGGTGAGGTAGAGGACCAGAAATGGCATGACGAAGCCGCCGAGCCGGCTGACGACATGGCTGGCCAACAGTGCCCAAAACATCCGCGGCATCTTTGTCCGCGGAGACGCGGCGACGGACATCGTCTGCTCTCCCACTCTCAGCGGGCGGATCTTCCGCCCAGCACAGCGTGGGTCCTTCGGCGGAAGCCGACATCCGGAGTCAGCACCGGACACCGACACCGAGCCGCAGTCAGTACTGGACACGGATGCGCGGACCCGCGTCGTCGTCGGCACGGCGGCCGCTGCCACATTCAGTGATCCGCACGTATGTGACTGTGTGGTGCTCCAGCGGGCGATCATTGCTCTCAGCGTGCGCTTTCGGCCCGCCGGTACGCGAACGAGACGAAAGCTGCCATCTAGCGCGGGGCATCAGCCCGCCGCAGCATGGGTTTGCGCGAGTGAAAGCGTGCCGAAAGGACCGTGTGCTTGTATCGGAGCCAAAATATCGATCCCGACTCCAGGCCTGGCGGGGACGGAACCGCCCTCGGCGCAGCGGTGCGTTGGCCGTCGCGAGTTGTGGGCTCCGGGTCGCTTCGTTGTCCGCTACTGAGCAGCGAATCCGTAGTTGCTACGGATTCGCTGTGGGACTAGATGCGAGATAGTCGAGCAGTCACCAAACCTGGATCTCGCTCACGTAAAGAGGAACTCGTGATGACCGAGTATTGCGCCATGATCATCGCGGTCGACGCGACACGGCGGCATGTGCTGTCCGCGCGGCCCGCCGCGTCGGCGGTTCGGACAGGTCAGGGTATGAAATTCGGCGCTGGTGCTCGCCGCCGCACTGCGACAGTCATACGCCAGTTCGCCGATCTCCTCTAGCGTCCCAGTTCTCAAGCAACTCTTGGAAAGTAAATCTCTGGAACGGAGTAAGGAAAGACATGAGTAAGGTAATCTGCGGGCACGCCGTCTCGGTCGACGGCTACATCAGCGGCCGCACTCCCAAGGGTCAGGCGGAGTTCGGACGTGGCCTAGGCGACGCGCCCATGCTGTTCGACTGGTACAGCGACGGTGACGTCGAAAGCAAAGTGTTCGATGGGTTCACGTTGAGCGGCCCTAGCGCCCGGTTCTTCGATACCATCGCCGCCCGGGTGGCAGCCATGGTGGTCGGCCACACCACCTACGAGCACTCGAGCCATTTCAGCGGCGGTAGCCCGCACCCGACCGCCCCTCTGTTTCTGGTCAGCCGGCGGCCGGTGCCTGAGGTCAGCCACAAGCAGACGCTGGTCACCACCGGCGTCGCGGACGCGATTGCCGCTGCTCGTAAGGTCGCTGGCGACAAGGACGTCGGTCTCATGGGTGGCGTTCTGGTCACCGAGGCGCTCAAAGCCGGGCTGGTGGACGAGCTCATCCTGCACCAGGTGCCCATCCTGCTCGGCGGCGGTCGCAGGTTCTTTCAAGAACTCCCGAAGAACGTCCAGCTGCGTCAGCTGGACGTCATTGCGGCGCCGGGCGTCACCCACCTGCACTACGAGGTGGTCCGATGATCCTGGTCACGGGCGGCCTGGGCATGATCGGCGCACACACCGCCCGAGCGCTCGTTGACCTCGGACGTGAGGTCGTCGTTACGGCCTTCGGGCGAGTCGACGTACCCTCGTTCCTCGCTGGGGCGGTCAATGTCGAACGCCTGGACGTCACCGACCGAAAAGCGTTCCTGGCGCTTGGCGACCGCTACGACATCAGCGACATCGTCCACCTCGCTGGCAGTGTCCCAGGGGTCAACCCGGTCGACTTCTTCCGCATGGATAGCAGCGGCCTTCTCAACGCATTGGAAGCCGCCCGCGCCTGGGACGTGCGTAGGTTCGCAGTCGCCAGCAGCCTCGGCGTCTACATCGGCCGGAGCGAACTCCCTTGGCACGAGGATCTCGACCTACCCGCCGTCGAGCTACCCCATCAGATCATCGCGTTCAAGAAGGCCGTCGAACCGATTGCCATCCATAGCCTGCAAGGATCGAGGGTTCAACCGGTCATCCTGCGGATCGGCAGCACCTGGGGACCGCTCATGGACCCGGAATCGCCGTTCAATTACGTTCCGCCCTACATCAGCGCCGTACTCCGCGGTGAACAACCGCAGCGTCTCTACGCCGATGACGGTGGGGACTGGTGCTACGCCCCGGACGCGGGACGCGCGATCAGTTCGCTGATGACGGCTGAGACCCTGCATCACGACACGTACAACGTCTCCAGCGGGCGACCCTTTACCAACCGCGAACTCGCGGACGCTGTCATGGCGATCATCCCGGGCCGGTCACTCGACGTCGTGCCCGGGCAAGGGGGAGGCCCGGGCCCCAATCCCTATATGGACATCACCCGGCTTACAAATGAAACCGGCTTCACACCGGATTTCGACATCGCCACTGCGGTTGCACATTATCTCGCTTGGCGCTTTAACAATCCCCGCTGATGGAGGAAGCACATGCTCGACCCGGATGTGCGGCGCGCGCTCGACGGCGCTTCGATTGCCCATGTGGCCACTTTGCTCCCCGACGGCTCGCCGCACGTAACGCCCGTTTACGTCGGCACCCACGACGACTGGGTCGTGTTCTTCACCGGGCCCGGGATGCTCAAGGCCCGCAACTTGCAACGCGACCCACGGGTTGCGCTTTCCATCGCGCCCAACGACAACCCGTTTTCACCGGTCATCGTCCGTGGAAGGGTCGTGGACTGGCTGAAGGGTGAGACGGCATGGGCGATCATCGATCGGCTTGCGGAAAAATACACCGGTGAGCCCTACCCGCGGGGAAAGGAACGCGTCGTGGCCCTGATCGAAGCCGAGCGCCAAAGCGTCGGAGTCGGTTAACCAGTATCGACCTGAGGAAGGCGCGCTCTGCCAAAGAGCGCGCCGTGTCCTCCTGCGTCACGCTCGTGCTACGTCGGGACGAACTAGCCGAGCATGTCCAGCAGCAGGTCGATCTCACCATGGAGGACCTTCGGCGGCAGACGATCTGGATCGAGGACAGCCTGAACAGCCAAGCCATGGGTGGCCGCGCAGATCAGGTCCAAGAGGAGTCGCTCGGGCGCGGGCCTAATTTTGCCCTCTGCCATAGCCTGGCTCACCAGAGGTCGCAGGCGCTCTCGCCAGGCGTCGTAACGAGCGGCCTCGCCCCGGGAACGGTTCGGGTCGGCCAGAGCCACGCCCCAGTAACTGATCCAGATGCGGTTCAGCCGAACGCTTTCGTCGTCTAGAGGCAGCACGCTTAGGAGGCGCGCTCGAAGTTTCGTGAGCGCGTCGGATCCTTCGGGAGCTTGGGCGACCGCTCTGGAGTCTGTGTGTACGTGCAGCAGTTCAAGGGCGAACTCGACTAGTTCGTCCTTGCTTGCGAAGTAATGGGTGATGAGGCCGGTTGTGCCCCCCATCTGAGCCGCTAACTTGCGCAGAGTCAGGCCGGCGAAGCCGTCGCGGTGAAGGATCGACCACACCCCTTCGGCCAGCTCGACCCGTCGGGTGTCGTGGTCAACAGGTGCGGGCATGGCCTCTACCGTACATGACACCTGTTATGTACGGTGAGGTGATGCTGCTCCTTGACCTTGGCGCCGGTGCCAGTCTCCGCGCGCTTGAACCTTGGCACGCGCCGGTCTTCGCTACCTTTGCCGAGGAGAATCGCGCGGACTTCCTCGAGTTCCTGCCCTGGGCGGACTTTGTGCGAGACGAGGCGACCGCACGCGAGTTCCTGACAATCTACGCACGACGCGCCGCGGACGACTCTGGCCGTATCTATGGCTTGTGGCAGGGCGGCGCGCTGGTGGGCGGGACCTTGTTTCGGGTCTTCGACACCGCATTGTCCACGGCCGAAATTGGCGTCTGGTTGATGCGGTCGGCCCGCGGCCAGGGCCTGGTAAGCAGAGCCGCCAGGCAAATGATCGATTGGGCCTGCGATGAGCGCGGCATTCGTCGAGTCGAATGGCGCTGTGCCCCGCACAACGCCAACAGTATCGCAGTCGCCAAGCGGCTCGGGTTCAGACTCGAGGGGACTTTGCGTGAAGCATTCGTCTGCTGCGGCCAGCGCCAGGACGTTCAGGTATGGTCGCAGCTAGCCCAGGAACGAGGCCGCGTGGAGGCTCGAACAGGGCATGATGCGTAGCGCGACGGTCGCATTGCACTAAGCGTATGCAGCGTTACGGGCGGGCTGCCGTGCCGTTGCTGGGAATGGGGCTACATGGCATGCGTCCGGGTGGGGCTCTTAGGGCCTTTTGAACTACGGGTCGATGACCGGCTGGTGCAAGTTGGATCGCCGAAGCACCGCATATTATTGGCGTCATTGTTGCTTGAATCCGGCCGAACGGTCGGGACAGGCGAGTTGATCGAGGCCATCTGGGGCGCCGCACCGCCATTTAACCAACGTTCGGCGCTTCACGTGTACGTGGCACGCACGCGAGCTTTGCTCGAGAAGGAAGTCGGGTCGTTCCCGATCGGCACGGCACCCAATGGGTACCGCATTGAGGCCGAATACGCGACGGTCGACGTGCGGACTTTCCAGGAATGGCTGAGGCGGGCCCGGCAGCTGGCGGGCGCCTCGGACGATGTGGGTGAGGCGAACGCGCTCGCCGAGGCGCTCAAGCTGTGGCGGGGCGAAGCCCTGGCGGATGTACCTTCCGATGCACTCCGCACGCAGTACGGCTACAAGCTCGCTGAGGACCGGCTGTGGGCGACGGAACGACATATCGATCTTCAGCTTAAGGCCGGCCGATACGTCGATGTCGTCAGCGAGCTGTCGCTACTAGCCGCCAGGAACCCGCTACGCGAGAAGCTATGGCTGCAGCTAATGACGGCACAGGATCGGTGTGGTCGCCGTGCGGAGGCGTTAATGACCTACAACACCGTCCGTCAACGGCTCGCTGACGAGGCCGGTATCCAACCCAGCGATGACCTTCGGCAGCTTCACCTACGAATTCTGCGAGGAGGCACGACCCCGTCCGAGGTTGGCCCCGGTGCACCACCAGTGCCGCGTCAGCTGCCCACCGAGATGATCGGCTTCGCGGGACGTGGGAGGCACTTGAGGCAGCTTGACGTGGCCCTTGAGGAACACGAGCGTGGGTTGACCAACCGCTCGACAATTCTCATCCTCAACGGGATGGCGGGTGTTGGGAAGACGGTGCTGGCGGCTCACTGGGCGCGAGCCGTCGCGGACCGCTTTCCCGACGGCCAGGTGTGGCTCAACTTGCGCGGCTATGACTGCCGTGCGTCCGTCACGTCCCACCAAGCGCTGACCTTCGTGCTGCGATCGCTGGGGGTCCCCGGAGCGAAAATTCCACCAGACCCTGATGGCCAGGCAGCGCTGTACCGGTCGCTTACCGACGGTCGTCGCCTTCTGATCGTCCTGGACAACGCCGACTCCTCTGAACAGGTCCGCTCTCTGCTGCCGGGAGGCGCGGGTCATTTCATTCTGGTGACGGGGCGGGATGACCTTCTCGGGCTGGTCGTGGAAGACGGTGCGACCAGGGTAGTTCTCGGTGTGTTCACCAGCGACGAGGCGCAACAGATGTTCCGGTCACGAGTCGGCGATCGCAAGACTGCGCTGGAACTGGAAATAATGGACCGCATCATCGAGCGGTGCGGGCGGCTTCCACTCGCACTGGCAATCGCGGCGGCCCGTGCCGCTGCCCGGCCGGCCTTTCCCCTCAGCGTCCTCGAGCGGCAGCTCGCAGAGACTCAGAGCGGCCTTGACGCTTTCAGCAGCCCCGACATCGCCACCGACGTTCGGGCAGTGTTCTCCTGGTCGTACCTGAAGCTGACGCCGCCAGCCGCTCGGGTCTTCCGTCTGCTGTGCCTGCATCCCGCCACCGACATATCGACAGGAGCCGCGGCCGCCGTGGCCGGGCTCACATTGCGCCAGGTGCGGCCACTGTTGGACATGCTGGCGGCCGCTCACATGATCGTGGAGCAACGCCCGGACCGATTCGTGCTCCATGACCTTCTACACGTATATGGTCAGGAGCTGGCATCGGCAGTCGAATCCCGCGAGGAGCGGGCCGCCGCACAACGCCGGCTTCTCGAGTGGATGACCTGCAGTGCACTCTCGGCTCGGCCTCTGCTTCAACCGAGCGAGTCCAGAGTCATGCCACCGGCGTTGAGCGCCGGTGTGGAACCTGTGATCTTCGCCGGCGAACGAGACGCCCGGGAATGGTTCGAAGTGGAGCGCCGCGCACTCGTCGCCGGCGTTCATCTCGCTCAAGCAGCGGGCTTCGATGACCTTTGCTGGCGGCTGTCGTACGGGCTGTGGGTCCACCTTCACCTCACCGGTGCTTGGGACGACGTAATCACCACGCATCGGGCCGGGCTTGGTGCGGCAGAGCGGCTGGACGACCAGGTCGGTCGCATCTATATGCACAGTGGACTTGGCGCCATCTACCGTGTCACAGGGCAGAGTCACCTGGCTGTGCAGACACATCAAGCGGCGCTCTCCATCGCGCGAGCGACGGCCGACGAACTGGGTATTGCCATGGCTCTGAATAATCTCAGCGCAGCCCATCGGGACGCTGGCGACCTGGAACAGGCCTTGAGCGGTTTCCGTGAGTCGTCCCGGCTGCAGGAAGGAAGCGGGCGGCTCGGCAATCTGGCGATCACCCAATACCAGATCGGCCTGACCCTGACGGCGGCCGGACGGGTCGTCGAGGCGATTCCCGTGCTGGTCCAGGCCCGGCGGGCGTTTCAGAGCCTGGGCCACCGGCGCGGCGACGCGCGTGCGGCGCAGGCGCTTGCGGCGGCTTACCAGCGACTCGAGCAGTTTCGCGAGTCGGCCAAACATCATTGGTTTGCCGCGACGGCGTACCGCGACCTGGGTGACCGCTGGTTCGAGGCCGCGGCGCTCACGCAACTCGGCCATGTCTATCTTCACAGCGGCCGCGATGGTCAGAGTCGTGACGCCTGGCGGCGCGCAGCCGCCATCTACGAGGATCTCAATTCACCGGAAGCGCACGTGATACGCGCCCATCTGGAGCACCTCCAAGCGGATGCCGGCGCTGAATGTAGAGCCGCGGCAGCGAGCTCTTGAGGAGCTACCCATCTCTCTGCGTCGTGCTTCGGCCGACGCATTCGCTCGGCGACAGACGCTTAACTGCATGCCAAACCTGTTGACGAGTCCTGATCGGTTGGGCGGGACCGCTCCGGCGAGGCGATGATCCGCCGGCTGTTGCAGGTCCTCGACCATGACCGGTTGAGCATGACGATCGGTTCCTGGCTTGCCGCGCGTGTGCCCTGGAATTGGGAGGCTGGATTGCGGAACGAACAGGAGTATGTCGAATACGTGCGGGCCCGTACGCCGTCGCTGCGAAGGCTGGCATACCGGCTGTGCGGACGTGGTCGACCGCTGACGATCTATTGCAGGATTGTCTGGTCGCGCTGTACCGGCACTGGCGCAAGGCGTCGGCAGCGGAGTCGGTCGACGCCTACGTGCGGTCAATGCTGGTCCACGCTTTCCTCGCCGAACGGACTCGCCAGCGCGCGGTGCTGGTTCTGCGCTATTGGGAGGACCTCGACGTCGAGCAGACCGCCGCCGCGTTGGGCTGCTCGGCGGGGACGGTCAAAAGCCAATGCTGGTTGCGGCGATGGCTGCTGGGTCGTCGACCTTAGCCGCATGCCGCGTCGGGTCTTTCTCGCGAGCCATACGCAGAGCAGGTCGTAGGCGTTAGTGCGTATTTTGGCCCAGATGCTGTCGAGCAGTTATGGAAAGTCGTCGGGTACAGCCGTTGAAGTCGGCGATGAGGCTACGCGCCTGCCGGATTTCGGCCAGTTTAGTGGCCGCGTGAGCGCAGCTGGCGAACAGCGGAGCGCCCGGCTCGACAGGCCGCCCGCTGGCGAAATGGATCCTCGCCGAGAACCAGGGCGAGAGAGTATTCTCTCACCATGGTCAAGGTACAGGTGCGCGAGATGATTGCGACATCTCCGGAGGAATTTCTCGGTCTTGTCATGGACATCGAGCGCTATGCACAATTCGATGACAAGATCCGGCCGATCCTGTGGTCCCGTCGCGACGGCAACCGCGTCGAGTTCGCTTGTCGGCCAAAGCTTGCTGGCCTCCGACATCCCCGGGTGGTGCAATTCCTCGAGCTGACGCCGAACCAACGGATCGACATCGGGTTGCTCCCTAAGCCACGTAACAAGCTCGCGCACCGGATAGCCCACTTCGAGGCGAGCTTCGAGTGTGTGCCGGTTGGCGACGGCGTTCGGGTGACCCGCACGCTGGAGTTCCGGTTCGTGCCAGCCGTGCGTTGGCTGATGGATCCACTGTTCCGCCGCCGCCTCGAGCGAGACGTGCGCGTCGAGATCGGGCTGGCCAAGCGCCATCTGGAAGGGACATAAAGAGACACAGGCCGTCATCGACGAATGCTGTGGCGACCGTGTTCCCCCGTCTGGTCGCTGATGCACTCGGCCGCGTGACGAGCATGGGGTCCGCGCCGCGCCCGTCCCGGTGAACGCAGCCGAGCTCTGCTCACCGCGACGTCATCCAGGCCTTAGCGCTCGACGCAGAGCAACGACGCGCACCTCGTCGCCTAATGCGCCGGTTCGGGAAGCGTCACGGCAGATTCCGTGCGGAATAGTCGGCCCGCGCAGCGCATCAATATTCCGGGCGAACAGGTCAGCGAAGAGGACACTTCCTACCCGCCTCAGCCCGAACCATCTCAAGCTGGCGCCGCAGCAGGCGGAGACGAGCGATGATAGGCCTTGTTCGCGATGAGCCACCGACCGCCGACCTGGATGAGCAAAAAGATGTCTATGAAGGTGTCTACGCCGTGCCGGAGTGTCATGGTTGCGGTCGCGACACTTCCGTAGACGTCAACGGAGTCTATCCGGCGAAAGCGGATCGCTTCGTTCTCAGCTGGAAGCCCGTTGAAGAGTGCGCAGTATTCGTTGAGGCTCCACGATGTGAATAAGCAGTCCCGGATTCCCTCGATGTGGGCGCTGGGAAGAAAAGCATCGCGGAAATGGTCGGCGTCTCCGCTGGCGTGGCCGCGGATATAGGCGCGCAACGGTCTGAGCACAGCGCCGTCGACCGCGGGGACCGTAGCGGCAGCGGCGATGTCAGCGTCAGGACCGGCAGGTGTGGCGGCCAACTCAGCCGCGCTGCGCAGGGGTGTGTCCGACTCGGCGGTCAACAGCGCCATGTCTTTGGCCAGCGCGCCGATTGTGAACTCGGCCTCGACGTCGGCCGGCTGGCTGGCGAGGAAGGGACGCTTGCGCGCGACCAGTCCGCCAAGCTGCCCGAGCTCGAGGACGTCGAGCACCTGGGAGCGAGGCAGACCCAACGCGTCTGCTTGCCGCAAGGAGTCGCCCAGCGTGAGGACGGCGCCGGCGAGACTGGAGTTGGCGATCAGCTTGAGCGCTGCGGCGGTGTAAGGGTCGTTGATGCGCCGCACGTGGCCGAGCGCATCGAGGGTCGGACGCACCAGGTTGAATGCGTCCATGTTGGCAGCGGCGAGTATCTGCAAGGCACCGGTGGCTGCGGCAGACACGGACCCGAGCACGGGGGCGTGTACGTAACACGGGCCGAGTTGGTGCGCCAGCTTTGATGCCTCGGTGGGGGAGATAGTACTGAGGTTGACCATGACCGCGTTCGCTCGCAGCGAGCCGCAGACCCGATCAACGACGTGCCGGCAGGCTTCCCCGTCGAACAACGCCAGGAAAATGACGTCAGCCTTCGCCACGGCGTCTATGGGGTCGGGCGCCATCGCGATGCCTCCAACCGAGCGCCCGGAGCGTGTCCAACCGACCACGTGGCGATCCTGCTTGGCGAGCCTTGTCGCGATCGCGGTACCCATGCGGCCCAAGCCGAGAACGGCGATCGTGGGCGATTTAGACATGCATACCAGGGTGAGACCCCAGGAAGGCTGCGACAAGTGCAAAGCTCGCAGGGCAGCCTTGCAGTCCACGCATATCTCAGCGTCATACTCGTGCGATGGAGCTGACCATGTGCCGGATATTCGTGACGGTTTGCCGCGCTGGCTCGATGTCGGCGGCGGCCGTCGAGCTCCACCACACGCAGTCCGCAGTCTCTCGGCAGATCGCCGCATTGGAGCGCGAGCTCGGTGTTTCGCTGCTGCAAAGACATGCCCGCGGCGTCCGTCCGACGCTCGCGGGCGAGGTGTTCCGTCGCCATGCCCTGGCCGCGCTGACTGAGCTCGACCGCGGCGTTCGCGGGGCACAGGCCGTACGCGACGGTATGCTCAACCGCCCCCTCGCCATCGGCGCGACCCCGTCTCTGGCAGCCGGGATCGTGCCCACAGCGATTCGTCGCCTGACAGACACATCCGGTCCCCTCAAGTGGAGTCTGCTGCCCGGGCTGAGCGCGCGACTACACGACCTCGTAACAGCCGGCGAGCTGGACGTCGCTGTCGTAACTGATGCACCACCAGGAATCGCCGACGATCCGCGTCTGGAACGACGGTTTCTAGGGACCGATGAGATGGTCGTCATCCTGCCCGTCGACCACCCGCTGGCCCGAGTCAACCCCTTGCATATCCTGGCGCTCGCCGATCAGACATGGGTCGAGGACAACGACGGCTCGGCGACACTGCTGCGCCAGCACGCCGCCCGCGCCGGAGTCACGGCCCGCATCGATCTCACGGCAGCCGACCTACCTGGCAAAGTCGCCCTAGTCGCGACTGGTCATGCGATCGCGCTGATACCAGGGGCGCTTACCTGCGCGCTGCGGACCGATGTCGTCACAGCGAATCTTGTCGACCCGCCGACTCGCGGCATCTACACGATCACGCCACGTCGCGACCCTCACCCATGCGCTGCCCAGCTCCTCGATCAACTTTCGTTCACCTTCGGCGAGGTCCGTCCGGGCGCTCCTGCACCGCCTGCGACCGATGGTTAGCCGATACTCGAGGAAACAGTCATCGTGCCTTGCGTAGATCGCGGCTGACCAGGGCGATGACGCCGGCTGCTGCGCAGGTGGCTGCGCTGACGGCAAGAATGCCTGCGGCAGAGGAGAAATCAAGGGCCAGGGCGCCGAGTGCGGCGCCGACCGGGGTGGCCGTGGCAAGCAAGCTGCGTTGTAGGCCGAAGACCAGGCCGTGTCTCGCAGGATTGATCCAACGTTGCAGCGCGGTCGTCTCGACTGTTGTGTAAGGGCCCCATGCAAGGCCGCCGATGAGGAACAATGCGGCGCTTGTGACAATGTTGTCAGTGAAGGCCAGCGGTAGCATCACCAGCCCCCAAGCCATTGCTCCCAGGGCGTTGACGACTCCGGGGCGGTGCTTCGCAAGTAGTGGCGCGATAGGCAACGAAGCCAGCGCGCCGATGCCGAACAAGCCCCACAGAAGGCTGTAGGTTCCTTCACCTGCGGAGAGCTGAGCGCGAACGAACTCTGGGCTGGCGGTTTCGAACGGGCCGTAGGCGAGGTAGTAGGCGGTGGACAGTGCGATGACTGCCACGACGCGAGGCGGCCAATTAGTTCGGCCTCGTCGCCCTTCGTTGATCTCACCGCCAACGGCCTCGGGCGAGGCATCGGGCGGTACCTGCGGCAGCAGAAGGGCCAGCGAAACCGCGCACACCAGCATTCCCGCGGCCAGGAGGACGCTGCCGCCTACCCCGAGCATGGTGAACGAGGGACCGACAAGAGCGGTTCCGATGAGCAGGGGCATCTGGTCGCCCAACGCGACAGTAGCGTTGGCTCGGGTCAGTTGTCCCGCCGGCACCAGCCGCGGAACGAGCCAGCGGATAGCGGCGTACGTCGCTGGCGAAAGGGCACCGCATAGACCCCCGAGTACGAGCACAGCGCTGAACGGCACCGACGAAGAGCGGACCGAGCTTGCCAGGAGCAGGAGCAGCGCCGCGCGGGCGCTAACGTCGAACAGGACGACCGGGCGGGCCCCCCACTTGTCGACAGCTCGTCCCATGAGGGCACCAACCGCCAGCGTCGGTAGCCGAAGGACGAGAACGACAACGGCTGTCTGCACGGATGACCAGCCTTGCGGTTGCGCCAGCCAGAGCAGCAGGAACAAGAGGAAGGTGTCGGCCGAGTTGGCCAGGAGGGTAACGGCGGTGGCAATTCGGACCGGCGCGGGGAGGCCCCCGTGCCCAGGTCGTTCAATACGGCTGCCGGATATCGCTACCTGATCGGCCATCAGGTCTCATCTTCGACTGCGACACTGCCGTCCACCGGACAGTCGTCCCCGCATGCGGCCCAGGAGCAGCTGCGACAGGTCGCGTCTGCTTCCGCGCGGCGACGCGACGACACCAGCAACGCCGCCGCCATCGCGTCGACCACTGGCCCACGCAACGTGTACGGCATTCCTGCTAGCAGCTCCTCGACCACCGCGTCGCGGGCTTCGCGCCACTGAGTCAGCCTGGCGGCGCCCTCGCCGGTGAGGTGAAGCGGAACGCCCCGACCGGTTGAGTGACCGCGCCGAAGCAGGGAGCGGGCGGCGAGCCTGTCGACCAGACGGACGGTGCCTGATTGTGTGAGAGCCACTCGGACCCGTAACCATTCGAGCGAACACCCCTCGTGTTCGGCGATTAACGTAAGCGCCGCCAGTTCGCGCAGGTCGAGGTCGGCGGCTCGCACCGCGCCCTGTAACCGATCTTGCGCCGTCGTAACCCACGCGACGACAACGTTTCCGGTATGCATGAGTCATGCATACCGGAGCCCGTCGCAGGCCGCAAGAGATGCAGCTTGGGTTGGACCGCCTCCAGGGCCGCACGGCGATGGCTAATGGCGAAGCCACTTGCGCGGGTTGCTCGATCGCGAACAGTTCGCCGCTGGCGTTCCTTTCTGGCGACATACGAAGTCGATCTGCCGGTTGAGCACGTCTTACGAAGCCGGCAGGACGTCGAGGTCTGCGACCGCGCTCGGCGAGCGGCGCGGAGAGGATCAAGCAGGTCGCTCCCAGCTCAACACGATGGCCGCGAGGATGCCCGGTACGCGGAGAGCGGCCTGGACGGCACCCCGAACAGCCGTGTGGGTTTGACCTTCGCGGGCAGGGGCCGCCAGGTGCCGGCGGCAACGAGCGACCCCGTTCAGGCAACCGCGATCGTGCAGGCCGTCCTCGTCCTGACGACCGCCGAAACCGCTCGGTACCCAGGACGAGAATGGCTCACTACTGCCGAGACGGCCCCTGTCTGTGGTGCTGGTCAGGTGCCGAAACCAGTCGACGATGCCGGGTAGCGCGATGATCGGGCTGGTCATGTGGCCAACATCGCCTAGGTCCGTGACGGTCACCTTGGCGCCGCGGAGGCGTAGTTCAGTCGCGCATTTCCTGGTGTTGTCGACTGGTACTTCGCGGTCGGCGGAGGAGGCGTAAAGCCGGACTGGTACCCGTGGACGCCATTGGCAGGTGGCGCTGTTCTCATCCATCGCTCGGCGTAGAGCGTCGTCGGGCCGCAGCAGCCGGGCGCGGTACTCGGGTGTGACGAGTAGGTCCGGTGAAGCGGGCAGGGCGGGGATGATCTCGGGTTCGCTGTGTGCGCCGTCGAACAACGGCGGCAGCGTCCGGTCGTACGGTGCCCGGAAGACCTGCGACGGGGTGTCGAACAGGCCGTAGAGGCGGTCGCTGGACAGCGTCCAATAGGCGAGGTAGAAGGCTCCGATCATCGGGTCAACCCGGCCGTCGAACAAGGCCGGTATTTCCGTGCCCGAGAGGTCATACGGGCCGCTGATCGGCGCCAAGGCGCGCAGTCGCAAGGTTGGTTCCTGGCCCATGGCCTGTCCGAGAGCCATGGCGGCGTGGCCGCCCTGAGAGAAGCCGCTCACCATCACCTCGCCGGTCAGGCGTTGCCCTGACCGGGCGGCGAACCGGTGCGCTGCCCGGATCGCGTCCACCGAGGCGCTCGCCTCGGTCTCGGTGTGGACGTACGGGTGCCGGCCGGGGCCTGTCCCGAGGCCGAGGTAATCAGGCGCCACGGTGAGGTAGCCGGCCGTGGCGAACAGTAGCGCGGCCGGACGGTCGAGCCTGTCGGTGCCGGAGACCGACGCCACGTCGGCCCGCCCTGTTCGTGTTCCGTGCTCCCAGACGACTGTGTCGGCCGAACCGCGCCGACCGGCCGGGACAGCGACGAGCGCGCTAGCCGTCGTGGGTCGGTCGTGAGCGTCGATGGTGCGGTACTCGATGCGGTACGCCCGCACGCCGTACCTGGTACGGGCGCCGACAAATGGCACGTCGGATAGCATCGCCGCAACCTCGGCCCGACCGTAGCCGGCCACCGGTGTCACCGAGACCAGTTGTCCCCGGCCGGGCCCGCGTGCCGCAGCGGACGGGCCATCGGAGATGGCGGCCGACGAGCCAACGGCAACGGCAGCGGATGGAGCGGACAGGAGCGTGGCCGCGAGGCAACCGACCGCGACAAGGGATCTAGTTAGCATGGGCGAATCCTGTCGGCCGTACCCGACGCCGCCAACCCGACAGGCCCCCGTATCAACGGGGGGCCAGCCCTACCACGACGCCCGGCCCGCCGCTCAAGCTGACCGTGCGGATCACCATCGGCACGCGCATGGGTCGCCGATCCAGAGCGGCTACCTAGGCGGCAGCGCCGGCGCCGCAGGTGCGGTCGCAACCTTTTCGACGTGGGCCGAGGTGGCCCACACGTGGGACCGTCACAGGCCGGCGTACGAGTGGAGGCTTGGGAAGAGCATGTTCACCGCGAACAGGTTGATCATCATGCTTGCCCATCCCACGATCGCGATCATGGCCGCTCGTTGGCCTCGCCATCCTGCCGTGTTGTTGGCGTGGAGATAGGCGACGTAGAAGACCCAGCTGATGAACGCCCACGTCTCCTTCGGGTCCTAGCCCCAATAGCGGCCCCATGCCGCTTCGGCCCAGATTGCCCCGCAGATGATCGCGAACGTCCACAAGGGAAAGGCGATGGCGTGGAGTCGGAACGTGAGCCGGTTGAGTATCGCGGCTTCGGGCATGCCCGCGATGGCGAGGCCGGTGGGCCGGGCGGCAGCGGTGGCCGCGTCATGGCGGAGTCGCAGCACGTACAGGCTCGCGGTGACGAAGCCGACTAAGAACAAACCCGCCGAGAACGCTGCGGCGGCGACGTGGATTTTCAGCCATGGCGAGTCCAGGGCTGGCACCAGCGGTGCCACGCGTACGTGGACGCGACCGGCGCCACCGAGGAGCAGGGTCAGAGCGAGGACGCCGAACAGGCCCAGCGGGCGGATGGCGGGGCGACGGACGAGAGCGACGAGCCACACGGCCGCGCCGGCGAGCGTCGTGACGAGGATGAACTCGTACATGTTGGCCCACGGCACGCGCTCGGCGGCGGCGGCCCTTGTCCCGACAGCACCCGCGTGCACCACGAAGGCCACCGCCGTTACCGCGACCGCGGCCGTACCCGCGATTCGGGCGTTTGGGCCGGCATTTCGATCGACGTCGACGTCGACGTCGACGTCGACGTCGCTCGGCGGTCCCGTCGTTGCGAGGACGGCTTGGCGGCGTGGCGCGGCGAGCCCTACCTCGAGCGCGTGCAGGGTGGTCGCGGCGAGGTAGCCGACGACCGCGAGCATCATCAGCGAGTCGGAGGCTGAGGCGAGCGTGCCGAGGTCCATCACCGTCCTTTCCGAACGGATCGGGGGAACGGCAAGAAGATACTACGTAATGTAGTAGAAACCAAGCGCCGCCGCTGGCTTGTTGGGCGGGCGCTCAACTGACGTGGCAATGCAGGCGGACCCAGCAGTACGGGCAGGGACGCCGACTGATCAGCCAATGGTCAGAATAACTGCGAACACGCGGGGCGTTGAGGAGAATCGTCGGGTCCGGCGTCCGAGTGCAGGCCATCTGCCGGCCCTCTGGTGCCCAAAGCCCTGGCCTCGCCGCGGGGGCGGCGGGCCAGGGCGTGTGGCTATCAGCTTACGGTGACGCGGCCGTCCGACTGGCGTACGCAGGTCGCCGTGCGGTTGGCGGTCGTGGCGGCGCCGGCCAGGCACTGGCCGAGCACCTGGTGGCCCGTGGCGTTCGGGTGCCAGGACTCCTGGCACGTCTGGAAGTAGGTCGCGCAGGTGTTGGCGATCCGCTGGATGGCGATCTTGTCCTTGCCGGACAGGCTCGTCACCTGCGCGCCGCTCGGCCCGTCCTGCAGGCGGATCGGCGTGGCCAGCGCCCCGGTCGGGCTGGCGTCCGTCTCGCAGAGCCGCGCCCCGTCGAACGCGCGCTGCACGTTGAGATAGACGATGTCCTCGCCCGGGAACTCGGTCGCCAGGGTGGACTGTCCGGTGCGGACGATCGTGCCCAGGCCGGCCGAGAACCAGTGACCCGCCGCCAGGCTGGCGCGGTGGATCGGGCATCCGGCGGCATAGCGCTCGGCGCCCAGGTCGCGGAACTTGTCGCGGTCGTCGGCCCGGCCGTCCTCGGTCCAGAACCGCTGGGCCAGGTCGAACGGGAGCGGGTTCGTGTAGTCCTGCAGCACGATCCGGTGCTGGCCGTCCGCGTCGACCTGGCGCAGCGTCGTGACGATCTGCCGCACCGCGGCCACGGTCTCCGCCGTCGCGGCGGCCATCTGCGCGTCGGTGGCCAGGTCGCTGGTCGCGCAGGGCGCCTGCTCGACCGGCCCGTTGATGTAGGCCCAGAACTCCCACCAGCCGGTCCAGGCGTCGGCGATGAAGCGGTTGGCGCACTTCTCCGCCACGTTGCCGAAGGTGAACTGGCTGTTGTTCGAGCCCAGGCCGACGAGCACCACGTCGATGTCGTGCGTCTGCGCCACGGCCCGCAACTGGTCGAGTTGCGCCGCGACCGTACGGCCCTTGGCCCGGCTCGCCGACGCCGTGGCGATGTCGTAGGGCTGCCCGCCGGAGCAGGCCAGGTTGAACCGGGCGGCGATTCCCGGGAGGGCAGCCTGCTGGATCGACGCGTTCGCCGACCGGTGGCAGAAGAAGGCGTTGTTGTTGGGCGCCGACCAGCCGGGGAAGCCCTGGGAGACGCCGTTGAGGTCGGTGACCGCCTGGTAGGCGCCGGCCCCCTCGCCGCTGACGAAGCTGTCGCCGAGCGCCACGGCCGCGGTGGGCAGCGCGGCCTGCGCGGGTGGGCTGGCACCTATCACGGCGACGACGCCGGCCGCGAGCGCGGTGAGCGTGGCGGCCAGAAACGCGGGACGACGCATGCGACCTCCAGAGAAAACATGAAAGAAACTCTGAGATCGCGATCACATCACCATTACCTGACGTACGTCAATGTCTGTGATCGTCGGGTGTGGGGTAGCTGTCGTGAACGCTTAGCGCGCCCGCCGGCCTTACTGGGTAAGTAGTTACCTGGTAAGGTCGTGCCCATGCAGAAGAGCGCGGTTCGTTGGGGGCTGTTGGCGCTATTCGCCGATGGTCCGAAGTACGGCTATCAGCTGAAGAACGAGTTCGATGCTCACACCAGCGGGGGCTGGGCCTTGAATGTGGGACAGGTATACACGACGCTTGACCGGTTGGCTCGGGACGGCCTGGTGGAGTCGGTGGGCAGCAACGCCGATGGGCGCGAGGTCTTCGCGATCACCGGCCAGGGGCGGCAGGCGTTGGCGGATTGGTTCGTCAGTCCGGTGACTGAGACCGAGCGCCCGCGGAGTGAGCTCGCGATCAAGTTGGCGATGGCAGCGATCGCCCCCGGTGTGGATGTCGCGGCGGTGGTTCAGGCGCAGCGGACCGAGTCGATGCGGCAGATGCGTGACTACACCGACCTCCGCCGCCACGAGGTCCAAAGTCATGATGTGGCCTGGTTACTCCTCGTCGATCATCTGATCTTCACCTTGGAAAGTGAGATCCGCTGGCTCGACCACGTTGAGGCCACCGTGCTCCGTCGGGCACAACCTCATCGAGCACCGACGCCTGCGGCCTTCCGCCCCGATGATGTCGAGGTAGGTGGCTGGTGAGCGCGTTCGTGTTGCGCTTCGCCGGGGTCAGCCGGATTTATGGAGTTGGAGAGCAGGAAGTTCATGCACTCGACGACGTGAGTTTCGACGTGGCCGCGGGTGAGCTGGTTGCCGTCATGGGTCCTTCCGGGTCCGGGAAGTCCACCCTGTTGGCGTTGGCGGGTGGGCTGGACGCCCCGACGTCGGGGACGGTGTCCGTGGAAGGCGTCGGACTCGCCGGTCTGGACGCCGCCGCGCTGGCCCGGCTGCGCAGGGACCGAGTCGGATACGTCTTCCAGGACTACAACCTGGTGACTGACTTGACGGCGGCGGAGAACGTCGCGTTGCCGCGGGAGCTGGCCGGCGTTGGCGCGCGGGCGGCGCGGCGGGAGGCTGTCGCCGCGTTGGCCGAAGTGGGGCTGGCCGATCTGGCCGGCCGCTTTCCCGATCAGCTCTCGGGTGGCCAGCAGCAGCGGATCGCGATCGCCCGGGCGTTGGTGGGACAGCGACGACTCGTCCTGGCAGACGAGCCCACTGGCGCATTGGACTCGCACACGAGTCTGGCCGTGCTGGAGGTGCTGCGAGCCCGCATCGACGCCGGTGCGGCCGGGGTGCTCGTCACTCACGAGCCGCGTTACGCCGGGTGGGCAGACCGGACGATCTTCCTCCGCGACGGCAAGTTGGTTGACGCCACCGGGCCAAGGCAAACCCCAGAGCAACTGCTTGGGAGGATGGTGTGAGGAGTACGGCCGGCGCGTTCATCGGCCCGTGGCGCGCCGCGCTTCGGATCGCTCGACGTTCGACAATGCGCAACCGTGGACGCAGCGCACTGATCTTGACGATGTTGTTCGTGCCCGCTTACGCCGCCACGGTGCTGGCGGCGAGCTGGGCGAACCTGAGCAGCACCTCAGCCCAAGAGGTCACCTTCTCTATGGGGCAGGCCGACCTGATCATCGCTGACGGCACCCGGTCCTCAGCGATCTTGCCGTCGGGAAGCCGATCGGTGCTGCTCATCCAAGGTCGCACCGTCGTTGCCGCACCAGTCGGTCTCATCACCCACGAGTACGAAGCGACCGACATCGAGGACCCGCTCAACCGTGGCCGCTATGTCATGCGAACCGGCCGCGCTCCGCAAGGGGTGGCCGAGGTCGCGATGACCCGAACCCTGGCACGTGAGCTCGATGTCCGCCCGGGCGATCAGGTGGTTGCCGGCATGCCGCAACGGCGTCTGACTGTGGTAGGCCTCATAGACTGGAGCCGCTCCCTAAGCCAGGCTGGGCTCATTGTGCCGAGTGACGCCCCCTTGTCGGGCGCACGTCCCAGGCTTTTGGTTGGGCTACCGACGGGACAGCGCTGGTTACCGCCGGAGCCGGGTCCGGGTCGGAACGGCTTCGGTTATGTGGATCGACGTGAGGCGGGCCCTACTGCCGTCGAGAAGGCGGTGGAGGCTGCCGCGTTCTTGCTCGTCACGACCTTCGCCGGCGCGCAGGCGGTCTTGCTCGCCGGTGCGACCTTCGTAGTAGGCGCCCGCAGGCAACGGCGAGATCTCGCCATGGTCGCCGCGGTCGGAGCGACCGGACACCAGGTCAGACGTATCGTCCTTGCCGGAGGGCTGCTTCTAGGGGCAGCAGCGGCCATCGCTGGTGCCGGAGCCGGCCTGCTGACGTTCGCACTGGCCGGCCCACTGATCGAAACGATCGCCGACCACCCCTTGATCGATGTCACCATGCCCCTTCCCGCCGTAGCAGGGGTGGCGGTGCTGACCATCGCTGTCGGCGTAATCGCGGCCTCGATTCCCGCCCGCACCGTCGGCGGCGGACCGATCCGTGGTGACCTCGGAGGTCAGCGAACTCGCTCCCGCCTCGACCTTGCTTCCTTGCTAGCCGGCGTCGTCCTGCTAGGCGCCAGCACCGGCGTCCTGCTGATCACTGGCAACCCCGACGGCCGGATCGAGCTCCTCGCCCTGGGTGGCGTCGCGCAACTCCTCGGCGTAGTGGCCTGCGCCCCTGCCCTCATCCGGTTCGTCGGCGGGGTGGCGTCGAGGCTGCCCCTCTCCAGCCGTCTGGCACTACGCCACAGTGCACGGCACCGACTGCGCACCGCGGCGGCGATCGCCGTCGTGACGGCTGCTACCGCCGGCAGCGTCTCCTTGGCAATAGTCGGTGCAGCCCGCAGCGAGGCGCCGACGGAGCATCCGCGCATCCGCCTAGGCCAGATCTGGCTCGATGCGCAAACCCTGCAGCTACTCGGCCAAGACGGCCTTTACCGCTTCACCGCAGCCCTGCCTACACGGCGGCTCGTCACAATCCAGACGACCACCGACACAAGCCTGCCGCTGACGGGCCCCCCACCCGATGGCGCGGCCGATCCCACGCTGATCGCCGCTCTCGAACAACGCACGATCGCTGTCGGCGGGGCCGACGTCATCCAGCTCGTCACCGGCAGGACCCCCAGCGCGCAAGAACTACAAACGCTGGTCGACGGCGGTGCGGTCATTTTCAACGACACGCTTGCCTCCGGCACGCGCATCACACTGACGAAAGATGGAAAGCCGTTGCCGGCGGTCCGAACGCTTGTTGCTGCCCGCGGCGTGTACTACCCGCAGCTGCCCGGCCTGGTCATCTCAGAAGCAACGGCGAAGCGTCTCAACCTGACCGTTGCCACCCAAGCGGCAGTCATCGACCCCTATCGCCTCCCCCGCCCAGAGGAGTTGACCGCGGCCAACGACCTCCTGCTCCACGCTCAACTCAACGCCCGCCAACCACTCGAGCAGCCGATCACCGCCGCGGCGACCCTGGCCTTCGCAGCCAAGCAACAAAGCACCACCATGTTTTACCTGCTCGCCGTGGTCAGCGCCATTGTCACTCTCGTCGCCAGCACCGTCGCTGTCGGCCTGGCGTCCGTCGAACTACGCCCCGACCTGGCCACCATGTCCGCAGTAGGCGCCACACCTCAAACCCGCCGACGCATCACCGCCAACCAAAGCGCACTCATCGCTGGACTCGGTGCACTCCTCGGCCTAGTCGCCGGCATCGGACCCGCAGCCGCCTATATCAGCTATAGCACCAACGCACACTGGCACACGCCTTGGCTCGTACTCCTCGTCATCGTCGCCACACCACCCGCGCTCACCACAGTCCTCACCGGACTACTCACCCAGGGCAAGCCATTACTCATCCGCCGAACAAACTGAGAACGAACCGGTCAAATGGCGACTCGCGCGTCTCCGCCGAGTCGCCCTGCCCGCCACCGCGGTGGGTTCCCGCGGGCCCGCGGTCGCCATCGACATCAGCGTTCCCAGAATCGACCTGACGAACTCGCGCTGGCGTCC
>NZ_BONE01000104.1 GCF_016862555.1 Asanoa siamensis | reverse complement strand
TCCGGCTGGACAACCGGATGAAACACGTCGGCGGCACGGTGACGGTCGACGGCGAGACGCTGCCGATCGGTGACGACCGGGCGATGGACCGGTTCAGGTTCAAGCAGGTCTCGGTGATCCCGCAGTACGCGATGAGCGCCCTCAACCCGACCCGCCGCGTCGGCCGGCTGGTGGCGGACCTGCTGACGGCCCGCGGCATCTCGTACGCGGACACCCGCCCGGAGCTGGTCCGCCGGCTGACCCTGGTGGGTCTGCCGGAGACGGTCCTCGACAACTACCCGATCGAGCTGTCGGGCGGCATGAAGCAGCGGGTGGTGCTGGTGCTGTCCACCCTCTGCGACCCGGCGGTGCTGGTGGCCGACGAGGTGACGTCGGCGCTGGACGTGTCGACGCAGCGGGCGGTGGCGCAGACGCTGGTCGAGTTCCGCGACCGCGGCTACGTCCGCAGCATGCTGGTCGTCACGCACGACATCTCGCTGGTGTACCAGATCGCCGACACCATCATGGTCATGTACGCGGGCCGCCTGGCCGAGAAGGCACCGTCCGATGTGGCTGTAACGGAACCGCTTCACCCCTACACCCAGCTGCTGATCGGCGCGCTACCCGAAGTCGGCGCCCGCTTCAGCGACCGCAGGTTGACCGGTATACCCGGGCGCCCACCGGGCTTACGCAACCCACCACAGGGCTGCCGCTTCCGCACCCGCTGCCCGCTGGCCTTCGACAAATGTGCGGAGCAACCGCCATTCGTCGAGGTAGCCAAGAACCACCAGGTGGCCTGCTGGAAAGCGGGTTCCGGGATCGCCTCCGGCGGATAGGAGATCAGCTGACGTGAGGAGGCTTGCGGCGGCATCGCCGCCGGCACACGCGGATGCGATCCAGGAGCGGCGACCAGAGGTCGTTCGCCGAAGGAAGGGGTAACCGTGCTTGAGCTCGAAGCTGTATCGAAGACCTACCGCCTGGGCGCCTTCGGCACCCGGGAGGTGACCGCCGTCCGCGATGTCGACCTCACCGTCGAGCGCGGCGAGGTCGTCTCGCTGATCGGTGAGAGCGGCAGCGGCAAAACCACCATCGGCCGGATGGTGCTCGGCCTCGCCGCGCCCACCAAAGGACAGATCCGCTTCGACGGCGTCCCCGTGACCGGCCGACGCGGGCGCGCGCTCAAGGGCTACCACCGCCAGGTGCAGGGCGTCTTCCAGGACCCCTTCAGCACCTTCAACCCCGTCTTCAAAGCCGACCGTGTCTTCGCCCTCGTCCGCGACGGCTTCTTCCCCGACGTGCCCACCACCAGATGGCGGGAGCGGGTCGAGGCCGCCCTCCACGGTGTGCGGCTCGAACCCGCCGACGTCCTCGACAAATACCCGCATCAGCTCAGCGGCGGGCAACTCCAGCGGATGCTGATCGCCCGCGCGCTCCTGCTCGACATCCGCCTCCTCGTCGCCGACGAGATCATTAGTATGTTGGACGCCTCGACGCGGATCGACGTGCTCAATCTGCTCGGCGAGCTCAAGGCCGCCGGCCTCGCCGTTCTCTTCGTCACCCACGACCTGGCGCTCGGCACCTACATCAGCGATCGCACCGTCATCCTGCGCGCCGGCGAAGTGGTCGAGGCCGGCCCGACCCAAGAGGTATTCGCCGACCCGCGGCACGAATACACCCGTAATCTTCTGGCCGCCGTGCCACATTTGCACAGCCGATGGGATGAACCGGTTAAGTAGAACTCACCGGACGGGCCGTGCTCGCCCGCGGCACCAGTTTGGCCGTCGCGTCCTGGACCGAGCCCACCGACTGCCCGGCCACGGCGGCCAGCAACTGGCGTGCGGCCAGGGCCCCGTACGCCGGGATGTCGCGGGCCAAAGCGGTGAGCGCGGGATGCACCAGCCGGCACAGCGGCGAGTCGTCGAAGGCCACGATGGACAGGTCGCCGGGCACGGACAGGCCCATCTCCTGCGCCACCCCCAGCCCCGCGATCGCCATCACGTCGTTGTCGTAGATCACCGCCGTCGGTCGCGCCTCGCCGCTGAGCAAGCGCCGCGTCGCCCGGGCGCCCTCCTCGCCGGAGTAGTCGGTGCCGATCGTCAACGCGTGCCGCACGCCCAGCCGCGCGCACGCCCCCTGGAACGCCCCGGCCCGCACCCGTGTGTGCCACAGGTCCGGCAGCCCGGCCACCCGGGCGATCCGTCGATGGCCCAGCGCCGCCAGGTATTCCACGGTCTCGACCAGCGCCGCGGCGTCGTCGTTCCAGACGTGCGGCACGTCGCCGACACCCTCCGGGCCGCCGACGACCACCGCGGGCAGTCGCAGGTCGGTGACCACCGGGATCCGCGGATCGCCGACCCGCAGGTCACAGATCAGGACCCCGTCGACGCGGCGCTCGCCCCACCAGCGGCGGTAGACCTCGACCTCGGCCGACGCGTCGGCCACGATCTGCAACATCAGCGCGTACGACCGGCCCGACAACTCGGCCTCGACGCCACTGATGAGTTCCATGTAGAACGGCTCGAAGCCCAGCACCCGGGCCGGCCGGCGCAGCGCCAGGCCGATCGTGTCGGCCGCCGCGCCGGACAGGGCGCGGGCCGCGCTGTGCGGGTTCCAGCCGATCTCCTCGGCGATCGCCAGGATCCGCCGCCGGGTCGCCTCGGAGACGCCGCGCTGGCCGTTGAGCGCGTACGACACCGCACCCTTGGACACGCCCGCCCGCTGCGCGATGTCGGCGATCGTCGGCCGCTTCACCCTGCCTCCAGCCGCGAAGAATGGTTGCCGAGGGCAAGCTACCACCGCCGTTGACAGCATTCCCGCGGCCATCGTACCGTCAATTCCACTTACCCGGTTCAGCAACCGCATCGGCGACGCGTCACCGCGGTGCGGGGTCACAGCGGCGAAGGGTCCGAGCCCATGCGGAAATCGCTCGATTCCGGTTGGGCCCTGGCGCCCGCGACCGCCGACGAGGTGCCGACAGCGGTCACCGGGCCGATCCCCGCCACGGTGCCCGGGTGCGTGCACACCGACCTGCTCGCCGCCGGCCTGATCCCCGATCCGTTCCTGGACCGCAACGAGACCCTGCTCGGCTGGATCGGCGACACGACCTGGCACTACACGCACACGTTCGAGTGGCGCGGCGCCGGCGGCCACGACCGGGTCGACCTCGTCTGCGACGGCCTCGACACGGTCGCCGACCTCGAGCTCAACGGCGTGCCGATCGGCAGCACGGCCAACATGCACCGCTCCTACCGCTTCGACGTGCGCGACGGCCTGCGCCCGGGCGACAACGACCTGCGGATCACCTTCCACCCGGCCCGGGAGTATGCGCGCCGGTGGGAACGCGACCTCGGCGCGCGCCCCAACGCGTACGGCGAGCCCTTCAACTTCATCCGCAAGATGGCCTGCAACTTCGGCTGGGACTGGGGCCCCACACTGGTCACCGCCGGCATCTGGCAGCCGATCGGCCTCGACCTCTGGCACACCGCCCGACTGCGCACCGTCCGTCCACTCGCCACAGTCCACAACGGCACCGGCCGCGTCGAGGTGCACGCCGACATCGCCCGCGCCGCCGACGGCCCCCTCACTCTCACCGCCACGATCGCCGGCCGCCAGAGCCGCACGACGACAAAGACCGACACCGCGACCGTCACCGTCGACGTGCCGGACGCCGCCCGCTGGTGGCCCCGCGGCTACGGCGCCCAGCCCCGGTACGATCTCGAGGTCACGCTGACCGACACGAGCGGCACCACGCTGGACACCTGGCGCAGGAAGATCGGCTTCCGGGACGTCCGCCTCGACACCGCGCCGGACGAGACGGGTTCGCCGTTCACGGTCGTCGTCAACGACCAGCCGATCCTCGTGCGCGGCGTCAACTGGATCCCCGACGACGTCTTCCCGACCAGGATCACGCGGCAACGCCTCGCCGACCGCCTCACCCAGGCCATCGACGCCAACGTCAACCTCCTGCGCGTCTGGGGCGGCGGCCGCTACGAGTCCGAGGACTTCTACGACCTCGCCGACGAGCACGGCCTGATGGTCACCCAGGACTTCCTGTTCGCCTGCGCCGCGTACCCGGAGGAGGAGCCGTTCGCCACCGAGGTCGCGGCCGAGGCGGCCGAGCAGGTGGTCCGGCTGTCCAGCCACCCGAGCCTGATCTGGTGGTGCGGCAACAACGAGAACATCTGGGGCCACGAGGACTGGGGCTGGAAACCGGAGCTCGGCGACCGCAGCTGGGGCGCCGGCTACTACCACCGCGTCCTGCCGGACATCGTCGACAACCTCGACCCCACCCGACCGTACTGGCCCGGCAGCCCATGGTCCGGCACCGACGACCGGCACCCCAACGACCCGGCGCACGGCACGACGCACATCTGGGACGTCTGGAACCAACTCGACTACACGCACTACCGCGACCACCACCCGCGGTTCGTCGCGGAGTTCGGCTACCAGGCCCCACCCACCTGGGCCACGCTGGCCGCGGCGATCACCGACGACCCGCCGGCCCCGGACTCACCGGGCATGCTGCACCACCAGAAGGCCGTCGACGGCCAGCGGAAGCTCCAACGTGGACTCGACGCGCATTTCACGCCACCACGGGACTTCGCCGACTGGCACTACCTGACCCAGGTCAACCAGGCCCGCGCGATCGCGCTCGGCATCACGCACTTCAGAACGATCGAACCGACCTGCACGGGCACCATCGTCTGGCAGCTCAACGACTGCTGGCCGGTCACCTCGTGGGCCGCCGTCGACGGCGCCGGCCGCCGCAAGCCCATGTGGCACGCGCTGCGCCGGGCGTACGCGGACCGCCTGCTCGCCATCGACGACACGACCGCCGTGCTCCGCAACGAGACGGCCCACCCCTGGCACGCCACGCTCACCGTCGGAAGGTCCACGCTGGACAACGACGTGAAAGCCGGCACCACGCACGACGTCACCGTGCCACCCCACGGCCGCGCGCAGGTACGCCACGGGATCGCGCCACCCGGCGACCCGACCACCGAGGTGCTCTGGGCCGAGGCCGACGGCGCGGACCGCGCCTGGTGGTTCTACGCCGAGGACAAGGACATGGCCTACCCGCGAGCGGCCTTCGACGCCACCGCCGCCCACAGGAACGGCGTCACCACCCTGACGGTCACGGCCAGGACCTTCCTGCGTGACCTCACGGTCTTCCCCGACCGCCTGGACGGGACAGCCGAGCCCGACGACGCCCTGCGCACCCTGTTCCCGGGCGAGACGGCGACCTTCACGATCACCGCCGCCACGCCCCTGGACGAAGACGACGGAGCACTGACCACCAGGCCAGTGCTCCGCTGCGTCAACGACTGAAGGACGACTACTCAGGCACCTTGCGATACGCGCCGTCGCTGGCCGACGTCGCCATCGAGGCGTACGCCCGCAGCGCCGCCGACACGGGCCGTACCCGATCGATGGGCGTGTAAGGCTTGTCGCGCTTCTCCTGCGCGATCCGCCGCGCCTCCAGGACCTCGTCGGAGACGTTGAGCGTCATGGACCGCGACGGGATGTCGATGACGATCTCGTCGCCCTCCTCGACCAGCGCGATCAGCCCACCACCGGCCGCCTCGGGCGAGACGTGCCCGATCGACAGCCCCGACGTGCCGCCGGAGAACCGCCCGTCGGTGATCAGCGCGCACGCCTTGCCGAGCCCACGTCCCTTGAGGAACGACGTCGGGTAGAGCATCTCCTGCATGCCCGGCCCACCGCGCGGCCCTTCGTAGCGGATGACCACGACGTCGCCCGGCTGGATCTCCTTGGCCAGGATCCCGTCGACCGCGGCCTCCTGCGACTCGAACACCTTCGCGGGCCCGCTGAACCGCCACAGCTCCTCATCGACGCCCGCGGTCTTCACCACGGCCCCCTCCGGCGCCAGGTTGCCGTGCAGGATCGCCAGACCACCGTCGGCCGTGTACGCGTGCGCGAAGTCCCGGATGCACCCGTCGGCGGCATCGGTGTCCAAAGTGGACCACCGGTTGGACGTGGAGAACGGCTCCGTCGTCCGCACCCCACCGGGCGCCGCGTGGAACAGCTCGACGGCAGCAGGCGAAGCGGTCCCGCTCCGGATGTCCCACTCCGCGAGCCACGTTGCCAGCGAAGGCGAGTGCACCGAGTGCACCGTCGTGTCCAACGCCCCACCCCGGGCCAGCTCGCCCAGGATCGCCGGAATCCCACCGGCCCGGTGCACGTCCTCCATGTGGTACTTCTGCGTGTTCGGCGCGACCTTGGCGAGACACGGCACGCGGCGTGACACAGCGTCGATGTCTGCCACACCGAAGTCGAGCTCCGCCTCGCGCGCGGCCGCCAGCAGGTGCAGCACCGTGTTGGTCGACCCGCCCATCGCCACGTCCAGCGCCACCGCGTTCTCGAACGCCGGCCGGGTCGCGATGCTCCGCGGCAACACCGACGTGTCGTCGGAGTCGTAGTAGCGCCTGGCCAGATCCACCACGGTCCGGCCCGCGGACAGGAACAGCTCGCGCCGCGCCGAGTGGGTCGCCAGCGTCGAGCCGTTGCCCGGCAGGGCCAGCCCGATCGCCTCGGTCAGGCAGTTCATCGAGTTCGCGGTGAACATCCCGGAGCACGACCCGCACGTGGGACACGCGGACCGCTCGATCTCGTTGAGCTCGGCGTCGGACACGGCGTCGTTGGACGCGGCGATCATCGCGTCGATCAGGTCGAGCTTGGCGCCCACCACCCCGTCGACCGCGATCGTCTTGCCGGCCTCCATGGGGCCACCGGAGACGAACACGGTGGGGATGTTGAGGCGCAGCGCCGCCAGCAGCATGCCGGGCGTGATCTTGTCGCAGTTGGAGATGCAGACCAGCGCGTCCGCGGTGTGCGCGTTGACCATGTACTCGACGGCGTCCGCGATCAGCTCCCGGCTGGGCAGCGAGTAGAGCATGCCGCCGTGGCCCATCGCGATGCCGTCGTCGACGGCGATCGTGTTGAACTCGCGGCCGACGCCGCCGGCCTCCTCCACCGCCGACGCGACCAGCGCGCCCATGTTGCGAAGGTGCACGTGCCCGGGTACGAACTGCGTGAAGCTGTTGGCGATCGCGACGATCGGCTTGCCGAAGTCGTCGTCGGTCATGCCGGTGGCCCGCCACAGGGCGCGCGCGCCGGCCATCGTCCGTCCGTGTGTGGAAGTCCTGGAACGCAGCTCGGGCATGTTGTCAAGTCTTGCATCACAAAACCGGAAGAGCGCGCGTCAGGTACGCCATGCGTCCACCAGACGGGACGGCAAGGGCCGTGATTTGCGCCATATGCCGGAATGTGCGCAACCAGCGAGGACGTCACCCGTCGCACACACAGTCCCCCATGCACCCTTCCGATCCGGCACAGTTGTGATGTGCACTTCGGGACCGGTGCCGCCTTGGCAGCCGCCGCAGGCACCTTGGCGGCCGCGGTCGTCACGGTCCTGTTGGTCTCTTCGGCGCGCGCCCGTGTCGGCGCCGCCCGCCAGGCCCACCTCATGCTGGCGATCGGCAGCGCCCTCGCGGCGCTGACCACCGCGGTCGCCCTGGTCGGCGTCCTCACGTTCGCCGAGAGCTGGTCACACCACCAGCCGGCCCGCACCACCTTCGCGATCGGCATCGGCATCGGCACGGCGATCAGCGCCGGCGTCCTCTGCACCGGGCTGCTCCGGCTGCCCTGGGCGGCCGGCACCCGGCGGATCGCCGGCCGCCACCTGCTCGACGCGCTGGTCATCGCGTTCGCGATCTGGTTCGTCGGCTGGGTCTTGATCTCACCGCCCGCCTCGATCTTCGGCGCACAGACCCCGCGCCCGTGCGTGGGCCTCTTCGTCGCCTCGGGCGCCGCCGCCCTCGCCGTCGGCATCGTCGTGATCGTCACGATGCGCGGGGCGGGCTCCCGGCTCCGCCTCCTGTTCATGGGCTGCGGCGCGGTCTCGGTCGCGGCCTGCGGCGTCGGGCTCACCGCCGGCCTCTGCCAGGGCGGCCCGGGCCTGGCGACCCTCAGCGGGGTGGTCATGCCGATCGCCCTGATGGTCGTCGCGTTCGCCGGCCGTGGCGTCGACACCGAGGCGATCGCGGAGCTCGACGTCATCCGCCGCGGCACCTCGTACGCGTTCGTCCCGATGTTCGCGATGGCCTTCGCCGGCATGCTGCACGTGATGGCCGGCGGGCAGATCACCGCGATGGGCATCGCGCTCGGCAGCCTGGAGGGCTTCGCCCTGGTCGCCCGCCAGTTCGTGGCCCTGCGCGACGTCCGCAACTACGCGATCCGGCTCGAGGAGCGCGAGGCGCACTTCAAGGAGCTGGCCCACACCGACCCGCTGACCGGCCTGGCCAACCGCCGCGGCCTGCTGCGCGCGCTGGCCGAGGAGGTCGAGCCCGGCAAGCCGTGCGTCCTGCTCGGCCTCGACCTCGACGGCTTCAAGAACGTCAACGACATGCGCGGCCACGACGTCGGCGACGACGTGCTGGTCGAGGTCGGCCAACGGCTCCGGATGAACCTGCGCCCCGGCGACGTGGCCGCCCGGCTCGGCGGCGACGAGTTCGCGGTGCTGATGTGGGCCCGGCCGCACGAGGCCCAGGGTGCCGCCGAGCGGCTGCTCGGGGTGCTCAACAAGCCCTACGAGCAGACGTCCGGCCGGGTCTTCCTGAGCGTCAGCATCGGCGTCGCCGGCGCCGACACCGCCAGCGACGACGCGACCCTGCTGCAGCACGCCGATCTCGCCCTGCGCTACGCCAAGCAGCGCGGCAAGAACCGGGTCGAGCGCTACCACGCCTCCTACGACCACCTCCTGCGCCGCCGCACCACGGTCGAGCACGAGCTGGGCGGCGCGATCGAGCGCGGCGAGCTGCACCTCGCCTTCCAGCCGGTCGTGATCATGCCCTCGGTCCGCCCGGTCGGCGCCGAGGCGCTGCTCCGCTGGCACCACCCCGAGCTGGGCACCGTCCGCCCCGACGAGTTCATCCCGATCGCCGAAGAGGGCGGCATGATCGCCAAGCTCGGCGCGTGGGTGCTGCACCAGGCGTGCCACCAGCTCTCCCGCTGGCTCGCCGACGGGCACGACGTCTGGGTCAGCGTCAACGTCTCGCCGCGCGAGCTGCACGCCCCGGAATACGTCGACCAGGTCGCCGACGCGCTGCGCGCGCACCGGGTGCCACCGCAACGCCTGGTGCTGGAGGTGACCGAGCAGGCGGTCGCGATCGACCTCGACGAGCTGATCAAGCGGCTGCGCGCGCTGCGGGCCATCGGCGTCCGCATCGCGCTCGACGACTTCGGCACCGGCTACTCGTCGTTGGGCCAGCTCCGCCGGCTGCCGATCGACATCCTCAAGATCGACCACAGCCTGGTCGCCGAGAGCGAGCCCGGCGACGACCACGGCTTCGCCCCGCTGGTGATCCTCGCCGGCGGTCTCGATCCGACGGGCCGCGGCAAGGCGGCGGCGCGTCCGCAGGGCGGCCCGCTGGTCGACATCGTGGTGCGCCTCGGCCACCGCCTCGGGCTCGAGGTGATCGCCGAGGGAGTCACCAACCCGCGCGAGCAGGCCGCGGTGATCGAGGCCGGCTGCCGCTTCGGTCAGGGCCAGCTCTTCGGCTGGGGTGTCCCGGCCGAGCACCTCGAGGCGATGCTCGACGCGGCCACCTCACCCGGCGCCCGCCCCGACCAGAAGATCAAGACTGACAAGGCTCGCGTCACCAACGAGCGAATCCCTGATCGCCCCGCGTGCGGAGAGCTCGCGCCGCCCGCCCAACGGGAGGCCGCGACACCTGCTGCCCAGGATGTGGGATCAGTTGACTCATCCCGCGAGATACGTCAGAGTTAGCCCCATGTCGCCACGCTGGTCGTCTCGAGTACTTACCTGAGCGCACTCTCGATCCAGGAGAGTGCGCCGGCCCCGTGCATCTGCACGAGGGCCATTTTTGTGCCCGGACGCACGTGACCGCCGTCACCGGGGGTCACCAGAGATCGCCAACACCACACGAGCGCAGCACCGAGCGAAGGCACCCGCCATGACCAGACCCACGCCCGAGACCATCGCCCACCGGCGCCACGCCACGCCGGCGACGGTCGCGGCCCAGGCCGCGCACGCCGGCCACGCGGCCGAGCGACACCAGTCGGCCGAGCGCCAGGCCGAGCGCCCGACGCCACCCGCCCCGGTCAAGATCACCGGTGCGCAGTCGCTCGTGAAGTCGCTCGAGTCGCTCGGTGTCGAGGTCGCGTTCGGGATTCCCGGTGGAGCGATCCTCCCCGCGTACGACCCGATGTACGACTCGTCCGTCCGCCACATCCTCGTCCGCCACGAGCAGGGCGCGGGCCACGCGGCCACCGGCTACGCGCAGGCCACCGGCAAGGTCGGCGTCTGCATCGCCACCTCCGGCCCCGGCGCGACCAACCTGGTCACCCCGATCGCCGACGCGTACATGGACTCGGTCGCGGTCGTCGCGATCACCGGCCAGGTGCCGCGGCCGGCGATCGGCACGGACGCCTTCCAGGAAGCCGACATCCAGGGCATCACCCTGCCGATCACCAAGCACAACTTCCTCGTGCAGAACGCCGAGGAGATCCCGCGCATCCTGGCCGAGGCGTTCCACCTGGCGAGCACCGGCCGGCCCGGTCCGGTCCTGGTCGACGTGCCCAAGGACGTGCTGCAGGCGCAGACCACCTTCGCCTGGCCGCCCACCCTCGACCTGCCCGGCTACCGGCCCACGCTGCACCCGCACGGCAAGCAGATCCGCGAGGCGGCCCGCCTGATGAGCGCGGCCAAGCGCCCGGTGCTCTACGTCGGCGGCGGCGTGCTCAAGGCCGGCGCCACCGAGGGCCTGCGCAAGCTCGCCGAGCAGACCGGCATCCCGGTGGTCACCACGCTGATGGCCCGCGGCGCGTTCCCCGACTCGCACCCGCAGCACCTCGGCATGCCCGGCATGCACGGCTCGGTCGCCGCCGTCTACGCGCTGCAGAAGTCCGACCTGCTGATCGCGCTGGGCGCCCGCTTCGACGACCGGGTGACCGGCAAGCTCGACTCGTTCGCTCCGGACGCCGCGATCGTGCACGCCGACATCGACCCGGCCGAGATCGGCAAGAACCGTGCGGCGGACGTCCCGATCGTCGGCGACGCCAAGCACGTGATCGAGGAACTGCTCGGCGCGATCGCGACGGAGCAGGCGGCCGGCCGGACCGGCGACCGCACCGCCTGGTGGGCCCAGCTCGACGACCTGCGCCAGCGCTACCCGCTGGGCTACGACGAGCCCTCCGACGGCACGCTCGCACCGCAGTACGTGATCGAGCGGATCGGCAAGATCGCCGGGCCGGACGCGATCTACTGCGCCGGCGTCGGCCAGCACCAGATGTGGGCCTCGCAGTTCATCCAGTACGAGAAGCCGCACACCTGGCTCAACTCCGGCGGCGCCGGGACGATGGGCTACGCGGTGCCGGCGGCGATGGGCGCGAAGGTCGGCATGCCCGACGTCACCGTCTGGGCGATCGACGGCGACGGCTGCTTCCAGATGACCAACCAGGAGCTGGCCACCTGCGCGCTGGAGGGCATCCCGATCAAGGTCGCCGTGATCAACAACGGCAACCTCGGCATGGTGCGCCAGTGGCAGACGCTGTTCTACAACGAGCGCTACTCCAACACCGAGTTGGGTACGCACAAGCACCGGATCCCGGACTTCGTGAAGCTGGCCGAGGCGCTCGGCTGCGTGGGGCTGCGCTGCGAGAACGCGCAGGACGTCGACAAGACGATCGAGGCCGCGATGGCGATCAACGACGCGCCCGTCGTCATCGACTTCGTGGTCGGCAAAGACGCGATGGTGTGGCCGATGGTGGCCGCCGGCACCAGCAACGACGAGATCATGTTCGCCCGTGGCGTCCGCCCGGCCTTCGACGAGGATGAGTTGTGATGTCCAAGCACACGCTGTCGGTGCTCGTGGAGAACAAGCCCGGTGTCCTGGCCCGCGTCTCGGGGCTGTTCTCCCGGCGCAGCTTCAACATCGACTCGCTCGCGGTCGGTGAGACCGAGCACCCCGAGATCTCCCGCATCACGATCGTCGTCAATGCCGACGAGTCGCCGCTGGAACAGGTCACCAAGCAGCTCAACAAGCTGGTCAACGTTCTCAAGATCGTCGAGCTGGACCCGGTGCAGTCGGTGCAGCGCGAGCTCGTCCTGGTCAAGGTCCGCGCCGACCGCGCGATCCGCTCCCAGGTGCTCGAGACCGTGAACCTGTTCCGCGCCCGCGTCATCGACGTGGCTCCGGACACGTTGACTATCGAAGCGACCGGTACGGCCGACAAGCTGGACGCGCTCCTTCGTGACCTCGAGCCGTACGGGATCAAGGAAATGGTCCAGTCCGGGATGGTGGCGATCGGGCGCGGATCCCGTTCCATCACGACCGGGCCGGCGCTTCGCGCCGCCTGACAGTCAGAGAGCAACACGCGAGAGGGAATCATGACCGCAGAGGTTTTCTACGACGACAACGCCGACCTGTCGATCATCCAGGGCAAGAAGGTCGCCGTCCTGGGCTACGGCAGTCAGGGGCACGCGCACGCGCTGTCGCTGCGCGACTCGGGCGTCGACGTCGTGATCGGCCTGCCCGAGGGCTCGAAGAGCCGCGAGAAGGCGCAGGAGCAGGGGCTGCGCGTCGCGACGCCGGAAGCCGCTTCCGCCGAGGCCGACGTCATCATGGTGCTCGCGCCCGACACCGTGCAGCGCAAGCTCTACGCCGAGGCGATCGAGCCCAACCTGACCGCCGGCAAGGCGCTCTTCTTCGGCCACGGCCTCAACATCCGGTACGGGTTCATCACCCCACCGGACAACGTGGACGTCGCGATGGTCGCACCCAAGGGCCCGGGTCACCTCGTCCGTCGCCAGTACGTGGACGGCAAGGGCGTGCCGGTGCTCGTCGCCGTCGAGCAGGACGCGACCGGCACGGCCCTCGCGCTCACCCTCTCGTACGCGAAGGCGATCGGTGGCCTGCGGGCCGGCGGCATCAAGACCACCTTCAAGGAGGAGACCGAGACCGACCTGTTCGGCGAGCAGGCCGTCCTCTGTGGAGGCGCCTCCGCGTTGGTGCAGACCGGTTTCGAGGTGCTCACCGAGGCGGGCTACGCCCCGGAGATCGCCTACTTCGAGTGCCTGCACGAGCTCAAGCTCATCGTCGACCTCATGTACGAGGGCGGCATCGCCCGGATGCGGTACAGCGTCTCGGACACCGCCGAGTACGGCGACTACTCGCGCGGCCCGCGCGTCATCGACGCCCGCGTCAAGCAGGAGATGCAGCGCATCCTCGCCGAGGTGCAGTCCGGTGAGTTCGCCCGTGAGTGGATCGCCGAGGACGACAACGGCCGGCCCAACTTCACCAAGTGGCGTCAGGAGGGCGCGGCTCACCCGATCGAGGAGACCGGCCGCAAGCTGCGCGGGATGATGAGCTGGGTGGACCGCCCGATCACCGAGACCGCGTGACGCGGGACACCCTCTCCGGGGCGAAAGCTCCCGTTGTGAGCCCAAACACGCCTTAGGGAGAACATGGGGCGCCGGCCCGGCGCCTACCATTTCAGTGGTAGGCAGCCGCTGCCGGCGCCCCTTCCCTAATTTACGAGGACCTATGACTCCCGTCGTTCTTATCGCCGAAGAACTGGCCCCTGCCGCAATCGACGTGCTCGCGCACGACTTCGACGTCCGTCACGTCGACGGCTCCGACCGCGAGGCGTTGCTGCCGGCCCTCGCCGAGGCCGACGCGGTGATCGTCCGCAGTGCCACCCAGATCGACGCGGCCGCCATCGCCGCCGCACCGCGGCTCAAGGTGGTCGCCCGCGCCGGCGTCGGCCTCGACAACGTCGAGGTGCCCGCCGCCACCGCGCGTGGCGTCATGGTGGTCAACGCGCCGACGTCCAACATCGTCTCCGCGGCGGAGCAGGCGGTCGCCCTGCTGCTCGCGGTCGCGCGCAACACGGCGAGCGCGAGCAGCGCGCTCAAGGCGGGGGAGTGGAAGCGGTCCAAGTACACCGGCGTCGAGATCCAGGGCAAGACCGTCGGCGTGGTCGGCCTCGGCCGCATCGGCGTGCTGTTCGCCCAGCGGATCGCGGCGTTCGGCACCCGGCTGATCGCCTACGACCCCTACGTGCAGCCGGCCCGGGCCGCGCAGCTCGGCGTACGCCTGGTGGGTCTGGAGGAGTTGCTACGGGAGAGCGACTTCATCTCCATCCACCTGCCGAAGACGCCCGAGACCGTCGGCCTCATCGGTGAGAAGGAACTGGCACTCGTCAAGCCCGGCGTCCGCATCGTCAACGCCGCGCGCGGCGGGCTGATCGACGAGCAGGCCCTGGCCGACGCGATCGCCGAGGGCCGCGTGGGCGGTGCCGGCATCGACGTGTACGCGAAGGAGCCGTGCACCTCGTCGCCGCTGTTCGCGTTCGACAACGTGGTCGCCACGCCGCACCTGGGCGCGTCCACCGCCGAGGCGCAGGACAAGGCCGGCCTCGCCGTCGCCCGGTCCGTCAAGCTGGCGCTGCAGGGCGAGTTCGTGCCCGACGCGGTCAACGTGCAGGCCGGCGGCGTCGTCGCCGAGGACGTGCGCCCGCTGCTGCCGCTGGCCGAGAAGCTCGGTCGCGCGTTCACCGCGGTCGCCGGCGGCGTGGCCGCCACCGTGACCGTCGAGGTGAGCGGCGAGATCCTGACCAACGAGGTGTCGGTGCTGAAGCTGGCCGCCACCAAGGGCCTGTTCGCCTCCGTGGTCGAGGAGCAGGTCACCTACGTGAACGCGCCGCACATCGCGGCCGACCGCGGCGTCGAGGTCGACCTGGTCACCCTGACCGACACCAGCGACCAGCCGACGCTCGTCACGGTCCGCGGCGCGCTGCCCGACGGCCGTACCGTCAGCGTCTCCGGCACCGTCACCGTCTCGGGCAGCCGCGAGGTCGCCAAGCTGACCGAAGTGGACGGTTTCGCGCTCGAGCTGGCCGCCGACGGCATCCTGCTGTTCTTCCGCTACGCCGACCGGCCCGGTGTCGTCGGCGCGATCGGCTCGATCCTCGGCGAGGCGGGCGTCAACATCGCGGCCATGCAGGTCGCCCGGCGCGAGGCCGGAGGCGAGGCCCTGATGACGCTGACCGTCGACAACTCGGTCGACGCGGAGCTGCTCGCGGCCGCACAGGAGAAGATCGGCGCCGGCTCGGCCAGCGCGGTCGACCTGCGGACCGAATAGGACAGACGCGCGAAAGCGGGACGGGTGGCCACGCGGCCGCCCGTCCCGTTTCTCATGTTGTCAGGAGGCCATCGCTCCCGGCGGATAGACCGTGCCGCCCTGCGGGTCGAACAACAGCAACCCGTGCTTTCCGGCGAGCTCCTCCACCGTCAGCAGCACCTCGTCCGGGCAGTCCTCGTCGAGCTTCATCTCGACGTGGTCGGCCGCTATGTGCAGCGGCGTGACCGCCCAGGGCGACCCGTTCGTGTCCCGGTCCGGGTAGGCCGACGTCATCGCGACGTAGAAATCGGCGATTCGTGGATGCGGCGCGGCGTCGACATGCTCGCCCTGCCGGCACAGCTCGAACGCGGCACCGACATCCTCTGCCGAGGCATCCGGGTCCATCACCCAGACCACCAAATCGAAACTCACGGGCACACTGTGCCATATGGCTCGGTCGCTCCGGGGCGCCGAGGAGGTCGTGTTCCGCCCCGCCAGCCGCCCCTTTCTTCGCTCGGGCGGCTGACGGGGCGGAACACGACCGCGCCCCTCCACTCCCTCGCGTGTCCAGGCGCCGTCTCGCGTAAGGCGGTCGCGACGGTTTGCGGTTGGACCGCGACCGGTGCGGTTGCGCAACGGGCAATGCCCAAAGCTTTGTCATAAATGCGATCAGCTCCCGCACCGACTCGGCAATGTCGGTGCGGGAGCTGATCAACGTTCGCGTGCGCTGGCTTGCGCACAACGGAGGGGGCTACGAGCAACGACGCGCAACCGGTCACCCGAAGACCATTCCACGCCGGAAACCATCACTGCGTAACCGCTCGAACACGCTATCGATTCGACGCAAGCGTGCGCAAGGGTCACTCAGGCACCGCGTGTCGCGGGAACCTCGGCGATCAGGCTGGCCGTGTAGCCCTCGGCCGTCGGGAACCAGGCCAGGCCCGCGTCGCCGGCCGCGTAGAGCGCTGTCGCGTACGCGTCGGCGACCGCGAGGTCGGGACCCATCACCGTGGCCGCGCGGACCTCGTCGACGGCGTGGGCGCGGTGCGGGTCGATCACGTGGCCGCGGCGGCCGCTGACGCCCGACGTGCCGATCGCGCCGGCCGTCAGCTCCAACGAGACCGGCTTTCGGCGGGCGTCGTACGGGTGGTGCACCGCGATCCGCCACGGACCGCCGTGCGGCGCGTTTCCGCGTACGGTCAGGTCGCCTCCGCTGGCCACCGCGTAGTCGGTGATGCCCGCGGCCCGGACCCGGGCGGCGGCGCGCTCCATGGCCCAGCCCTTGACGAGCGCGCTCGGGTCGAAGCCGCCGGGCGCCGACCAGGCGTCGAACCATCCGTCGGTGGCGGCGCGCATGGCGTCGCAGCGGGCGATCAGGTCGGCCAGCGGTGCGTAGGCGTCCGCGGCGATCTCGCCCCGGCGCAGGCGCGCGACGAGGCTCGACTCGCGCAGCGGGCTGTAGGCGACGTCGATCGCGCGCAACTCGCCGACGGCGTCGGCGATCGTCGCGGCGAGCTCACGGCGGCTCATCAGTGGTGGGCTGACCAGGGTCAACGTGAAGCCCGCGGTGGAGGTCTGCACGGTGTGGTGTGCGACCAGGCCGCCGTTGGCGGCAGCGGGATGAGCGATGGTGCTGGCCGGCCCGCCGCCGAGGCGTAGGTCTGGGCGCATGCGGCCCCCTTCCGGCTGAGACTGGGCCAACCATAAAATTCGCGGGTGACGGTGGCATGAGCACCGGCTGAGAGTTTCCTGGGTAAGTCTGCCCGATTCCGTATGGTGGGAGCCACGTACCGTTTATCGGGACGATGACTTAACGTTTGTTAGACGTTCGGTGGACGAAGGAGCTTTGACGTGTCAGTGGCGCGGATCGCGGTGGTGGCCGGCGACGGCATCGGGCCCGAGGTGATCGGCCAGGCGCGCAAAGTGCTCGACGCGGTGCTCCCGGGCGTCGAGGCGACCGAATACGACCTGGGCGCCGCGCGCTACCACCGCACCGGCGAGGTGCTGCCCGACTCGGTGATCGAGGAGCTGCGCGGCCACGACGCGATCCTGCTGGGCGCGGTCGGCGACCCCACCGTCCCGCCGGGCGTGCTCGAGCGCGGGCTGCTGCTCAAACTCCGCTTCGACTTTGACCAATACGTCAACCTGCGCCCCTCGCGGCTGTTCCCGGGCGTCGTCAGCCCGCTGGCCGGCGTCAAGCCCGGCGAGATCGACATGGTCGTGGTGCGCGAGGGCACCGAAGGGCTCTACGCCGGCGCCGGCGGCGGCCTCCATCGGGGCACGCCCGCCGAGATCGCGACCGAGGAGAGCCTCAACACCCGCCACGGCGTCGAGCGGGTGATCCGGGACGCGTTCGCCCGCGCGGAGCGCCGCCCGCGCCGCAAGGTGACGCTGGTGCACAAGACCAACGTGCTCACCCACGCGGGCTCGTTGTGGGCGCGCACGTTCGCGGCCGTGGCCGCCGAGCACCCCGACGTGACCACCGAATACCAGCACGTCGACGCGGCCGCGATGTTCCTCGTGACCCAGCCGCAGCGCTACGACGTCATCGTCACCGACAACCTCTTCGGTGACATCCTCACCGACATCGCCGCCGCCGTGACCGGTGGCATCGGCATGGCCGCCAGCGGCAGCATCAACCCCGAGCGGACGCACCCCTCGATGTTCGAGCCGGTGCACGGCTCGGCGCCCGACATCGCCGGCAAGGGCCTGGCCGATCCGGCCGCCGCCGTGCTCTCCGTCTCGCTGCTGCTCGACCACCTCGGGCACGCCGACGCCGCACACCGAGTAGCCGAGGCGGTCGCCGCCGAGCTCGCCGGGCGCACGTCCGGCTCGCCGCTGCGTACCGCCGATGTCGGTGATCGTCTCGCCGCGGCCGCGGTCGGCTGACTGCCGATCCGCCCGGCCACCTCTCGCCCTTGAACGACCGTTCGGGGTAAGTTTCTCTCGCAGCCTTTACTGAGCGTTGCCGGCGCGCGCCGGCTTACCTGGAGGTCCACGCCATGAGCGGTGGTGACAAGCTCGACTTCGAGATTCGTCCGAATCCCCAGCCGGTACCCGCCGCCGAGCGTGCCGCGCTCATGGTCGACCCGGGATTCGGGCGGGTCTTCACCGACCACATGGTGACCGCCCGTTACGCCGACGGGAAGGGCTGGTACGAGGCCCGCGTCGAGGCCCGGGCGCCGATCCAGATGGACCCGGCCAGCGCGGTGCTGCACTACGCGCAGGAGATCTTCGAGGGCCTCAAGGCCTACCGCAACGCCGACGGCACCGTCACCATGTTCCGGCCCGACGCCAACGCCGCCCGGTTCACCACCTCGGCCACCCGCCTCGCCATGCCGCACCTGCCCGACGGCGCGTTCGTCGACTCGCTGCGCAAGCTCATCAGCATCGACCGCGAGTGGATCCCCGAGGACGACGAGGGCAGCCTCTACCTGCGCCCGTTCATGTTCGCCAGCGAGGTCTTCCTGGGCGTGCGCGCCGCGATGGAATACCTCTACGTGGTGATCGCGTCGCCGGTGGGCTCCTACTTCAAGCACGGCGTCAAGCCGGTCAAGGTCTGGGTGAGCCCCAACTACACGCGGGCCGCGCCGGGTGGCACGGGCGCCGCGAAGTGCGGCGGCAACTACGCCGCCTCGCTGCTGCCGCAGCAGGAGGCCGCCGCCAACGGTTGCGACCAGGTGGTCTTCCTCGACGCGGTCGAGCAGCGCTGGATCGACGAGTTGGGCGGCATGAACGTCTTCTTCGTCTACGACGACGGCACGCTGGTCACGCCGCCGCTGGGCACGATCCTGCCGGGCATCACCCGCGAGGCCATCATGCGGTTGGCCAACGACGCGGGCCGGGCCGTCATCGAGCGGCCGGTGGCGTTCGACGAGTGGCAGGCCGACGCCGAGCGCGGCCGCATCACCGAGGCGTTCGCCTGCGGCACGGCCGCGGTCATCACCCCGATCGGCGAGGTGCGCTTCGAGGGCGGCTCGTTCAAGATGGGCGACGGCACCTCGGGCGAGGTGACGATGGGCCTGCGCAAGCAACTCGTCGACATCCAGCGCGGCCGCGCGGCCGACCCCTACGGCTGGGTCCACAAAGTCCTCTGATCGATCTGTTTCGTCAGCGCGGGCGCGTCGGGAAGTCTCCGGCGCGTCCGCATTTTTTCCGAGCAGCGGTCCCGGGTCCGTCGTGGGCACGACCGTCGCTCCCGCCGGAACGCAGCCTCCGCGGCGGGTTCCGCAAGAGCCGCAGCAATCCGTCCGAATAGGTCAGTGGACGCGCCCCGTCGGCGTTTTGCCCCTGATGATCGATCGGGATCCTGGCCTCGTCGGACATGCGCTAGCGTTCGCCGTCGAAATCCATCGGAAGGAATGCACGTGTCCGACGAGGTCACCACCTCGCCGCCACGCACGGCGGCTGGGCTCAGCAGGGGCAGGAAGATCCGCAACGGGGTGATCGGCCTCCTCGTGCTCCTGATCGTGTTCGTCGGAGTGCGGATGTGGTCCGCCGCGAGCGACGGATCGGGGGAGGCCGGAACGGGTGACTGCCTCGTCGTCGCGCCGGCGCCCGACGATTTCAGCACCGTCGACTGCGCCGACCCGACGGCCCGGTGGAGGGTGATCGGCAAAATCGACGATGTGCCGAAGGCGGAGTTCAATCCGCAGGGCGACAACCACTGCGACGCTACGGCCAAGGCCGCGTTCTGGTTCGGCAAGGAAGACAACGCCGGCTACGTGCTCTGCCTGGAGCTGCTGGAGAGATAGGCCTGTCCGTCCACCATGGAAGCGCCGCGGCTCCGACAGGGCTTGGGCCGGAACACCGTCCGCGGCCGCGCACGGCTCCGGGTGAATCGCGCGAGACGGCCCGGCGGGCGATGGGTGGTGCGGGGATGAACGGGCGGATGCGGCCGAACGGATCGCCAGGCACAACGGTGACGTCCGCTGCTCCGAGCCGGTCAGGAAATGATCCGGTGCCCGATGTCACACCGTCCGAATTGGTCGGTGAGGGGCCTCGCTCGGTGATTGAGCCCGATATCCGCACGGTCGTTCGGGCAGGTGAAGCGCGCCGAACGGATGATCGACCGGGGTCACGGGCCGGTCGGCGATGCTCTAGCGTTCCCCGCGGTTGATCCATCGAAAGGAATATTCGTGTCCGACCAGGCCACCCCTCCCGCCGCCCCGCAGGCCGGCGCCCCCTTCACCCCGCCCGCCGGCGCCCCGGCTCCCGAGCCGGCCACGCCGAGCAAGGGCCGCAACGTCGGCAAGGTCCTCCTCCGCGTCATCGCCGTCCCGGTCGTGCTGATCGTCGCCGGCATCGCGTGGAAGTTCGCGTCCGGTGACCCGACCGTGGCCTCGACCGGCGACTGCCTCATCGAAGCCGCGTCCGCCGACGACATGAAGACCGTCGGCTGCGACGACGCGACCGCGCACTGGAAGGTCGTCGGCAAGGTCGACAACATCAAGGAAGCCGACTTCAAGCCGACCGACGACACCAGCTGCACCGCCTACCCGACGGCCGAGGCGTCGCTCTGGATGGGCCGCGAGGGCGGCAACGGCGACGTGCTCTGCCTGGAGCCGTTGAAGAAGTAGGCAACGCCCCGAAGCGCCGGCCATCCATTATGGATGGCCGGCGCTCACGGCTCCAGCAGGTGCCCGCGGAGCGCCGCGAGATCCTCCGCCGTCAGGCCGGCGTGCGCCGCGTACCCCTCGATCGAGCCGTGCCGCTCCCGCAGTTCCGTGAGGAACAGGTGCATCGCCGCCGCGGGGGAGGCCATGAACGGCGCCGGCAGCGGCTGGGTCGCCGGGAGCGTCGCCCGCACCCAGGCCGAGAACCGCTCCGACGCCGCCGTGCTGAGCGCGTAGTCCGCGGCCACGTCGTCGTCGCCGACCCCCAGCAGCGAGAGCGTCAGCGCGCACACGACGCCCGTGCGGTCCTTGCCGGCGACGCAGTGCACCAGCACCGGCCCGGCGTCGGGGTCGGCGATCACCTTCAGCGCGTTGCCGATGCCGACCGTGCCGGACTCGGCCAACTCCCGGTAGCGATCGGCGATGAACCGTTCCACCGCGTCCTCCGTGGCGACCCACTCCGGGTGTTCCGGGTGGATGTGCCGGTAGGCCAGGCCCGGGTAGTCGACCACCCGGCCGTCGCGCTCGACCTCGTATGGCCGGCGCAGGTCGATCACGGTGCGTACGCCGAGCGCCGACACCTCGCCGGCCGCGAGGCGGTGCACGGAGTCGGACCGGAAGACCCGCCGCCACCGCACGGTGCGGCCGTCGTGCCCGGTGTAGCCGCCGATGTCCCGCAGGTTGAAGACGCCGTCGATGGTGTGCGTGCGGTCGATATCCATGGTCAACACCGTATCCCACCGGGCACAATCCACTATGGACACGAAGCCGGCGCCCGCCACAGGGGGCGGGCGCCGGGGTCGACCGGGGTGGACTACAACCGCGGCGAGCCGCCGTAGTAGCCGCCGAGCTTGTCCCGGTAGGCCGGGTCGGTGTGCGTGTCCGTGTCGTACTCCGGAGCGTCCTTGATCTCCTGCTTGCTCCGGTCGACGTAGACCTTGCTCTCCTCGTGGTCGACGCGGTTGACGACGCCGGCGGGAAGCATGACCTTCTTGCCGAAGATCCACGCGCCGGTGTCCACCACCAGGTAGCTGGCGGCGACGTCGTGGCTGGCATCGTCGATCTTGCCGATGCCGCCGTCGGTCGCCTCGACCTTGTAGCCGACCAGGTCGGAGCCGGTCACACCGGCCTCGTCGCGGAACGACCACGGATCGAACGCACCCTGGGGTACGCCGCCGTGCGCCGCGGGAGGCATGGCCTTGGGGGTCGTCTGAGGGTCGAGCCGGTCCATGAGAACCTTCACTCCTCGTATCGACTGCCGTTCTCGGTCCGTAACTACCTACCCGACGCGATGGGGACGAAAACCCCCAACGGGTGATCCCGACATGTGGTCAGGTATTTGGCGTCACGGCATGGCCATGGCAAAGTACGGAGCGTGACACACCTCGCCCTCATTATTGGCAGCTAGCGCGCCGGCAGACGACACCGCCGAGCGCGCAGACCTCCCGCATTTCGCGGGGGGTCTTTTTGTTGGGTTTACCAGCTCAGCGTTGCCGGGCCCCGCCGCATCTTCGAAAGGACGCCAGGATCATGCCCTCCTATCAGGTGTACGACACCACGCTGCGCGACGGGGCACAGCGCGAGGGGATCAGTTACTCGGTGGTCGACAAGCTCGCCGTCGCCCGCCTGCTCGACGAGTTCGGTGTGGGTTTCATCGAGGGCGGCTGGCCCGGTGCGATGCCCAAGGACACCGAGTTCTTCCGGCGCGCACGCACCGAGCTCGACCTGCGGCACGCGCAGCTCGTCGCGTTCGGCGCCACCCGCAAGGCCGGCGTCGGGGTCAACGAGGACCCGCAGGTCCGTGCGCTGCTCGACGCCGAGACGCCGGCCGTCTGCCTGGTCGCGAAGTCCGACATCCGGCACGTGGAGCGGGCGTTGCGCACCACCGGCGACGAGAACCTGGCGATGGTCCGCGACACCGTCGCGCACTTCGTGAAGAGCGACCGCCGGGTCTTCCTCGACTGCGAGCACTTCTTCGACGGCTACCGCCACGATCCCGCGTACACCGCGTCGGTCGTCGCGGCGGCGTTCGAGGGCGGCGCGGAACGCGTGGTGATGTGCGACACCAACGGCGGCATGCTGCCGTCGCGGATCACCGCCGCGATCGCGGACCTTACGGCCCGCCTGGGCGTCTCCGCCGACCAGCTCGGCATCCACTGCCAGAACGACACCTCGTGCGCGGTCGCCAACACGGTCGCCGCCGTCGAGGCCGGCGTCGAGCACTTCCAGTGCACCGCCAACGGGTACGGCGAGCGTCCCGGCAACGCGGACCTCTTCGCCGTGGTCGCCAACCTGCAACTCAAGCTGGGCCTGCCGGTCCTACCGGACGGCTGCCTGGAACAGGCGATGCGGGTCTCGCACTCGATCGCCGAGATCGCCAACATCGCACCCGACACCCACCAGGCGTACGTGGGAGCGGCGGCGTTCGCCCACAAGGCGGGCCTGCACGCGAGCGCGATCAAAGTGGATCCCCTGCTCTACAACCACGTCGAGCCCTCGGTCGTCGGCAACGACATGCGGATCCTGGTCACCGAGATGGCCGGCCGGGCCAGCATCGAGCTCAAGAGCCGTGAGCTCGGCATCGACCTGGCCGGCCATCCGACCGAGCTGTCCCGCGTCACCCAGCGGGTCAAGGACCTCGAGGCCGGCGGCTGGTCGTTCGAGGCCGCCGACGCGAGCTTCGAGCTGCTGGTCCGCGGCGAGTTCGCCGAGGTGCCCCGGCCGTTCGCGCTCGAGTCCTACCGCGTGCTCGTCGAGCACCGCGAGGACGGCGCGGTGGTCTCCGAGGCGACCGCCAAGGTACGCGTCCGCGGCGAGCGGGTGATCGCCACCGCCGAGGGCAACGGCCCCGTCAACGCGCTGGACGAGGCGCTGCGGCTGGCCCTGTCGAAGCACTACCCGGAGCTGGCGACGTTCGTGCTCGCCGACTACAAGGTGCGCATCCTGGAGGGCTCACACGGCTCGGGTGCGGTCACCCGGGTGCTGGTCGAGACCCACGACGGCAAGGGCCGCGACTGGACGACGGTCGGCGTGCACGAGAACGTCGTCGAGGCGAGCTGGCACGCGCTGGTCGACGCCCTGACCTACGGCCTCAACCGGCAGCCGGCTACACACTAGGCGGCAACGAGACTTCCGCGAACACGGCGCTGTGGTCGCTGCCCGGCAGCGGCCACACCGCGAACTCCCGGATCGACAGGCGCGGGTCGATCAGGATGTGGTCGATCGCGATCGGCGGCAGCTTCACGCCGTGGTCGATCGGCCGCCACGTCCCGACCAGACCGTTGCCGGTGTTGACCGCCGCGTCCTCGTATCCGGTCGCCAGCACCGCCCGCAGCGCCGCATGGTCCACTGTGGCGTTGAAGTCGCCGAGCAGCAGCCGGATCGGACCGTCCGATGTGGCCGGCTGCTGTGCGTGCAGGCCGGCCCGCCAGCATGGCACGTCGGCCACCCGCAGCGGCGCGCAGGAGTGCACCGACTCGATCGTCACGGGCGCGCCGCGGTCGAGCTTCACCGTCCCGTACGCCTGGGTGAAACCCGAATCGTCCTTGTGCACGCCGGTGCCGGTCAACGGGAACCGGGAGTAGAGCCCACCGTTGACGTAGATGGCCGGGTCGTCGACGATCCGGTGCGGCAGCAGCGCGCCGATCCCCGCCTTGTCGAACGCGGCGATGAACGCGTCGTTGAGCTCCTGCACCGCGAGCACGTCGACGCGGTGCTCGCGGACCAGCCGCACCAACTCGGCCGGGTCCGCCTCGCCGTGCTTGATGTTGGCGGTCAGCACCCGCAGCCGGGGCCCGCCGGCGTCGGCCGCCACGCCCGGCACGGCCCGCGGCAGCACCACGGCGCCGAGCGCGGCCAGCGAGAGGGCCGCGACGGCGGCGGCCTTCCAGCGCCGCAGGGCGAGCGCGCCGATCAGCGGCAGCACGCCCAGGCCGGCCGCGTACGGCGTGTAGGCCAGCAGGTGCACCAGCGGCCCGCGTTCGAACCCCACCAGCCGTACGGCCGCCCAGGCAGCTCCGGGTGTGACGGCGAGCCAACAGGCCACCGTCGCCGTGACCGACCGCCCCCGCTGGTCGCGCACGACGCTGCTGTCCGCCTGCCGGCTCCCCGTCCACACACCAAGCACGCTAGAGCGCCGCTGTGAAGGAATGGTGCGCTTCCGGAGAAGATCCACCCTGGGATCCGGCGGGTAGGGTCGGCCGATGCCGGTCGACCCGCACGCCGTCTGCGCCGCCTTCGACCTGCCGCCGCGCGGGGCGACGCTGGTGCCGCACGCGTACTCGAGCCAGCGGACCTGGCGGCTGACCGCGGGTGGCGACCGGTTCCTGGTCAAGGAGGTCCCGGCCGGCCTGTCCGCCGCCGCGATGGCCTTCGAGCGCGAGGCGGCGGCGGCCGGCATCCCGGTGCCGCGCCAGGTCGCGCCGGTGCGCCCCGCGGTCGGGTGCGCCGCGGCCCTGCCCGACGGCACGCTGGTACGCGTGTCGCAATGGCTGGACGGCCGCCCGGCGAGCACCGACGACGACCTCGGCGAGTGGCTGGGCGCGACGCTGGCCCGATTGCACACGCTGCGGCCGCTGGCCGCCGCGGAGCCGGTCGTCTACGGCATCCACCCGCCGGAGCGCTGGGCCGACTGGCTCGCCGCGGGGGAGCGGCAGGGCCGCCCGTGGGCCGGGGTCCTGGCCGGGCGGCTGCCCGGCGTCGAGGCCGCGACCGCCTGGGTCGGCGCCGCCTTCGCCCGGGCGGGCGACTACGTCGTCACCCACCGGGACGTCGAGCCGTGGAACGTGTTGGTCACCCCCGCGGGGCCGGTGATCGTCGACTGGGACGCGGCCGGCCCCGACAGTGCCGGTCTCGTCGCCGCCCACGCGGCGTACGCCTTCGGTGGTGGTCCCGGTGCCCGCACCGACCGCGCCCTGGCCGCCTACACCGCGCACGGCGGGCGGCTGCCGCCCCCGGACGACCGCTTCGCGCGCCGGGCCGGGCTGATGCTCAGCCGGCTCGCCGAACGGCTCCTGCGGACGCTCGGCCGGATCGATCCGGGGCCGTACGCGATCGAAGAACTGGACCGCACGGCGGCCGATCGGCTGCGGGACCTTCCCTCCTTCGTGGCTGACCTGCGCAAATCTAAATGATCACCAACAAATTGGGCTAAAAGGCTCCCAATCGCGTGTCCAACCGGGAGTCTCGACATCATGACGCCCAGCTTGCCGCCACCGTCCGAGTTCGACTTCGCGGACGAGACGCCCGACGAGGCCTACGCGGCGGGCTCGGACCCGGCCGCCGCCCGGCAGACGGCGTCGCTGCTCGAGGAGGTCCTCTTCGAGGTCAAGCGGGTCATCGTGGGCCAGGACCGCCTGGTGGAGCGGCTGGTCGTGGCCCTGCTGGCCGACGGGCACTGCCTGCTGGAGGGCGTCCCGGGCGTGGCGAAGACGCTGGCGGCGCAGACG
>NZ_BONE01000103.1 GCF_016862555.1 Asanoa siamensis | reverse complement strand
GGCCACGCAGTGGTAGCGGGCCTCCAGCGTCTCGATGCGGTCCGCCTGGTCGTCGGTCAGGGTGTCGCACACCCAGTTCCAGTGCAGTGCCACCCGGTCGCCCGCGGCCAGGCCCGGCAGGAGCGACCAGCCCTCCACCGACCAGCGCACGGTCTCGCGGCGCGGCACGCCGGGTGCCACCCCGACGGGCGCGGCGACCAGCGGCCGGGACTCGACCGTGGCGGTCTCCCCCGACACCGCCACGACGACGCCGGTGCGGATGCGGCACTGGTCGAGCACCGAGAGCGCCTGCGCGTGGCCGGTCTGGGCGAGCAGGCCGGCCCACGGGTAGACCTCGAACACCTGGAACGTGTGGTGCGGCAGCGCCCGGTCGCCGGCCGCGCGCCAGGTGCCGCCGGACTGGCCCACGAACCGGGTGTCCAGGAAGGACACCAGCGCGGCCGACGACACCCCGGCGAGCAGGTCGCCGCCGACCCAGTACGCCTCCACCACCCGCTCGTCGAGCGGGTCCGCGATGCCGGCCTGCCCGGCCAGGAACTCCAGATAGGACCAGGCTCCCTCGAAGCGGCGGGCGCGGCGGGCGATGTCCGCGGTGGCGTCGCCCCGCAGCATCGCCTCCGCGCCCGCCGGTCCGCAGTAGCCCAGGGCGTTCGGCGGGTACGCGTACCGCGCGAACATCAGTGCCCCCGAGGCCGACACGTCAACAGATCCGGGGTAGCTGCTCGCCGATCGGCAGGCTGATCACCCGGTTGCCGCCGAGCGCCGTCCGGGCCACCACCGTCCCCGGATGCTCGGCCACGCAGGTGCCGATCACCCGCGCCCCGGTGCCGAGGGGATGCGCGCGCATCGCCTCCAGGACGAGGGGAGCCGACCCCGGGTCGAGCACCGCCACCAGCTTGCCCTCGTTGGCCACCTGCAACGGGTCGAGGCCGAGCAGGCTGCACGCGTCCCGCACCGCGGCCGGCACCGGCAGGTCCCGTTCGACCAGCGAGACGCCGACGCCCGACGCCCGCGCGATCTCGTTGAGCGAGGCCGCCACGCCACCCCGGGTCGGGTCCCGCAGCACCCGCACGTCGCCGCCGGTGCCCAGCATCGCGGCGACCAGACCGGCCAGCGGGGCCGTGTCACTAAGGACCGACGTCCCGAACGACAATCCCTCGCGGCAGCTCATGACCGCGATCCCGTGTACGCCGATGTCGCCGCTGACCACCACCACGTCACCGGGACGGGCCCGCCGCGGCCCGATCGTGACGCCCGGCGCGACGAGCCCGATGCCGGCCGTGTTGACGAACACCCCGTCACCGCTGGCCCGGTCGACCACCTTGGTGTCACCGGTGACGAGCCGGACGCCGGCGGCCGCGGCGGCCAGGCCCATCGCCTGCGCGATCCGCCCCACGACCGCCAGGTCGGTGCCCTCCTGGAGGATGAACGCCGTCGACAGGTACAGCGGCGTCGCGCCCGACATGGCCAGGTCGTTGACGGTCCCGTTGACGGCCAGGTCGCCGATCGAGCCGCCGGGGAAGAACATCGGCTTCACCACGTACGAGTCGGTCGAGAACGCCAGGCGCGCCCCACCGGCCTCGACCACCGCGGAGTCGCCGAGCTCGGCCGCGCCTGCCGACCCGAAGGCGGGCAGGAAGAGCTGCTCCACCAGCTCCGCCGACATGGCACCGCCGCCGCCGTGCCCCATCACCACCGCGGGCGTGTCCCGCAGCGGCACCGGGCACGACCACGCTGAGAAGTCCACAGTGGTCATACGGACACCAGATCCAGCCGGCGGTACGCGTAGTAGGCGGCGCACGCGCCCTCGGAGGACACCATCGTCGCCCCGAGCGGGTTGCGCGGCGTGCAGTCCTTGCCGAACGCCGCGCACTCGTGCGGCTTGATGTGCCCCTGCAGCACCTCGCCGGCCCGGCACAGCGGCGACTCGTCGGTGCGGATCTCACCGACCGCGAACCGCTCCTCGGCGTCGAACTCGCGGTAGCGCGCCGACAGCCGCCAGCCGCTGCCCGGGATCGTCCCGATCCCGCGCCAGGTGCGGTCGGCCACCTCGAACACGTCCTCGAGCATCGCCCGCGCCGGCACGTTGCCCTCCGCCGGCACGACCCGCGGGTACGCGTTGGTCACCTCGTGCCGCCCGGCCTCGAGCTGCACGACCGTCTGCCGGATGCCTTCGAGGATGTCGAGGGGCTCGAACCCGGTCACCACGATCGGCACCCGGTACTTCGCCGCCAGGGCCGGATACTGCTGCGTGCCCATCACGCTGCACACGTGGCCCGCCGCCAGGAACGCCTGCACCCGGCAGCTCGGTGACTCCATGATGGCCGCGATCGCCGGTGGCACCAGCACGTGCGAGACGAGCAGCGAGAAGTTGCTGATGCCGAGCCGCCGCGCCTGGTGCACGGTCATCGCGTTGGCCGGCGCCGTCGTCTCGAAGCCGATCCCGAAGAACACGACCTCGCGGTCGGGGTGCTGCCGGGCCAGCTCCAGCGCGTCCAGCGGCGAGTAGACCACCCGCACGTCCGCGCCGGCGCTCCGGACGCTGAACAGGTCGCGCCCGCTGCCCGGCACCCGCAGCATGTCGCCGAAGGAGCAGAAGATGACACCGGGCTGGGCCGCGATGGCCAGCGCCTTGTCGATCGTCTCCAGTGGAGTGACGCAGACCGGGCAGCCCGGCCCGTGGATCAGCTCGATGCTGTCGGGCAGGAGCTGGTCGATGCCGTGCCGGATGATCGAGTGCGTCTGCCCGCCGCAGACCTCCATCATCGCCCAGGGCCGGGTGGTGGCCGCGTGGATCTGGTCGAGCAGCCGGCGCGCGAGCACCGGGTCGCTGAACTCGTCGAGATACTTCATTTCGCCCCGAACTCCTCCTCGAGAATGCCCAGCTGTGCGAAGTTGGCGAGGGTCTGCCGCGCCGAGTCCTCGTCGAGCCGCTGGATCGCGAACCCGACGTGCACGACGACGTACTCGCCGACGGCGGCGTCCGGGACGTACTGCAGGCAGACGTCCTTGCGTACGCCGCCGAAGTCGACGTCGGCCATCAACGTCCCGTCGCGTTCGGCGATGCTCATGACCTGTCCGGGTACTGCCAGGCACACGGTGGTGGTTCCCCCTCCTACGAAGCGGCGGCGATCAGCAACTGGCCCAGCGCGATGCCGCCGTCGTTCGGCGGCAGCAGGCGCGGGCGCAGCACGGTGAAGCCCCGGTCGGTGAGCAGCCCCTCGGCCGCCTGGAGCAGCACCGCGTTCTGGAACACGCCCCCACCCAGCGCAACGGTCCGCAGGCCCGTCCGGTCGCGGGCGCGGCCCGCCAGGTCCGCGATGAGCTCGGCGACGGTGGCGTGGAAGACCGCCGCGACCTCCGCCGCCGGCACACCGGCGCGCAGGTCGGCGACCACGGCCCGCACCAGCTCGGCCGGGTCGGCGACCAGCGGTCCGTCGCCACCGATCACCATCGGGTACGCGCGGCGGGTTGAGCGGTCGCGGGCAAGGCCCTCCAGCACGATGGCGGCCTCGGCCTCGTACTCGACGGTGTGCCTGGCACCGACGAGCGAGGCCACCGCGTCGAACAACCGGCCCATGCTCGACGTCGGCACGCTGCCGAAGGCCGTGTCGAGCTGATGGGCCAGCACGTCGCGCTCGGCCTGCGGGCAGGCCGCCACGGCCGGGATGTCGTCGGTCCACTCGACACCGGCGTGCCGCAGGTGCGCCAGCGCCATCCGATAGGGCCGCAGCACGCTCGCGTCGCCGCCCGCCAGCGGCACGTAGCCGAGGTGGGCGAAGCGTTCCGCGGACTTGTAGCCGCAGACCAGCACCTCGCCGCCCCAGACCGCGCCGTCGGTGCCGTAACCGGTGCCGTCGAAGGCGACGCCGATTACCTGCTCGCCCGCGCCGAGGCCGTGCTCGCCCATCACGGCGGCGATGTGGGCGTGGTGGTGCTGGGCCAGGTGGACCGGCCGGTCGCCGGCGTGCCCGAGCGCCCACCGGGTGCTGCGGTAGTCGGGGTGCGCGTCGGCGACGAGCCGCTCCGGCCGTACCCCGGTCAGGTCCGCCAGGTGCGCGGCGACGGCGCCGAGCGCTTCCTGGGTACGCAGGTCGTCCATGTCACCGACGTGCGGGCTGAGCCAGGCGTAGCGACCCTCGGCGACGGCGCAGGCGTTCTTCAGGTCGGCGCCGGCGGCCAGGGTGGGCGGCACCTCGACGGGCAGCGCGACCGGCAGCGGCGCGTAGCCGCGGGCCCGCCGGACCGGCACCGGCGCGCCGCCGACCGGCCGGGTGACGGAGTCGTCGCACGGCACGTGGATCGGCCGGTCGTGGCGCAGCCAGGCGTCGGCGAGGCCGGCCAGCCGGCGCAGCGCGTCGGCGTCGTCGGTGACGATCGGCTCGCCGGACAGGTTCCCGGACGTCATCACCAGCGAGTCGGTGACCGGCGGGTCGCCGTCGAGCCCGAACAGCAGGTCGTGCAGCGGCGTGTACGGCAGCAGCAGCCCCAGGTCGGGGTTGCCGGGTGCCACGGACGCGGCCAGCGGTTCCCGCTTGGGCGCGAGCACGATGGGCCGCTGCGCACCGGTGAGCAGCTCCTCCTCGCCCGGCCCGAGCGCGGCGACCCGGCGGGCGACGGCGAGGTCCGCGACCATCACGGCGAACGGCTTGCCGCCGCGGCGCTTGCGGGCCCGCAGCGTGGCCACCGCGCTCTCGTTGCGGGCGTCGCAGGCCAGGTGGTAGCCGCCGAGCCCCTTGACCGCGACGATCCGGCCCTGGGCGAGCAGCTCCCGCGCGGTGCGCAGCGCCGTGTCGCCGTGCAGCGGCGGCCAGGCGTGCCGCCCGGCGTCGCCGGTGACCAGCTCCAGGCGTGGGCCGCAGTCGGGGCAGGCGATCGGCTGTGCGTGGAACCGGCGGTCGGCGGGATCCTCGTACTCCCGGCGGCAGGCCGCGCACATCTCGAAGCCGGCCATCGTCGTGGTCGCCCGGTCGTACGGCAGCGCGGTGACGATGGTGTAACGGGGTCCACAGTTGACGCAGGTGATGAACGGGTGCCGGTGGCGGCGGTCGGCCGGGTCACGCAGCTCGGCGCGGCAGTCGGCACAGGTGGCCACGTCCGGCGAGGCGAGCGTGCGGGACCGTCCCGCCGGACCGGACTCCTCGATGGTGAAGCCGGTGCCGCCGACGGCGTCCACCGTGGACTCGGTGACCGACTCGATCGCCGCGAGCGGCGGGGGCTCGGTGCGCAGCCGGCGACCGAACGTGTCGAGCGCGTCCGGCGCGCCCTCCACCTCGACGGCCACCCCGGCCGCGGTGTTCGCGACCCGACCGGTGAGCGCGAGGGCGGTCGCGGCGGCGTAGACGAACGGGCGGAACCCGACGCCCTGCACGACGCCGGTGACCTCGTAGCGGCGGCGCTCGCGCTGGTCGGCCGGGCGGCCGCGGCCCATCAGCTCCAGCCCGTCGCGGGCGGTGCGGGCCTGGGCGGCGTCGATCAGCTCGACGGCGAACCCCATGTGGAGGAGCACCCAGTCGCCCGGCGCCGGTGGCGCGTCCAGCATGCCGACGTTCACCCGGCGGGCGACGCCTTCGACGTCGACGAGGGCGACCTGGCCCTCGTACCCGGGAACGAGCTCGACGACCTGTCCCGGGATGCCCAGGCACATGTCAGGTCCTTCCGGTGGTGAGCTTGTCGGTCAGGACGTCGACCGCGGCGACCGCTTCGGGCACGGCGGCGGCGACGGCGGGGCTGAGGCCGAGGTCCTCGTCGAGGGCGGCGGGCCGGCAACCGACCACATAGGTCGGTGGCAGGCTGCCGCCGAGCCGGCGCAGGGTGGCCAGCACCGTGGCCGGGTCCATCGCGTGCGCGTCGACGCCGGCGCCGGCGGGCAGGTCGGTCGGGCCGACCTCGAGCACGGTCACGGTGCCCGGCGCGGCGTCGCCGGGCAGCGCGTCGACCAGGATCAGCGCGTCGACGCCGTCGAGCAGGTCGTAGGCCAGGTGCAGGCCGCGGATGCCGTAGTCGACGACGCGGACGCCGGCGGGCGGGTCTCCCCGCTCGACCAGCGCGCGGGCGACGGCCGGCCCGAAGCCGTCGTCGCCCAGGAAGACGTTGCCGATCCCGGCTACCAGGATCGTCACATCGAGCGGATCTTCAGGTAGCGCCGGATGTCGGGAACGGAACGGACGGTCAGCACCAGGGCCGCCAACGCGACCACGGCGCCCACGCCCGCCGTCACCATGCCGAGCCTTCTCATGAGCGGCTCTCCTCTCTCTGGATCGATTCCCCGTCGCCGGCCACGGGTCGGATCTCGTCCGGCGCGAAGTAGAAGTAGCGGCCGTACCAGTCGTGCAGGTCGGCCGCGGGATCGTCGACGAGCACGAGCGCGACGTGCGTGCCACCGTCCACGTCGGACAGCACGGCGGTCACGCGGGCGAGCTGGTCGGCGAAGAACAGGTCCTGCGCGTCGGCGCGGCGGCGCGGGTGCACCCGGACGAGGCTGCCCTTGCCGACCCGCACGCCGTCGACCATGACGGAGTCGGTCTCGGGCGAGACGGCCGCGTCGGCGGCCGGGTCCCACCACGGCATGCCGCCCGTGTCGAATGTCGGGGGCTCGACGTCGCGCGCGTCCTTCGCGGGCTTCCGGAACACCCCGTGCAGGCGTCGCAGCTCCTCGGGCGTCAGCCCGTCGCAGCGGTCGATGATGGCCGCGACCTGCGGGTCGGTCGCCCGGGCCTCGGCCTTCTCGGACTCGGTCATCGTCATGATCCGCAGCACCAGGATCTCGTCGATCTCGGTCGCGTCGAACAGCGCGCCGGGGCTCTCGTCGGCCACCTCGGGGTGGTCGTAGAGGATGATCGGCGACCCGAGCACCAGGTCGGTCGTGCCGGGCGGCCCGGCCAGCACGGGCCAGCAGCGGTGCTGCGCGCAGCCGGCGGCCGCGACCGCGGCACCGTCGGGCGGGTCGATCACCGAGAGGAAGTCGGCGCCCCGGGCCCGGAGCACCAGGTGCGCGCCCAGCAGCGAGCCGCGCACCGCGTCGTCCTTCGTGGACACCGGGCCTTCGTACGCGTTCTCCACCGCAACGGTCAGCCGGGTGTGCCCGCCGTCGACCGCGGCGGCGAGCCGGACGTGCCCGCGGAGCGGCCGGCGGCGCCGGACGATCCGGCCGACCTCCGCGCCGGACTCGTCGTGGAAGGGCTCGACGTCCGCGCCGCCGGAGATCTCGACCCGTAGCTCGCCGTCGGGCCCGACCGGCTGCGCCTCGAACACGGCCTCGCGCTCGACCGCCTCGTCCCAGGTGAGCACGGTGCGTTCGCCGACGCTGAGCGCCTCGACGTCGGTGAACCGGCCGTCGGCCTCGCGCCGCTGGGCCTGCCGCCGCTGGAGCTGCAGGAACCGCAGGTGGACGTCCACGGTCGCGCTTGTCGCGGCACCGGCCAGCAGGCACTGGATCGCCATCGCCGACTCCTCGCCGAGCCCGCGCTCGGCGGCGCCGGGCGGCCCGAGCACGCCGAACTGCCACCGCGACCGGTTCTTGTCGGCGCTGGCCCGGTAGGGGTAGAGCAGGTAGCCCTCGTAGAGAACCGCGTCGGCGACGGCGCGGACGGTTTCGATGCTCACGCGACCACCTCGTCGTGTGCGGGCAGCAGCGCACGGATCGTCTCGTCCCAGCTCACGTCGCCGCGCCGGGCGCGGACGGCGGCCAGGGAGTCGAGCACCTCGCGGTCGAGCCGGATCCAGCCGGTGCCGGGGAAGTACTGCTCGATCATGTCCCGCCACACCGCGACGGGCAGGTCGTAGCCGGCGACGCGGTCCCAGGGCACGGGCTCCACGGCGAACCCGGTGGTGCCGGGCAGGAACGCGGTGCCGGAGAACAGGAACGTCAGTGGCACGGTGCCGGCGTCCAGCGCGTGCAGGTAGGCGGTGCCGACCACGTCCAGGTCGTACGTGCACGGCAGCGCCAGGTCGACCTCGGTGCCGCCGGTGAAGCCCGGCACGGTGATGTCGCAGCGCAGCCAGGGGAACGCCCGCACGGTGTCGGCCCAGCGCTCGCGGCCGCCGAACAGCCCGCGCAGCGCCTCGGCCTCGGCCGCGGTGTAGCCGCGCCGCTGCGGCTCGACCCGCACCTGGCAGCGCAGCGTCATCGCGTGCAGCCGGCGGCCCGCGGCGTCGTCGATCCGCAGCTTGGCGGTGAGTTGCGGTGTCACGGCGTGCGGCTCGGCGACGATGTCCCGGACGGCGAAGCTCAGCGTCATCCGTCGACGCTCCGCTCCTCGACCGTGGCGAAGAAGGCCGCCAGCGCGGCCCGCGCCTCCGTGCCGCCGTCGAAACCGCGCCAGCCCTGGCGCAGCGTGCCGACGAGCTCGTAGCAGACGTCGATCGGCACCAGGTGGCACGAGCCGGAGTGCGCCGAGCCGGGCGTCGTGCGGCGCACCAGCAGGGCCTCGACGTCGGGCCGCAGGGTGGCGAGCCCGGGGTGGGCGGCGAGCACACCCTGCCAGGCACCCAGCGGGAGCTCCGACTCGGTCGCGCCGGCCGGGCCGGGATAGAACGCGACGAGCCGGTCCTGCACGGAGTTGTGGAACAGGAACGCGAGCCCGACTGGGATGTCCAGCGCGTCGAACGCCGGCCCGTCGGCCGAGACGTCGGCGAAGCGCAGGTAGCGGTCGGGCACCGCGCGGTAGCGCTGGTCGTTGTCGCCGGAGAAGAGCAGGTAGCAGGGCCGGCAGGCGCACATCAGCGCGCGGCCCTCCAGGTGCACGACGTGGCCGTGCGGCTCGGGCACCGGCTGCGCGCACATGTCGCAGCGCTCCCCCGCGACCCGCGGCGCCGGGCGGTCCCGGCTGATCCGGCGCAGGGCGCCGAGCGACGGGCTCACGGCGCCTCCGCGGGCGCCGTCACGCGGCTGAACAGCGAGGCGACCGGGATCACCGGGGCGGCCGCCGGGTCGCTGCCGACCACCTCGATGGTCACCACCTCGGGCGCGGCGTCGGCGATCGCGGACTCCACGGCGGCCTTGAGGGGCGCCGAGGAGCAGCCGCTCGCGGTCAGGCGTACCCGGGCGATGCCCGCGGGCGTGATGTCGATGAGCGTGGCCTCGCCCGCGGGCGCGACCGCCGCGAGCGCCTTGGCCACCCGGGTCGAGGCGCTCTCCGGGTGCAGGCCGTGCACCAGCAGCAGGCTGGCGACCAACTCGTCGGCGGCCAGCGCGTCGAGCACGTCGTCGTGGAGCGCGCCGCGCTCGTGCAGCAGGTCGAGCAGGCGTTCGAGCCCGGCGCCGTAGAGGTCGACGACGAGCCGGACCAGTTCCTCGGCCCGTTCCCGGGCCACCGCCCCGCCGGCCGCGCTCGCGGTGATCAGGGCCTCGATGCGGTCGCCGGCCGCGTGCCAGTCGGCCGCGGCCGGCGCCTCCACGTCCATAGTGGTCACTCGGTGCCGGCCGTCTGCGTCGGCGAGTGCAGCATTTCCAGCTTCTTGCCGTTGCCCAGGTACATGTGCACGCCGCAGGGCAGGCAGGGATCGAAGCTGCGCACCGTACGCATGATGTCGATGCCCTTGAAGTGCTCCCGGTCGTTCTCCTCGAAGATCGGCTGGCCCTGCACCGCGTCCTCGTAGGGGCCCGGCGTGCCGAAGCTGTCGCGGGGACTCGCGTTCCACGGCGTCGGCGGGTACGGGTGGTAGTTGGCGATCTTCCCGTCCCGGATCACCATGTGGTGCGAGAGCACGCCGCGGACCGCCTCGGTGAAGCCGCAGCCGATGCCGTCCTTGGGGACGTCGAACTTCTCCCAGGTCTTGGTGCGCCCGGCCCGGATCTCGGCCAGCGCCCGCTCGGCGAAGTGCAGCGCGCAGGCGGCCGCGTACGCCTGGAAGTAGGTCCTGGCCCGGTTCCGCTCCAGCGTGTTGCTCCACTGGGGAATGTGCCACTCCAGCTCGACCGGGCCCTTCAGCGCGGTCTTCGGGAGGTTGATCTTCACGCTGCGCCCGGTCGCCTGCACGTAGCCGATGTCGACCAGGCCGGCCAGCGCGGTCGACCAGAGCCGGGCCAGCGGCCCGCCGCCCGTGTCGAGGGCCAGGTAGTCCTTGCCGTCGAACCAGCGCGGCGACATCACCCAGCTGTAGTTGTTGTCCAGGTCCCGCTTCTGCGGCCGCGGGTTCGTGTGCTGGTTCCACGGGTGCCGGCGGTCGACCGGGTTCCCCAGCGGGTCCTGCGTCACGAACATCTCCTGGTCTTCCCAGTCCTGGTAGTAGGACGAGCCGAGCAGGATGCGGATGCCGAGGTTGATCCGGACGAGGTCGGTGGTGACCAGCTTGCCGTCGACGACGATGCCCGGGGTCACGTACATCTTGCGACCCCAGTCGGTCATGTCCTTGTACTCGAAGTTGCAGTGCTCCGGGTCCTGGAACGAGCCCCAGCAGCCCAGCAGGATCCGCCGGTTGCCGACCATCTCGTAGCCGGGCAGGGCCTGGTAGAAGAAGTTGAAGAGGTCGTCGTGCATGGGCACGACCTTCTTCATGAACTCGACGTAGCGCATGAGCCGGCTCATGTAGTCGGTCATGAGCTGGATCGTCGCGACCGTGCCGACGCCGCCCGGGTACAACGTGGACGGATGGACGTGCCGCCCCTCCATGAGGCAGAACATCTCGCGGGTCATCCGGCTGACCTGGAGGGCCTCGCGGTAGTGCGCGCCGGTGAACGGGTTGAGCGCTCGCATGATGTCGCCGATGGTGCGGTAGCCGTGCGCGCCGGCGTTGGGCGACTCGGTGCGGTTGGCCTGCTCCAGCACGCCCGGGTTGGTCTCGGCGACCATCTTCTCGCAGTAGTCGACCCCGACCAGGTTCTCCTGGAAGATGTTGTGGTCGAACATGTACTCGGCCGCCTCGCCGAGGTTGACGATCCACTCACCGATCGCGGGCGGCTTCACGCCGTACGCCATGTTCTGCGCGTAGCAGGAGCAGGTCGCGTGGTTGTCGCCGCAGATGCCGCAGATCCGGCTCGTGATGAAGTGCGCGTCCCGCGGGTCCTTGCCCTTCATGAAGATCGAGTAGCCGCGGAAGATCGAGCTGGTGCTGTGGCACTCGGCGACCACCCGCTGGTTGAAGTCGATCTTCGTGTAGATACCCAGGCTCCCGACGATGCGGGTGATCGGGTCCCACGCCATGTCCACAAGGGACTCGGTGCCCGTACCCGGGGCCCGCTGCGGTTGCGTCACCGTCATGGGTGTTCGGCCTCTCTTGGGTCACCAGGTGCGTTTCGCGCCCGTGGTCAGTTCGCGGCCGCGCTTGCGCCACTTGGGCTCGCGGTCCAGCGTGTGGGTCGTGATGTGGCGCAGGCTGCGCATCGTCTTGCCGTAGGCCGCCACCGTCGTCGAGGAGAGCTTGCCGCCGGGCGGCTCGTCCATGAACGGCATGAACTTGTCGGGGAAGCCGGGCATCGTGCAGCCGATGCAGATGCCGCCGACGTTGGGGCAGCCGCCAAGACCGTTCATCCAGCCGCGCTTGGGCACGTTGCACTTCACCGCCGGGCCCCAGCAGCCGAGCTTGACGATGCACTTCGGCGAGCCGTACTCGGTCGCGAAGTCGGCCTGCTCGTAGTAGCCGGCGCGGTCACAGCCCTCGTGCACGGTCGCGCCGAACAGCCAGGTGGGCCGCAGCGCGTCGTCGAGCGGGATCATCGGCGCCTGGCCCGTGGCCATGTAGAGCAGGTAGACCAGCGTCTCCGACATGTTGTCGGGCTGGATCGGGCAGCCGGGCACGTTGACGATCGGGATGCCGGCCTTGGACTTCCAGTCCCAGCCGAGGTAGTCGGCCACGCCCATCGCGCCGGTCGGGTTGCCGGCCATCGCGTGGATGCCGCCGTACGTCGCGCAGGTGCCGGTCGCCACGATCGCGGTCGCCTTCGGAGCGAGCCGGTCGAGCCAGCCGCTCATCGTGATCGGCTGGTCGGTGGCCGGGTTGTTGCCGAAGCCGGTCCAGTAGCCCTCGCTCTTGAGCTCCTCGTTGGCGATCGAGCCCTCGACCACCAGTACGAACGGGTCGAGCTCGCCGCGGTCGGCCTTGAAGTACCACTCCAGGAAGTCGTCCTGCCCGCCGTTGGGCCCGCACTCGAAGTCGATCAGTGGCCAGTGGACGGCCACCTTGGGCAGTCCGGGCAGCGCGCCGAGGGCGATCTCCTCGATGCTCGGCTGGCTCGCCGCCGTCAGTGACACCGAGTCGCCGTCGCAGCTCAGGCCGGCGTTGATCCAGAGGACGTGGATGAGGGTGTCCTCGGCCTTGATCGCTTCCTGTGTCGGCATGGTATCCGCCTTCCCGAGCGCGTCCGGCGTCGCTGAACGTGCGTATCCCGGTGCTCAGCGTAATATCGGACCTAGCTTGCAAGTGGGTGCAACGCAGACAAATGTCGACTTAGGGGGCCCGTGCACGAGCTGGCGATCACCCAGAGCGTGGTGGACGAGGTGCTGTCCCGGGCGGGCTCCCGGCCCGTCCATGCCGTGCACCTGCGGGTCGGGGCACTGACGGCGGTCGTACCGTCCGCGGTGGAGTTCTGCTTCGACCTGGTCGCCGCCGGGACCGTCGTCGAGGGCGCCAAGCTCCACATCGACCTCACCCCGGGCCGGGCGGCGTGTCGCTCCTGCGGCGTGTCGTTCGACCTGCCCGACCCCGTGTTGCTGTGCGCGTGCGGAAGCGCCGACGTCTCGGTGCTCGCCGGCCGCGAGTTGAAGATCGTCTCGATGGAGGTGGGTTGACCGGTGTGCGGCACCTGCGGTTGCGACTCGGATCACGCGGGCGACTCTGGTCACCGGCACGAGCGCGTGTCGTTGGAACAGAACGTGCTGGCCAAGAACGACGCGATCGCCCGGGACAACCGGGCGTGGCTCCGGAAGCGGGACGCGATCGCGCTCAACCTGATGAGCTCCCCCGGTTCCGGCAAGACCACGCTGTTGGAACGGACGCTGCTCGCGATGGCCAGGGTCCGCCCGGCCGCGGTGATCGAGGGTGACCAGGCCACCTCGCTGGACGCCGACCGGATCCGCCGCACGGGCGCGCCGGCGGTCCAGGTCAACACGGGCGCCGGCTGCCACCTCGACGCGGCGCTGGTGCGCTCGGCGCTGTCCCGGCTGGACCCGCCGGCCGGTGCCGTGGTGTTCGTGGAGAACGTGGGCAACCTCGTCTGCCCGGCAATGTTCGACCTCGGCGAGCAGCGCAAGGTCGTCGTCATCTCGGTGACGGAGGGCACGGAGAAGCCGCTGAAGTACCCGTACATGTTCGCGGCCGCGGACCTGGTGGTGGTCAACAAGGTCGACCTGCTGCCGTACGTCGAGTTCGACCTGGACCTGTTCGCCAAGCACGCGCGGGCGGTCAACCCCGACCTGACGATGCTGGCGGTCTCCGCGACCACGGGCGAGGGCATGCAGGCCTGGTTCGACTGGATCGCGTCCCAGTGGCTCCACCCACCGGCGCGGTGACGGTGCCGGTCCTGTTCGCGCTCGGCGTACCCGCCGCGCGGGTCGGGTGGCCTACCGTCGCGGGATGACTCCCACCGTGGGCGAGGTCGCCGGGCGGCTCACCGAATGGCTGGTGCGGCTCATGCCGGCCGGCGACCGGCGCGACGCGCTCGTCGCCGGACTGACCGCCGCGTTCGGCGCGGACACCGACCTCATCAGCGCCGCGGGTTGCGCCGCGATCTCCGCGGCCGCGTGGCCCCACGCCCGGCACGTCGAACTGTTCTTCGAGCCGGGCGGGACCGAGCCGGCCTCCGACTCGCCGGGAGAGTGGCCGCCCCCGGACCCGGCGGCCGTGCGGGCGCGGGCGGCCGGGGTGTCGCGGGTGAGCCGGCTCGACGACGGCACGGGCGTCGTGCGGATCGACACGCTCGATGCGGTCGCGCTCGCCCAGCCGTACGTCGACGCCGCCTTCGGTCTGCTCCGTGGTGCCCGTCGTCTCGTGGTGGACCTGCGCGGCAACGGTGGCGGCGACCCCGCGACCGTCGCCTGGATCGCGGGCTGGCTGCTGGGCGACCGGTCGGTCAAGCTGTCGGACGTGGTCTCCGAATCGGGCGTCCGGGAGTGGTGGACGCCGGCGCGGCCGCCCGGCACGGCGCTGTCACAGGACGCGTACCTGCTGGTCGGGCCCGGCACCTACTCGTCCGGCGAGGCGCTCGCCTACCACCTGCGGGCCCGCTCGCGGGTGACGGTGGTGGGCGTGGCCACGCCGGGTGCGGCCGACCACGTGCTGCCGATCCGGCTCGCGCCGACCGTGCTGGCGCAGGTGCCGCGGGCCTACGTGCGCGACGCCGTCACCGGCGGCAACTGGGAGGGCAAGGGGGTCGTGCCGGACGTGCCCAGCGGGGCGGCGGACGCGCTCGACGTGGCGCTGGGCCTGCCGTGACCGCCTTCGCCTCCGCGGTTTCCGCGGTGCGTGACGGCGGCTCGGCCGACGCGGCGGCCGATCGGCTTCTGGCCGGGCTCTCCGACGCCGAGGTGCTCTGGCTGCTCGACGGCGATCTGCCGGTACGGGCGGTCGCCCGGCTGCCGGCACGGGTCAAGACGGGGCCGGTGGTGGCGGGCGCCGTGCCCCGGCTGGGCATCCCCGGCATCCGGTTCAGCGACGGGCCGCGCGGGGTGGTGATGGGGCGGTCGACGGCGTTCCCGGTGACGATGGCGCGGGCGGCGACGTGGGATCCCGCGCTCGAGGAGCGGGTCGGGCTGGCGATGGGGCTGGAGGCGCGGGCACAGGGCGCCAACTACTCCGCCGCGGTCTGCGTCAACCTGCTGCGGCACCCGGCCTGGGGGCGGGCGCAGGAGTGCTACGGCGAGGACCCGGTGCTGATCGGGCGGATGGGTGCGGCGCTGACCAGCGGGCTGCGGCGCAACGTGATGGCCTGCGTCAAGCACTTCGCGCTCAACTCCATCGAGAACGCGCGGTTCCAGGTCGACGTCCAGGTCTCGCCGCAGGACCTGCACGCGTGCTACCTGCCGCATTTCAAGGCCGTGATCGACGCCGGCGCCGAGTCGGTGATGAGCGCGTACAACCGGGTCAACGGTGTGTATGCCGACGAGAACCCGGTGCTGCTCACCGCGATCCTGCGCGACTCGTGGGGGTTCGCGGGCTTCGTGACGAGCGACTGGGTGTGGGGCACGCACGACGCGGTCGGTGGCTTGGAGGCCGGGCTCGACGTGGAGATGCCGCTGCGGATGCACCGGGCGCGGTCGCTGCCGTCGGCGTTGCGGACAGGGCGGGTTTCGCGGGCGGTCGTGCTGCGCGCGGCGCGGCGGATCCTGGCGACGACGCTGCGGCACTACGCCGGCCGGGACCCGGCGCAGCCGGCGGCCGACGTGGTCGCCTCCGCGGCGCACCGGGCGCTCGCGCACGAAGTCGCGGTGCGCGGTGCGGTGCTGCTGCGCAACGCGCCCGTGGGTGGCGACGGTCCGGTGTTGCCGCTGTCGCCCGCGGTCCGCCGGCTGCTGGTGGTCGGGCGGCTGGCGGAGGCGGCGAACCTCGGGGATCGCGGATCGTCCATGGTGGATCCACCGACGACGTCCACGCCTCTGTCCGGGTTGCGTGCGGCCTTGCCCGCGGCTTCGGTGGACCATGTGGACGGTCGTGACGTCGCCGCGGCCGCCCGGCTCGCCGCCGCCGCGGACGCGGTGGTGGTCGTGGCCGGGATGGGCCCGGGCGACGAGGGCGAGCGGATGGTCAACGACGACCCGGCGAGCTTCGCGTTCCTGGGTTTCCCGTTCACGCTGCGTCCGGTGCAGCGGCTCGCGGCGTGGGCGGCGCGGCGGGCGACCCTTTTCGGGGCGGGCGGCGACCGCACCGCGCTCACGCTGCACGCGGCCGACGAGTCACTGATCGCGGCGGTGGCGGCGGCGAACCCCCGTTCGGTGGTGGTGGTCATCGCGGGTAGCGCCGTCGTCATGGAGTCCTGGCGGTCGCGGGTGGCGGCGATCCTGCTGGCCTGGTACCCGGGGATGGCCGGCGGTCGGGCGATCGCCGACATCCTCACCGGCGCGGCGGAGCCGGGCGGGCGGCTGCCGCTGGCCATCCCGACCTCGGCGGCGCACCTGCCGTTCTTCGACCCTGCCGCGCGGCGCATCACGTACGACGCGTGGTGGGGCCAGCGGAAGCTGGACCACGACGGGCATCCGGCGGCGTACCCGTTCGGTTTCGGGCTGGGTTACACGACGTTCTCGGTGACGCTGCTCCGGTCGTCGCGGGAGGTCGCCGCGGTGCGGGTGACCAACACGGGCGCTCGCGCGGGGTCCACGGTGGTCCAGGTCTATGCGGTGGACGCGGACGCGACACCGGCGGTGCCGCTGCTGGTCGGCTTCGCCCGGGTCGCCTTGGACGCCGGCGCGACTGCCGAGGTGGAGGTCGCACTGGACCTGACACCGACCCGCCACCGCGACGCGACGACGGGCACCTGGTCCCCCCGCCCGGGCCGCTGGCGCCTGGTCGCCGCGCAACACCATCCGGACTCCGTCACGGACGCGGTCGACCTGGCCTGATCGTCGCCTGCGGCCGGGGTGGCCGGTCGCTGTCTCGGCCACGCGGCAGCGGGGTCACCAGCTCCAACGGCCGAGTTGGTAGGCGTAGCGCACCACGATCGTGCCCGCCGCGGCGCTGCCCGTGACGACCACGTGCGGGCCGGTCGAGCCCGGCTCGGGCACCGCGGGCACCTGGCAGCGCGCCATGCCGGCGGTCGTGCCGAGGCCGTCGATGTCGGCCGTGCCGCCGCGCGGCAGGATGATGACCGTCGAGCCGGCCTGGGTCGCCAGCTCGACCTCGACCACCCGGTGGCTGAGCACGGCCTCGCGGAAGTCGAGCTTGACCATGGCGGCCATGCCTTTCACGACGAGCTTGCGGGGCACGGCCCAGCGCCCGCTCCGCCTGACCTGCCCGGCGTGGCTGCGCAGCTCGAGCACGTCGGCGGGCGGCGTGGCCGCCGCGACACTCGGCAGGTCGGCGACGAACGGCTCGACCTCGCGGAAGGTCCGGGACCGCAACACCCCGTCGACCCGGTCCTCGAACTCGGCCATGGTGATGCGACCTTCGGACACCGCGCTGTTGAGCCGGGCCAACACGGTCTCCCGCTCGGCGTCGGACATCCGGATGTCCCGTTGGTCGCGCTGCGCGGGGAGTTCGGCGCTCACACAGGTGACTGTACGGCCCGGACGCGACGGTCCGGAACCGTCGCAACCGGACGGGGTCAGTAGTAGATCGACTGGCCCACGCCGCCGCCGGTGGGGATGGTGTCGCCGTTCATGGCTATCGAGAGCGGTGAAGCCAGGAAGGTGACCACGGCCGCGATGTCGTCCGCGTGGATGACCTTGTGGAGCGCGTTGTCCGCGAGCATCCGGGTCGTGGCCTCGTCCTCCGTGATGCCCTCGCGCTGCGCCAGACCGCGGACCAGCGCCGGGCTGCGTTGCGTGAACGGGCTCGACGGGTGCACCGCCGTCACGTTGATGCCGGACGGGCCGAGCTCCTCCGCCAGGTTGCGGGTCATCGCGACCACCGCCACGTTGCGCATGCTCGCGATCGTGTCGCCCGTGCGGCGGGCCGCCAGCCCGGAGATCGAGATGATCCGGCCCCAGCCCGCCCGGCGCATGTGCGGTGCGACCGCCCGCGCACACCGCAGGTAGCCCATGACCTTGGTGTTCATCTCCTCGTGGAAGCGCTCGTCGGTGATCTCGTCGAGCGGTGGCGGCGACGTGCCGGCGCCCGCCGGGCGGGCCGCGCAGTTGACCAGGATGTCGACGCAGCCGAGCAGGTCGATCGCGGCGGTCACCATCTGGTCGACGGCGTCCCGGTCGGTGGCGTCGGCCACCAGCGGGACCACCCGGTTGCCGATCGCGTCGTGCAGCTCGCGGGCCGCGCCGCCCACCTCGTCGTGGTGGCGGGCGACCAGGCCGAGGTCGCAGCCCTCGCGGGCCAGCGCCCAGGCGATCGCGTTGCCGATGCCGCGGCTGCCGCCGGTGACGATCGCCTTCTTGCCGGCGAGCTGCAGGTCCATACCGGACATTCTGGCCGGGCGCCCCGTCGGGACGGCCTCACCGCGACAATGTCGGGCATGTCGTTCCCGGTCGTCCAGCAGGACAGCGTCAACCGGTTCGCCCGGGCGCTCGAGGTGCCGCGGCGCCTGGTGAGCCTGCACCCGCGTACACCCGGAAACGCCGGCAACTTCTCGGCGCTGCCACCCGCCGTCGTACTCGGCGTGATCTCCGCCTTCGAGGGCTTCGTCGAGGACTTCCTGGCGACGGCGTTGCACCAACGGGGGTACGGGCTGGGTCAGATCGCCCGCCGGACCGCCATGAACAACCCGACGGTGGCCGAGTTCCGCCGCAGGTGCGCGGGTGAGTTCCCGGCGATCAACGCCCGCCTGGCCGACGCGCCGGCGGTGCGGGTCTGGAGCGCCCCCGGCATCGGCCGCCGCCCCGAGATCGAGACCATCGACCTGCCGGAGGCGGAACGCCGGGGCGACGGCTGGATGCAGGTGCGGCACTGCCTGGCCCACGGCCTCGTCTCGGGCTGGCGCAGCGAGGTCTGGCCGGGTCCGCTGCGCGGTGGGCCGGCGGCCAGCAGCGTCCTGCGCCCCCGCCCGGGCGGCCGTCACGCGATCGGCCTGACCGGGGCGATCACCTGCGCCCGGATCCACCTGCACGGCGCCCGCCTGACGGCCGACGCGGTGGCAGCCGAGCTGGAGACGACCCTGAGCTGGGACGCGGTGCCGGACTTCGCGCTGGAGAAAGCGTCCTGAAAGGGCGGCCCGGCTACGGTGTCCGGTCCGCGGCGGCCAGGGCGAGCGCCGGCTCCTCGGCCGGTGCCGGTGGCGGCTCCGGCCGGCGGCGGAAGGTCCACCAGCGGTAGAGGACGTAGTTGAAGACCAGGTTCGTGCCGCCGGCGATGATGCGGGCCGGGACCAGGCCGAGGCCGAGCGCGCCCAGGGCCGTCACGCCCACCACCGTCAGGACGTAGTCGCCCAGGACCTGGGGTGCGAAGCGCGCCAGTTGCCCGCGTACGCCATGGCCGTTGGCATGGAAGGCGAACGTGCGGTTCAGGGCGAAGTTCAGCGCGTACGTGAGCCAGAACGCGATCGTCACGGTGGCCGCCGGCGGCAACGGTGTGGTGGCGTCGAGGACGGCCAGCAGCGTCAGGTCGAAGCCGAAGCCCAGGGCCGCCAGGGCGAGGAACCGGGTCACCGAGTGTGCGTAGGCCAGTCGCAAGATTCGTTTGGCTCGGCGCACGCCGCACACCCTAGCCGCGCTACCTGTGGATCACCGGCGTGGGTCCACATGAACTTTTGGTGCCGCACCCCACGACGACGGGCGGCGGCCGGCCAGCACGTCGGCCGCGTCGGCAAGGCCGACGGTCGTCGCGACCAGCGGCCGGGGGTCCACCGCGCCCGTCGCGTACAACTCGATCGTTCCCGACAGTCCGCCCGACGCGCTCAGCACGCCGACGGCGCTCACGTCCTTGAGCACCAACGCGCGCGAGTCGACGAGCGACGGCTCCTCCGCGAGACCGATGTAGACCACCCGGCCCCCAGGCTCGACCCGGCGCACCGCGAAACCCGGCAGATCCCGTGCGTTGGTCGCGTCGACGACGGCGTCGAACGTCAGGTCCGCCGGAAGATCGTCCGCGGTCCAGGTGTGCGCGAAGCCCAGCGAGCGGGCGAACGCCAGCGACTCCGCGTCCCGGCCCAGCAGGTGCACCTCCGCACCGCGGGCCGCGGCGATCTGGGCGGTCAGCAGGCCGATGGTCCCGGGGCCGAGCACCAGTAGCCTGGTCGACGCCGTGACCGCGGCCGCCTCGACCACCCGCAGCGCGTTGCCGCCCGGCTCGACCAGGGCGCCGAGCGTCGCGTCGACCGAGTCGGGCAACGGGTGCAGCGCCCGTACGGGCACCGGTAGCTGCTCCGCCAGCGCGCCCGGCCAGCCGCCCCTGATGCCGATCTCGAAGCGGTCCGCGCACAGGTGCTGCCGGCCGCTCAGGCAGCGGAAGCAGTCGCCGCAGCCCAGCATGGTGTCGCCGGTGACCCGCCGGCCGAGCCATTCGCGGTCGACGTCAGCGCCGACCTCGGACACCACGCCGCACCACTCATGACCGATTCTGATCGGGTACGCCGCGTCGCCGCTGTGCAGGTAGGCCATGTGCCCCGAGTAGAACTCGGCGTCGGTGCCACAGACGCCGGCGCGCTCGACATCGACGATCACCTCACCGATCCGGGGCACCGGCGCGGGGACGTCCAGCACGTCCGCCCGGCCCGGCCCGACGACGACGAAAGCCCGCACCCGCCACCCCCTGCCACCCGATCAGGCGAATCTTGATAATGGGCAGTATGCCTGCCCCCCTCCGCTCCGACGCGTGGTATGCCGGCCAGGACCGCAACTCGTACATCCACCGGGCCTGGATGCGCCGCGGCGCGCCCGACTCGGCGTTCGACGGCCGGCCCCAGATCGCCATCGCCAACACCGCCTCCGACCTGACGCCGTGCAACATGCACCTGACCGAGGTCGCCCGCAGCGTCGCCAACGGCGTCTGGGAGGCGGGCGGCATACCCCTGGAACTGCCCGTCGTGTCCCTGGGTGAGACGCAGGTCCGGCCGACCGCGATGCTCTGGCGCAACATGGCCGCGATGGCCATCGAGGAGATGATCCGGGCCAACCCGATCGACGGCGTCGTGCTGCTCGGCGGTTGCGACAAGACCATCCCGTCGCTGCTGATGGGCGCCGCCTCGGTCGACCTGCCGGCGCTGGTCGTGCCGGGCGGGCCGATGCTGTCCGGCACGTTCCGCGGTGTGCCGCTCGGCTGCGGCACCGACGTGTGGCGGCTCTCCGAGGAGGTCCGCGCGGGCACGCTGTCGAACCGGGACTTCCAGGCGTCGCAGTCGGCGATGATCCGGAGCAAGGGCCACTGCAACACGATGGGTACGGCGTCGACGATGGGCCTGCTGGCCGAGGTGCTCGGCACGACGCTGCCGGGGACGGCGGGGCTGCCGGCGCCGGACAGCCGGTTGCTGGCCCAGGCGCACGAGTCGGGGCGGCTCGCGGTCTCGATGGTCCGGGACGGGCGGCGGCCGAGCCAGGTGATCACGAAGGCGTCGTTCCACAACGCGATCGTGGCGCTCGGGGCGCTGGGTGGGTCGACGAATGCTGTGGTGCATCTGCTCGCGCTCGCCGGGCGGTTGGGGGTGCCGCTGACGCTGGACGAGATCGACCGGGCCGGGCACGGGATTCCGCTGCTCGTCGACCTGCAGCCGGCGGGGCGGCACCTGATGGAGGACTTCCACCGGGCGGGGGGCTTGGCCGCTGTCTTGCGGGAGATTTCTGATTTATTGGACTTGTCCGCTTTGACCGTGACCGGGCGGCCGTTGGGTGAGTATCTCTCGGACGGGGCGATCCATGATCCCGAGGTCATCCGGCCGCGTTCGACGCCCCTGATGGCCGACGCGGGTATCGCGGTGCTCCGCGGCGACCTGGCGCCCGACGGCGCGATCATCAAGCCGGCGGCGGCGACCGCGGCGCTGCTGCAGCACCGTGGCCGGGCCGTCGTCTTCGACTCGGTCGAGGACCTGCATCACCGGATCGACGACCCCGCGCTGGAGGTCGACGCCGACTCCGTGCTGGTGCTGCGCGGTTGCGGCCCGCGCGGCTACCCCGGGATGCCGGAGGTGGCCAACCTGCCGCTGCCGCGGAAACTGCTGCACCAGGGCGTACGCGACATGGTGCGGGTGTGTGACGGGCGGATGAGCGGCACCGCGTACGGGACGGTGGTGCTGCACGTCGCACCCGAGGGCGCGGCCGGCGGGCCGCTGGCGAAGGTCCGCGACGGCGACCCGATCGTGCTGGACGTGGAGGGGCGGCGTATCGACGTCGACGTGCCGGCGGCCGAGTTCGCGGCCCGGGAGCCCGCGCCCGCGATGGTCGCGGCCCTGGCCCGGCCGACACGCGGCTGGGAGAAGCTGTACGTCGACACGGTCCGCGGCGCCGAAACAGGTGCGGATCTGGACTTTCTGGTCGGTGGCAGCGGCGACCGCGTGCCCCGCGACTCGCACTAATCACAGGTGGCGACGGGCCTGTCGCTTTGTGCACCAGTTGCGACCGGATCTCCCTTGGGTATGCTCGTGCGCGGTTTGACGGAGGGAAACGACAAGCATGACCGCCGCGCGACGACGCTGGCTCGCAACTGCTCTGGCCCTGGTCGCCGCCGCCACGGTCGCCGTGCTGCCGTCCGCGGCCGCCGGCGCGCCGAACCCGACGCCGACACCGGCGGCGCCGAAGGAGAAAGAGGTGCCGCTGCTCGGCGACGTGCTGGCGTCGACGGGCAAGCAGTACGCCAAGGCGAAGGCGGTGCTCGACAAGTCGCGGCAGAAGCAGCTTCAGCTCGACCTGCAGCTCCAGCAGGCGGAGCGGCGGATCGAGGAGCTGCGCCCGCAGGTGACACAGTTCGCCACGGAGTCGTACCGCTCGGGCCGCATCACGGCGATGGCCGCGATGCTGAACGCCTCGGACCCGAACGGCTTCCTGGAGCGGGCGACGGCGCTGGAGCGGATCAACCAGTACAACGCCGGGCGGCTGCAGGAGCTGGTCAACGCGGAGGAGCAGGCCGCGACGGCGAAGGCGGCGATCGACGCTGAGGTCGCGACCCAGAAGGCGGCGGCGGACTCGATCGCCAAGCAGCGGAGCACGGCCGAGAAGGCGCTGAACCAGGTGGGCGGCCTGGCCCTGACGGGCGGCGACGTGGTGGCCACGTCACCGAAGGCCCGGCAGGCGCCGCGGGCGGCCGACGGCAGCTGGCCGGACGAGTCCTGCAACCAGGAGGACCCGACGACCAGCGGGTGCATCACGCCGCGCACGCTGCACGCGTACAAGGAAGTGAAGCGGGTCGGGTTCAACAGGTTCGTGGGTTGCTACCGGTCGGGTGGCCCGTATGAGCATCCGAAGGGGCGGGCCTGCGACTGGTCGCTGCGAAAGAGCGGCTTCGCCAGCGCGTCGAACCGGGACGAGAAGATGTACGGCAACAACCTGGCGGCCTTCCTGGTCCGCAACGCGGACCAACTCGGGATCCTGTACGTGATCTGGTACAAGAAAATCTGGTTCCCGGCTACGGGTTGGAAGTCGTATAGCGGCGAGAGCGACCATACGGACCACGTCCACATGTCAATGCTTTGACGACCTGACGGGTCGTGGTTCCGGGCCCACCTGAAGACGTCGCCTTTCACGGGCGCGCATCGGGTGGGCCCGTCTCGTTGTCGCCAGTCGGGCCGGGCAAGGCGCAGCCCGGCACGGTGCGTAGGCCACCCGCGGCGCGGCACACGCCGGCACGGCAGGGCGCCGCACCCCACACGGCCGGAAGCAGCCCGGTCGGGCGCGGCAGGCGCCCGCATTGGCGCCAGCGCGCCCGTCCCAGCGCTTCAAGGGTGGCGTGCACCCCGGCCCGGCGGAACCCAGCGCGATTCGGCCCGGCGCCGCCCGGCGCGGCCCAGCGCTTCCCGCGGTGCCGCAGGCCTGGGCGCGGTGCTGGCAGTGCGGCGCAGCCCCGGCACCACCCGACCCGGCCCGACGCGACCCGGCCCGACGCGACCCAGCGCGACGCGACCCAGCGCGACGCCTCCCGGCCCGGCCCGGCGCGACCGGCGTCGGCCCAGCCCGACGCGGAGCGGCCCAGCCCGACGCCGAGCAGCCCAGCCCGACGCCGAGCGACGCGGCGCGGGCAGCGCCCGTCCGTGCCCGCCCGCCGCGTAGTGAGCGGCCCCGCCCGCTTGATGGCTACGCCAGCCGCTGACCGTGGCGCCACGGGTTCGTGGTCTTGGTTAGGCGTGCATGGCTGGCCCCCGATCTCGCGGCGCGGCTTCCTGCGGCGGCTGGGGCGCCGCTGGCTGGCCCACCGGCCGTAGCCCACGGAAGACCCGCAAGCAGACCACCGCGGTCAGCGCCATCGTGAGCGCGCTGACGCCCGCCACCACGTGAAGCCCGTCCGTGAAGGCGGCGCGGGCCCCGTCGAGCAGAGCCGGCGACGTCGCGGCGAGCGAGTCGCCCGCGCCCGCCGGTGCCCCGTGGCGATAGACTGCGGCCGCCAGGCTCCCCATGACCGCGACGCCCAGGGCGAAGCCGAACTCGTTGGCCGTTTGCGACAGCGAGGCGGCCGAGCCCGCCTTCTCCGGTGGCACCGAGCCCACCACGATGCCCGTGCCCTGGGTGACCAGGGGCCCGGCGCCCGCGTTGAAGAGGGCCATCCCGGCGATCACCACCGCCACGCTGTCGGCGGTCGTGAGCAGCAGCAAGCCCGCGACCGAGACCGCGAGGCCGCCGGCGATCAACGGGGCCGGGCGGAAGCGGCGGGCCGCCAGCGGGGCCACCTGGGTGGCGACGAGGCCCGCGGCCACCGCAGGCAGGAGGGCCAGGCCCGCGCCGAGTGGGTCGTAGCCGGCGACCAGTTGCAGGAACTGCGTGATCAGGACCATCGTCGCCCCCGGCAGCATGGTGTTGACGAACATCGCGCCCAGGGCTGTCCGGAACGCCGACTGCCGGAACAGGCGTAGGTCTACGAGCGGATGTGCCAGCGCGCGCTGCCGGCGGAGGAAGGCCGCCGCGAACGCCAGGCCGACCGCCAGCGCGGCCAGCGGTGTCGGCTCGGCGCCGTGCCGGGCCAGTTCCTTGATGCCGTAGACGGCCGGCAGGATCGCCGCGAGCGAGAGCGCCATGCTGGTCAGGTCGAGCGGCGCGGGGTGCCGCTCACGGCTGTCGCCAGGTAGCAGCGCCGGGCCCAGCGCCAGCAGCAGGACCATCGCGGGCACCGCGAGTAGGAAGACCGAGCCCCACCAGAAGTGGGCGAGCAGCACCCCGCCGACGACCGGGCCGATCGCGGCGCCGCCCATCATCGACATCAGCCAGACGCCGATCGCGGTGGCGCGTTGCCGCGGGTCGCGGAACATGCCGGTGATCAGGGCGAGCGTGGTCGGGCCCATGGCCGCGCCGGCGATGCCGAGCACCGCGCGGGCCAGGATCAGCATGAGCGGGTCGGTCGCGTAGGCGGCCACCACCGATGCCACCCCGAAGACGGTCGCGCCCGTGAAGAGCAGGCGGCGCCGGCCTAGTCGGTCGCCCACCGCGCCCATGGTGATCAGGACGCCGGACAACAGGAAACCGTAGCTGTCGATGATCCATAGCTGCTCGGTGCCGGAGGCCTCGAGGTCGCCGCTGAGCTGCGGCATGGCGAGCAGCAGCACGAACAGGTCGATCGAGACCAGCAGGGAGGGCAGCGCCAGCACCGCCAGCCCTGTCCATTCGCGTCGTCCTGCTCGGGGGGTGTTCACGTTCATGAGTACCTCTCGGGTCGCTGAAGGTTCACGACCGGAGGTCGGAGACGTGTGCCGAGTTTCGACAGATCCCGGCGTACGAGGTTTACGGTGATCGCGAGGAGGCGGGATGACCACCTACGTCAGCGACGACGACATGCGCGCGGGCCTGGCCACCACGAAGCCGTACACGGCGGTGATCCTGCGGGCCGGCCCGAAGTTCGGCACGCCCGAGGCGGAGCCGCTCGTCTGGGAGCACGGCCGCCGCAACTTCGGGCTGCGGGCCGACGGCGCGCTCAGCATCGTCTGCCCGGTGCTGGACGATACGGACGTGTGCGGCATCGGCGTCTTCGACCGGGACCTCGACGCCACCGTCGCGATCATGGAGGAGGACCCGGCCGTGCGGGCCGGCGTCTTCACCTTCACCGCCCACCCCACCCGCGGGTTCCCGGGAGACCGCCTGCCCTGAGCGGACGCGATCACGCTGGGTCACGGCCGGTGCCCGCCTTGAAACGGGTCGTGCGGTGCGTACCGTCACAGAATGGTTTGATCGCCGACATCCCGCACCGGCAGAGCGCGACCGTCGAACGCCGCGTCTCGATCGTCTCACCGTCAACAGTGACCATCTCGAAGTCACCGCGGAGGAGCAGCGGCCCGTCCGGGTACGGGGTCACGGTCGCGGCCGGTTCACGCTCAGTCGACATGAAGAGGCGTTTTCCCCGCGTACGGGCCTGGAAACCCAGGTTTGATCGTCCGCGACACGGGCAGTTGGCCTCGTGTCGATCGTTTCCCTGCCGTCCGTCGCCGAGCCGGTCATGCCGGCGCCGCGCGGACCCGTCTCGGCCGCGCTGCGGGCAGCGCTGTCCGGGAATCCCGGCCAGTTGACCGTCCCGGCGCTGTTCGACGCCGGCGCCGACCCACTTCACGACGGCGACCTCCAGCTCACCCTGTATCTCTGCTACGAGTTGCATTTCCAGGGCTTCGCGGGAGTCGACCCGGAGTGGGAGTGGGATCCGGGGCTGTTGGCGTTGCGGGCGGCGGCCGAGCGCCCGTTCCTGGCCGCGCTGCGTGAGCTCGCGGGTGACGCGGACCCGCCGGACGACGTACCGGGGGCGCTGTTGAAGCTCGTGTCCGAACAGGACGGTCCAGGGCTCGCCGCGCACGTCCGCCGGCACGCGACCCTCGAGCAGTTCCGGGAGCTGCTCGTGCATCGCTCAGTCTACCAGCTCAAGGAGGCGGACCCGCACACGTTCGCGATCCCCCGCCTGCGCGGTGCCGCGAAGGCGGCGCTGGTCGAGATCCAGATCGACGAGTACGGCCGTGGCCGGCTGCCGCGCATGCACGCCGAGCTGTTCCGGGCGACGATGGACGGTTTCGGGGTCGACAGCACCTACGGTGCGCATGCCGACCGGGTGCCGGCCGTGACCTTGGCCGCGGTCAACCTCATGTCGCTGTTCGGCCTGCACCGCCGCTGGCGTGGCGCGCTGGTCGGGCAGCTCGCGGCGTTCGAGATGACGTCTTCGGAACCGAACCGCCACCTCGCGGCCGCCGCCCGCCGCCTCGGCGCCGACGACACGACGGCCCGCTTCTTCGACGAGCACGTCGAGGCGGACTCGGTGCACGAGCAGATCGCCGCGTACGACCTGGCAGGCCGCTACGCGGCCGACACCCCCGACGGCGCCCGCGACGTCCTCTTCGGGGCTCGCTGCGGCCTGGCGATCGACGCGCTCGTGGCCCGCCACGTCATCGACCGCTGGACGGCGGGCGAAAGCTCCCTACGCCCCGCCACGGCGCCACCGACGGGCCGAGCGGCTTGAGCCGCGCGACCGACCACCCTGCCTGCCGAGATTGGGTGGTCGGCGGTTGATCCGGGCAGCGGTTGACCGCAAACCGCA
>NZ_BONE01000102.1 GCF_016862555.1 Asanoa siamensis | reverse complement strand
AGTTCTTGCGGTATTAGCGACGGCGACCCTGGCGTCGGCGTTGTGCGCCGCACCGGCGTCGGCCGGCGGCCAGTACGAGCCGCTGCTCGGCGACGTCAACGGCGACGGCCGCACCGACCGCGCCACCCTGGTCGACCTGGACGCCGACTGCGGTGTCGACGTCGAGCTGGGCCAGTCGGGCGGCGGCTTCGGCCCGGCGACCCGCTACACCTGGCCCGACCCGTCCGAGGTCGGCTACTGCCCCGACATGGGCGTGATCGTCGACCTGGGCGGCGACGGCTCGGCCGAGCTGCTGCTGGCCTACTTCAACGGTCGTACGCCCGGCGTCGAGAGCGACATCGTCGTGCTCGAGGACTTCACGCCGGCCGGCGGCTTCGACGCGATCACCCGGCCGAGCTTCATCGGGCTGGAGAACTTCAACACCGACAACCTGACCGACGTGTACGAGTGGACCGACGACAGCGACGGCGTCGTCACCTGGCTCAACACGCCGTCCGGCCAGCTCGTCCCCGGCCCGGTGCACGCCGACGGCGTCTCCGTCGACTTCGAGTTCGCCGACTTCGACCGCAACGGCGCCACCGACCTGGTCGCCGGCTTCGACGGCGCGTCCGGCACGCCCGCCAACGGCGCGATCGTGGTGCTCGACGACGGTGAGCGGGTCGTGCTGCGCACCGACGAGTTCTACGACGTCGACGCGCTGGACGCCAACGGCGACCACAAGCTCGACGTGCGCGCGGTGAACGCGTACACCGACGAGGTCGTGCACTTCATCGGCAACGGCCGTGGCGCGTTCACCGAGGCGCCGAACGCCGTCGACGACACCGTCCAGGTGCCCTTCGGCACCCAGAAGACGATCAGCGTGCTGGTCAACGACGCGGCGACCACCGCGGCCACGCTGCGGATCGTCACCCCGCCGAGGTACGGCACGATCGTGCGCACCACCAGCAAGGGCTTCATCTACCGCAACACGACGAAGCGCCACGACAGCTTCGTCTACGAGTTGACGGTCGACGGCAAGACGGACACGGCGACCGCGACCCTGCGGATCATGTAAGTCACTCGCGAGCGGCCGCGCCCATGCGGTCGGCGTTGTGCTGCGCCGACCGCTGGGCGCGGGCCGACGTCGTCGCCACGCCGATGACGAGGTTGGCCAGGCCGATCGCGCCGATCACCGCCCAGCTCACGTGGTAGGCCGACATGAACGCCGGCGTCTGCGCCACCTCGGTCACGTGCGCCGCGATGATCGACCCGATGATCGCGACGCCGAGTGTCTGGCCGAGCTGCCGCATGGTCGAGGTGATCCCGGCGGCCACCCCGGCCTGGCGGTTGGGCATGCCGGAGACCGCGGTGTTGGTGATCGCCGCGTTGATCCAGCCGAGCCCGAAACCGATCAGGACATAGACGACGAACAGCCGCGGGTACGACGGGTCGGTCCGCGGGATGACCGTGATCAGACCGGCGATCAGCACCGACGCGCCGCCGAGGGTCAGCGAGGGCCGCGGTCCGTAGCGCGCCACCAGGCGGCCGGATATGGGCCCGACCACCGCCATCAGGGCCGCCATGGGCAGGATGGCCAGGCCTGCCCCGAGCGGGGAGAAGCCCAGCGCGTCCTGCAGATAGAGGGTGTTGAGCAGCAGGAACCCGCCCTGCGCCGTGAACGCCAGCAGTGCGATGGCGGCCGCGCCGCTGAACGGCGGCGACCGGAAGAACCGCAGGTCGATCAGGGGATCCCGGTGGTGGAACTCCCACCAGAGCAGCGCGACGAAGGCGGCCGCGGCGACACCGAAGCAGGCGATGATCGGGACCGACCCGAAGCCGCGCATCGGCGCCTCGATGATCCCGAACGTCAGCGCGCCCACGGCGGCGATCAGCAGCACCTGCCCGACCGGGTCCAGACGCTGGCGCCGGGCCGCGAGCGACTCCCGGATGTATTTTCCGGCCAGCACCATGGCCGTCACGGCGATCGGCACGTTGATGAAGAAGATCGCCCGCCAGCTGAACGCCTGCACCAGCAACCCGCCGAGCACCGGCCCGGCGGCGATGCTGACGCCGACCACTCCGCCCCAGACGCCGATCGCCTTCGCCCGCGTCCGGGGGTCGGTGAACGTGTTCGAGATGATCGAGAGCGCGACCGGGTTGAGCATGCTGCCGCCGATCGCCTGCAGCACCCGGAACGCGATCAGCCAACCGAGCGACGGCGCGAGCCCGCAGAGCAGGGAGCCCAGGCCGAAGATCGCGAGGCCGACCTGGAAGACGCGCCGGCGGCCTATCCGGTCCGCGGTCGACGCGGAGAGGATCAGGAACGACGCGAGCACCAGCGTGTACGCGTCGATGGTCCACTGGGCGCCCTGGATCGACGCGTTCAGGTCCTGCTGGATCGACGGCAGCGCGACGTTGAGCGCGCTGGTGTCCAGGCCGACGATGAAGATGCTGCAGCAACAGATGAGCAGCACGAGCAGCGAGCGACCGCGCAACTGTGCCGCGCCACCCGCCGTGCTCGGTTGCGTCGTTGCCGCCATGCCGTCAGGCGCCCCACTCGTGGTCGATGCGATTCCACCCTATTGCGGAGATCCGCCCGAACGGCCCCGACGCACGCGAAGAGGCCGGCCGCCGAACCGGCGGCCGGCCTCGGGCGCGCCCCGTCAGGAACGCACCTCGTCGCGCGCCTCCTGGGCACGGACCTTCACGTCGTCGGCGGCGGAGCGGCCCTCGTCCTTGACCGTCGCCACCCCTTCCTGGGCGGTCGACCTCACGGAGTCGACCGCGTCGCGGGCGACCGGCTCCAGCCGCTCCCGCGCGTCCTGCGCGAGGCCGCGGGCCTCGTCCTTGAGCGTGTCGCTGTGCTCCGCGACCTTCTCCTTGAGAGCACCGGCGGCCCGCTGCTCGCGCTCGGTGGCGGGCAGCAGCGACGACGCCAGCCAGCCGATGCCGAACGCGATGAGCCCGGCGGCCAGCGGGTTGCCCTCGGTGCGCCGGCGGATCGCCGCCGGTGCCTCCTGGACAGCGTCGCCGACGGCCGAGGCGGCTTCCGACGCCTTGTCCGACACGGCGGAGGCCTGGTCGGACGCCGTGGACTTCAGCGACGAGGCCCGGTCGGCGACCGCGGAGGCGGCGTTGCCACCCCGGTGGGTGACGTCGGACGCCGTGCCCATCACGGTGTCCCGCGCGTTCCGGAACGCCGTGCGCACCTTGCGTTTGCGGTCGTCGACCATGCGCCGCGGGCTGGCCTTGTACGCCAGCGCGTCGACGTCGTCACTCAGGCTCGACCGGGTCCGTTCGATCTCGCGCCGGATCTGGTCCGGGTCGGTGCTCATCAGTAGCCTCCTGTGTCGGGCTTGAGGGCGGGGGGAATCTCCTTGACGGTCTCGGCGGTCCGCGGCATGCCGCGTACCTCGCGCATCTGGCCGCGGGCGACCACGTAGAGCACGGCGCCGACGACCGCCCACAGGACGGCCACGATCAGCGCGGCCCAGCCCTGGTCCATCACGTTGGACAGTGCCCACCAGAGGGCGATCGAGGCGAAGAGCAGCACCATGTAGCCGGCGAAACCGGCGCCGCCGTACATGCCGGCCGCCTTTCCGGCCTTTGTCGCCTCCTGTTTGAGCTCGGCCTTGGCGAGGTCGACCTCCTGCCGGACCAGCGTCGACAGGTCCCGGGTGACCTCACCCATCAGGTCGCCGAACGAGCGCTCGGCCGGTGACTCGGGGGTCATGGCCGGGTCCGCTCGTCCCACGGACCGCGCTCGACCGGCTGCTCCGGCACGACGGCGGGGTCCGCCGTGGATCCGGCGTAGACCGTGCTGTCCGGGTCCGAGTCCCGGACGGTCGGATACGTCGCCGTTCCCACCATGGGGTCGGCGGCCGCCGGGTACGCCGTCGCCGGGCCGTCGGTCGGGTACGTGACGGGCGGCGTGCCGGTCGGGTACGTGACGGGCGGCGTGCCGGTCGGGTACGTGACGGGCGGCGTGCCGGTCGCGTACGTCTCGGGCGGGTAGGCCGCCGGTGGCGCGCCGGTCGGGTAGGCCGCGGTCGGGTCGTCGGTGGTGCGCGCCCGCGAGTCGTCGTCGTGTGCGTCGGCGACCAGGCCGCGGGTCATCCGGCCCGCGAGCACGCCGAGCACGGCCGCACCCGCGAGGAACGTGCCGGGGTGGCGGCGCGCGAACTCCTTGACCTCGGTGACCAGCTCGCCGGGCTCCCGCGCCTCGAGCCAGTCGGCGATGTCGGAGATCCGGCCGGACGCCTGCCGCGCGAGCTCGCCCGCCGGCCCGGAGCCGTTGCTGTTCTCGGCCATGCCGCGCAGCTCGTCGCCGAGGGCGCGGATGCCGCCGGCCGCCCGCCGCTGCTGCGAGCCGGCCTGGTCGCGCAGGTGGCCGCGGGCCTCGCCGTAGAGGTCACGGGCCTGCCGCGCGGTCTCCCGGGCGACCTCCTTGCCCTGCTCCTTGGCCGTCTGCGCGACGTCGCCACCGGCGGCGGCCGCGGTCTTGCCGACGTCCCTGGCTTCGTCCTTCGCCTTCTGTGTGGTCGACTCCTGGCCGCCGGACGGCGACCGTGGAGTAGCGATGTCCGTCATCGGGGGGATCCCTTCCGGTGTGGAGCACCCGTCGTGAAGGGTGCCGATTCCGCCCCGATACCCGGTCAGTCCCGATCAATGCGGGCCATCGCCGTATTTAATTGCCTGCAGGCAAGCAGTTTGCCACCGGTCGGTCCGGGTACCGCCAACCGTCAGGGTGCGAGCCGCTCCGGCAGGTTCTGCAGCGCGACTGTGCGCAGGAACCGCTCGACGGCCGCGGTGCCGACCGAGGTGAACGCGCCGGACGCGGCCGGCCACGGTCCACCGTGCTGCATCGCGTCGACCACCGCGACGCCGGTCGGCACGCCGTTGTAGATCACCCGCCCGGCCCGGTCGACCAGGGCGGGCAGCAGCGCGCGGACCGCGTCGTCGTCACCCTCCCCGGCCAGCACCGTGGCGGTCAGGCTGCCCTCGAGCCGGCCCGCCAGCTCCCCGTATCCGTCCACGCCGGACCGTGCGATCACGACGGTCGGGCCGAAGTGCTCCTCCAGCAGCTCACCGTCGAGCTCGGCGGCGGTGACCCGGACGGCGAACGGCGCCGCACCGGCCTCGGGCGCGCTCGCCGTGCCCTCGACGCCCGGCGCCCGGTCCCGCCAGGCGGCGTGCGCGGCGGCCATCCCGGGGGTGAGCATCCGGTCGAACACCGGTGTCGCGGCCACCTCGGCGGCCAGCCGGTCGGCGAACGCGTCCCCGGCCGCGCTGTCGGGCACCACGACGAGCCCCGGCTTGGTGCAGAGCTGCCCCGCCGAGCCGGTCACGGCCGCGGCCACCGTGGCGGGCCAGCGGGCGTCGTCGAGCGCCGACGGGAAGACGAAGACGGGGTTGAGCGCGCCCATCTCGGCGTAGACGGGGATCGGGTCGGGGCGGGCGGCGGCCGCGTCCATCAGCGCGCGTCCTCCGGCCGCGGAACCGGTGAAGCCGACCGCCCGGATCTCGGGGGCCCGGACGAGCGCGATCGAGACGTCGGCGCCGCCGTGCACGACCGCGAAGAAGCCGCCCAGGACCGGTGCGACCGCGGCCTCGATCAATCGCGCGGTCTCGGGTTGGGCCGGGTGCGCCTTGGCCACCACCGGGCAGCCCGCGGCCAGCGCCGACGCGGTGTCGCCGCCGAGCACCCCGAACGCCAGCGGGAAGTTGGAGGCGGCGAAGACCGCGACCGGACCGACGGGTACGCGTACCGCGACGATGTCGCCACCGCCGGGCGCCGCGGCCGCGGAACGGACCACCGGGCGGTCGCGGCCGGCGGCCACGAAGTCGCCGAGCAGCCGGAGCTGGCCGGTGGTGCGGGCGAGCTCGCCCTCGAGCCGCGGCCGGGTCAGCCCGGTCTCGGCGACCGCCGTGTCGACGATCTGGTCGCCGGCCTTCTCCAGTGCGTCCGCGGCCGCGTGCAGGGCGTCCCGGCGGCGCTCGCCGGACCAGGTGGCCAGCTCACGGGCGGCCGTGGCGGCCGCGGCGGTGGTGTCGTCGAGGGGCATGCGTACCTCCGTAGTGTTCCCGGGGTGACTGCCGCGACGCTACCGAAGACCAACCCGCACCTGCATCTCACGGGGGCGATGCGCCCGGCGACCCTGGCGGAGTTGGCCGCCCGCGACGGGCTGGCGCTGCCTCCGCCGTTCGCGCCCGGCACGGTGCACGAGTGGCCGGCTTTCCAGGAGCGCTACGACCTGGCGCGGGCGGCGATCCGCGGCCCGGCGGACATCGAGCGGGTGGTGGTCGAGGCCGCGACCGACGACGCGGCGTCCGGGGCGGGCTGGATCGAGCTGCAGATCGACCCGACGTCGTACGCGCCGGTGACGGGCGGCCTGGCCGGCGCGGTCGAGGCGGCGCTGGCCGGCGCGGCCCGGGCACCGATCCCGGTGGGCGTGGTGGTCGCGGCGAGCTGGGCGGCGCCGCCGGAGCACGCGCTGCGCCTGGCGACGCTGGCCGCCGCGTACGCCGGTCGCGGTGTGGTCGGTTTCGGTCTGTCCAACGACGAGCGGCTGGGCACCGTCGCCGGCATGGTGCCGGCCTGCCGGACCGCCGCCGAGGCCGGCCTGCTCGTGGTGCCGCACGGTGGGTTCTACACGCCACCGGCACACGTCGCGGACTGCGTCACGCTGCTGGGCGCGCACCGCATCGGGCACGGGCTGGCCGCGATGCACGACCCGGCCACCCGCGACCTGCTCGCGGAGCGCGGGGTGGCGCTGGAGGTCTGCCCGACCTCCTATCCCCCGCTGGGCGTCGCGGCGATCACCGAGCTGCCGATCCGCGCGCTGCGCGCGGCCGGGGTGCCGGTCGCCCTCGGCACCGACGACCCGCTGCTGTTCGGCGCGGACCTGGCGACCCAGTACGCGCTGGTCACCAGCGACCCGGCCGAGCAGGCCGACCTGGCCCGCTGCGCGGTCACCACCAGCGCCGCCCCGGCAGCGCTCGAGGAGGACCTGCTGCGCGGCATCGCCGCCTGGGTCACGCGGCCGACCACTCCGGCTTGACCGCGAACATGTCGGCCGTCTTGGCCGGGTCGCGGTCGACAAGATCGCCCAGGGTCTGGTCGATCGCGGCCAACAGGTCCGGTGACAGCCGGACTCCGGCGGCGGTCGCGTTCTCGGTGACCTGCGCCGCCCGGGTCGCGCCGATGATGGCGCCACTGACGCCGTCGGTCGCCAGCGTCCAGGCGATCGCGAGCTGTGCCATCGTCAGGCCGGCCTCGTCGGCCAGCGGCCGCAGCCGCTGGACGCGGTCGAGCACCGCGTCGCCGAGGACCCGGCCGATGAACCGGGGCGCGCGACCCGCGGCCGCCGCGCGGGAACCGGCCGGTGGCGCGGCGCCCGGCCGGTACTTCCCGGTGAGCACGCCCTGGGCCAGCGGCTGGAACACGATCTGGCCGATCCCCTCGGCCCGGCACAGCGGCAGCACGTCCGGCTCGATCACCCGCCAGAGCATGTTGTACTGCGGCTGGTTGGCCACGATCCGGCGGGTCAGGCCCAGCTCCCCGGCCACGGTCAGCGCCTGCTCGATCTGCGCCGCGGTCCACTCCGAGACGCCGACGTAACGCACCTTGCCTTGGCGCACGAGGTCGTCGAAGGCGACCAGGGTCTCCTCCAGCGGAGTCCGCGGGTCGAAGCGGTGCGCCTGGTAGAGGTCGACGTAGTCCGTGCCGAGGCGGCGCAGCGACGCGTGGCACGACTCGAAGACGTGCTTGCGCGACAGCCCGCGATCGTTGGGGCCGTCGCCGGTGGGCAGGCAGACCTTGGTCGCGATCTCGACCGACTCGCGGCGGGTCCCGCGCAGAGCGGCGCCGAGCACCGCCTCGGCCTCGCCCATCGCGTACACGTCGGCGGTGTCGAACGTGGTGATGCCGGCGTCGAGCGCGGCCGCCACGCACGCGGTGGCGGCGGCCCGGTCCACGGTTTCGCCGTGCGTCAGCCAGTTGCCGTAGATGACCTCGCTGACGGACAGTCCCGATCGGCCGAGCACGCGATGTCTCATGTGATCAATCTAGCGTCACCCGCGGGCCGGCCACGACCGGCGCGATCGTCGCCGCCCAGGCGAGCAGCCGCTCGTCGGCGCCGCGCGGGCCGGCGAGCTGGAGGCCCAGCGGCAGTCCCGCGTGCGCACCAGCCGGAACGCTCACCGCCGGTGCACCGAGCACGCTGAACGGCACGGACATCGCCGCGTCGCCCGTGTGGCCCAGGCCGCGCGGTGCGATGCCGGGCGCGGCCGGCGTCACCCAGACGTCGACGTCCTGCTGGTCGAAAGCCTCGCTGAACTCGGTGCGCCAGCGCAGGGCCGCCCCGTAGTCGTCGGCGGTCAGCGCCAGCCCTTCCCGGACGGCGGCGGCGGTCTGCGGGCGGTAGCGGTCGCCGTACTCGGGGAACCAGGCGGCGTGCGTACGCGCCAGCTCATAGCGGTTGATCACCCGCATGGCGCCGAAGTCCACATCGGATAGGAACGCGGTGGTACGCACGACGAAGCCGGCCGCCCGCAACGCGTCGAGCCGCTCGTCGAAGTGTGCTCGGGCCGTCGCGTCGGGCTGCCCGAGATAGGCGGCCGCCGGCACACCCAGCACCGGTCGCGCCGCACCTGCCACGGTGGTCCACGTTGGACAGGCGATGGAGGCGACGAACGCCGCACCCGCGACGTCGGCGGTGAACCAGCCCACCGTGTCCAGCGACGGCGAGTGCGCGACCATCCCGTCCGCCGGGACCCGCCCGTGGGTGGGCCGGAAGCCGACCACCCCGCAGAACGCGGCCGGCCGCACCACGGACCCGAGCGTCTGTGAGCCGAGCGCGACCGGCACCATCCCGGCCGCGACCGCCGCCGCCGAGCCGCTGCTGGAGCCGCCCGGCGTGTGCGCGAGGTCGTGCGGGTTGCGGGTCGGCCCGGGTGCGGCGCTGGCGAACTCGGCCGTCACCGTCTTGCCGGCCAGCACACAGCCGGCCGCCCGCAGGCGGCTCACCAACCAGGCCTCCGGCCCGTCGAACGCCGCCGGCGGGAGCGCCGAACCCGCGCGGGTGGGCAGGCCGTCGGTCCGGTAGATGTCCTTGACGCCCAGCGGCACACCGGTGAGTGGCCCGGGCGCGGGCGGCGCCGCCGCGAGGCGGGCGCGCCGGCCCGGGTCGGGTTCGGGCACGAACGCGTGCAGCACCGGGTCGACCGCGTCGATCCGGTCGAGGAACGCGGCCGGCGGCACCCGCTCGGCCAGCGTGCGCGGCCCCACCAGACGGTCCATCGGGCACCAAACTACGCGAGCGGCCCGATCCCGGGCCGGCGCGGGGGTACGTTCGGAGCATGGCCGACGACACCGCCGCCCGCCCGAGCCAGGCCGCCGCGTTGCGCGAGTTCTGGGCCGGGCTCGGCACGTTCCGCCGCACCGGTGTGGTGACGCTGGCCGCCGTCGAGGTGGTCTGCACCACCGCGGCCGCGCTCGACCTGCTCCGCCGCCCACAGCATCTGGTGCGCGGCCCGAAGGCGCTCTGGTGGCCGGCGATCTTCGTGCAGCCGGTCGGCTCGATCGCCTACCTGACCTGGGGCCGCCGCCTGCGCAGCGGCACCGACGTCACGCCCTGAGCACCGCGAGCAACTCGTCGAGCCCGCCGTCGCGGGTGACCGCCCCGCCCACGCCGAGCGCCTCGGCGCCCGCCGCCAGGAAGTCGCGGGCGTTGTGGGCGCCGATGCCGCCGGTCGCCACGAACCGCACGTCCGGGAACGGCCCGCGGACCTCGCGGAGCCAGTTGGGGCCGAGCGAGCCGGCCGGGAACGCCTTGAGCCAGCCGCAGCCCGCCTTGACCGCGTGATGCACCTCGGACGGGGTGGCCACGCCGGGCAGGTGGGGCAGCCCGGCGGCCACGCTCGCGGCGACCACGTCGAGGTCGAGACCGGGCGCCACGGTGAACGCCGCACCGGCGTCCGCGGCCACGCTGACCTGCTCGACGGTCACGACCGTGCCGGCACCGACCACGGCACCGTGCGCGGCCGCGGCGGAGGCGACGGCGCGCAGGCACGCGACGGCGTCGGGAGTCTGGATAGGCACCTCGACGGCGCCGAGGCCGCTCGCCCACACCGTCTCGGCGAGCGCCACCGCCCGGTCGACCGGCACGTTGCGCAGGATGGCCATCAGGGGTTTGCCGCGCAGCAGCGTTTCGAAGTCGGTCATCTCACTCTTGGTCTCGCCTACGGGGAATGGCAAGGTTACCCGCATGTCTCCACCGGTCGATCCCACCCCCTCAGCCGTCGACATCGTAGGACTGGGCGAGGCGATGGTGCTCATCCAGCCGACCGGCGGCGCCCCGCTGGACACCTGCGAGACGGCGTCCGTGCACGTCGCGGGCGCCGAGCTCAACCTGCTGGCGGCCGCGGCGCGGGCCGGTGCCGTGGCGGCGTTCTGCAGCAAGGTGGGTGCGGACCCGTTCGGCCGCCGCGTGCTCGCCGCCGCCGCGGACCTCGGCGTCACGACCGACCTGGTGACCGTCGACGACGCCCACCCGACGGGCGTGTACTTCAAGGAGGTACGGCCCGACGGGGCGCGCCGGGTGCACTACTACCGGGCCGGCTCGGCGGCGTCCACGATGGACGAAGGCGACGCCGATCGGGCGCTGGCGGCCGCGCCCCGGTTGGTCGCCGTCTCCGGGCTGACCGCGGCCCTGGGCGAAGGCCCCGAGCGCGCGGTGGTGCGGCTGGCCCGCGAGGCCCACGCGCGCGGCAGCGCGGTCGCGCTGGACCCCAACCTGCGCCCCGGGTTGCGGCCGGTGGGCCCGACGCTGGTCGGGCTGCTGCCGTACACGGCCTATCTGGTCCTCGGCCAGGACGAGGCTCCGACGCTGTTCGGCACCGACGAGCCGGCCGAGGTGTTCGCCCGCGCCCACGCGGCCGGTGTCGGCGAGGTGGTGCTGAAAGCGGGCGCCGACGGCTGCTGGTACGCGACGGACCGCGGCCCGGCGCACCTGCCGACCGCGGCGGTGCGGGTGGTCGACCCGGTCGGCGCGGGCGACGCGTTCGCGGGCGCCTACCTGGCCGCCCGGCTGGCCGGCATCGGCCCCCGCGGCGCGGCCTGGCTGGGCAGCCAGTTCGCGGCGGGCGTGGTGGCGGCACCGGGCGACACGGAGGGCCTCCCGGCACCGGAACGGGCGCGCGAGCTGGTCGCCTCAGCCGTCTAGCCCGCCATCATGCCCCGCGCTCGCCAGCAGGTCGCCCAGGGGCGTGCGGTGGTAGAGGACCGACCGGCCGGAGCGGGCCGCGTCGAGCAGGCCCGCCCGGCGCAGCGCGCGCAGGTGGTCGCCGGCCGACCCGACCGGCAACGACAGCGCGTGCGCGAGTTGCGTGGTGCTGGCCGGCTCCCGCAGCGCGACCAGGATCCGGGCCCGGGTGCGGCCGATCAGCTCCGCCAGGGCGGCCGACGGCGGCGAGGCCGGCGCGCCCCACCAGTCGGCGACCCCACGCGCCGGGTAGATGATGGCGCGCTCCCACGGGTCGTCGGAGTGCGCGGCGATGCTGGGCCAGATGAACACCGAGGGGATGAACGTCATGCCCCGGCCGCCGACCACGACCTCGCGATCGGCGATCCGGGTGACCTCGATGCCGCCTTCGCGCCAGCGCACCCGCGGATGCAGCCCGTCCAGCGCCGCCGCCCAGCCGTGCCGGGCCAGCAGGCCCGAGCGGTAGACGATGTCGCGTTCGCAGATCGCCCGGAGCTGCAGCCAGTCGGCGGCGAGCAGGGCGTCCCAGGCGCGCCGGAGGCCGTCGGCGAGCAGCGCCGTGACGTCCGGCGAGGCGAGGATCTCCCGGGCGTCCGGGTCGGTCGCCGGCCGGGCGGCCAGGCATCCCGCGATCTCGGCGCGAGCCACGGCCAGCGGCACCGACCGCACCACCTCGAGGTCGTCGTCGATGGTCTGCAGCGCCGCCCGGGTCGGCGGTGGCGCGACGAAATCGGCACCGCCGTGCGGGTGGTGCAGCGCGAGCAGGGCCCGCATGGCCGGGTCCGTGCGCCGGAGGTGCGCGAAGACGGGGCGGAGGCGGGCCGCCGGGCCCGGCGTGCGGGGGCCGTGCCGGTCCGTGCCGTCGAAGAATCGCAGCAGGTTCTCCAGCTCGAAGCTCGGCGACAGCGCGAACCGACTGTGCAGCAGGTCGGCCTGGTCGACGAGGTAGCGGAGCATGCCTCGACGTTACGGCGCTGCCCGTAACGTTGGCCACCCGGGCGCCGGGCGGCGCAGCATGCGACGGTGACCACAGAGCAAGCCACCTACCGCGAGGTGTTCGCGGTCCCGGCCTTCCGGGTCCTGTTCACCAGCCGGTCCATCGCGATCGCCGCCGACGCGCTGCGCATCGCGGCGCTCTCGGTGCTCGTCTACACCGCGACCGGCTCGGCGTGGCTGTCGGCGGTCACGTTCGGCATCGGGTTCCTGCCGCAGGTCCTCGGCGGCGCGGTGCTCGGCTCGCTGGCCGACCGGCTGCGGCCCCGCCCGCTGATCACGGCCGGTTACGCCGCCGAGTGCGCCGCGGCGCTGGCCCTCGCCCTGGTGCCGATGCCGACCTGGGCGCGGCTGGCGCTCGTCGGCGTGGTGGCGGTCATGACGCCGGTGTTCAACGGCGCGTCCAGCCGGTTGGTCGCCGAAGTGCTGACCGGCGACGCGTACGTGCTGGGCCGCTCGGTGAGCAGCATGGCCTCGGGCGGCGCGCAGCTGCTGGGCCTGGCCGCCGGCGGCGTCGCGATCGGTGCGCTCGGGGCGCAGCGGGCGCTGCTGCTCACCGCGGGCGTCCACCTGCTGGCCGCGCTGATGGTCCGGTTCCGGCTCCCCGACCTGCCCGCCGCGCCGGCCGCCGGGGGCGGGGGCGCCGTGCGGCAGAGCTGGTCGACCAACGCGGCGCTGCTGGCCGATCCCTGGGTGCGGCGGTTGCTGCTGCTGCAGTGGCTGCCGTCCGCGTTCGTGGTCGGCGCGGAGGCGCTGATGGTGGCGTACGCGTCGACCCGGGGCTTCCCCGTCTCCACCGTCGGGGTGCTGATGGCCGGCTCGCCGCTCGGCATGGTGCTCGGCCAGCTCGTGATCGGCCGGCTCGTGCCGCCGGACACCCGTACCCGACTCGTCGCACCGCTCGTGCTGCTGCTGGGCGTGCCACCGATCGGTTTCGCGTTCGACCCGCCGCTGGTCGTCTGCGTGGCCCTGATGGTGGTCAGCGGGGCCGGGTTCGCCTACTCGCTGGGCCTGCAGCGGGCGTTCGTGGAGGCGGTGCCGGAGATCGGCCGCGGTCAGGCGTTCGGCCTGCTCTCGACCGGCCTGATGACCCTGCAGGGCGTCGGCCCGGCGGTGTTCGGCGGCGTCGCCGCGCTGACGGCCCCGCGCTGGGCGGTGGCGCTGGCCGGCGCGACGACCGTCGCCACGGTCCTGCTGGTGCCCCGCGGCGCGCTGCTGCGCGGGCCCGTCCGAGCGGCACGGCCGGCCTATCGCATCCCCGCGCGGTAGAGGTCGCGCAGGACGCCGATCTCGCCGCCGTGGTGCATGATCTCGCGGTTGACGTGCGCGATCAGGCCGGCCATCGGGTCGTCGGCGAAGTACGCGCCACGCGGGCCGAGCGGGCGGGCCAGGCCCTCGGCGTCCAGGGCGGCGATCGCCGTGTGCCAGCGGCCATACGCGTCGTCGAGGAAGGCGAGCGCCGCCGCGGCCGTGCCGGGCAGGTCGGCCGGGACGTGCCGGGGGTCGAACATGTCGCCGTCGTTCCCGTCGACGAACGTGCTGACCCGGGTGTGCATGTTGACGGCGATGTGCGCCATCCGCCAGGCGATCGTGGTGACCGGCGGCGGCGCGCCCGGCTCGGGCCACGGGCCGTCGGCGCGGTGCCGACCGTCGGTGCCGCGGCGCACGCCCCAGCAGCCGGCCACGGGCTCCCACGCGTACTCGTCGTCGGTCAGGTCGTCGAGTCGCGGCCGGAGGTGGTTGTCCCAGTAGAACTCGAGCTGACTGACTATCAACCGTCCCCAGTCGACGGTCATGCCGACACCCAGGCCCGGACCTTGTCGCGGAACTCCAGGTCGACCTCGGCGGCCGGCAGCCAGGCGATGCCGTGCACCTCGTCGGCCTGGACGCGGGTGTCCGGGTCCGCCACCGTCGTGAACCGGTAGCGCACGTCGAAGTGGTGGTGGGCGTCCTCGCCGCGGGCCGGGTTGGCGGCGATCGCGTGCACGCCGATGTCGCACGGCACCTCGTCGGCCAGCGTCAGCAGCGCCGCCGGGATGCCGGTCTCCTCCTCGACCTCGCGCCGCGCGGCGGCGAGCAACGTGCCGTCGCCGGGCTCGAGGTGGCCGCCGGGCTGCAGCCACCGGTTGAAGACGTTGTGCTTGACGTGCAGCATCCGGCCGGCCGGGTCGAGCACCACCGCGGAGGCCGTCACGTGGCCGGGCACGAAGCTCGTTCGCGAGACGACGTCGGCGCCGGCGACCAGCGCCCGCGTCAGCGGGGCCAGGCGGTCGGCCTCGGCCGGGTGCTGCGCCAGGTAGCCCGCGACCACCTCGGCGACGTGCGCGCGGGAAATCACCCGCGGGATTCTACGGCGCGGGACGCGGTCGAGGCGCGCGGCACGAGGTCCGGTTCGAAGCGGAGGTGCCGGGGTTGCGGGGTGCCGCCGTCCTCCCGCGCCGCGATCTCCTCCAGCAGCAGCCGGGCCGCGTGCCGGCCGAGGTCCGCGCGGGGTGCGCGCACGGAGGTCAGCGGCACCGCCGCCGCGGCGGCGAACTCCATGTCGTCGAAGCCGACGATGGCCATCTCGTCGGGCACGCGTACGCCGTGCGCCAGCAGCCCCTGCAGCAGGCCGATCGCGACCAGGTCGTTGGCGGCGAACACGCCCGTCGGCCGGCTCGCCGGGTGCATCTCCAGCAGGAGGTCGGCGGCTCCCCGGCCCGAGCGCAGCGTGAGGTCGGGCGTGGGGACGGTGAGGAAGCTGGTGGCCGCGTCGGAGATCCGGCGGATCGCCTCGTACGCGCCGTCCCGGCGGTCCTCGATCTGCGCGAGCGTGGCCGGGCCGCCGACGACCGCGATCCGCCGGTGCCCGCGCTCCAGGAGGTGCTCGGCGGCGATCCGGCCACCGGCGACGTCGTCGACCGCGACGTTGGAGTGGGTGCGCTCGCGGTGCCGGTCGAGGAAGACGACGGGGATGCCGAGCCGGTCGAACGCCTCCGTCACGGGCGTCGCGAGGTTGGTGGGGTTCCACAGCAGGCCGCGTACCCGCTGCTGCTGGAACATCTCCAGGTAGCGCTGCTCGCGGCCGAGCAGCCCGCCGCTACCGGCCAGCATGACCGCGAACCCGGCCTCGGCGACGGCGTCCTCGACCCCCCGTACGACATCGGTCAGATAGGGGTTGGCCACGTCGAGCACGAGCATCGCGACGGTCCGGCTGGAGCCCGCCCGCAGCGTCCGGGCCGACTCGCTGCGCACGAAGCCGAGCCGGGTGATCGTGGCCGTGACCCGCCGGCGGGTCGGCAGGGAGACCGTGTGCGGCCGGTTGAGCACATTGGACACGGTGCCGACGGACACGCCGGCCGCCGCCGCCACGTCCTTGATCCGCACACCACCGGGTAGCTGCGCCATAGGTGTGACCAGGGTGCCACAGCCGGCGATCGATGCGACACGTCCCCGGGTCCTCCGGACGGTCGATGTGGCGGGGGTCACGGGGTGGCATTACCGGCTCGTGACATTTCAGGGATGGGTCGCGGACATGAGCCTGCCAGGTTCTTTCCTTGTGTACGCGACCTCACCGATCCCGGAGCTCGCCGGCCGCGCCGGGGGCACCTCCCTGTGGCGCTCGGCCTCGCTCGCGGCGCCCGCCACGGCCCGGGTGGAGTGGGCCGACGTCGCCAAGGGCGTCTGCATCGTCCTGGTCGTGTCCTGGCACGTGATCGTCAAGGACTACCTGCTGGTCGACTGGCACATCGGCCTGCCGCTGCCGGGGTTCTGGGGCACGCTGGGCGAGCAGTTCCTGCCGCTGCGGATGCCGCTGTTCTTCACCATCTCGGGCCTGTTCGCGGCCAACGCCGTGCGCCGGCCGTGGCGGGAGGTCGCGCGTAGCCGGATCGCGAAGTTCCTCTACCTCTACACGGTCTGGCTGGTGATCCACACGGCGATCCTGCCCGTGGCGCCCGACCTGCCCACCGAGCGGGCGACGTCGCCGCTCGACTTCCTCGCGCAGCTCACGATCACCCCGTCGAACCTCTGGTACCTGTACGCCCTGGCGATCTACTTCGTGGTGGCCAAGGCCGTGCGTCGGGCGCCACCGGCGGCGGTGCTCGTGCCCGCCGCCGTGCTGTCGGCGGTCGCGGCGGCCGGCTGGGTGTCGACCCCGGGCGACCGCGGCGGCTTCTACCAGAACCTCGTGTTCTTCCTCGCCGGTCTCTGGTTCCGGCCCCGGGTCGAGCGGCTCGCCGCCGGCGCGACCCGGCGCCGGCTGGTGCTGGCCGCGGCGGCGTACGTCGTCGTCCTGGTCCTGATGGCCGCGCTCGGCGCCGAGGAGTGGTTCGGTGTGTGGCTCGTGGTGTCGGTGGTGGCGGTGATGTTCGGCGTCACCGCCGCGGCCCGGCTGACCCGCCGGCCCCGGATCAGCGACCGGCTGGTCCGGCTGGGCCGCGTCACGCTGCCGATCTACGTGATCCACATGCCGGTGCTGGCCGTGCTGCACCGGCTGCTGCACGAGCCGCTGTCCGCGCTGGGCGGCGGCGCCCAACTGCTCGTCGCGCTCGTCTACCCGCCGATGCTGACCGCGCTGGTGGTCGTGCTGTGCCTGATGATCCATCGTGGACTGACCAGGGTCGGTGCGCGTTGGCTCTTCGACCTCCCCGCTGTGGCGCGGCGACGCGCCACCGAACCCGCTGGAGCGTTGCCGTGATCCTGATCTCCGACCCCCGCGTGGCCGCCGTGCCGCTCGGCGACAACGGCGAGGCGCTGGTCGACCTGCGCACGGTCGACGGGTTGGCAGTCGACGGCCGGCTCGCGGACCCGGCGGGTGCCTTCGCGCGGCTCCGGGAGGGCGCGGTCGAGCGGCTGCTGACCGCGCAGCGGGCCCTGCCCCGCGGGCTGCGGCTGCTGGTCGTCGAGGCGTACCGGCCGCTGCGCCTGCAGGCGTCGTACTTCGCGGACTACCAGGACGAGTTGCGGTCGCGCTACCCGTCCTGGCCCGCCGAGCGGGTGTTCGTCGAGGCCAGCAAGTACGTGTCGCCGCCGGCGGTCGCGCCGCACAGCACGGGCGGCACGGTCGACCTGACGCTGGCGGGCCCGGACGGGCAGGAGATCGACATGGGTACGGCGGTCAACGACTCTCCTGTTGCCAGCGGGAACGCGTGCTTCACGGCGGCGGCCCACATCCCGCCGCCGGCGCGGCGGAACCGCTTCGTGCTCGGTGCGGCCCTGCGGTCGGCGGGGTTCGTGAACTACCCGACGGAGTGGTGGCACTGGTCGTTCGGCGACCGCTACTGGGCGCTCGCGACCGGCGCCGACCGGACCCGCTACGGGCCCGTGGACCTGGGTTGATCTCTGCCTGTGGGCTTGTCGCGAGCCCGGCGTATTGAAGAAGTCGCCGGGATCTGGCAATCTGCGGTTGTCGATGTGAGCGCTCACCGGGCGGAGCGTGAGGACACGTCGGCTCCCTCGTGCATGCGCTGACTGTTGCCGCGGACGTGGTGATGTTAGCGCTCACACGTCCGAAGGACTGGTGATCTCATGTCCCTGACCCGACGAGCCTTCACCGCCGGCGCGCTGTCCGCCGTGGCCGGCGCGATGGGCCTGCCGCGCGCCGCGTTCGCGGCCAACACCGCGTACCTGATGGCCTATTTCACCGAGTCGCCGCAGATGACGGGCGCCGACTACGGCCTGCACCTGGCGGTCAGCCAGGACGGCTGGAACTGGACGCCGCTCAACCAGAACAACCCGGTGGTCACGCCGACGGCCGGGACACGGGGGCTGCGCGACCCGTTCGTCTTCCGGAAGAACGACGGCACGTTCGTGGTCGTGGCGACCGACCTCTACGGCACCAACTTCGGGCAGAACAACCAGTTCCTGCACGTGTGGGACTCGACGAACCTGACCTCGTTCACGGGGTACCGGCGGATCCAGATGCACACGCTGGCCACGCACACGTGGGCGCCGACGGTGTTCTGGGACGCGTCGCGGAGCCAGTACGGGATCGTCTACTCCGCGGTCAACGGCGGCCGGGACCTGTTCATGGTCAATTACACATCGGACTTCCGCACCGTGACCTCGCCCCAGGTCTTCTTCAACCCGGGCTTCAACGTGCTGGACGGCGACATCGTCGTCGACGGCGGGACGACCTATCTCTACTACAAGAACTTGGGCGACGGGCTGCTGTACGGGGCCCGGTCGTCGTCGGGCGCACCGAACAGCTTCAGCACCTACACGGGCGGGCTGCGGCAGGGCACCGCGATCGAGGCGCCGCTGCTGCTGAAGGGCAACGACGACGGGTGGCGGCTGTGGGGCGACTCGTTCGGGCCGGTGAACAACGACTACTACGCCTGGTCCACATCGAACATCGGCGGCGGGTCGTGGTCGGTGATGAACCAGCGCGACTACACGCCGCCGCTCAACGCCAAGCACGGGTCCATCGTGGGCATCTCGTCGACGGAGTACGCGGGCGTCGTGTCCCGCTGGGGCCTGCCGAACTGGGTGCGGCTCAAGTCGTCGAACTTCCCCGACCGGTACGTCCGGCACGCCAACCGGATCGGCCGGCTCGACGCGTACCCGTTCGATCCTTTCCAGGACCAGATGTGGCGGCTGGTGCCGGGCCTGGCCGACGCGGCGGGCGTCTCGTTCGAGTCGGTCAACTATCCGGGCAACTTCCTGCGGCACTGGAACTACGAGATGCGGCTGGACCCCAACGACAACACGGCGGCGTTCCGGGGTGACGCCACGTTCTACCGCACCGCGGGCCTGGCGGACGGTGCGTGGTCGTCGTTCCGGTCCTACAACGTCCCGACGCGCTACCTGCGGCACGTCAACTATCTATTGAGGATCGACGTGCTGAGCGCATCGTCGAGTGTGGCCGACCGCCAGGACGCGACGTTCCGGGTCGGCGCCTAACTCGGCTCTTGGCTTACGGTGAAGGGCTTCGACTCGGCCACCGAGCGGAGACCGTCGTCGGGGAGCAGGCGCGCCACGTACCGGCCGGGCGGCAGCGGCCACTCACCGATGCCGTCCGGGCCGATGGTCAGGCGACCTTCGATCCGGCTTCCGGTGTACGCGTACACGAGGTAGGCGTCGTTCCCGTCGCCCTGCCGGTAGATCGAGATCCAGTCGAGCCCCATGCCGGGCGCGTTGGTGAAGTCGACGCTGATCGGCTGGCCGGCGCGGTAGGTGGCCTTCGTGGTCGCCACCCGCGCCGGCTCGTCGCGGGGATAGAGCCAGACGGGGTTGCCGTTGACGGTGTAGCGCCCGCGCCGCAGCCGGTCGGTGGCGAACCGCAGCGTGCCGTCCCGGTGTGGCGTGGCTCGCGTCGCGACGACCCGCCCGTCGGGGTCGCGCAACGTGACGGCGTCCGTGCCGCGGTAGGTCACCCCGATCGGGTCGCCGATGTCGACGCTGCGCTCGGCCACGGCGGTGAGCCTCGGCGGCACGGTTGGCTTCGTGTCCACAGTGGAGACGACACCGCGATGGTCGGTCGGATACGGGTCGACGTCGCGCTCACCGACGACACGGCTGGCGACGGTCCGTCCGGGCGGCGCGCAGCACCCAGTCGATCCGGTCGTGGACCTCTTGGGGATCCGCCTCGGGGCCGCCCGGTGTCCAGGTGAAGCCGGGATCCTTGACGGGATCGGGGTGCGCCTCACGGTAGGTGTCGGTGAGCCCGGCATCGGCCAGGGCGCGGCTGGCGGGCCAGTCGACGGCGAACGGCACGTCATCGCGGGCCTTGGCGACGGCCGGGGTCCAGTCGAGGTGCGAGGGACTGTTGAAGTCGCCGGTGAGGAAGACGGGAATGCCCTTGGCGGCCAGCCCCGGCAGAGGCGCGACGGCGTCCCTGGCGGCGGCAAGCCGGGTGTCACGCTCCAGCTCGACGACGTCGGCGCGGCTGCCACCGTCCCGTACGAGATAAGGCCCGTAGGGATCGGACGGCAGATGCGTGTTGGCGACGGCGACGACCCGCCCGGGCGAAATCTCGACGAAGACGTAGAGCCCGTTGCTACCCGGCGGATCGATGATCGGAAACCGGGACATGACATGCGCACGATCACTGGCGTACCAACCGAGCGTCCGCGCGATCCGCGAGGTGTTCCGCTCGGGCTCCTGAATGCCGACGATGTCGGCGCCGGCGCTCTGAATGACCCGCCCGACCTGCGCGAGGGTCTCGGTGCAGGCATCGGGTTCGGCACAGAAGTCCCCGGTGGCGAGGTCGATCTCGTCGCCGCCGTAGAAGACGTTGAGCGTCATAACCTTGATCTGGGTGCTGCCCTCGCCGGCCTCGGCCGGCTGCCCCACCCCGATGCCACCCACCGCGAGGGCCACGAGCCCCGCGGCCACGAACCGCCGCACACGCATGCCCGCCACGCTAGGCGGTGCGCCACCGCCCCGGGTTCACCCGAACCCAACGCCACCAAAACCATGCACGAACAAACGCGCGGTCACCCGCCTGGGCCGGCGGACTCGCCGATGAACTCGGGCCAGTCTTCTTCCGCGACGTACTGGTACTCCCGCCATCGCTGGATCAAACCGTCACGCACGCCAACGAACGCGATGCCGTGATACTGACGGCGCCCGCGAAACGTGTACTCGACGAAGCCCGCCTGGTTCGCAACGTTGAAGGCCGCGTGGTGGATGGTCATCGCCATGGGCGGCGGGTCGTCGCCACCGGACAGCTCGTAGATCTCGGCACGGCCGACGTAGCGTTGCCGGTCCGGCGGCTCGAGGTAGATGGCGTCCTCGGTGAAGCAGGCGGCAGCGTCGCGCGGGCGACCGGTGGTCCAGGCCGCCGCCAACCGGTCTGTCAGATTGAAAAACTCGGCTTCGATCACCCACGCGACGGTACGACGTGGATGCCCCACCGTCCGCCCCGAACCAGGCAACCCAGCCAATACGCCGGCCTGCAGCCAGCGGACCCGAAGGGACCCAGCCGCCCTGCCAGGCGCAGCCGCACGGCCAAACGCAGCCGCACGGCCGGACGCAGCCGCACGGCCGGACGCAAGCGGACGGCCCCACCAAACAAGCGGGCCCGACGGATCGGCCCGCCAGCCAAGCGATCCATGCGCAAGGCGCACCGATCGGCAAGCCAGCGCCGGCAAGCCGGGCGATCTCCTAGCCGAACAGGCTCCCAACCGCCGGACGCCAGCGCCCGCGAGCCCGACAGCCTCCCTGGGTTGAACACCGGCTCCCAGGGGCCGGAAGCCCCGGCGCGCCAGACCGCGCCCGGGCCTGCCGGCTTCCCCGTATACCGGACGCCACCCCGCGAGCCGGACGCTAACCCGCGCGCCGAACGCAGCCGGAGATCGGCCCACAGCCGAGCGGACCACCCGCACCGCCTACCCGCCGCCGCTCGGACGGCCGCGGGCCGCGCGGCTCGGTCCCGCAGGCGCGCACGTCGGCCCGCCACCGTGGACGCCGCGTCAGCGGCCCGCAACCATGGGCGCCGCGTCAGCGGCCCGCAACCATGGGCGCCGCGTCGGCGGCCCGCCTGTCTACCTCCCCGACATCAAGACACGAAGACCGCAACCGTGCGCGGTGGGACCGTGAAGGTGCCCCCGCCGGTGTGGCGGGCGGTTTTGACCACCGGGTCGCTGCCCGTCGCCTGCACCGGGTGTAGGGCATAGGAGCGGCCCGCCGCGCCGGGAACGGATTGGGTCGTCGTTGTCGGTGTCGCGTTGAAGATGACCACCAGGCGTTCCCAGCGGTCGTCCAGGTCCCTGCCCCTCGTGTCGTCCAGCGTCATGACGATGACGCCCGGCGTCTGGGTCGGGCCGCCCAGCGGGAACCCCACCCGGCGTTGGATCTCCGGCGCCGACGGTAGGGCGAACAGCGGTGACGAGCGGGCGATCCGGAGGAACTCCGCCGAACCCGCCGCGGCCGCGCGGATGTCGGACGGGGCCGGCTTCAAGGCAGGGTCCGCGAGCAGTGGCCGCATGTACGGCCATTTCGCCTCGTTGTCCGCGCGGGGTGGTAGGCCCGAGCCCCACGTCGACGTCGTGCCCGTCCAGTCGATGCGGTTGAACCAGTCGCCTGAGTCGTACGAGTTGCGGTCCAACGACTTCGAGCGCAGCAAATCCGTGCCCGCGTGCCAGAAGCCCACGCCTTGCGACAGGGTGGTCGTGGCCAGCGACAGGGTGTTCATCCGGACGCGGTCCGGCATCGGCAGTGACGCCGGCAGTTTGTATTGCAGGTTGTCGAAGAGTGTTTCGTTGTCGTGGGCGTCCACATAGGTCACCGTGTCCGCGGGTGATGCCGCGTAGCCCGCCGGCTGGCCGTTGTAGTCCACCTCCGCGCCCGTCACCAGCGCGCCGGTGCGGGACTCGAAGCGGTACGACCGCAGGTTGCCGGCCAGGCCTACCTTGATCTGGTCCTGGGCCAGCAGCAACCGGGCCTGCTGTTCGGCGGCCGTGCCGTTGACCGGGTCGCCGTTCGGGTCCGTGAGCAGGCCCGAGCCGAAGCCCTGCAGGCGCGGGTTCGCGTCGAACGGGCCGCCGCCGCGGACCGCGTCGCGGAGGCGGTCCGAGAACGTCGCGATGCCCGTGCCGGCCATGTTGGCCTGCGTCGCCTGGACGAAGCGGGCGTCGTCGGCCACCTCGCCGAAGTTCCAGCCCTCGCCGTAGAGCAGGATCGACCGGCCGTCGACACCGTCGCGGGCCGGGGTCAGGCGGTCCAGAGCGTGCCGGACGGCCAGCATGTTGGCCTTCGAGTGGTGGCCCATCAGGTCGAAGCGGAAACCGTCGACCTTGTAGTCACGTGCCCACGTGACCACCGAGTCGACCATCAGCTTCTCCATCATGCGGTGCTCGGTCGCCGTGTTGGCGCAGCACGTCGACGTCTCCACCTGCCCGGTCAGGCTCAGCCGGTGGTAGTAGCCCGGCACGATCCGGTCCAGCACCGACTTGGCCGCCTGGCCCGACGCCGTCGTGTGGTTGTAGACGACGTCCATCACCACCCGCAGGCCCGCGCCGTTGACGCCGGCCACCATCGACCGGAACTCGCGGGTACGCGCCGCGCCCACCGGGTCGACCGCGTAGGAGCCCTCCGGCGTCGTGTAGTGCCACGGGTCGTAGCCCCAGTTGAAGCCGTCGGTCGGCCGGACCGGCTCGACGCACGCCTGCTGCTCCTCGGACGCCGGCGGCAGCGCCGCCAGGTCGCAGCCGGGCACCTGCTGGTCGGCCCGCCGCTCCGGCACCGTCGCGAAGTCGAACACCGGCAGCAAATGCAGGTGCGTCACGCCGGCCGAGGACAGCGACCGCAGGTGCCGCATGCCGGCGCTGGACCGGTCGGTGAACGCGGCATAGGTCCCCCGGTGGGCCGCGGGCACGGACGAATCGCTGATCGAGAAGTCCCGCACGTGCAACTCGTAGACGTGGGGAGCGGCGAGCGCCGGCTTCCGCAGTTGCCGCCACCCCGCCGGCGCCAGCGCCGGATCCGACAGCGACGCCAGCACGGAGCGGGTCGAGTCGGCGGTCAGCGCCACCGAGTAGGGGTCGGTGACCGTGTTGGTCTCCACCCGACCGGTGGTGGGCGCGAAGACCCGCACCGAGTAGACGTAGGACCGCCCCTGCCAGGACCGCGAACCCGCCGCCGTCCAGACCCCGTCGCGGTCACGGCGCAGGGAAACCGGCGCCACACCGTCGACGAGCAGGGAGACGGAGAGCGCCGTCGGCGCCCACAGCGCGAACGACGGCACACCGTGCCGGGACCACGTCACGCCCAAGGTCCGCCGCGCGGCCCCGCCATATACATCGTCGAGCACGCCCGGGATCTGCACGCCGGTCGCGTCGACCAGGGCCCCGGCCGCCTCGAACGCGGCCACCGCGAGTTGGCCGGTCAGGACGTCCGAAACCGGCACCGACGAGGGCACGGTCAGGGCGCGGAAGCCGGCCAGGTGGGGGTAGTCCCGCTGGACGTCAGAAGGCAACCCGGCCGCGCGTGTCCCCAAGGGATGAGCGGAACCACCGACCACCGCGCCGTCGACCACGGACATCCCGCCCGACGGCGCCGAATAGAGCGCGAAGCGCACCGCGCTCGGCGGCGGCTGCCAGGCGATCACGCCGCGCCGAAGCCAGTGCGCCGCCGACTCGGCACCCAGCGCCCGCGGCGCGTCGTCGACGATCCGGTGCGTCGCGTGGTCGTAGGTGAACGTCACCACCCCACCGGGCGCGGTCAACGCGATGTTGGCCCCACCGGGCGCGCCACCGGCCCCGTAGTTCTCGTCCCAGGACCCGCCCAGGGCGACCTTGTATTCCCAAGCCCCCGAGGGCACCGCGAACGAGGCCCGGAACAGCCCCGGCGACCCGGGAACCGGAGCCAGCGCGGTGGCCGCGCACTCCGGCTGCCAGTCACCGGGGCAACCGAGTTCCGACTGCAGCGACCCGACCAGCGTCACCTGGGTGGGCACGGGCGTGTGGTCGGCGAACGCCGGCGCGCCCACCAGCGACAACACCAGACCGACGACAACGGCGACAGCCACGCGTGGACGCATCGCGACCCCTCCCCAAGAGCGACGACATTGACGCTCCTCGCATTGGAGTCGCCGAGCGACGCTGCGTCAACAGCCGCCCGGCGAGTCGCGCGAAACCACATCACATGTTGATCATGTGACCCGCCAACCCGTGGATGGCCTCCTTCACCGCCTCGCTCAGCGTCGGGTGCGCGTGCACGTTGCGCCCCACCTCGTGCACGGTCAGATCCCACTGCTGCGCCAGCGTCAGCTCCGGCAGCAGCTCGGTCACCTCGGGCCCGATCAGGTGCGCGCCCAGCAGCTCCCCGTATCGAGCGTCCGACAGGATCTTCACGAACCCGACCGTGTCACCGAGCCCGTTCGACTTCCCGTTGGCGGTGAACGGGAACTTCGCGACGCGTACGTCGAAGCCCTTCTCCCGGGCCTGCTCCTCGGTCCACCCGAAGCTGGCCACCTGCGGCTGGCAGAACGTGGCCCGCGGGATCATCACGAAGTCGAGCTCCATGGTCTCGGCGCCCGCGATCGTCTCGGCGGCCACGATCCCCATGCTCTCGGCGGCGTGCGCGAGCATCAGCTTCGCGGTCACGTCGCCGATCGCGTAGATGCCGGAGACGTCGGTGCGCCCCCGCCCGTCGACGTCGATCGCCCCACGCGGGGTCAGCGACACGCCGGTGTTCTCCAGGCCGTAACCGGTCACGTTGGGCTGGAATCCGATCGCCTGCATCAGCTTGTCGGCCTCGATCACCCGCTCCTGCCCGTCGCGCGACACGGTCACCGACACGCCGGAGCCGGAGTCGACCACGGACTCGACCTTCGTCGAGACCAGCACCTCGATGCCCAGCCGCTTGTAGCGCTTGAGCAGCTCCGCCGACACCTCGGCGTCCTCCAGCGGCAGCATGCGGTCGAGGAACTCGACGATCGTGACCTTGACGCCGTAGTTGTGCAGCACGTACGCGAACTCGACCCCGATCGCACCCGCGCCCGCGATGACGATCGAGGACGGGAGCGAAGAACTGAGGATCTGCTCCTCGTACGTCACGACGTTGTCGGACAGCGACGTGCCCGGGATCAGCCGGGTCGAGGCGCCGGTCGCGATGATGCAGTTGTCGAACGTCACGGTCCGGTCGCCCACGGCGATGGTGTGCGCGTCGACGAACGTACCCCGGCCGTCGATCTCCGTGATGTCGTTCTTCTTCATCAGGTAGTGCACGCCGCGGACCCGCCCGTCGGCGACCTTCCGACTGCGGGTGAACGCCGCGCCGTAGTCGAAGGTCACCTCGCCGGTGACGTTGATGCCGAAGGTCTTGGCCTCGTTGGTGAAGATGTGGTTGAGCTCCGCGTTGCGCAGCAGCGCCTTCGAGGGGATGCAGCCCACGTTGAGACAGACGCCGCCCCAGTAACGCTCCTCCACGACCGCGGTCCGCAGGCCGAGTTGGGCGCCACGGACCGCGGCGGTGTAGCCGCCCGGGCCCGCGCCGAGAACGACGAGATCGAAATGCTCAGTCATACGTCAAAGGGTAGGCGCGCTAGCATCCCGCCATGCGGATCGGCGTGGTCGGGTGCGGCAAGATCAGCGGAATCTACTTCAAGAACCTGACCCAACTGCCCCAGACCCAGGTCGTACGCTGCGCGGATCTGGACGTGGAGCGGGCCAAGGCGAGCGCCGAGCGGTTCGGCGTGCCGGCGGCGGGCAGCGTCGAGGACCTGCTGGCCGATCCCGACGTCGAGCTTGTGGTCAACCTCACCATTCCCGCCGCCCACGTCGAGGTGGGCCTGGCCGCGATCAGCGCGGGCAAGCACGTGTACGGCGAGAAGCCCCTGGCGTTGACGGCCGCGGCGGGCCGCCGGTTGCTGACCGCGGCGGACCAGGCGGGGGTACGCGTCGGCAGCGCGCCGGACACGTTCCTCGGCGCCGGCGTCCAGACGGTCCGCGCCCTGCTGGACGAGGGCGCGATCGGCACACCCCTGTCGGGCGCGGTGTTCATGCTCTCCCCCGGCCACGAGCGCTGGCACCCGCAGCCGGACTTCTACTACCAGGCCGGCGGCGGCCCGCTGTTCGACATGGGCCCCTACTACCTGACCGCGCTGGTCAACCTGCTCGGGCCGGTGGCCGCGGTCAGCGCGGTCGCGACCCGGGGCTTCCCCGTCCGGCACACCCCGCAGGGCCGGGCCATCCCGGTCGAGGTGCCCACCCACGTCAACGCCGTGCTGGAGTTCGCCGGCGGCGCCACGGTCACCGCCGTGTTCAGCTTCGACGTGCCCGCCTCGACGATCCCGCACGGCATCGAGATCTACGGCAGCACCGGCACGGTCGTGCTCGACGACCCGAACCACTTCGGCGGACCGGTCCTGGTACGCGGCCGCGACGACGCCGGCTGGCGGGAGGAGCCGCTGCGGACACCGTGGTCGGCGGACTCGCGCGGCATCGGCGTCGCCGAGATGGTCGCCGCCATCGAGGCCGGCCGCGACCACCGGGCGTCCGAGGCGCTGGCCCTGCACGTGCTCGACACGATGGAGACGATCCACGTCGCCGCGGAGCGGGGCACCCGGCTGCCGGTGGAGTCGGCGGCCGCGCGCCCCGCGCCCTTCACGACCTTCTAGCGCATCGCGCCCGCCCGGGCGACCAGGTCGGCGAGCTCCCGGACGTCCGGGTCCTCGGTGCGTGCGGC
>NZ_BONE01000101.1 GCF_016862555.1 Asanoa siamensis | reverse complement strand
CGCTCGGCCCCCGGCGCGTCACGCGGGGCGCGCGGCGCGTGCTAGCCCCCGCCGCGGCCGTCGTCGGGTCGCCGCCCGCCGCTGGGGTGGCGCGCCCCGCGCGCGGCGCCCCGCGCTGGCGTCGCTCAGCGTTCGTCGATGGTCACGTCGACGGTGTAGTCGCGGGCGCGGTAGCAGTGGTCCCCGTACTCGACCGCCACCCCCGACGCGTCGAAGGCGCTGCGCGTCATCGTGAGCACCGGCTCGCTCGACTTCAGCGCCAGATGCCGCCGCTCGAACGCGGTCGGCGTACGCGCGCCGATCTCCTGATGGGCGACCACCGCCCGGATGCCGCGGGCCCGCAGCAACGCGTAGAGGCCCTTCGCCTCCAGCTCCTCCGGGGTCAGCCCGGACGCCCGCGGCGGCAGCCAGTTGCGCAGGATCGCCAGCGGCTGCCCTGCGGTCAGGCGCAGCCGCACGATGTGCAGCAGGTCGGTGTCGGCCGGCAGGTCGAGCTCAGCGGCGATCGTCTCGTCGCGCACCACCTCGTGCCCGAGCAGCTCGGTGCTGGGCCGGCCGGCGGCCCGGTCGAGGTCCTCGAAGAGGCTCGTCAGCCCGGCCCGCCGGTGCACCTTGCGGTTGGCGACCGTGGTGCCCAGCCCGCGCCGGCGCAGCAGGAGGCCCTGGCCGACCAGCTCCTGGATCGCCCGGCGGACGGTCGGTCGGGACAGGTCGAGGCGCTCGGCGAGGGCTATCTCGTTCTCGAACTGGTCGCCGGGCTGGAGGCGACCGTCGTCGATCGCCGAGCGCAGCTGCTCGGCGAGCTGATGGTAGAGGGGCACGGGCGACGAACGGTCGATCGTCACGCCCACCTGCAGCGCCATGGGCGCACTTTACCGTCTCGCACCGGGTTGACGTTATGTAAAAATGTTGGAACAAACACTTGACGTGATATTTACGTACGTGCACGCTACCCCCAGCCCGCCTGGTCGGTGCCCGCCCCTGCGCCGCACACCGTCTGTGACGCCTTGAAAGCGGTCCGCGTCGCCGAGACCCGCCAGGTCGCCCTGGGCGGGATCAGGGCGGATAATCCCCGACCGACCGACATACCCGCCCCGACGCCGCGGCGGGGAGGAGAGAGGCAGAACCAGATGACGCACAGATTCCGGATGTCCTTGCTCGCGGCCGGGTCCGCGGCCGTGCTCGCCCTGGCGGCGTGCAGCTCCAGCGGCGGCAAGCAGACCGAGGACGAGCCCGCGAACGCCGGCGCCGCCACCACCCCGCGGATGACGATCGCGTTCATCACGCACTCGGGCCCCGGCGACACGTTCTGGGACCTGGTCCGCAAGGGCGCCGAGGACGCGGCGAAGAAGGATAACGTGGACCTGCAGTACCAGGCGGACCCCGACGGTCCCGGCCAGGCCAACCTCGTGCAATCCGCGGTCGACAAGAAGGTCGACGGCATCGCCGTGACGCTGGCCAAGCCCGACGCGATGAAGGCCAACGTGACCAAGGCCGTCCAGGCCGGCGTCCCGGTCGTCGCGCTCAACGGCGGCATCGACGCCTGGCAGAGCATGGGCGTGCTCAACTACTTCGGCCAGGACGAGCGGATCGCCGGCCGCGCCGCCGGCCAGAAGCTCACCACCGAGGGCGCGAAGAAGGCGCTCTGCGTCATCCACGAGCAGGGCAACGTCGGGCTCGACGCGCGCTGCGACGGCGCCAAGGAGACGTTCCCCAACATCGAGAAGATCTACGTCACGGGTACGGACATGCCCGGCGTCCAGGCCGCGATCACCTCGAAGCTCCAGCAGGACAAGGCCATCGACCGCGTGCTGACCCTCGGGGCGCCGTTCGCGATGGCGTCCGTGCAGTCGGTCAAGGACGCCGCCAGCCAGGCGAAGATCTCGACGTTCGACACCAACAAGGAGCTCGTCGGCGCCATCAAGAGCGGCCAGGTCACGTGGGCCGTCGACCAGCAGCCGTACCTGCAGGGCTACCTCGCCGTCGACAGCCTCTGGCTCTACAAGACCAACGGCAACACCATCGGCGGCGGGCAGGCGACGCTGACCGGCCCGGCGTTCATCGACAGTGGCAACGTGTCGGCGGTCGAGCAGTACGCCAACAACGGCAAGCGATGACAACGATTACGGAGCTGGCGGCCCGGGACGACCGGGTCGCCAGCCGGCCGTTCCTCGCCCGGCTGCTGAGCCGCCCCGAGGTCGGGTCGCTGGTCGCCGCGGTCGTCATCTTCCTGCTCTTCATGGCTGTCGCGGAGCCGTTCCGCAACGTGGCCAACATCGGGACGATCCTCTATGGAGCGTCCACGATCGGCATCATGGCGGTGCCGGTGGCGCTGCTGATGATCGGCGGCGAGTTCGACCTGTCGGCCGGCGTCGCCGTGACCACCGCGGGCCTGTCCGGCTCGCTGCTCGCCTGGAACTTCGGCCTCAACGTCTGGGTCGGCGTGCTCTTCTCGCTGGTCCTCGCGGTCGCGATCGGCGCGTTCAACGGCTGGCTGCTGCTGCGCACCGGGCTGCCCAGCTTTCTCGTCACGCTGGGCACGTTCTTCATCCTGCAGGGCGTCAACCTCGGCGTGACCCGGTTGGCGACCGGCAACGTGGCCAGCGCGGGCATCAACGACATGTCCGGGTTTTCGAGTGCGCAGGCCGTCTTCGGCTCCGAGGTGTCGATCGGCCCGGTGAACCTGAAGATCACCGTGCTCTACTGGATCCTGCTGACGGTCGTCGGCGCGTACGTGCTGCTGCGTACCCGGATCGGGAACTGGATCTTCGCGGTCGGCGGTGACGCGGCCGCGGCCCGCGCGGTCGGCGTGCCCGTGCGCGCGACGAAGGTCGGCCTGTTCATGGCTGCCGGCTTCTGCGCGTGGCTGTCCGGCATGCACCTGCTGTTCCAGTTCAACACCGTGCAGTCGGGTGAGGGCGTCGGCAAGGAGTTCATCTTCATCATCGCCGCGGTCATCGGCGGCTGCCTGCTCACCGGCGGCTACGGATCCGTCGTCGGCGCGTCGATCGGCGCGCTCATCTTCGGCATGACGCAGCTCGGCATCAACTACGCCGGCTGGAACCCGGACTGGTTCCGCACGTTTCTCGGCGTGATGCTGTTGCTGGCGACGATCGTGAACCTGTACGTGAAGAGACGGGCGGACCTGCGATGAGCATTCTTTCGCTGGAGAACGTCGGGAAGAGCTACGGCAACGTCCACGCGTTGCGGGACGTCTCGCTGTCCGTGCGGCAGGGCGAGGTCACCTGCGTGCTGGGCGACAACGGCGCCGGCAAGTCCACATTGATCAAGATCGTTTCGGGGCTGCATCCGCACACGTCCGGGTCGCTGTTGCTCGACGGATCGCCGGTCTCGTTCGGGTCGCCGCGCGACGCGCAGTCGCAAGGCATCGCTACCGTCTACCAGGACCTGGCCCTGGCGCCGCTGATGTCGGTGTGGCGCAACTTCTTCCTCGGCAACGAGCTGCGCAAGGGCTTCCTGCGTACGCTCGACATCGCGTCGATGAAGCGGATCTGCGCCGAGGAGCTGTCGAAGATGGGGATCGTCATCCCCGACCTCGACCGGCCGGTGGCGAGCCTGTCGGGCGGGCAGCGGCAGTGCGTGGCGATCGCGCGGGCCATCTACTTCGGAGCGCGGGTCATCATCCTCGACGAGCCGACGGCGGCGTTGGGCGTCAAGCAGTCCGGGGTGGTGCTGCGCTATGTGGTCAAGGCGCGCGACGCCGGCCTCGGGGTCATCTTCATCACCCACAACCCGCACCACGCCTACCTGGTCGGCAACCACTTCGTGATCCTGAAGCTGGGCCGGGTCGTGCTCGACGCCCACCGCGACGAGCTGACGCTCGACCAGTTGGCCGCGGAGATGGCGGGCGGCGACGAGTTGGCAGAGCTGAGCCACGAGCTGCGCGGCGCGGATCCCGCGAAGGTGGTCTCGCCGTCCGTTGTGGAGCGCGGGTCGGTCGAGGCGCCCGGGTCGTGACGGCGGTGCTGCGGGTCGGTGTGGTCGGCGTCGGTGTGATGGGCGCCGACCACGCTTCGCGGCTGGCGACGCGGGTTCGCGGGGCGTCGCTGGTGGCGGTGTCCGATGCGGACCCTGCCCGGGCTTCGGCGGTGGCTGCCCGGTTCCCCGGCGTTGCGGTGTTCGCGTCGCCGCTGTCGCTCATAGCGTCGTCCGACGTGGACGCGGTGGTGATCGCCTCGCCTCCCGCGGCGCACGAGTCGCAGGTGCTGGCGTGTATGGCCGCGGGGAAGTACGTGCTGTGCGAGAAGCCGCTGACGGACTCGTCCACATCGGCCCGGCGGTTGCTCGAGGCCGCGCGGGACCTGCCCCGGCCGCTGGTGCAGGTGGGCTTCATGCGGCGCTTCGACCCGTCGTACACGCGGCTGCATGGTCTGTTGCCATCCCTGGGCCGGCTTCTGCTGCTGCACAACGTGCACCGCAACGTGTCGGCGCCGGCGTCGTTCGGCTCCGAGATGATCGTGCGGGACTCGCTGGTGCACGAGGTCGACGTGTGCCGGTGGCTGTTCGGTTCCGAGATTCTTGCGGTCAGCGTGCTCGCGCCGGCGTCGTCCTCTCTTGCTCCAGCCGGCGTCCGCGACCCGCTGGTGGCCGTGTTCCGGATGGCGTCCGGCGGCATGGCGACGACCGAGGTGTTCATCAACAGCCAGGTCGGCTACGAGGTGCGCTGCGAGGCGGTGGGGGAGACGGGCAGTGCCTTCGTCGAGGCGCCGCGTCCGCTGCCGCCGGACTTCGTCGCGCGCTTCGCCACCGCGTACGACGTCGAGGTTCAGGCATGGGTTTCGGCGTGTTTGCGGGGATCTGTGGACGGTCCCGGCCTGTGGGACGGTTACGCGGCCACCACGGCGAGTGAAGCTGGCGTACGGTCTTTGCAGAACGGCGGCGAGCCGGTCGCCGTGGAGACCTTCACGTGAGGTGGCGATGGACTCGCCGACGCAGGCTTTCCTAGCTGATCTGTACGCCGACGGCGTACACCATGACGCGGCGCAACAGGATCGGTTGCTGCGCCGCCGCAACCTAGAGCCGGACACCGCCGCGCTGCTGGCTCAGCTCGTCCGGATCGCCGGCGCCCGCCGCGTGGTCGAGATCGGCACGTCCAACGGCTACTCGACGATCTGGCTCGCGCTGGCGGCCCGCGACATCGGCGGGCGGGTGGTCTCGGTCGACACCCAGGAATGGCCGTCGCTGCGCACGAACCTGCGCCGGGCGGGCGTCTCGGTCGACCTCCGCCTGCTCGAGGGCGGCTCGTACCTGGAGTCACTCCCGTCGGGCAGCGTCGACCTGCTCTTCCTGGACGCGGAACGCACGGAGTACGCGTCGTGGTGGCCCCACCCGGTCCGGGTGCTGCGCCCGGGGGGAGTGCTGGCGGTCGACAACGTCCTCTCCCACGCGGCCGAGGTTTCTGATTTTCTGGCCCTGGTCGCCGCGGACCCACGCTGCCGCTCCGCGACGATCCCGGTGGGCAAGGGCTTGTTTCTTACGTGGGCTGGTCACTGAGCGCGGCGGTGACGTCGAGCTCGACCAGTTGGCCGGGGAACCCGAGCCCGGAGACACCGACGAGAGTGCTGGCGGTGGTGAAGGCTGCTTTTAGCGGGGAGTCGAGCAGCCGCCGCCACACGTCGCCCAAGCTCTTGTCGGCATCATCGGTGACGTAGATGACGGTCCGCACGACGTGGTCCGGGGTGGCATCGACGGCGGCGAGGGCTCGCAGGGTGTTGGCCACAACTTGATCGACCTGCCCGAGGACGTCCCCTGGCGCGACGACCTCGCCGTCTGCGCCGAGGGGACACTGCCCCGCGAGGTAGGCGGTCCTGCCCGCGCTCTCCACGACGGTGACATGGTGGTAGCCGGGCGTAACGTGAAGCCCGTCCGGGTTCAGCCTGCTGATGGTCATGAACAGGAGTGTCGGACGGTGCCGGGGTGACACGCGACCGGTTTTGCCCCCCGAGCTACCGCCCCCAACCTGTCGTGTACAGTTAGCGCCCGTGCCTCCCACTAAACTGGGAGCGCAAGCAAGTCCGGGTGGCGGAATGGCAGACGCGCTAGCTTGAGGTGCTAGTGCCCGTATAGGGCGTGGGGGTTCAAGTCCCCCCTCGGACACAGGTTCTCCGCGCTGGTGCGCAAATTCAGGTGTGCGTGTTCAGAGGTCTCTGAACACGCACTTTTGCTTGTGACGATGCCGTCGATCGATGCCAGGCGGCGGGGGTGGCCGTCGTGACCGCCTCGTTGGTGCCCGCCGTCCTGCCCCGCACACCGGGCTCGGCTGCCACCGCCGGACGGCACTCTCTGCGCCTGGGTCCGCTGCCGTTGCCGATGTTGGCCCCGGACGGCACCCGGTCAGCCGACACCGTCCACGCGTTGACCGCGGTGGACAGGAGCGGGCGGATCGGCGCCCGCGGCATCCTCGCTGAGCTCGGCTGGCTGCCGGGGACCCGGCTGGCCGTCAGCGAGCGGGCCGGGGTGATCACCCTCCAGGTCGGGAGTGAGGGCCGCTCCCGGGTCGACCGCCGCGGCTACCTCATCCTTGCCCTCACGGTGCGCCGCTGGTGCCGGCTGGCCACCGGGGACCAGCTGCTGCTGGTCGCCGATCGCCGCACCTCGGTGGTGACGGGATACCCGTTGCCGGTCCTGGACCGGCTGCTGGACGCCGCGTCTGCCCCAGGCGACGGGGGTGGTCAGCAATGAGCCAGAGTTCTGGACGGGACGCCGACCTGGCGGCGGCCCGGCTGCTGCTGGAACGGATGGGCATCTCGCTGGATGAGCTGACCGCGGGGACGGCGACCGATCGGGCGTTGCCGACGTTCGCCGAGTACGTGCCAGTGGTCGCGGCGGCGGTCTCGCCGGGCACCCGCAAGGCGTACAGCTCGTACTGGAAGCGGGTGGTGGAGCATTGGGGTGACCGGCGTCTGAACGAACCGACGCCGACCGAGATCGAGGCGCTGCGCGGCCGGATCCAGGCCGGGGTCGTCGCCCGCCGCAACGGGCGGGGTGGCAGGTCGGCGGCCGAGCATCTGGTGGCCGCGCTGCGTTGCCTGTATCGGCGGGCCGAGGCGGACGGCCTGATCCACGAATCGCAGAACCCGGCACGGAAGGTCGCCAAGCCACGCCGGCTGCCCAGCACCCGCCGCGCCGTCGGTGACGCCCGCCTCGCGGAGATCAACGCGGTGGCGGCCAGCTCCGGCGACGACCCGATATTGGACTGCCTGCTGCTACGCCTACACACCGAAACCGCCTGCCGCCGCGGCGGCGCGCTCGCGCTGCGCCCACGTGACCTGGACCCCGACCTGTCCCTGATCTACCTACGGGAGAAGGGTGGCACGACACGATGGCAGCCCGTCTCGCCAACGCTGATGCGGCATATGTTGGCCCACCACAGTGAACGTGGCGACGGTGACGCGAACGGCAGCCTGTTGCGCTACCGCGACGGGCGGCCCTTGACCTATCGCCGGTACGACCATTTGTGGCACCGGATCGGCAGCCGCCTGTCATGGGTCCGCACCCAACAGATCAGCACGCACTGGCTGCGACACACCACCCTGACCTGGGTAGAACGCAACTACGGCCACGCCGTCGCCCGCGCCTTCGCCGGCCACACCGACGGCGGGAACAGCGGATCGACAGCCTCCTACGTCAAGGCAAGCCTTGACGAAGTGGCAATTGCCGTGACCGGGCTGACCGGGGAGACACATCCACTGATCAAAGCGGGATGACCTATCCGGACAGCCGCGCCATCGCCATGCCCACAGTGATGAGGTCGCTGCTGTCGCGGCCGGTTCCAGATTTGGTGGACGCGCTGCTCTGGCCAGCTGTGGTGACCTAACCCGTGCGCCTCGCGGAAGGTGTGGCCGACCGCGGCCGCCATTTGGCTGCGGTCGGGCCGCGACGCGGGCATGCCGGTGTTGTTCGTTCGGATCCTCGTCGGGCCTGGCGAGTGACCTGCGAAGCCGGGTTGTGCCGATGTCTAGCGCCAGTTCGAGTTGCCGCCTATGGCGCGCTGGTCGCTGAGGTTCGGCAGAACTCGAGCCGCAGCTAGTTCGGGGTTCGATCAGTCCGCATCGAAGATGCCGGACAGGGCTCGAACCGGGGTGGACCAAACAGGGCTCGAACCGGGGTGGACCAAACAGGGCTCGAACCGGGGTGGACCAAACAGGGCTCGAACCGGGGTGGACCGGACATGGCGGAATAAGAACCGCGTTTTCCCTGTTCAGGGCTCATCCGTGACGGTCGCGGCGGTTCGCCGCCGCGCCGCGAAGACGAGATCATGAGCGACCCGCCACACCCCGTAACACGGAGTAACTTCTATGCGGAGCGCACACGCCACGCCACTACTGGATCCGGGTGCAGGTGGCCGGGGGGCTCTCCGCGCTTCGCACGCAACCTCCAGCGTGCCAGCCGGGTCACGTCCCGTCATGCATCGGGACCTGCACCGCGATGACCGAACCCGTGCCGAGGTGGATCAGCCCTCGTCCAGCCTGGGGCGGACCGCCGACCTGACCGCGGGTCAGCCGCACACCGACAAGCTCGCCATCGGAGATCGCCTGAGGTGAAAGCAGTAGTCCGGCGCGGTTGCGCCGCATCTGGTTGAGCCAGCTCGCGAGGCTGGTGGTGAGCGCGTCGGCGTTGCCGGCCGCTACCAGCCCCCAGCCGTTGCCAGCAGCGCCTCGAGCGAGCATGAGCAACTCCGGCTCGATCGCGGACTGGAGCAGCAGCTCGGCGTCGTCGACGAGGACAACCGCCGTGTCGTGATCCGCCGTGGTGAGAATCTTCTGGAACTCGCCACGAGCGATGGCAGCGTCATCGATGCGCGCGACGACGCCGTCGAGCTCACGCAGCGGCGAACGGCGTGGCGCCACGACGATCAGACCGGTCCCGCCGTCGCGCAATGAGCGAGCGACACTCAGCAGGGCGGTGCTGCGTCCGGATCGCGGTGGACCGCCGATCAAGAACGTCGGGTTGTCGCCCAAGTCGGGACCGAGCGGTGCCACGTCGTCTCCACCGACACCGGCCAACGCCCATAGCGGTGGCCGGCCGTCCCGGCCGGCGGCGTTGGCGTGGGCGAAGGTGAGCGTGTCGGGAAGCACCCCGAACGTTCGCGGCCGCGGTGACGCCGCGTCGCGGATACCGGTTTCCGCAGCGATGGCCGCGATGGCCGTGGCCTGGGCGGCGCCTGAGGGGTCCACGCAGAGCAGCGCGATCTGGGCTTCGGCGGCGTCCGCGGCGCGCAGCGCCCGCCCCTGCGGCTGGTCCGACGGGACGACCTTGCGACTGAGCCCGACCAACGCATAGTCAGTGCGGTCGTTGAGCCGAAGCACGAGCTTGTCCTCGGTCGCACCCGCGAACCGACCGGCGCCTAGCGACTTGTCACCAGCGAGCACGAGGTGGATGCCGGCGCTGACGCCGTCGCGCAACACGCGGACGAGCCGGTCGAGGTAGCGGCCGTTGTCGAAGACCGCGAACTCCCGTTCGAACACCTCGAAGCGATCCAGCAGGACGACGACGTGCGGAGGTCGCTCGCCGGTCGGCATGGCCGCGCGCAACTCCGCGAGATCAGCCGCCCCGCGTGTGCCCAGTAGGGCCTGCCTGCGGGCGAGCTCGGTGGTCAGCCAGTCCAGGAGGCGGTCGAGACGTTCCACCTGGGTGCGGTCGACGACGGCGCCGGTGTGCGGCAGGTCGGCCAGCGGCAGCAGCGCCCCGTTGCCGCAGTCGATCCCGTAGAGGTGCAAGTCCGCGGTGCGGTGCGCGCGGGCAAGGGCGGCTGCGAGGGTGCGCAGCGTTTGCGAGCGTCCGCTGCGGCTCGAGCCGATAACGTAGAGGTGGCCGGCCCGATCGACGTCGAAGGTCAACGGCTCACGGCGCTGGGCAGCGGGCAGGTCGAGCAGCCCAAACGCCACGCCCGTCGTGCCCGACGGAAGCTCGTCGAGGAGCAGAGCGTTCGGCAAGGCGGGCAGCCACGGGCTCGGCACCGGCCGGATTCCGCCGAGGCGGGCCGCGGCGCCGATCGCCGCCACCAGCACAGCGAGGTCCGTCTCCGGCTGCGGGCCCGAGGCCGCGGAGCGCGCGCTCGACGGTGCCGCCACCGCGTCGCCGAGAGCGAACCAGGGCACCTCGACAACGGTGACCGGTGTGGACGCCGCCACGGTGGCATCGGGCCGCTTTCCGCCGATCCGGGCCGTCTGGAACGGCAACAGGGCGGCGAATCCCAGTCGGGCAAACGCCCTGCCGGGAGTGCGCGGCGACAGCTCGCCCGCGTCCGGGGCGTCGATGATGTCGCGGCTCTCGCCTTGGTCGGTGGTCCGCAGTGCGATTCGCAGGTTGGTGTTGGCTCGGATGTCAGGTGTGACCGCACCGGACGGTCGCTGGGTGGCCAGCACCAGGTGGATGCCGAGTGACCGGCCACGCTGGGCGATGTTGACCAGGCCGGTGACGAAGTCCGGCAGCTCACGCACCATGGACGCGAACTCGTCGATCACCAGCACGAGTCGTGGCAACGGCGGCAGTTGTGAGTCTCGGGCACGGCGTTCCTGGTAGGCGACGATGTCCGGGGCGCCGTGGCTCGCGAGGAGATGCTCACGACGACGTAGTTCCGCCCCGAGCGAGACCAGCGCCCGCTCGACCAGGTGGGTGTCGAGGTCGGTGACCATGCCCACGGTGTGCGGCAGGTCGGCGCACTCTGCGAACGCGCTGCCGCCCTTGTAGTCGACCAGCACGAAGGTCATCTCGTCGGGGCGGTTGGCGACCGCCAGTGTCGCGACGAGAGTCTGCAAGAGCTCGGACTTGCCGGCGCCGGTGGTGCCGGCGACCAGCGCGTGCGGCCCGTCGCGCACGATGTCGACCACGAACGCGCCATCGAGCCCGACGCCCAGGACGCCACGGGTCGACCGTGGCCGCAGCGACCAGCCTGCCAGGACGGCGTCGGGTTCGGGCGGTTCGAGGTCGAGGACGTCGAGCAGACGCGCCGAGCTGGGCAGCACGGCATCGTCGTCCTCGCCCATCGCTCGTAGCGGCGCCATGCTGCGGGCGACCAGCTCGTACCAGGCTCGCTCCGGGTTGTCCGCGCGCAGCACGCTCGGCTCTGCCATGCCGGCTCGACGCAGCTTGACGGTGGTGGCGTCGGTGGTGACCACGGCCCGGCACTCCTCGGGCAACAGCCGCTCCTCGGCGTCGACGCAGATGACGTAGATCCCGACCGAGGGTCCGTCGCGGAGCAGGGCGACGACTCCGGGCAGCGACCGTAGCCGACGAGCACCGTCGAGGACTACCAGGATGCTCACGCGGTCCGGGTCGGACCGGCGTGCCGTGTCGGCCTCCGCCCGGGCGGCCAGCAGTTGCCCGATCTCGCCGATCCGGCGGGACACCGATTCCGCGGTAGTGCCGACGAACGCCCACGAGGTGTCGGTTGTCGGCTTGACGTGCGGCAGCCAGCGGACCCACGACCACGAGGTCTCCCGGTCACGATCGGTCAGGACACAGATTCGAAGGTCGCGCGGGCTGTGCAGGACGGCTGCCTGCGCCACCAGCCAGGTGGCGTGGTCGACGGCCTCGGACCCGGCCACGCCGACAACACCGCTTTCCCGGACTGACATCGGGACCGGCACGTCGTCGAGAGTGGGGGTCGTCATGCGGCGATGCTCGTCTTGCGCCGGATCGTCGACCCGGACTGTCGAGGGCACCGAAGCCGTGCCGACGCGCAGGTCAAGGAAGTCGGGGTCGGTTCGGCGTCGTTCCCACAGCCGGTCGGTGGGTCGCATGGCGATCCGGGCGAGCGCGGCCGGGTCAGGGTATATGCGTCGGCGCAGCCGCTGTTCCTCCTGGACGGCGACATCGATGTCGACGCGCACCCGCCCCAAGGCGGCGCGGTAGTCGCGCATCTGCTCTGCGAAGGACACCTTGCCTCGCTTGCGAGTGCCGAGCTGCGTCAGCATGGCCGCCAAAGGTGACAGCAGCGCGAGGAAGACGAACCGCCAACTCCCGGTGACGAGGATGCCGACGAGCGCCGCGCCGACCGGAGTGAGCAGAAGCGTGGCGTACGGGATCGGGTTGCGTTCGGGTTTACGCGGCTCGCTCGGCAGACTGAACCGTCCGCCGGGCACGTCGGGAACGAACCGTGGCGGGCGGTTGAACCCACGTGTGAGGTCGTCAGGGGTGCGAGTCAGCGGCATGGCCGCCGTCGTGGTCGAGGCTATCTCCACCAGGTTGGCGCCGACTGCCCGTTGACCCCCGTCAGGCCATTCGACGAGCCTGTCCTCGGCGCCTGATGCGTCGGCGGATGGTCCGACCCAAACGGACCGATCGGATCGGACGAGTACGTCGACGCGCTCCCCGGGGGCGTGCGCGTCGAGTGGAATACGCGCCGCCGGGCCGTCACCAACCCGGTAACGGCCAGGCGGCAGGCGGTAGGTCCGGCCCGCGCCAGGGCCGCCGACGACTCGCAGTTCCACCGAGCCCCCCGCCGCTTGCCCACCGCTGACCGGCATGTCGATGCCGAGGGCGGCACCGTCGTCGAGACCGACGGCGGCGAGAGTCGCGGTCCCATCGGCCAGGTGCGCGCCAACGTACAGCTGGCCGGCGCCGAGGTGCGCGGCGAGATCGGCGACGGTTGTGGTCGGGGCCGCGTCGACCGCCAGCATGAGAGGACGGGGGTGCTGCGGACTGGCGAGGCTGACGTTGAACCGCACGGAAATTCCCTCGTTAGGAAGATTTGGACAGTCGTTTGAGGATCTGGTCGGCCACCTGGTCGAACACCACACCGCTGCCGAACTGGGCCGCGCCGCCCGCCGCGGCTTCCGCGCCGTCGGGCAGGACGCCCTCGGTGGTCTTGCCGGTCTTGATGTCACCGGCGGCAGTGCGGTCGGCTTGGTCAGCCTCGCCCGGTGGTGGTGCCGGTGGCTTGGTGGCCTTCTCGACTTCTTGTTCCACCACGACGAACGTGCTGCGCCCCGATGCGTTCGCGGGCGTCCTCCTGGATCGAGCTGAGGTCGTGCTCCGCATCGAACCTCAGCTCCCTGTGATCCGGACTGTCGTCCGGCAAGGCGCTGTTGTGCTGCCGATCGAGCTGGCGCTGCCGATCGCTTCGCAGTTGGGCCAGGCCGAGTCCTCCGCCGACGCCCAACGCGGTAAGCACGACTTTGCCCGCGTCGAACGGCTGGCCATTGAGGGTGGTCTCCAGCGTGGTTCGTCCGAAGTTCGCCGAGGTCTCGCGGACGAAGACCAGGCTCGCGTTCGCCAGCGGAGCCGACGAGATCGCGTTGCGGGACTTGACGATCGAGGCCGCTATGTTGTCGCTGTTGTGTCCCGCGACGGCGAACGGAAACGCGTGCACGACGTCGTCAGCTCGACGCAAGGCAGATCCACCCGGCACGAGCGCGAGAAGGTCGACCACGAACGTTCCCACTTTGAACGAGTCGTTGGCGACCTGTCCGGCGGTCCGAATCGCAAGCGCTGTCGCGGCCAAAAACACACTGAACACAGGGAATGCCAACGCCACTAGAGCGATGGCAACGTCGATGATGATCTGGATAAAGGGGAACTGCTGGAAACCATCGCCGATCTTTGTCAAGACGTCACGTTCCGGAATCGCGTTGGCCGCGGCGCGCAGCAACTCGTCCGCTGCCCGTTCGGCCGCTCTGTCCCGGTCCGCGCGAATCTGGGCGGCTTGCGCCGCGAGGCCGCTGAGCCGCTCCCGCGCGGCGAGAATCTCACCCTGCGTCTGAGTCGACGCTGGGTCCGCCGGATCGGTCAACTGGCTGTCGGCCAGCGCGGCGATCGGGGACGCCGCACGCATGAGGTCGTCGAGCCTGGACTGGCTGTCGCGGAGCTCGATCGCGAACGTTCGATACGCCTGCTCGGCCTGTCCGAAGGAGTCCGCGGTCCGGCGCAGCTTGTCCGGCAGACTCTTCAACGCCGCCCGCAGGGCGTCCATCGCCTGGCCACGACCCTGCTCGATCTGCCCTCCGCCGCCGAGCACGTCGAGCGCGCGCAGCACATCGGTGCGGACAGCGCCATGCCGGTCCGCGAACCGTTCGATCGCATCAGGGTCGCCGGGGGTTGGATCGGCGTCGAACCCGAGGATGGCGAAGCCTGAAGAGAACTCGCGAGGCATCAGAGCAACTCCCGGCGCAACGCGCGGAGCGCGTAGTGGCTGCGGGACTTGACGGTTCCCTCGGCGACGCCGAGCGCGGCCGCGGTCTCGGCTACGGACCGGTCTTGCCAGTAAACGTGGTAGAGGACCTCCCGGTGCGCGGGTGGTAACCGGCGCATGGCGGTCGCGACAGCGACGGCGTCGACGACGCTCTCCGCGTGGTCGCACCGTGCCGCCGGGAGGCTGGCGACCGGCTGCGTTCCGCGCGACCGGCGTACGTCATCGACCACCAGGTTACGCGCGACGGTCAGCAACCAGCCGCGCAAGGAACCCTGGCCGGCCGCGAGCTTGTCACGGTGTCGCCAGGCGCGAACCACGGTCTCCTGGAGTACGTCTTCGGCCCCGGCACGGTCGCCGGTCAGACTGGCCGCATATGCCAGGACCGCTCTTGCGTGTTCTTTTTCGATCAGAGTGAGGAACTCGGACATGGCTTCACCCAACCCCGAGAGCATCTATGCGCGATCAACGTCCCGTTGACGGCTCGAGAAACCGCAGGGTGCCCGTAATGGTCGCGAAAAGGCCGGCCAGCTCCGTGGCTTCGGTGACGTTGGGACTGACCGCGGTGACCAGCAACATCTCGCTCGGCCTGCCTGGAACAGGGATGGCGGTACTCATGGAGTACAACGGCACCTGCGCACCGGCGACCGGGACGGTCCTGGTACCGCTGATCCGAAAGCCGTAACCGACGCCAGCGAGATCTACGGTGGACATGCCGCGCAGGTCGTCCACATCGGTGAGGGCGAACACAGCCACGAACGCCATCAGGAGGCCTTCGTCGTGGGGCTCGACCAGCCCGGCGGCGGCGAGCGCACCGCGACCTGCGAACGCGCGCAAGAGCTCGTCGGCCTGACCGTAGGCGTCGTCGACCGCGACCCGTTCGCCGTCTGTCGTGGCCTCCCTCCGCGCTTGGGCCCACGCCTGTGCAAGGTGCGCACCGTTCAGGTCGTACTCGGACCAGGAGTGAGGAATCACCAGTGCGAATGCGGTTGGCACGAGTTAGCCCCTCTGCAGGCTGTTGGCGGTGTTGGTGTCGGTGTCACCGAACGCCCGCTGAATCTTTTCGATCGCTTCGTTGATCGCCTTGCCCTGCTTCTTGAGTTGGAACCGGCCGTCGTCCCAATCGCTGTCGAACCGGCCTGCGGCTTCGCTCAACGCTCCACCACCGAGGATCGCCTTGATGTCGCCCGGGATTCGTTCCGAGTCGATGAACGCGAGCGTCCTGGTCAGCGCCTCAGACGCCGCGGCCAGTTCCTCGCCAGGTACCACGATCTCGGCCATGGCTTCGCCTCCTGTTCGGTTCGAATACACACGCAACCGATCGTCGCCGGGTTCTGTGCGCTGCCCCACACTTTGGCGATCCGGGAGAACCGCTGCGGCCAGTTGACCGTGTGATTCCGTCTCGCTACCTCGTGATGCGGAAGGCCGACCGATGCATCGGTATCTCTTGGCACTGCTGGCGTTTCTCTTCGTCCTCGCACCAACCGTGCCGGCAACGGCGGCTCCGCCTGGCGACACCGTGACCGTCAACGTGTATGTCGTGCCAGAGCCGATCGCCGCCGGCAGCCGGGATGAGTCGCTGGCAGCGATCGCCGGCCGCACCCTCGGCGACCCCGCACGGGCGGCGGAGATCTTCGCTCTCAACGACGGTCGCGAGCAACCCGACGGCGCCTCGCTCACGTCGGCGACCGAGGTGGCGCGAACCGGCTGGGTTCTGGTGTTGCCGGCCGACGCTCGCGGACCAGACGTGCGCACCGCCAGCCTGGCCCGGTCGAAGCCGTACTGGACCTGGCCGTTGGCGCTTTCGTTGATCGGCGCGGTGGTGCTGGGGGTGTTGACCGTGCTCGTCGTCGCCCGACGCCGGGTGGTCGGGAGCATCCGGCGCTGGACCGACCGGACCCGCGACGCGCGTGGCAACCGCCAGCGCAAGCGGCGGCTGCGGGCAACGCGTGCGCGGCTCGCCGCCGACCAGGGACGGGATACGCGCGACGTCACTCTCGCGATGACCGCTGCGGCCGGTGTCGGGTCGGACGCGGAGGTGTACGCCGTTGTGATCGACGGGGACGGTGTGACCGCGTGGCTGAGCACGCCGACCACACCGACGCCCTTCTGGACCGCGACCGGCAGCGGGCAGTGGCGAAGCGGGTTGCCGACGCCTGGTCCCGTCGATCCTCTGTCGATGCCCGCACGGGTGGGCGTTACCGAGGACGGTGGCACCCTCGTCGTTGACATCAGCTGGCTCGACGGTGTCCTGAGCGTTACCGGCGACGCTCAAGGGGCGCGCGAGACGGTAGACCACCTTCTGCGTGAGGTGACGCGGCACCGTCCCGGCACCCTCATCGTCGACTTGGCTTCGCTGTCAGGTGCCGCCGAACTCGCTGACCTCGTACGAGCCAGTGCCCCGGCGCTTGACGAAGCCGGCTCCGTCATGGTCCAAGCGGCCCGCCGCCGTCGCCTCACTGGCATCGTGGTCGCCGTCGGCGAGCCCGATCCCGAGACGGCCGCATCGCTTGTGCGGTTGTCGTCCTCCGGCGCCGGCGGGTGGGCCTCAGTGGTGCTGGGGCGGGTGCCTGGCGCGCACTGGCAATGGCACGCCAATGCCGATGGCACGCTGGAACTGCCGGAACTCGATCAGACGGTGGTCGTGCCTACGCAACCGTAACGACATAGGGACGGGTTCCGACCGCGCGGTCACGGTCGGAACCCGTCCCGACGGGCCCATGGACACCGACTATCCGAGATCTCCGTTGGCCGTAATTCTGTCTGGTGACATCACGAACCAGGTGCCATCGACGGCCTCACCGCCGACGTCACCCGGGGCCACGTCCTCGGCCAACCGGTAACTGGCGGGCCGTCGTCATCGAAGTTGCGCTCCGAGCTGTTCATCGGCCGACGCGAACGCCTCGCCAACGGTACGAACATAGGTGCTGATCCCCTCGAGCGACTGGTTGATCTGCTCGAACCCGCGCGCGAACTCGTCGAAGAACGGCTGGAACTTCTGCTGCGCGGCCGGCGTGGAGTAGCCCTGCGCCAGCAGCCCCTGAACCTTCCCCCGGACCTCGCTCAGCTTGTCCTGCAGCTGGGTGAAGTCATTCAGCAGAGCCGCTGACGTCTGTGCGGTCTCGTCGCTGTTGACGCTGAAGTTGGGCATGATCGTCCTCCTACATCTACAAATCCCGCCCATCGCGGGAGTCAAGTCCAGCCGGTCACAATTGATACCGGATCAACACTGGCTCTACGCCCGATCGACGTTCGTCCACAATGGAGGCGATGCTCGGTCGTCAGGTCACCGTCGGGACTTCAGAAGACGCGGCAATACTCGCGTCGAGGCACCGGTCGGCCTTCTGCTGCCCACGTAGGCTCACCTCCACCACGACGCGGCGGCGGCTGGCGCGTCGCGCGAGAGCGTGCCCGACCTGCTGCTCACCGTCGAGTCGCACCGAGATCGGGGCACCCTCGCCCGTGAAGTTGCGCCACCAGGTCTTGGCGTCCGGCATCGCAACGTCGATGCGCACGCCAGCCGCGGTCCGCGCATAGGCGACGGGGGTGCTGAACGTCCTGCCCGAGCGCCGCCCCGTGTAGGTGATCACGGTCAGCCACGGTCTTACCAGCCTCCCGAACCGCGGCGAGGAGTGCCAGGCCATGTTGAAGGCGTTGATCCGGTTGACGACGGTCCGCACAGCGTTGCTCATGGCGGGGACCGTAACGGCCAGGCTCCGAGGAGGACCTAAAGTGATAAGAATGGGAAAGCCCGCTTCCTCACATCGGCCTCTGCGGTCCGACGCACGGCGCAACCGGGACCGCATCGTCGATACGGCCCGAGGCCTGTTCGCCGAGCATGGCCCGGAGGTGCCTTTGGGCACTATCGCCCGGCGTGCGGGGATCGGCACCGCTACTCTTCATCGCCGTTTCCCGACCAAGGATCACCTGATCGCAGCCGTCTACGCCGACCAGTACGCACACTGCGTGGCGGTCGTCGACGAGGCCCTCGCCGACCCCGATCCGTGGCGCGGCTTCTGCCACATGGTCAATGAGATCTGCGTTCTGCAGACCGCCGATCGCACTTTCACGGACGCGTTCCTGGCCAAGATTCCGGACACGTCTGAACTCGACGACGCACGTCAGCGCACGGTTGGCGGTCTCTTCGCGCTGGTCGCCCGAGCCAAGGCAGTGGGCCGGTTGCGCGCCGATTTCGTCCCAGCGGATCTCGCACTGAGCATGGCCGCAGTGTCCGGCCTGGCCGCGCGTTACCCGCGATCCGCTGCCGACACGGCGCGCCGACTCGCTGCTTACCTGCTGGCCGCATTCGCCGCCGACCACCACGGGCCGGAGTTGCCGCCATCGCCGCTGACGTCGCGCCATCTCTTCGAGGCAGCACGCTGACGCCGCGATACAAGTCTCGCCCTAGGCCTGAGCCCTGCGGACAGCCGCGCAGCGAATGGCCAGTGCCGTCCATCGTCTGTTGATCGTTTGTCGACGGCCAGGCGGTTTGCTCGACCGATGTCCCCGAACCAGGTCCTGACCTACCACGACTTGCCTGGCCCAACCGGGCTTCCTCTGCTCGGCCACAGGCTCGCGCTGGCGCGCGCAGCAGCGCCCGCCGTCGCGATGCAGCACTGGTGTGATCGACACGGGCCCACATACCGTCTGTGGCTCTCCGGTCCGGCTGTGGTGACCGCTGATCCCTCGCTGGTCGATGCCATTTTGAGACAGCGGCCGGACACCTTCCGACGAAGCCCGCGTATGGCCGGGATCCTTCGCGAGATGGGAGTCGACGGCCTGTTCACCGCCGAAGGGGCGACCTGGCAACGCTTGCGGCGCGTCGCCACCCGAAGTCTGGACGCCAAGCACCTGGACAGCTACTTCGAGGTTCTCACCCGGACAGCGGAACGATTGCGCCGCCGATGGCGCGCCGCCGCGGTAGCTGGTGAACGCATAGATGTGCTGGCTGAGATGACGCATTACACCCTGGATGTCACCGTCGGGCTCGCCACCGGTCACGACCTCAACTCGGTGGAGAATCGCGGAGAGGGGTTGGCGTCCCGCTTGCCCGCGTTGTTCCCCGAGATCGGCCGCCGCCTCTACGCACCATTCCCGTACTGGAGGTTCTTCGGCGGCACCCGGCGGCGGCGCATCGACGCCACCCTTCGCGAGATCGACATCCTCGTCCAGAGGCACTTCGCGGCCGCTCGACAGCGAGTCGCCGGCGGCGCCGCGCCTACCAACTTTCTGGAGGCGCTGGTCGCGCCCGTAGAAGGCGAACCGCCCCTGACGCACAAGGAACTGCTCGGCAACGTGTTGACGATGCTGGTAGCCGGCGAAGACACCACCTCCGCGACCGCCGCTTGGGCGATCCACTTCTTGGCAGGCGACCCCGCCGCGGTCCGCCGGATCAGGTCTGAGGCTGACAGCGCACTCGGGGACCGAGCAATCGCCGAGAACCCCGCGACGCTGAGGCAACTGGTGGAGGCAGATGCTGCGGTTAAGGAGGCCATGCGGCTGCGACCGGTCGCACCGATCCTTGCCCTGCAAGCCCGCCACGACGTCGTCCTTCCAGGCAACCAGGGACTGCTCGAGCTCAAAGCGGGTACGGTCGTCTTCGTCTTGCAGACCCGCGGAGCGCACCACGACCACGGCCGGTTCCCGCAGCCCCAAGAGTTCGACTCGGCGCGATGGCTCCGCGCAGGGCCGTCGCCCGAAAGCGCCGTTGCTCCCTTCCTTCCCTTCGGCGCGGGACCCCGTTTCTGCCCTGGCCGCAACCTTGCACTTATGGAGGCGATCCTGGTGGTCTCGATGTTGTGCCGCGAGTTCGACCTCGAGCAGGACACCCTCGCCGGCCCGGTTGGCGAGCGACAAAGCTTCAGCATGTTTCCGACGAATATCTTCGTTCGCGCCAAGCCTTCCACTCAGGAGGCCGAGCGATGAATCGGCCGGCGATCTTCCGTCGCTGTTCCGTCAAGCGCCCCACGGCCTCGCGGCAACACGCGGTTCGTGCGTTCCCATCGCGCCGATGCAGCGGCCGTGTGCGCTTCGTCGCCGAACCCGCTGACGACCACTTTCGGCCATCGCCAGCGTCGTTCATTGGTTGAGCGCCTATCGCCCAACGAGGTCGTCGAGGTTGGAGACGGATGTGACGACGGTCAACACCGGCGGGTGAACCAAACGGCTGTCCGGGCACGTGTGGGTGGCGATGTCTCCGGATGTACCGGGGACACCGACCTAAGGAGCAGCCGCAATGCCACGCAAGCCATCGGTGCTAGTCGCCACCGCCGTTGCCGCCGCGCTGTTGTCCGCATGTGGAAACGCCGACATCGGCACGGTCGCGCTGGACCCCGACCAGACCTCGACACGGCCGACCGAGAGTCTCGATCTATCGGTGGTGCCTGGGACGGCCAAGTCAAACAAGGCTGAGGATGGCACCGGTGACTGGGTGAACCGAGAAGGCGGCCCGACCAAGTCCGAGCGCGAGGAAAAAGCGCGCAAGTGGACAGAGGTGCGCGCGGCACGCGTCGACCGACTCGGTCGCGTGGTTGTCAACGGATCAGGACTGACGCTCTACCGGTTCGACGACGACGAAGCGAGCCCGTCGAAGTCCGTCTGTAACGGGCCCTGTGCCGAGACCTGGCCGCCGGTGGTCGTGCGCGAAGGCGAAACTGTCTACCGAGCGTATGTAAGCGAGGACGCCTTGGGCACCGTGCGCCGTGACGACGGCGAACTGCAGCTTACAATTGGCGGATGGCCGGTCTACAGGTTCGCCGACGACCGCCGGTTCGGCGACACCCGGGGCCAAGGCCTGCAGGGAAAGTGGTTCGCCGTCAAGCGCGACGGGGGCAAGGCCGTCGGCGCTGACTCAGGCGCCGAGCCGACCGCACCAGCATCACCGGGCTCCACCGGCAAGCGGGCCACCTCGGTTACGTTCTTCGAGGACGCCGACTTCGCCGAGTCTGGGATGTCGTTCGGCGTGAGCGGCCCCGGATGCCAGAACCTTCCGTTCGCTGGCGTCGCCTCGGCGCTTACGACGGACGGCACTGTGCGGATGTGGGCGGGCAAGGACTGCAAGGGTGAGCTGCGCGTCGTCGACGGAGACGTGCCAGACCTTTCAGTCATCAATTTCGACGACACCGTGGCCTCGGTGCGGCTGGCCTGATCGGTCGTCGGGACGGGATCCGCCGGTCATCGCTTGCCGGACCGGCGGTCCACGTCGCTGAACCGCTCGCACGAACCGAAGGAGGGTGCTAGAGCCATGACAGGTGATAAGGCGCGGCGTTGGCTGGACCGGTTGGGCACGTTCCACCGCTCCGAGCCCGTGATCGTAGACGATCGAGGCGAGCCGGAGAACGGGTTCGCGGCGGCGATCAGCCTGTTCGCGGCCTCCGCCGAGCAGGTCCCGGCCTACCGGGCGTTCCTCCGTGAGCACGGCGTCCACCCGGGAAGCGTCCGCACCCCCGCGGACTTCGCACAGGTGCCGATGATCACCAAGGAGAACTACGTGCACCGGCACGAGCTTGCGCAGCGGTGCCGCAGTGGCCGTCTCGACGACGTAGAGACGGTGGCCGTATCGTCAGGTTCGTCGTCTCGCCCGACGGTCTGGGCGCGGTCCGCCGTGGACGAGCTGGCAGTCACGGCCCGGTTCGAACATGCGTTGGTCGGGGTCTTCGACGCCGACCGCCACCGGACGCTGGTCATCGTGTGCTTTCCCCTTGGCAACTGGGTGGGCGGCATGTACACCGCCGACGCGTGCAGGCATCTCGCCGCGAAGGGCTACCCGATCACCGTCGCCACGCCGGGCAACTCGAACGGCGAGATCCTCCGGGTCGTAGCGGAACTCGGTGCCATGTTCGACCAGGTGGTTCTCGCCGGCTACCCGCCATTTGTCAAGGGCGTGATCGACGAGGGCATCCGTCGGGGCGTCGACTGGTCCGCTCTGCGTGTGCGGATGCTGCTGGCCGGTGAGGTGTTCAGTGAGCAATGGCGAGCTCTGGTAGGCCAACGGGCCGGCTCGAGCCGGCCCGAGAGCGACACGGTGGCTCTCTATGGGACCGCCGACGCCGGTGTGCTCGGCAACGAGACACCGTTGACCGTCGTCATCCGTCGGTTCTTGGCCGACCATCCGACCGTCGCCCGGGCGCTGTTCGGCAACTCGCGGCTGCCGACCTTGGTGCAGTACGATCCGCTTACCCGTTACTTCGAGACGCACGAGGGCACATTGCTGTTCACCGCCGATGGTGCAGCGCCCTTGCTTCGCTACCGTCTGGGGGACGAAGGCGGCGTTATGTCCTACCCGAACATGATCGCTTTCTGCCGTGAGCACGGCTTCGATCCGCTCGCCGCGCAGGGCTCCAGCGATCGAGCCGCACGGCTGCCGTTCGTCTGGGTCTTCGGCCGCGCGCTGTTCACCGTGTCCTACTTCGGTGCCAACGTCTTTCCGGAGCAGGTGTCCGCCGCGCTCGAAGAGGAGACCGTCGCGCCCTTGCTCACCGGCAAATTCGTCCAAGAGGTAGGCGCGGACCAGGATCACAACCCATACCTCGGCGTCGTAGTGGAACTCGCGCCCGGCGTCACCGCCGGCCCCGAGCACGCCGAAGAGATCGCCCGTGCGATCCGCGAACGCCTTCTTGTCACCAACAGCGAGTTCGCGAACTATGTGCCGGTCGAGCGCCAACTTCCGCGCGTACGGCTGCTCGCGACTGGCGACGTGGACTACTTTCCGCCGAACGTCAAGCACCGGTACAGCCGGCCCTGACCAGCGCCGGACGACTTTCGTCCCGTCAAGACAGCCGCGGGCGAAGGCCGAGGATCTCGGCAAGCTGTTGTGTCTCCAGCGTTCCCGGCCTCGGCTGGACGACCGCATCGCTCGATAGGACGGCGGCGTCCTCGGCGGATACGTCGAAGCGTCCAGACGGATCCCAGCATTTTTTGAGCGCGTTCAGACGGGCATGAACATCACCCGGATACGCCGTCGCCCTGTGCTGCTGACGAGCGTCGCCCGGACTGAGGAAGTTGGCCAAGGTTCGCCCAGTTGTCCACGGACGCAGCTCGCGCACGATGTGATCGTGAAACGCGCTGTGGCCCGCAGCCTTGTCTGCGGCGACGACGCTCGCCAACGTGAGCAGGAAGGGTGCGTCGCGATTGGCAACCGCGTTCGGCTCGCGCGGTGGTTTGCGTAGCTCCCCTGCCAGGTGACGAAGCTCGACCCGGGTAACCGGGACAGCGGCACCGTCGACGGCGAAATCGAGAAGGAGGTCCAGCGCTTCGGGTGGCAGGCCGTGCAGCAGCGCGGATCGTTCGTACACCGGCAGCGGGTCTACCAGGTCGGCGTGGATGGCGGCAGCCGCGGTGTATGGCATGTCGTCGACGGAGTCGATGATCGAAGGGGCTGCGGCTCGGATCGGATCCAGCTGCCGCTCGCCGTCTTCGGCGGAACCCAGATAGGCGACGCGAACGTGGACGACGAGGCGCCCACGTAGTGGCTCTGCGACGGGCTCACACTTAGGGTGACGCACGAACGCGATCGACGAGGACATCTCGTCGGGTGTGGACTCCACCCAGGTACGCCAGGCGTGCAGCACCGCCGCCGCATGTTCCGCGGCGAAGTAGACGCCACCTGCGTAGACCCGGCGGACAGGGAAGAGGCGAAATTCGATGGCTGTGACGACGCCGAGGCCGCCCCCGCCGCCCCGCAGTCCCCAGAACAGCTCGGGTTCCGAGGTGGCATTGACCGTAAGGGCAGCGCCATCCGCGGTGACGAGATCGATCGAAACCACATTGTCCGCGGCGTACCCTCGCGTCCGCCCCAGGAAAGGACTGAGACCTCCGCCCAGCGTGTACCCGACCACACCGAGCGCGGGCGACGAACCATTCACGGCCGCGAGGCCGTGGGCGGCCGCCGCCTCGGTCACCTGCTCCCAACGCACGCCCGCACCGACTTTGGCGGTACGCGTCGACGCGTTGATCGTGACCTCGGTCATCCGATCCGTACTGATCAGGACACCGCCGTCCGCAGCCTTGGTTGGACCATGCCCGGTCGCCTGGACCACGACGCGTAGGCGATGGTCCTCGGCGAAACGAACCGCCTCGACGACATCGTCGGCGGTGGCCGGGGCCACCACTACTGCCGGGCGGTGCGGAAACGCGACGTTGTAGCCGCAGCGGCCCGCGTCGTAGCCGTCGTCACCGGGTAGGTAGACAGCGGCGCCTTCGGACAGGCGGCCGGGCAGAAAGGTCGATGCGGCCGCCGCCACCGTCGCGCACGGTGCCAGATCAAAATCTGCTGCGTGTGTCGTTTTGGTCATGCCACGAGCCAACGCGGCGGGCATCAACGTCCGGTTAGCGACCGTTGGGGTTTGGTTGACATCGCGTCCGCAGCGCGACTGGTCTTAGCTTGCCAGCCGCTGCGCACCGAGCGCCGCCATCGGAGCCAGGACCTCCCCGGGCGCCTTCGAATGTTCCTGTGCCGACAGCAGGTGGGCCTGCCGACGTCCGAATGCACGCACGATCGGGTTCATCCCGAATCGGTGTGGGGTGTCCGCGTCGAACAATAAATGGAGATCGACCAACGCGTCGAGGGCGCTCCACGCGATCGCGGGTTCGACGTCGAGGAGCGCGGCCACCTCCTCCGTGCTGAACTCCTCGCCCGCGCGCGTTGCGGCCATCCGCAGGGCACTGGCCTGCACGTCGGGCAGCTGCCGATAAACCCGCAAGATAGGCGACTCCGCCAGCACGCACTCGTCGTGGACCACGCCCGTCAGATTGGACAGTTCGCGCTGGAGCTCGTCGCCGATCGCGGCGATCCCCCACCGGGGGCGGGCCGCGAGTCGACAACCCAGCAGCCGCAACGGCAACGGCCAGCCAGACGCGATCGTGACCAGCCGCCGCGCCGCTTCAGGTTCGGCGCGAACCCGCTCCGGGCCGGCGAGTCGCTCGAGCAGCAGAACGCCGTCGTCGATCAGCAGCCCGCCGAGCGTCACCCAGGTCGTCGTGGTGATGTAGGCCTGCCGCCGCTGCGCGGTAACGAGGATGCTGCAGCCTGGAAGCGCTTCTCGGAGCCAACTGATCTCGGCGTGATCATCGACGTTGTCCAGCACCACGAGCATCCGACGGTCGGCGGCCACCCGTTGCAGGAGGGCCGCCCGGGCGAAGTTGCCAGCTGGCAGCTCCGATGCCGTGACCTCGAGCGCCCGCAGCCAGCTCGCAAGCAGGTCGCCGAGGTCGCTCGGGTCAGAGATCCGAGCCATGTCGGCATAGAAGCGGCCGCCCGGGAAGGCGTAAGCCATCCGATGTGCCGCACGGACCGCGGTGGCCGTGCGCCCGATGCCACCCACTCCCAGGACGCCGACCGTTCTCGGACCACCGACCAACGCACCGACTATCTCGTCCAGCTCAGCCTCACGGCCGGTGAAATCGTGGAGGTCGGCGGGAAGCAAGCTCGGCCCAGGCACTGCGGCCGTGTCCGGAGTCCGCGGCGTCTCCGTGTCCGTGGCCGGTCCGGCGGCGCCACCCGTGGGATGCAGCGAGGGATCGGCCGAAAGAATCCGCCGTTGCAGTTCGCCCAACGCGTGACCCGGATCGAGGCCGAGCTCGTCGTTGAGCCGGCCGCGGATTCCGTGGTAGACCTCCAGCGCTTCGACCTGCCGCCCCGCGCGGTACAGCGCCCGCATCAACAGCGCGTGCGGCCCCTCCCGCAGGGGATGGGCCTGAGCTAGCGTCGTCAATTCGGAAACGAGGTCAGCCGGGTCCTCCGCGTCGGAGGCGAGTGCGGCGGCGTGTCGCATCTCCTCGGCTGCCAGGCGGCTCTCCGCGAGCCGGGTCCGCTGCTCTTCGGCGTACCTGCCGGGTACGCCGCCCAACGGCGGCCCTTTCCACAGAGACAGCGCCTGGGTCAGGGCCGCGAAGGCCGCGGCCGGCTCGTCAGCCCGCATGTGCCCGCGAGCGCGTTCAGCCAGACTACGGAAGACGACCGTGTCTATGGAGTTCGGCGCTGTCCGCAGCGCGTATCCCCCACCGACCGTGTCGATGTCTGCGTCGATCTCCGCTTCTCGGAGCAGCTGGCGCAGTCGCGAGACGTACGTGCGAAGCGTGCCGATAGCGGCTTTCGGAGGATCATCGTCCCAGATCGCTGTGACCAAATCGGACACGGCCACCGGTTGACCGACCCGCAACAGAAGCACCACGAGCAGAGCTTGTTGCTGCGGAGACCCTGGAGACATCGCTTGCGCCGCTGGTCCCAGGTAGATCGGGCCGAGCAGGGAAAACTTGATCTCAAGATCGCTCATGATTGAAGCAAGCTTACCGGAGGGCAGCCTTACCTCGCCCGTTGTTGAGCGCCGGAGCCTGTCGGTTGACGGACAGGCTCCGGCGCCGGCGACGAGCCGGAGATGATGCCAGCCGAGCGATGCGACTGGCGATGCCAAATCGAATTAGTTCGCCGGGGCGATGTTGTGATTAATACGGAACATGTTGCCCTGGTCGTACCTGTGCTTGATCCGCGCCAGCCGGTCGAATACGTCGGGTCCGTATGCGGCACGAACCCCTTCAGGGTTCGTGTCATAGGCGGTCAAGAAGTTAATCTGCGATCCTTCGGCCGACCACGGGCGCATCGCGTCCAGGACGGACTGGATCTCAGGTCGGAAGGCCTCGTCCATGCCTGGGTCGCCGACCGCAGCGACGAACAACTGGAAGGAGGCGTCGCGCCGGAGCACCGCGCTCGGCGTCGACGGAGGGCGGGCCAACGCCCCGCCCAGATGGCGGACCTCGACCATGACCAACGGCGTGCCGGTCTCCGGACCCGCGGCGTTGACCAGAGCCTCGATCGCGGCCGTGGGCAACTCCCGAAGGAACGTTCCCCGCTCGTACGCCGGAAGCGGATCCACGGGGTCGGCGTGAATTCCGGCGATGGCAGCGAACGGCATCTCGGCCACAGTGTCGACCATCGGCGGTGCAGCGGCACGCAAGGGGGCGATCAGCTTCTCTCCTTCGGCGGCCGAGCCAAGGTAGGCCACGCGCACGTGAAGGGTGAACCGGCCCCGCAGGAATTCGGGGACGAACGGAGCGTCGGGCAGGCGCAGGAAGGCGAACGAAATGCTCAGGCCGTCGGGGGCGTGCGCGACGACGTCCTGGAAGGCGGCGAGGACCGGTCCGACATGCTCGGCTGCGAAATAGAGACCGCCACCGAACAGCGGCGGAGTGGGCACCATCTGGAACCGCATTCTGGTGACCACGCCGAAATTGCCCTTACCACCCCGTACCGCCCAGAACAGCTCCGGCTCGTTGTCCCGATCCACGCGTCGCAGTTGTCCGTCCGGGGTGACGATCTCCACCCACTGCACCCAGTCGGCGGCGAACCCGTGCGCCCGACCGAGCGTGGGACTAACGCCACCGCCCAAGGTATAGCCGACAACACCAACATTCGGCGACGAACCAGCCAGCGGCGCCAATCCGACCTCAGCGGCCGCATCGACGACGTCCTGCCATTGGCTGCCTCCACCAACCACAGCGCTCGACGTGCCCGCGTCGATGGAAACGTCGTTAATCCGGCGTAGGTTGATGAGCACCGCCCCATCGGCGGAAACCACAGCTCT
>NZ_BONE01000100.1 GCF_016862555.1 Asanoa siamensis | reverse complement strand
GGACCAAGCAGGTGCTCGATCCCGCGCGGTTGCGGGAGCTCCAGGCCGCGGCGCGCGACGTCTTCGTGCACCACGCGCTGGCCGAGTACGTGGTGCGCCTCGTCGTCGCCACCCGCGGCGCGCCTCAGCTCGCCTACGGCGCCAGCCCGCGGGCCACCCTCGGCCTGGTCGCCGCCGCCCGGGCGCTGGCCCTGCTGCGCGGCCGCGACTACGTGCTGCCGGCCGACATCACCGACCTCGCGGTCGACGTGCTCGCGCACCGCCTGGTGCTCTCGTTCGACGCGGTGGCCGACGAGGTGTCCGCAGAGTCCATTGTAGAGCGTCTGCTGGCTGCCGTGCCGCCGCCACGGATCGCGCCCTACGAGGGCGAGCGGGCGGTGGCGGCATGACGGCGACGATCCACCAGCTCGCGCCCGAACGCCGGCTCCGGCGGCTCGAGCTGCTCGTGACCCGCCGGCTGGACGGGCTGCTCCAGGGCCAGTACCTGGGTCTGCTGCCGGGCCCGGGGTCGGAGTTCGCCGGCTCGCGCGAGTACCGGCCCGGCGAGGACGAGGTGCGCCGCATGGACTGGGCGGTCACCGCCCGGACCAACGTGCCGCACGTGCGCCAGGTCGACGCGGACCGGGAGCTGACGACCTGGATCCTGGTCGACGGCTCGGCGAGCATGGACTTCGGCACCGCGGAGATCGAGAAGCGGGAGCTGGCGGTCGCCGCGGTGGCGGCGGTCGGGTTCCTCACCGCGGGCTTCGGCAACCGGCTGGGCGCGCACCTGGTTGACGGCACCCGCCGGGTGTTCCGGGCCCGCACCGGGCGTACCCACCTGCGTGGTGTGCTGCGGGCGTTGCTCGACGCGCCCCGCGTGGCCGAGGGCGACCCGACCCCGCTCGCCGCGGCCGTCGCCGGCGTGGCCCGGTCGGCCCGGCGGCGCGGGCTCGTCGTGGTGGTCTCGGACTTCCTCGACGACTCGAGTTGGGCGGCCGAACTGCGCCGCCTCGCCGCCCGGCACCAGGTGCTGGCCGTCGAGGTCGCCGACCCGCGCGAGCTGGAGCTGCCGGACGTCGGCCTGATCACCCTGGTCGACACCGAGACCGGGCTGCGGCGCGAGGTGTCGACGGCGAGCCGGAAGCTGCGCGCGGACTACGCGGCCGCGGCGGCGGCGCAACGCTCGGAGGTACGGGCGGCGATCCGCGCGGCCGGCGCGGTTCATCTTCCACTTCGGACAGACCGCGACTGGGTGGTGGACATCGTGCGGCACGTCCTGACGCAGCGCCGCCTGGCGGCCGCCGCCCCGCGCAAGGGCGGTGCGGCATGAGCTTCCAGAGCCCCTGGCGCCTCCTGCTGCTCGTCGGCGTCGCCGCGCTGCTGGCCGCGTACGTGTTCCTGCGCCGCCGGCGCAGCCGGTACGCCGTGCGGTTCACCAACCTGCGCCTGCTCGACAAGGTCGCCCCGCATCAGCCGGCCTGGCGCCGGCACGTACCCGCCGGGTTGTTCCTGGCGATGCTCGCGCTCCTCACGGTCGGGTTCGCCCGGCCGACCGACGAGGTGCGGGTGCCCCGGGAACGCGCGGTGGTGATGGTCGCGGTCGACGTCTCCCTGTCGATGACGGCGACGGACGTGTCGCCCGACCGGCTCGCGGCGGCAAAGGAGGCGGCCCGCGGGTTCGTCGACGGGCTGCCCGAGACGTTCAGCGTCGGGCTGGTCGGTTTCGCGGGCAGCGCCTCGGTCGCGGTCGCACCGGTGACCGACCGGGCGGTCCTCGATGCCGGCATCGAGCGGCTCGAAGAGGGCGGCACGGGCCGCCAGGGCACCGCGATCGGCGAGGCGATCTACGCCGCGCTGGACGCGGCCGCCGGCGTCGACCCGACGGATCCACCGCCGGCCCGCGTCGTCGTGCTCTCCGACGGCTCGAACACCGCGGGCCGCGACCCGGGTGAGGCGGCCGCGGCGGCGATGGCGGCCGGCGTGCCGGTGGACACGATCGCGTTCGGGACGGCCACCGGCCGGATCGGCGGCCCCGACGGCGGGCAGGCGGTGCCCGTCGACGGCGAGACGCTGCGGGCGGTCGCCGAGCAGGCCGCCGGCCGCTACCACGAGGCGGGCAGCGCCGACGAGTTGCGCGCCGTCTACGACGACATCAACACGACGGTCGGCTACACCACCCAGGTCCAGGACGTGTCGGCCCGGTTCATCGGCATCGCGCTCGTCCTCGCGGCGCTCGCGGCGATCGCCTCGATGGTCTGGTTCGCCCGCCTCCCGTAAGGAGCAGCACATGAGCGGCCTCGGCACCACCCCACGCGGCCCCGGGTTCGTTTCCCCCCAACTCGAGCCCGGGGTCCCCACGGACCCGCCCGTCACTGCCGGACCGGCGGGCGGGTCCGGTCGGGGAACCCCACGCCGGCTCCTGGCCGGCCTGGCGACGATCGGCGTATCGGCGGCCGCGGGTGCCGCGGCCGGCGCCTGGGCCGGTGGCGACACCGACCCGGCGGCGGCGCCGGCGCCCGCCCCCGCGACGGCGACACCCGCACCGGCCGGGACCGTGCCCGGCGACCTGGTCGGCGCGGCCGCCGCGGCGCTGCCCGGTGTCGTGCAGGTGCGGGCCGGCGCGGCCGGTGGCTCCGGCTTCGTCATCGACCGGAGTGGACACATCGTCACCAACGACCACGTCGTCGCCACCGCGTCGAACGTGTCGGTGGTCGGCGCCGACGGGCGCAGGCGGCCCGCCGAGGTGGTCGGCCGCGACCCGAGCAGCGACATCGCGGTGCTCCGCGTGGCGTCGGTCGACGGCCTGCGGCCCCTGACGTTCGCGTCCGGATCACCGCGGGTCGGTGAGCCCGTCCTCGCGGTCGGCTCACCGCTCGGTCTCTCCGGCACGGTGACCGCCGGCATCGTCAGCGCCCTCGACCGCCAGGTGCGGCTGGGCGAGGGCGGCCGGCGGGCGGCCATCCAGACCGACGCCTCGATCAACCCGGGCAACTCCGGTGGGCCGCTCGTCAACGCGCGCGGCGAGGTGGTCGGGGTGAACACCGCCATCGCCACGTTGGAGGGTGGCGGCAACATCGGCATCGGCTTCGCCATCCCCGTGGAGCGGGCCCGCGCCGCCGCACAGCAGATCATCAGCAGCGGTGGATAGCGTCGGGTCATGCGCCTGCTGCTGGTGGAAGACGAGGAGGACCTCGCGACCGCGGTCCGCCTGGGGCTGACCCGGGTGGGCCACGCGGTCGACGTCGCCACGGACGCCGCCCAGGCGTACGAGCGGCTCTCGTACACGGCCTATGACCTGATGCTGCTCGACGTGAACCTGCCCGACTCCGACGGCTTCGCGATCTGCCGGGCGATCCGGCGCGGCGAGGTGCCGGTCGAGGGAGCCGGCGAGCTGCGGATCCTGATGCTGACCGCGCGCGGCGCCCTGCGCGACCGGGTCCGCGGTCTCGACGAGGGCGCCGACGACTACCTGGTCAAGCCGTTCGCACTGGTCGAGCTGCTGGCCCGGGTGCGGGCGCTGCTGCGCCGCGACACCGGCGGTGCCGGCGCGGTGCTCACGGTCGGCCCGCTGACGCTGGACGCGGCCCGGCACGCGGCCACCCGGGAAGGCGCACCGCTCGCGCTGACCAACAAGGAGTTCGGCGTGCTGCACTACCTGATGACCCGGCCCGGGCACGTCGTGCCGGCGGAGGAGTTGCTCGAGCACGTCTGGGACGAGAACGCCGACCCGTTCACGCAGACCGTGCGGGTCACGGTCGGGACGTTGCGCCGCAAGCTCGGCGGTGCGGCGATCGAGACGGTGATCGGGCGCGGCTACCGACTGCGGGAAGCGGCATGAGACGCCTGACGCAGTCGATCCGGTTCCGCCTGACGGTGCTCTATTCCACCCTGCTCTTCGCGCTGGCGGCCACCGCGCTCGGCGTGACCTACGTGGCCGTCGAGCGGGCCACCGACCCCAAGCCGATCACCAAGCAGTTCCAGGCCGCGGTCGTGAAGCGCGACGTCGTGATCGACCGGCTGCAGGTGGCCGAGGTCGACCAGATCGAGTCGGCGGTCAACTTCGGCACCCTGCAGACCCTGCGCAACTACTCGCTGTTCGCGCTGGCCGGCCTGTTCGTCGCGAGTCTCGGCATCGGGTGGGTGCTGTCGGGCCGGGCGCTGCGGCCGGTCGGCGCGATCGCCCGGACGACCCGGGAGATCCAGGCGACCGACCTGTCGCGGCGGATCCGGCTCGGCGGCGCCCGCGACGAGTTGCGGGACCTGGCCGACACGATCGACTCGATGCTCGACCGGCTCGACGAGGCCTTCCGCGGCCAGCGCGAGCTGATCGACGACGCCTCGCACGAGCTGCGCAGCCCGCTCGCGGTGATCCGGGCCAACCTCGACGCGTCGCTGGTCGAGGCGCCCGAGGCGACGCCGGAGGAGCGGGCGCGGGCGATCGCCGTCATCGACCGGGCGGCCACCCGGATGTCGCGCCTCGTCGAGGACCTGCTGGCCACCGCGCGCCGGGACGCGGAGGGGCTCGCCGACACCGACGTCGACCTCGGCGCCGTCGCCCGGGAGGCGGGGGAGGAGTACGCCACCGTGGCGGCCGCCAGCCAGGTCTTCCTGGCGTACGACGTGCGTCCGGGCCTGATGCACATCGGCGACCACGACGCGCTCCGGCGAGCGGTCGGCAACCTGCTCTCCAACGCGGTCCGGGTGTCGCCCGAGGGCGGCACGGTCACGGTCGCGGCCGGCGCGGCACCCGGCTGGCTGTGGATCGCGGTGGCCGACCACGGCCCCGGCATCACCACGGACGACCAGGCACGCGTCTTCGACCGCTTCTGGCGCAAACCCGATGGTGGCCGCGACCGTCGCACCGGGTTGGGCCTCGCGATCGTGCGGCAGATCGTCGAGTCGCACGGCGGCCGGGTGGCGGTGCACTCCACACCGAGCCGGGGCAGCACGTTCGTGATCTGGCTGCCGCGGCCGAACGCCGACGGCCCGCCCCCGGACCAGTCCCCGATCTAGCTGGACCCGCGCACGACCAGCGTCGGGTTGAAGATCACCGTGCGGGGGGACCGCTGGGGCTCGCGGAGGCTGGCCAGCAGCAACCGGGCCATCTCGCCGGCCATCTCCTCGACGGGCTGGCGCACGGTCGTGAGCTGGGGTCGCGCCTCGAGCGCCGCGCTGCTGTCGTCGAACCCGACCACCGAGATGTCGCCCGGCACCTCGCGGCCCATCTCCTGCAACGCCCGCACGGCGCCCTCGGCCATCAGGTCGTTGGCGACGAACAGGCCGTCGAGGTCGGGGTGGGCGTCGAGCAGGGCGCGGGCGGCCGCCTCGCCGCTGGCCCGGGTGAAGTCGCCCTCGACCACCGGCGGCGCGGGCAGCCCCTGCCGGGCCAGCGAGTCGCGGAAGACGGAGAGCCGGTCCTGACCGGCCGGCATGTCCTGCGGCCCGGCGATCGTGCCGAGCCGGCGCCGGCCGCGGGCGACCAGGTGCTCGGCGGCGAGCCGGACGCCGGTGGGCTGGTCGACGTCGACGTAGCTGAGCGGCACCGGGCGGCCCGGGCGGGCCGAGAGCACGGTGGCGACGCCCATGTCGGCGAGTTGGCCGGGGAACGGGTCGGCGGCGTGGCTGGAGATCAGCAGGACGCCGTCGACGTGTCCCTGGCGCAGGTAGCGCAGCACCTGGTCGTGCGCCGGCGGGTCGGCCGGGATGATCACCAGGTGGATGCCCTCGACCCGGAGGACCTCCTGGGCGCCGGCGGTGAGCCGGCCGAAGTACGGGTCGGTGAAGACGCGGTTGAGGAACGTGGCCGCGTACTCGCGGTGGTTCGGCGGCTCGCTGATCACCAGGGCGACCGAGTCGGTCCGCCGGGTGACCAGCGAGCGGGCGGCGAGGTTGGGCACGTAGCCGGTCTCCTGGATGGCCCGCTCGACGGCGGCCCGCATCCGCGGGTCGACGGTCGGCACGTCGTTGACCACGCGCGACACGGTGGCCCGGGAGACCCCGGCCGCCACAGCCACCTCGTCCAACGTCGGCGGACGGGCGGGATCGACGGGCCGGGATGTCACGGGACCAGTTATAGCACCGGAAGAACTTCCGGAACTTCCGGCGCCCTGGCGGCCGTTAGAGGACCCCGCCGACCCAGAATTGGGCCGACGGGGTCGATGAGTTCGCGTCACGGGGTTCCGTTGACGCCGCACTTGATGATGGGCCGGATGCAGTCCCGTACGCGGCGCTCCATCTCCGCCACGGGCCAGGCGTTGAAGAAGTCGCCGTGCATGGTGAACCCGCGCCCCGAGGCGAGCCGGATCCGGGCCGGGTCACCGTTGACCGGGTAGCGCAGCACCTGCCGCAGCTTCGGCACGGGCACCGGGTGGGTGCTCGGGCAGTCGCCGTTGACCGGGTACGCCATGTGGCTCTTGTGGTTCGGCGAGTCCAGGTCGCGACCGTTCCAGCATTGCGGGAAGTCCAGGTAGGACTCCAGCATGCTGCCCGGCGGACAGTTGATGAAGTCCTTGCCCGCGCCGGCCTCGTTGTGGTGCAGGCACGACCACCGCGAGATGGTGGTCGCGTCCGGCGCGGTCGCCTGCGCGTTGCCGGCGACGATCCGCAGGCCCAGCGGCAGCGCCTGGATGCGCGCGGTCACGTCCGGCCGCACGCCCTCACCGAGGTAGTAGAAGATGCCCGTGACCGGCTCGACCGGCTGGTTGTCCTGGTAGAGCGTGGGCACCCAGTAGGACGACAGGTCGATCGCCGGGTTGCAGTTGCTCGTGCCCGACTGCAGGCTGGCGAGGTTGGTGTAGGCGTTGACGTTGCGGGCGCCGAAGAAGCTGTGCATGTGCGAGGCGCCCGGCAGGCCGGGATAGATGATCGGGTCGTCCGGCAGCCGGTGCGAGAACGGGCAGTCCGCGAGGAACTCGGACACCCGCACGATCGGCCCGGTCGGCGGTGGCGGCGGAGGTGGAGTGGCACCACCGACCCCGTACACCTGGAACTCCCAGAGCGAGACGCCCCACTGGGTGGCCCGCCGGGTGGTGTGGATCCGCACGTACCGGCCGCTGCCCGAGACCGTCAGGTCCTGGTTGCCGCCGGTCGCGGTCGTGGTGCTGTAGATGGTCGTCCAACTGCTGCCGTTCGACGACGTCTGCAGGGTGTACGCGCTGGCGTAGGCGCCCTCCCAGCGCAGCACCACGCGGCTGATCGTGGCGCTGGCACCGAGGTCGACCTGCAGCCACTGCGGGTCGCTGAACGCGCTCGACCAGCGGGTGCCGTTGTTGCCGTCGACGGCGTTGCTCGCGGCCGACCCACCGTTCTCGGTGGACGACGCGCTGGCCGCACGACCCTGTGAGATCAGCGGGTCGGCCGCGACGGCGTCACCGGTGGCGGCCACCAGGTAGCCACCGAGCAGAAGCACCAGCACGGCGGCGAAGCTTCCTGTTCTTCGCATGGCGACTCCTAGTTCTGGTAGACCCGGACGTAGTCGACGAGCATCCGGGACGGGAACGGGGTGGTGCCGTCGACGGGACCGGGGAAGTCGCCGCCGACCGCGAGGTTGAGGATCACGTAGAAGGGGTGGTCGAAGACCCACGGGCCGCGGGTCGCCTCGACGGTCGCCTTGCTGGCCACGAAGACCGTGGTGCCGTCGAGCTTGAACGTCATGCCCTTGCTGTCCCACTCGACCGCCCAGACGTGGTAGTCGTTGGCCAGGTCGACGCCGCCGGGTGCCGGATATTTCTGCCCGTAGCCGGCGCCGCCGTTGTAGGCGGGCGCGTGCAGGGTCGAGTAGCCCTCGAGCGTGTTGCGGCCGAGGACCTCCATGATGTCGATCTCGCCGTTGTAGGGCCACGGACGCCCGGTGAGGAAATCGGCGCCCATCATCCAGAACGCCGGCCACAACCCGTTGCCCTTGGGCACCTTGACCCGGGCCTCGATCCGGCCGTACTGGACGTGGAACTTGTTGCCGGTGTTCATCCGGTGCGAGGTGTAGTCCCGTCCGCCGGCGGTCTCCCGGCGCGCCTCGATGACCAGCGAGCCGGCACCGTCCATGTTGGCGTTGTTGTTGTTCGTGTAGTACTGGATCTCGTTGTTCTGCCCGGTGCCGGGGTCGATCGTCCACTTGCTGGCGTCGGGCTTGCTGCCGGCCGGCCCGTTGAACTCGTCGCTCCACACCAGACGGTTGGCGGGGAACGTCGGGTCCGGCGGCATCGCGGGCGGTGCGGTCGGGTTGCCGCCGGTGCCGTACACCTTGAACTCCCAGAGCGAGTAGCCGTAGGTGCTGGACCGCGCGGTGCCGTACATCCGCACGTAGCGGCCGGTGCCGGTGACGTTGAGCGTCTCCTTGAAGCCGGCCCCGGTGGTGGTGGAATAGATGGTGGTCCAGGTGGAGGCGTTCGGCGACACCTGGATCTGGTAGGAGCGCGCGAACGCCGGGTCCCACTGCAGCACCACCTGCGTGATGCCGGCCGTGGCGCCGAGGTCCACGTAGATCCAGCCGGGGTCGACCCAGCCGGTGTTGGCGGCGGTGGCCCAGCGGCTCGCCGGGTCGTTGTCGAACGCCCGCGCCGGCGTGCACTCCCAGCAGGCGCCGTCGTTCTGGCTGGTGCTGGCGACCGCGGGCTTGTTGTAGGAGAGCAGCCGGACGGTGCCACCGGGCGGCGGGTCGGTCGGCGGCGGGTCCGTGGGCGGGTTCGTCGGCCCACCACTACCGGTACGGATCTGGAACTCCCAGAGCGAGTAGCCGTAGGCGGTGCCCCGCGCGGTGCCGTACACCCGCACGTACCGGCCGGAGCCGGTGACCGTCAGCACCTGGGTGCCGCCGGTGCCCGTGGTCGTCGAGTAGATCGACGTCCAGGTCGCGTTGTCGGTCGAGGTCTGCACCTGGAACGCCCGCCCGTAGGCGGCCTCCCACTGCAGCGTGACGCCGCAGATCGACTGGGTCGAGCCGAGGTCGACCGAGAGCCACTGCGGGTCGGCGGCGGCGCTGGACCAGCGGGTGCCGGTGCTGCCGTCGACGGCGGCGCTCGCCGGGAACACCGCGCTCTGCGTCGACGAGGCGGTGGCGGGCCGGCCCTGCGCGGCGTTCGTGGTGCCGCAGCCGCCGGTCGCGCCGGTGCTGCCGTACACCTGGAACTCCCAGAGCGAGACGCCGTACCCGGTGGCCTTGGCGGTGGCGTTGACCCGCACGTAGCGGCCGCTGCCGGTGACCGTGAGGTCCTGCACGCCGCCCGTGCCGTTGGTGGTGGTGTGGACGGTCGCCCAGGTCGTGCCGTTGGCGGACGTCTGGACCGTGAACGCGGTCGCGTACGCGGCCTCCCAGTTGAGCACGACACGGCTGACCGTGGCCGTCGTGCCGAGGTCGACCTGCACCCACTGCGGCACGCTGAACGTGCTGGACCAGCGGGTGCCGGTGTTGCCGTCGACGGCCGCGGCGGCCGGGGTGCCGGCGTTCTCGACCGAGGAGGCGGTCGCGGGCCGGCCTTGCGAGATCAGGGGATCGGCCGCCGCCGCGGTCACACCGGTGACCACGAGGAAGCCGGCTAACAGTGCGAGGACGGCGCCGCCGAGCGCGGCCGGGCGCCATCGTCGGCCGGGCAGGACCCGACTCATGTGCATCTCCTTTACGTGGGACGGGACGTAAAGAAAGCGCTCTCTTGGCCGGTCACTCTGACGTGTAACCCAGAGTGTGTCAATGGCTGACGAACGTCGATGTCTGTGGGCGGCAAACCTGATGGCACACAGGGACGATTCGCGATTCTCGATCTATTGACGCCGCCCGCCCGTGCGGGCACCGTAGGGGAAGCGCTCTCCCAGGCCGATCTCGCAGGATGTAACGAAACCGCAACGGATCCTTGACATGGCGCTCACGGTCCTCGATGGTCGGAACCCAAGTGAGAGCGCTCTCTCTCATCCGGCGACACGCACCACACGACCACCACCACCGTCCCAGAACCAGCTTCGACCGCGTTGCCGCCGACCGCCACACCTGCGTTGGAGAGCGCTCTCCAAAACCTGCCCACACAACCGATCGCCTGGAGGAGTCCATGCGCAGGTTCACCGCGGTCGTCCCGATTGTCGCCGTCGCACTGCTCGCGACGGCGGCGTGCGGGAGCGGCGACGGCGACAACCAAGCTGCCGACGACGGTCCGGTCACCCTTACGGTCGCGACGTTCGGCGAGTTCGGATACAAGGAGCTCTACGAGGAGTACCAGAAGCTCCACCCCAACGTGAAGATCACCGAGCGGATCACGAAGACCGAGGACCACCACAAGAACCTCGCCGCGCACCTCGCGACGAACACCGGCGCCGCCGACATCGAGGCGCTCGAGGAAGGCTGGATCGGCCAGTTCACGGCCCAGCCGTCGAAGTTCGTCGACCTCAACGAGCTCGGCGCCGGCGACATCAAGAACCAGTGGCCCGAGTGGAAGTGGAACGTCGCGACGTCCAAGGACGGCAAGACGATCGGCCTCGGCACCGATGTCGGCGGCATGGCCATGTGCTACCGCACCGACCTGTTCCAGAAGGCCGGCCTGCCCACCGACCGCGCCGAGGTCTCGAAGCTCTGGCCCACCTGGGACGCCTACATCGAGACCGGCAAGAAGTTCGAGGCGGCCAAGGTGCCGGGCGCGCACTTCTTCGACGGCCCGACGGTCATGTACCGCTCGATCCTCGGTCAGGCCCCGGTCGGCCTCTACGACGGCGACAACGTCGTGGTCGACAGCAACCCCGAGGTGAAGAAGGCGTTCGACCTCTCCGCGCTGGCCGTGACCTCCGGCCTGTCGGCCCGCGCCGAGGCGTGGACCCCCGCCTGGAACGCCGGCTTCGCCAAGGGCACGTTCGCCACGCTGGGCTGCCCGTCGTGGATGATGGCCTACATCCAGACCCAGGCCAAGGACGCCTCGGGCAAGTGGGACATCGCCGACGTCCCCGGCGGTGGCGGCAACTGGGGCGGCTCCTGGCTGACCGTGCCGAAGCAGAGCAAGAACCAGAAGCAGGCGTACGAGCTGGCCAAGTGGCTGACCGCGCCCGAGCAGCAGGCCAAGGTCTTCCAGAAGTACGGCAACTTCCCGTCCACCGTGACCCTCTACGAGGACGCGGTCATCAAGGACTTCGTGAACCCGTACTTCAACAACGCCCCGGTCGGCCAGATCTTCTCGAAGTCCGTGCAGACCATGAAGGCGCAGTACCTGGGCCCGAAGGCCGGCGACATCAACACCCAGATCATCAACGGCCTCACCCGGATCGAGCAGGGCAAGCAGACGCCCGACGCGTCCTGGCAGCAGGTCCTGACCGACGTCAAGGCACTCCTCTAAGTCCATCCCCGCTCGCCTGGTCCCGGTGCGCGTCAGCGCCCGGGACCACGGCGCGCACCTAGCAAACCGGAGGTTACGGGGATGACCCAGCTGGTGACGGAAAGGCCGGTGGATGAGCGGCCCTCATCGCGCCGGGGCCTGCTGCACCGTCTCGACGTCAAGGGCTCGCCCTACCTGTACATCGCGCCGTTCTTCCTCCTCTTCCTGGCGTTCGGCGTCTTTCCGCTGATCTTCACGGCCTGGGTCTCCATGCACGAGTGGAGCCTGCTGGAGGAGGAGCACACCTGGATCGGCTTCGGCAACTACAGCGCGCTCTGGGCCGACCCGGCCTTCTGGAACGCCCTGTGGAACACCGTCTCCATCTGGGTGCTCTCCACGGTGCCCCAGCTCCTGATGGCGCTGGTCCTGGCGCACATCCTCAACCAGCGGCTGCGCGGGCAGACGTTCTGGCGGATGAGCGCCCTGATCCCCAACATCACCAGCGTCGCGGCCGTGGCGATCATCTTCAGCCAGCTCTTCGGGCGCGACTACGGCCTGATCAACTGGGTGCTCGGGTTGTTCGGCGTCGACAAGGTCGACTGGACCGCCAACTCGTGGAGCTCGCACCTGGCGGTCTCGCTGATGATCATCTGGCGGTGGACCGGCTACAACGCCCTGATCTACCTGGCCGCGATGCAGGCGGTGCCGAAGGAGCTCTACGACTCGGCCTCGCTCGACGGCGCCAGCAGCTTCCAGCAGCTCCGGAAGATCACGGTGCCGGCGATCCGGCCGACCATCATCTTCACGGTCATCATCTCCTCGATCGGCGGCATGCAGGTCCTCGCCGAGCCGTTGCTGTTCGGCGGCAACGGGTTGACGGGCGGTTCCGACCGGCAGTTCCAGACCCTCGCGCTCTACCTCTACGAGGTGGCGTTCGGCCGGTTCGACTTCGGCTACGCGTCCGCGAGCTCCTGGGTGATGTTCCTGATCATCGTCATCGTCGCGGCGATCAACTTCGCGCTGACCAGCCGGCTTCGGAGGAGCTGATGGCCACTACCCTCGCACCCCCGTCGCACCGGGTCAGCCCGCCGCCGTCGACCCGCAAGCGGATCCGCCGGTCGTTCCGGCGCCGCCCGGGCAAGCTCACCTACCTGATGCTGACGGCGATCGCGTTCTTCTCGTTCTTCCCGCTCTACTGGTCGGTCGTCGTCGCCTCGCAGGACAACAGCGCGCTGGGCAAGGTGCCGCCGCCGATGCTGCTCGGCGGCAACCTGTGGTTCAACCTCAAGCGGGCGTTCACGATGGTCCCGTTCGAGCAGGCCCTGATCAACTCGTTCCTGGTCTCCGGCGCCATCACGATCAGCGTGGTGCTCTTCTCCACGCTGGCCGGCTTCGCCTTCGCCAAGCTGCGCTTCCGCGGCCGCAACATCCTGCTGCTCAGCATCATCGCGACGATGATGGTGCCGACCACGCTCGGCATCATCCCGCTCTACATGCTGATGGCGAAGATCGAGTGGACGGGCACGATCTACGCGGTCATCGTCCCCGCGATGGTCAACGGTTTCGGCGTGTTCTTCATGACGCAGTACCTGTCCGAAGCGGTCCCCACCGAGCTCCTGGAGGCCGGCCGCGTCGACGGCTGCTCGACGATCCGGCTCTTCTGGCACGTGGTGCTGCCGGCGGCCCGGCCCGCGGCGGCGGTGCTCGGCATGCTGACGTTCCTGACCGCGTGGAACGACTTCTTCTGGCCACTGGTCGTGCTGACGCCGGAGGACCCGACGGTCCAGGTCGTGCTCTCCACGCTGTCGGCCGGCCGGATCACGGACTACTCGCTGTCGCTGACCGGCGCGTTGATCGCGATCCTGCCGCTGCTCGTCGTCTTCGTGGCGCTCGGCAAACAGATCATCGGAGGAATCATGCAAGGAGCCGTCAAAGGATGACCATCGTCGAGGAAGCCACCGACACGCACCTGCTGCGGTTCCCGGACGGATTCCGCTGGGGCGCGGCCACGGCGGCGTACCAGGTCGAGGGGGCGGCACAGGCCGACGGCCGGTCACCGTCCATCTGGGACACCTTCGCGCGTACGCCCGGGAAGGTCGACTTCGGGCACAACGGCGACGTGGCCTGCGACCACTACCACCGGTTCGCGGACGACGTCGCGCTGATGGCCGACCTGGGCCTGGGGACCTACCGGTTCTCGGTCGCCTGGCCCCGGATCAAGCCGGACGGCGGCGGCCCGGTCAACCCGCGCGGGCTCGACTTCTACGACCGCCTCGTGGACGCGCTGCTGGCCGCCGGCATCGAGCCGATGGTCACGCTCTACCACTGGGACCTGCCGCAGGTGCTGGAGGACCGGGGCGGCTGGACCAACCGGGACACCGCGCACTCGTTCGCCGAGCTCGCCGCCGCCACGGTGGCCCGGCTCGGCGACCGGGTGTCCGCCTGGACGACGCTGAACGAGCCGTGGTGCTCGGCGTTCCTCGGCTACGCCAGCGGCGCGCACGCGCCGGGCCGGCGGGACCCGCGGGCGGCGTTCGAGGCGGTGCACCACCTGCTGCTGGCACACGGAGAGGGCGTCTCGGCGCTGCGGGCGGGGGGAGCGCGGGAGGTGTCGCTCACCCTGAACCTGACGAGGGTGGCGCCGCACGACCCGACCGACCCGCACGACCAGGCGGCCGCCCTGCTGATCGACGGCCTGCAGAACCGGATCTTCCTCGACCCGGTGCTCAAGGGCGGCTATCCGGCGGACATGCGGGAGCTGTTCGAGCGGTTCGGCGCGGCCGGGGTGATCCGGGACGGCGACGCGGAGACCATCGCCGCGCCGATCGACCTGCTGGGCGTCAACTACTACCAGCCGTCGGTGGTCGCGGCGCAGGTCGGCGCGCCACCGAACCCGGTCTACCCGGGCAGCGAGGGGATCGCCTACCCGGCGCAGGACGCCCCGGTGACGGCGATGGACTGGCCGGTCGACCCGAGCGGGCTGGGCGACGTGCTGGTCCGCCTCTCCGTCGACTACCCGGGCACGCCGCTGATCGTCACCGAGAACGGCGCGTCCTACGTGGACACGCTGGTCGACGGCCGGGTGGCGGACCCGGACAGGGTGGAGTTCTTCGACGGCCATGTCCGCGCGGTCCACGACGCGATCCGCCGGGGCGCCGACCTACGCGGCTACCTGGCGTGGTCGCTGCTCGACAACTTCGAGTGGGCGTACGGGTACGACAAGCGGTTCGGCCTGATCTACGTGGACTACGCCACCCAGGCCCGGGTCCCGAAGGACAGCGCCCTCTGGTTCCGCGAGGTGATCCGCCGCAACGCCGTGTGAGGTTCGCTCATGGGACGGTCCGGTCGATGGCGGCCGGGCCGTCCTCGTCGAGTTCCGCCTTCGCGCGGGCGACGTTCTCCGGGGTCGGGTCCTTGCCCTCGGCCTCGGCGAGATCCTCGGGGTCCCAGGGCTGCTCGGCGCCCGTGCGCGGCTGCCAGCCCGGCTCGCGGAACACCGGTGTGTCGGCGTCCGGCCCACCGCCGGTCTCGAAGGCGCCGACCGCGGTGTCGTCCCCCACGGCGTCCGCGACCTCGTCGGACTCTTCCAAAGGCTGTTCGTCGGTCATGGCGGACTCCTCCCGAGGCCGTGGCCGGCCATGGTCGTGCGCATACCCGGACGCGGCGCTGGTATGCCCGTCCGGGCCGGGGCTGTACTGTCGTCCCTCATTGCGACAAGGTTGGGGCCGGAGTGAACCGAGGGAAGCCTGCGACGAGCCTGCTGGTGGCCTGGCTCGTGATGGCGCTGGGCGGGTGCGCCGCGCCACGGGCCGAGGTCGTCGTGCGGACGTCCCCGGTCTGGCTCGCCGACGACGCGATCTACTTCCTGCGCCAGGCCGGCTCCGGGCAGGTCGAGATCTGGTCGCGCGGCTCGACCGACGGCGACCGCGAGCGTTTCGTGGCCTCCCGGGAGAGTCTCCCGGAAGCGTGCGGCGTGCCGGCCGAGCTGTTCCGCATGGGCGACGGCCGGCTCGGCGTCGCGCTGGACTGCGACTCCACCCGTCTGCTGGCCTTCGACCCCGTGGCGCGCACGTTCGCGCGGATCGCGGACCTGCGGTCGCGGGTGGCGGAGGTGACGCTGAGCGCCGACCTCAGCAACGGCTACAGCTCGGGCGTCAACGAGCGGTGCTGGTGGTTGTCGACCATCGGCCTGCCCGACGGCCGGCTCGCGCCGGCGCTGCCCGACCTCACCTGCGCGGCCGGCGGGTCGGCCCGCTCGCCGGTGCTGACCCGGTGGGGCGGTCTGGTCTTCGTGGCGACCCGGGACGAGGCGGCCGGCGCGGAGACGGATCGGGACAACCGCCGCTGGTCCGTACACCTGGGTGGCTTCCAGGGTGTGCCCTACAAGGGGATCGGGCCGACCTTCCAGGGGCCGCCCGATCTCGACCTGTCGCCGGACGAGGAGACGGCCGCGGTGACGGTCACCAAGTTCGACCGCTGGCGGCTGCTCCTGGTCGACCTGCGCGACGGTGAGACGCGGGAGCTGCACTCGTCACCCGACCGGCTCTTCGACCCGTCGTTCGCTCCCGACGGCCGGGAGGTGGCGTTCAGCGACGGCCACCAGGTCAAGATCGTGAGACTCGGACGCTGAGCGGCCCGCCGGGGTTGTCAGCCCGGCGGGCCCGGTGCGCACTCAGCCTTGGGTGATGCGGACGTCGTCGACGCCGGCCTCGACGAGGCTGGCGGTGCTCGCGTCGACGGCGCGGAAGACGATCCGGACCGACTGACCGGCGTACGCGGTCAGGTTCGCGGTGCGGGTGGCCCAGGCGCCGTTGCGGTTGCTGGCCGCGCCGGCCTGGGTGAACAGCGTGGTCGTGCCGCCGCTGTGCACGACCGCGGCCGAGAACGAGTCGGCGCTGCTGGAGTTGCTGCCGTGCGCCAGGTACCACGAGAACGACAGGGTCAGCGGGCCGGTGGCCGGCAGCGCGATCGCCGGTAACTGGATCGTCGTGGTGCCGCCGTCGACGTCGTAATCGCCCGCGGCCGCGCCGGCGAGTCGGCCGGTGACGAGGTCGTTGGTGCCGCTGACGGTCGTGCCGAGCTGCTTCGCGCCGCTGGACGTGGTCGCCGCCGGGTCGCCGCGCTCCCACTGGCCCAGGGTCGCGGTGTCGGTGCCGGCCGGGTTGGTGGTCCAGCCGGTCGCGGTCTCGAACGTGTCGCTGTAGACGGTGGCCGGCGGTGCGGGCGGGCTGACGGCGACGTTCCAGACGGCGTACGCGATGGCGTCGGCGTTGCGGTCCAGCGCCGTGTCGTTGATGTTCGCCGTGGTGTCGCAGGCGCGGTGGTAGCAGACGTCGAACGCGGTGCCGGACGTGCCGCCCCACTTGGCCGCCTGGGCGGCCGTCTTGCGCTGCTCGGCGCCGGTGAACGTGCCGCCCGCCGGGATGCCGGCCGCGATGAACGGGCCGTAGTCGCTGCGGCCGTCGAAGTCGGTGCCCTCGGTGGCGACGCCGATGCCGCTGAAGTAGGCGACCAGCGTGGCCTCGAGCTGCGCGGAGCCGGCCGGGCCGGGTCCGGCGCCCGTACCGTCGGAGTTGTCGCCGTCGTAGACGAAGTAGCCGGCGTTCGGTGAGCCGACCATGTCGAAGTTGTAGTAGGCCTCGATGTTGGCCCGCGCGGCCGCGCTCAGGCTGTCGACGTAGAAGTCGGAGCCGATCAGCCCGCGCTCCTCGGCGCCCCACCAGGCGAACCGCAGGTGCCGCGTGGGCGTGACGCCCTGCCGGGCCACCTCCAACGCGACCTCCAGGATCGCCGCCGAGCCCGAGCCGTTGTCGTTGATGCCGGGGCCGGCGGCCACGCTGTCGAGGTGCGCGCCGACCATCACGGTATTGGTGGTGTCGCCGCCCGGCCAGTCGGCGATCAGGTTGTAGCCGGTCGCGCCGCCGTAGCTGAACGACTGCACGGCCGTGGTGTAGCCGGCGGCGTCGAGCCGGCCGCGCAGGTAGTTGACGGACGCGAGGTAGCCGGGCTGTCCGTGCGCCCGGTTGCCGCCGTTGGCGGTCGCGATGCTCTGCAGCTGCGTCAGGGTCGCCTTCACGTTGGCCAGCGGGATGTTCGGCCCGGGCACGGCCGCCGCCGCCGGACTCGCCCCTGTGGTGGCGGTCATGGCCACGGTTACGGCGGCGGTGAGCAGGATCGGGATGATTCGGGGAATCCGCATGTCGCTCCCTTGTGGGTGAACGGTCGCGCGTATGGTCGCGACGCGCCGCGACGCGTACAAGGAATCGATGGATTTCTTTGCCTTGTCCGTCGAAAGGGACCTGTGAGCTGAAACACCACCGGCCGCGGGAATGGTGCGTGCGGCGGCGGATTTGCAGGCTGATGTGATCGATCCCCCCGCCCTCCCCGGCGATCTCATGTCGCTGCGCCAGCGCGTGCGCCTCGTCGTCGTCCTCGGCTCGCTGATCGCGGTCGGTCCGCTGACCATCGACATGTACCTGCCGGCGCTGCCGGCGCTCACCGCCGATCTCGAGACGACGTCGACCGCCGTGCAGCTCACGCTGACCGGCACGCTCGTCGGCCTGGCCCTCGGGCAACTCGTCATCGGTCCGATCGCGGACGCCTACGGCCGCCGCCGGCCGTTGCTCGCCGGCCTCGCGCTGCACGTGGTGGCGTCGGCGCTGTGCGTCGTGGCCCCGTCGATCGGCGTGCTCGGCGCGCTGCGGGTGGTGCAGGGGCTCGGCGTCGCGGCCGCCACGGTGGTCGCGATGGCGGTCGTCCGGGACCTGTTCAGCGGTACGGCGTTCGCCCGGCTCTTCTCGCGGCTGATGCTCGTGATGGGGCTCGCGCCGATCCTCGCGCCGACGGTCGGCAGCGCGGTGCTGGAGGCGACCAGTTGGCGCGGCGTCTTCGTGGTGCTGGGCCTGTTCGGCGTGGCGCTGATGCTGACGGCGCTGTTCGCGCTGCGGGAGACGCTGCCGCCGGCGCGGCGCCGGCGCGGGGGCGCGGTCGACACGGTCCGGACCTACGGTGCGCTGCTGCGCGACCGGGTCTTCGTCGGCATGGTGCTGGTCGCGGGCTTCGCGATGGCGGCGGTGTTCTCCTACGTGGCGGGCTCGAGCTTCGTCTTCCAGGACCAGTACGGCCTGGACGAGCGGCAGTTCGGCATCGCGTTCGGTGCCGGCGCGGTCGGGCTGATCGCGGCCACGCAGCTCAACGTCCGGCTGCTGCGCCGGTGGACCCCGCAACGGGTGCTGGTCGCGGCGCTGACCGGCGGCACCGCCGCGGGAGCGCTGCTGGTCGTGTTCGCCGCGACAGGCTTCGGCGGGCTCGCCACCCTGCTCGCGGCGCTCTGGCTGGTGCTCTTCTCGGGCGGCCTGGCGATGCCGAACGCGTCGGCCGTCGCGATGACCCGGCACGGCGAGGCCGCCGGCACCGCGGCGGCGCTGCTGGGCGCCGTGCAGTTCGGCACCGGCGCGCTCGCGGCGCCGCTGGTCGGCGTGCTCGGCAACGACGGCCTCGGGATGGCCACCGTGGTCGCGGGCGGCATGGTCGCCGCGACCCTGGCGCTGCTGCTGGTCGTGCGCCCGCACCGGATCGCCGAGCCCGAGGTGGCTCCGGCCGCGGTGCCGGTCGCGGCCTGACCGCCGCTGCGCACCGCGCAGTCTTTGGTTACCCGCCAGTAGCCGCCGGGCGTCGTGCTTGGCTGGACGCTGGGGGAACCAAGGAGGCAGCGATGGCTGGATCCGTCAATCCCGCCCGTTCGGAATGGGACGTGATCGTGGTGGGCGGTGCGCCGCCCGGCGAGACGATCTCGCTCTACAGCAGCCAGGCCGGGCTCTCCGTCGCGCTCGTCGAGCAGGACCGCGTCGGCGGCGAGTGCCTCTACTGGGCGTGCATGCCGAGCAAGGCGCTGCTGCTGCCGGTGCAGGCCCGCAACCTCGCCGTCGACCTGCCGGGCATGCGCCAGCTCGTCAACGGCCGGCGGGTCGACGCCGACGCGGTCATGGCCCGGCGCGACGAGATCACCTACCACCACGACGACAAGCAGTCCGTCGACGTGATGCTCAGCAACGGCGTCGACGTGCTCCGCGGCCGGGGCCGGCTGGCCGCGCCGCGCACGGTCGAGGTCAGCGACAACGGGCGGACCCGGGAGATCACCGCCCGGGCCGCCGTGGTGCTCGCGCCCGGCACCGACTCCGCGATGCCGCCGATCGCCGGCCTCGCCGACGCGAAGCCGTGGCGGTCGCGGGACGTGACCAACGTGCACGAGGTGCCGCGCCGGGTCGTGGTGATCGGCGGCGGCATCGTGGCCTGCGAGGCGGCCACCTGGTTGCGCGGGCTCGGCGTCGAGGAGCTGACGCTGGTTTTCCCGGGCGAGCGGCTGATGGCCATGAAGGAGCCGTTCGCGGGCGACCTCGTGCGGGAGGCGTTCGAGGCCGACGGGATCGTGGTGCGCACCGGGACGCCGGTGACGGCGGTCGCCCGCGAGCGGGTCGACGACCGGGGGATCGGCCGCCGGCACGGCGGCCCGGTCACGGTGACCGTGGGCGAGGGGGAGCAGATCGTCGCCGACGAGGTGCTGGTCGCGACCGGCCGGGTGCCGAACAGCCGGGAGATCGGGCTGGACACGGTCGACGTGGCCACGACGTCGCGGGGTTTCGTGGAGGTCGACGACCACATGACGGTGCCGGGGACCGACTGGCTCTACGTGCTGGGCGACCTCAACGGCCGGGCACTGCTCACCCATATGGGGAAATATCATGCCCGTATCGCGGGCGAGGTGATCGCGGCCCGGGCCGCCGGGCGGCCGCTCGACGACCGGCCCTACAACCCCTACACCGACCTCGCCGACCGGGACGGCGCGCCGCAGGTGGTGTTCTGCGACCCCGAGGTGGCCTCGGTCGGGCTGACCGAGGCGGAAGCCCGCGACCGGGGCATCGCCGTGGAAATGGTGGAGCGCGACTTCGCCGGCATCGACGGGGCGCGGCTGGCCCGCGAGCACTACGTCGGCCGGGCCAAGCTGGTGCTCGACCGCGCGGGCGACACGCTGGTCGGCGCGACGTTCGTCGGGCCCGGCGTCAGCGAGCTCCTGCACGCCGCGACGGTGGCGGTGATCGGTCGGGTGCCGGTCGGCGCGCTGCGACACGCGGTCGCGAGCTTCCCGACGATCAGCGAGATCTGGCTCTATCTCCTGGAGGAGCTGCGGGCCGCGCGTAGCGCAGCCTGATGCCGCTGTAGCCGAGCGTGCTGCCGACCACCTCGTCCCAGAACGGCCAGAGGTCGGGCAGCACGCGGAGCTGGATGCCGGCCGCCTCGTGCAGCGCGAACAGGTCGCCGACCCGCTCCGCCGGGCCGAGTGGCTCCACGGGCTCGGTCGCGACGAGCGCGTGCCCGATCGACCGGAACGGGGCCGCCGGGAGGCGGTAGCCGTACAGCTCGACCGTGCGCATCGCTTCCAGGGCGCCGTATTCCACGGCGTGCACGCGCCGGCCCGCGCCCGCGCCGATGATCCGGTCGCGGTCGGCGTCGGTGGTGCCGGGCACCACCCAGGCCATCGCGCGCGGGGTGTCGCGGGGGAACCAGTAGTCGGGCGCCCGGTCGGCGCCGACCGCCCAGACGTACGCCTCTGTCTCCTTCGCCGTCGCCGCCACGTGCGGCACGAAGCGGGTGATCGTCGGATCCTGGGAGAAGTGCAGCACCTCGTCGGCGGCCGGTCGCATCAGGACAGTCAATCAGGTGGCCCGCAGCTCCTCGACCGCCGTGCTGCCGCGCAGGAACAGCAGGCTGATGCCGACGGACGCCGCGACCGCCGCGACGGCCAGCACGCCGTACGACGCGATCGTGTCCCACGGCACCGTGAACGGTGCGGACAGCCCGTAGTTGCTGACCTCGGTGCCGGTGAACGACCACAGCAGCTGGGTGCCGACGGCGAGCGCGAGCAGCACGGACGGCACGGTCGGGGCCAGCGCCTGCCAGAGCACCGAGCGGGCCAGCACGCCGCGGGGGACACCCGAGGCGACCAGCGCCGCGTACGCCCGGCGGCGCGACACGATGCTCTCGCTGACCGCGACCAGCAGCCCGCCGGCGGCGATCACCACGGCGGCCACGATCGCGAGGTCGACGAGGTTCATCGACTCCAGGTAGAAGTTGTCGCCCTCGTACGCGTATCGCGGCGCGTCGTTCTCCATCGAGCGCAGCTCGAGCTCGCGCTGGATCTCGAAGTAGCCGCGCATCATGGCCGCACCGCCGCCGACGATCACGCAGGCGAGCAGGGCCGCGAAGGTGCGGGCGCCGTGCCAGGGGTCGTTGGTCAGGCGGCGGGCCGCGAGCAGCGCCGAGGGGAACCGCTCGAACCGGTGCAGGATCCGGCCGCTGGCGTGGGAGATCCAGCCGGTGCCGAGGACGACGCCGAGCATCGCGATGACCGCACCGCCGATGCCGAGGAGGTTGAGGAGCCACAGTGGAGGCTCGGACTCGCGCTCGGTGAACCACCTGATCACCGGCACCAGGCTGCTGAAGCTGATCAGGCCCAGCACGATCAGGACGCCGGGCCAGGGCAGCGGGCCGCGCTTGCGGCGCGCCGTGCGGACGACGCCGAGCGGCCCGATCGCCACCCGGCGCATCAGCAGCGCGGCGGCGAGGGCGGCGACGAGGGGCAGGGCGGCGATCACGCCGGCGATCGCCGGTGTCGGGGGCAGCACGTCCGTCGGCAGGGCCCGCAGACCGCTCGCGTCCGTGCGGTCGAGCGGCACCCGGAGTCCGAAGTAGACGCCGGTGCCGGCCGCCGCGCCCAGCAGGACCGCCAGGCCGGTCTCGGCGACGGCGATCAGGGTCGCCTGGCCCGGCGTGGCCCCGGCCAGCCGGAAGCCGGCGAGCCGCCGGTCGCGGGCCGGTGCGCCGAGCCGGGTGCACTGGGCGGCCAGCGCGATGACCGGGATCGTGAGCAGCAGCAGCGTCAACGCGGTGCCGAAGCGCAGGCCGGGCTCGTCGAGCAGCGGGTTGGCGTAGTGCTCGTTGTGCCGGAACTGGCCCGGAGCGTCGGGGTAGGGCAGCTCGGGGATGGCGATGACCGTGAGCGCCGCGAGGATGGCCAGCGTGGCCAGCAGCGCGCTGAACGCCGTGAGCGCCACCCGCAGGCCGTCCGTGCGGGTGCCCGCGAGGGCGAGGCGGAGCACGGTGGTCGGCCTCATCGCCCGTGCCTGCCCTGCACCGCGGTCAGGCCGAGCCCGGACGCGTCGACAGCGCCGTCGCGCAGGGCGACCTCGCGGTCCGCGTACGCGGCGACCTGCACGTCGTGGGTGACCAGCAGCACCGTGGTGCGCTGGTCGCGGGCGACCCGGACGAGCTCGCCGAGCAACTGCTCACTGGTACGCGAGTCGAGCGCGCCGGTCGGCTCGTCGGCGAACAGCACCCGGGGCTCGGTGACCAGCGCCCGGGCCACGGCGCAGCGCTGCTGCTGGCCGCCGGACATCTCGCCCGGCCGGGTGTCGGCGAGGTCGGCGACACCCAGCCGGTCGAGCCATCCCACCGCGGCCGTCCGCGCCTCTCGCCGCCCCGTGCCGGCGAGCAGCAGCGGCAGCGCGACGTTCTCGGCCGCCGTGAGCTCGGTGACGAGCTGCCCGAACTGGAACAGCACGCCGAACTCCGTGCGGCGCAGCCGGGCCCGCATCCGCTCCGACCACGTGTCGAGCCGGTGCTCCCCGTAGCTGACCTCGCCGGCGTCGGGCCGCAGGATGCCGGCCAGGCAGTGCAGCAGCGTCGACTTGCCGCAGCCGCTGGGGCCGGTGACCGCGAGGATCTCGCCCTCGGCGACGTCGATGGTGACACCGCGCAGCGCGGGCGTCGGTCCGTAGGACTTCACCACGCCGCGGGCACGCAGGATCGTCATGGCTGCACCTCCCGATGCAGGTCGGCGACGCGTTCCAGGGTGTTGCTCACCCACTGCAGATCGGCGTCGAGATGGAGGATCGCGAAGTCGGCGGCGAGCACGTCGCCGAGCGGGCTGGCCGGGTCGGTCTTGATCGCGGTCAGCTCGCGCAGCCGGCCCATGTGGGCGGCCCGCTGCGCGACGAGGTAGTCGCGGGCCCGCTGCGCGCCGTCGACCAGCACGGCGACGGCCACCTTGGCGAACAGGGTGCTGCTGACGAACGGCGCCGGCGGCTCGATCTCGGCGAGCCACTCGTCGAGCCGCTGCCGGCCGGCGTCGGTCACCTGGAAGGCGGTGCGCTCGGGTCCACCTTCCTGGGCCTGGCCCGCGGTGACCACGAGGCCGTCGCGCTGGAGCCGGCCCAGGGTCGCGTAGACCTGCCCGAACGCGACGGGCTTGGCCTGCGGCAGCCGCTGGTCGTGGGCGCGCTTGAGCTCGTAGCCGTGCAGCGGACCGCCGGCGAGCAGCCCGAGGAGCACATGCGCGGTCGACATGACGGACACTATTCATCGAGCGAATAGTGCCCGTCAAGCCTTACAGCATTTTGTCCAGAGTGATCGGAAGGTCCCGGACGCGCCGCCCGGTCGCGTGGAACACCGCGTTGCCGATCGCGGGCGGGATGCACACGATGCCGATCTCGCCGAGGCCCTTGCTGCCGGTCGGGTTGAACGTGTCCGGCTCGCCGACGAACGTGACGTCGATGTCGGGCACGTCCGCGTTGACCGGCACCAGGTAGTCGCCGAACGTGCCGTTGGCGACGCGGCCATCGTTCGGGTCGTACGCCGCCTCCTCCAGCAGCGCCGCACCGATGCCCATCACGGCACCGCCGATCGCCTGGCTGCGCGCCGTCTTCCGGTTGAAGACCCGGCCGCCGTCGATCACCGAGACCAGCCGGCGGACCCGGACCAGCCCGAGATCCTCGTCGACACCGACCTCGACGTACGCGGCCCCGAACGCGCCGGCCGGCGCCACGTCGGAATCCTCGGCCGCGGCGGCCAGATCGGAGTGCCCGTTCGCCGAGAGCTCGTCGAGGCCGTGCCGGTCGAGCAGGGAGGCGAACGACTCCCCGGGGCGACCGTCCAGGCGGGCGAGCCGCTCGGTCAGCGCGCCCGCCGCGTCCTGCACCGCCGCGGCCAGCGCGCCGGCCAGCCCGGAGCCGCCCGACTGGGGGGCCTGCGGCTGGTCGGTGTCGCCGATCTCGACCCGGACCCGCTCGACCTCGATCCCGAGCAGCTCGGCCACGAGCTGAGCGGTGATCGTGTACGTACCGGTGCCGATGTCCGTCGCCGCGGAGCGCAGGATCGCGTTGCCACCGCGGTCGATAGTCAGCCGCACGTCGCAGTCCAGGGCGTAGAACTCGAAGGTCGCCGCGGCCATGCCCTGGCCGACGAGCCAGTCGCCGTCATGCGTCGACCGCGGCGCCGGGTCCCGGCTCGACCAGCCGAACTGCTCGGCCCCCACCTCGATGCACTCGCGCAGTGCCTTGCTGGACCACGGCTTGCCGGACTCCGGGTGCACGTCGGCGTAGTTGCGCAACCGCACGTCGACCGGGTCCACCCCGAGGCGGCCCGCCAGCTCGTCGAGGGCCGACTCCAGCGCGAAATGCTCCTCGATGGCACCGGGCGCCCGCATGAAGCCGGTGTACGGGATGTTCAGGTGGACCCGGCGCTCGTGGGTGGCGAGGTTGTCGCACGCGTACGCCGACGGTGTGCCGGCGACGATCGGCGACGGCAGATTGTCCCCGATGCCGTTCGCGGCCAGGGCGTCGTGGTCGATCGCGACCAGGCGACCGTCGGAGCGGGCGCCCAACCGGATGCGCTGGCGGCTGGCGGCCCGGTGCCCGACCGAGGTGAACATCTGGGGCCGGCTGAGCACGAGCTTGACCGGGCGGTCCAGCACCCGGGCGGCCAACGCCGTCAGCACGGTGTGGCTCCACAGCCGCAGACCCGCGCCGAAGCCACCGCCGAGGAACGGGATCAGCAGGCGGACGCTCTCCTCGGGCACGCCGAACATGACCGCGAGCGCCTTGCGCATGAACGACGGCGCCTGGGTGGTGTCGTGCACCACGAGCCGCCCGCCCTGCCAACTGGCCACGGTGGTGAACAGGCCCAGCGGGCTGTTGGTCTCGGCGCCGATCGTGTAGGTCGAGTCCACGGTGACGTCGGCGTCGGCGAGCGCGGCCACCACGTCGCCGCGGCTGGTCTCCATGCCGAACGGGTTGTCCTCGACCCGCGCCCTCGGGTCGTCCATGTCGAGCACGGGTTCCTCGACCGCGTAGTCGACCTCGACGAGCTCGGCGGCGGCCAGCGCCTGCGCCCGGGTCGTCGCCACCACGATGCCGATGTGCTGGCCGTAGTGGAGGATCCGGTCGTCCTTGAGCGGTCGCCGCATCGTGGAGCCGAGCGCGTTGGTCGGCGGATCGGCCAGTGTCGGCGCGTTGTCGTAGGTGAGCACCGCGAGCACGCCCGGCGCGGCCTCCGCGGCCGACCGGTCGATCCGGGTGATCCGCCCCGCCGCGACGGTCGACGAGATCAGCGCCGCGTACACCTGGCCGGGCAGGTCGAAATCGGAGGGGTACGGCGCCGCCCCCGAGACCTTTCGCCGCGCGTCGACCCGGTCGATGGGCTGACCGATGATGTTTTCCTTGTTCAGCGTGGCCGTCATGCCGTCACCGTCCGCAGGATCCGTACGATGGTGCGCTTCGCCAGTTCGACCTTGAACGCGGTGCCGGGCACCGTGAACGGGTCGCGGATGGCCGCCTCCGCGGCGGCGCGGTAGGTCCGCTCGTTAGCCGGGGCGCCGACCAGGACCCGCTCGGCCTCCCAGGCGCGCCACGGGACTGTGCCGACACCGCCGAGCCCGATCCTGGCGGCGGTGATCGTGCCGTCCTCGACCTGGACGGCGGCGGCGGCCGAGGTGGTCGCGAACTCGTACGACTGGCGGTCGCGCACCTTGATGTAACCCGACCGGGTGCCGGCCGGCAGGAGCGGCACCACGACGTGGGTGACCAGCTCGCCGTGCCGCAGCACGTTCTCGACGTCGGGCCGGTCGCCGGGCGTGCGGTAGAACTCCGTCAGCGGAACCCGCCGCGTGCCGTCGGCGTCGAGCAGCTCGACCTCGGCGTCCATGGCGACCAGCGGGACGCACAGGTCCGAGGCGTGCAGCGCGATGCAGGAGGGCCCGGCGCCGAGGATCGCGTGCATCCGGGCGACACCCTCGATCGCGGCGCAGCCGGAGCCGGGCTCGCGCTTGTTGCAGGCGTGCACGGCCGGGTCGCGGAAGTAGCGGCAGCGGGTGCGCTGCAACAGGTTGCCGCCGATCGTGGCCATGTTGCGCAGCTGGGTCGAGGCGCCGAGCAGCAGGGCCTCGCGGACGAACGGCAGCCTGGACCGCACGGTGGGGTCGGCGGCGAGCTCCTCCATCGTGGTCAGTGCGGCCACCCGCAGCCGGTCACCTTCGCGCGTGACGCCGCGCAACGGCAACCGTCCGATGTCGACGAACCGGCTGGGACGGATGACCCGGTCCTTGAGCGCCAGGTCCAGCTCCGTGGTGCCACCGGCGAGGAAGGCGGCGTCCGGGTCCTCGGCGACGAGGGTGACGGCGCTGCTTGTGTCGGTCGGGCGGACGTACTCGATGTCGCTCATTCGCCGGCCACCTCCCGGATGGCGGCGACGATGTTCGGGTACGCCGCGCAGCGGCACAGGTTGCCGCTCATGAACTCGCGGATGTCGTCGTCGGTCGCGCGGCGGTCCTCGTCCTCGCCGAGCAGGGAGACGGCCGACATCACCTGGCCGGCGGTGCAGTAGCCGCACTGCATGGCGTCGTGCTTGACGAAGGCGTCCTGCACCGGATGCGGTACGCCGTCCTCGGCCAGCCCCTCGATGGTGGTGATCTCGCTGCCGTCACACTGCGCGGCCAGCGTCAGGCAGGACACGATCCGCTTGCCGTCGCGCAGTACGGTGCACGCGCCGCAGGCGCCCTGATCACATCCTTTCTTGGTGCCGGTCAGGTGCAGATCGTCGCGCAGGGCGTCGAGCAGGGTGGTGGTGCTGTCGAGCCGCGCGGGATAGACCCGCCCGTTGACGTGCAACTCGACGGTAACCTCGGTCGAGCGGGCGGTGGTCGCTGAAGACATGGCGGACTCCTCGAAGTGCCGTCGGGCCGCTTTCGGGCGACGCTACCGGCGGGTCTGACGGACGGCGCCGCTTCGGGAACCTTTGCCCGATGGGCAACCACCGATGCGCGACACTGACGACGTGACGGACACGATCTGGGCGCTCATCCCGGCGGCGACACAATGGCTGGACGCGGCCAACGGCCGCGACGAGTCTGAGCTGAGCTACCGAATCCTGAAGGTGACGGAGGAGGCTGGCGAAGTAGCCAGCGCCTGGATCGGCGTCCGCGGCCAGAACCCCCGCAAAGGCACAACACACACAAAGTCCGACGTAGCGGCGGAGCTGGCGGACGTGGTCATCACGGCCCTGGTAGCGATCGAAAGCCTGGGCTTGGACGCCCGAGCCACCCTGGAAACAACGGCGGCCAAGGTCCACGCCCGCATGACTATTCAGGACCCACCAGCTGACACACACGAGGCCGCAGGCCCGTCCGCATGAACGCCGGCCGCGCCGGCGTGCGGCTGGGCGCCCCTCCTGCCAGCCGAGCCGAGGTGCTGACGCTTCGCAAGCGCTGACCCTGCGCTGCGCTGCGCTGCGGTGAGTTCCCGGCCGCGGTCCGTGCCGACAGCGCCCGCCATCCGACAGAAGCGCACCGCCTTCGGCTACCGGCCGCCGCGGACCCCCCGGCGTCACGCGGTGGATCTGCGTGGCACCTGTTCACTTTCCTCGCCAACCGCCTCGCGGGCCAGATCTTGTGCTCCCTGGCCTGCCACCCGCGTGCCGGCCTTCGCCCGCCGTGGAGTCCACCTGCTGGTTTTCGGTAGCAGCAACGCGCTGAACGTCCCGGTCTTCGGCCGCTGCGTCGCCTCGCGGGTCGTGGTCTTGGGTCGTTGGGTCGTCTTGCGGGTCGTGGTCTTGGG
>NZ_BONE01000099.1 GCF_016862555.1 Asanoa siamensis | reverse complement strand
TGTCGGTGCCACTGCCGGCGCCCTCACCGCCACATGCGGTGAGGGTGATCGCCAGCGCGACGCCGGCGACCGCAGCGAGATACTTCTTGCTCATACGCCCCTCCTCTCGAAACCTTCGCGCGTCAGTGTTAGCGCTAACACGATGGGCGTCAACACCAGCCAGGAAATCCCGGCGTCACGGGTTCGTAACGGGGGCGTGCGTAACTCAAATGGACGGTGCGCTCGCGCTGTTGCGGACTATCAGCGTCGGGGCGATCGTCTGCCGGAGACCATCGCGGTGGTCGCCCGAATCGGCGATCTGGCTCAGTAACAGGTCGAGGCTCATCCGCGCGACTGCCTTAAAGTCCGGTCTGACTGTCGTCAACGGCGGAATGAAGAAACCGGCCTCCGGCACGTCGTCGAACCCGACGACGCTGATGTCCTGCGGCACGCGACGGCCGTGTTCGTGCAGTGCCCGCAGGACCCCGAGGGCGAGGTGGTCGTTCGCCGCGAACACCGCGGTGACCTCGGGCATCCTCGCGAGCATCTGCCCGGCCTGGAAGCCCGCAGAGGCCGACCAGTCAGCCGGGATGAGCGGAGGTACCTGCGCGCCGGCGGCAAGCAGGGTCTCCCGCCAGCCCTCTATCCGGCCCGCGCTGTCGATCCAGTTGGGCGGGCCGGTCACGTGCCATACCGTGCGGTGCCCCAGGTCGAGCAAATGTTGGGTGGCTTCCCGCGCGCCGGCAACCTGGTCGACCGTGACGAGCGGCAGCGACCGGTGCGGGTCACCGTCGACAGTGACCAGGGGAATGCTCCTGGGCAGACGCTCGAGAGCATCCCCGGCAGACTCGACGGGTGCGATCGCGATGATTCCGGCCACCCGGTGCGCTAGGTGACGCTCGACCGCCGCGGCGATGGACTGATCATCGAGGTCCCCAACGCTGCCAATCGTGACAACGAAGCCGGCCTCCGCGGCCGCCTGTTCGAGGGCGGCCAACAGCGAAGCCGGTCCGTAGAGCGTGGTGTTCTGAGCGACGACCCCGATCACCCTCGATTGGCCTGTCACGAGAGCGCGAGCAGCGCCATTGGGTCGGTAGCCGAGCTCGGTGATCGCGGCCTGGACTCGCAGACGGGTGTGGTCGCTGACGTACGGATGCCCGTTGAGCACACGTGAAACTGTTTGGTGCGAGACGCCGGCCAGCCGTGCGACGTCCGTCATCGCGGGAGCGCGCGTGGTCATCCCATCCCCCCGACATCAGTCAACGCGCCCCACACCGGCGGACCGGGGTAAAGACGCTGATCGCAGTCTACGTCAGCGGGCAACTCCTGCTGGTGACGTGGCGGCCGGCCCCGCCTCGACGGCGGGACCGGCGCTCGTTGGATGGGACGCGGTCGGTCAGGGCGTGCTGAGGTCGAACCGCCGCACGGTGACGCTGCCGCCCAGGGCCTGGGTGGCATAGTTGAAGATGCCGAAGCGGTAACCCATGAAGAACTGCCAGGTGTTGTTGAGAGTCAGGGCGTTGCCCAGCGAAGTGAAGGTAACCCCGTCGGTGCTGTAGGAGAACCGCGCCTGGCGACCACTGCCGGGCCTGATGTCGGCGTTGGCCCGCAGCCAGATCCGTCCGCCGGACACGCCGGCGCCGGCGATCTCGGAACCAGTGCCGGTCGTGTTCCAACTACTGTCCATACTCAGACCGTTGGTCATCACTACGCGGGTGGTGCCGTTGTCCCGGCGGACGCCGATCCACGCCGACGATTGGCGCAACATCGCCAGACCGGTGCGGTCTCCGTCCCGCATCGTCGAGTAGTCGAGCTCGATCGTGGCCGTCGACGTCGGCCCCTGGATCCGATGCGTGAGGGTGTTGCGTGCGCTGTAGAGGTCGTTCGTGACGGTGGCCGCCTGTAGACGCAACCCGTTGTTGACAGACCACCGCGAGTTGTCCGGATTGTGGTTCCACTCCCACTGCGGGCCCAGCGTCGTGCCGGCGAAGCTGTCGGCTCCGGTGAGCGGCTTGACCGCACGCGGCGGCGCCGGGAGGTTCGGCTTCGGATACGAAGCTCCCCACCCGCCGTTCACCGTCGTAATCACCGGCCAGCCGTCCGCGGTCCAGGTGATCGGAGCCAGCGCGGGAACCCGGCCACCGGGGTACGCGTCGACGAAGCTCATGTAGTACCAGGCGCCGTTCTGGGTCTGCACGAGCCCGCCCTGGTGGGGCACTCCCCCGCCGGAGATCGGGCCGGGCATGTTGAGCAGCACCTGACGCAGTTCGTACGGTCCGAAGGGTCCGTTGGTGGACTTCAACACGTACTGGCCGTTGGCCGGGCGGGTCAGCCAGATGTAGTAGCTGCCGTTGCGCTTGTAGAACCGCGCGCCTTCCAGCGTGCCGACGCTCGAAGGGGTGCTGAAGACCTGCTGGGAACGGATCTGGCTGCGCCCGTCGGCTGAAAGCTGCGCCACGCTGATTGTCGAGTTCCCGTAGGCGACGTACATCGTGTCGTTGTCGTCGATCAACATGCCGGCGTCGTAGTAGCAGTTGTTGATCGTCGTGTGCCGGTTCCAGGCACCGTCGACGGCCGTCGCGGTGTAAATGTGCGTCTGCGCGAAGTCGATGCATCCGGCCCAGTAGAAGGTCCGGTTGCTGGCGCGGTAGTTCAGCGTGGACGCCCAGATCCCGTCGACGTAGGCCCGCCCACCGCCGCCGAGGTCGTACTTGGCACCGAAGTCGAGTCTGGGCACCGAATGGCCGGCGAACTCCCAGTTGACCAGGTCGTACGAGCGCAGGACGGGCGCACCGGGTGAGTAGTGCATTGTGGACGCCGACATGTAGTAGACGTCGCCGACCCGAATGATGTCGACGTCAGCGAAATCCTGCCAGACCACCGGGTTGGTGAAGGTCGAGCCACCCGGGTTTCCGGGAGTGGTGCCGATCTGGACGAGTTGCCACTGTTGGTTGTTGCCGCCCCAGTCGGTGTATTGCACGACGTTGGCGCCGTCGGTGGTCGAGGAGTTCTGGACTTCGAGGGCCTTGTTGCTGTTGCGGTTGAGCAGTCGCACGTAGCCGCCGGTGGAGTCGGCGAGTCGGAACTGTTGGTTGGTGGCGTTGTTGTCGGTGTACTGGACGATCGCGGCTCCGTCGGCCGTGGAGGAGCCGGAGACATCAAGGACCTTGCCGGAGTGGCGTGATTTGAGGCGGTAGTAGCCACTGCCGGAGTCGACGAACTGCCACTGTTGCCAGTTGCCGTCGTTTCGGGTCCATTGGGTGATGCGGGCGCCGTCATTGGTGGCCAGGTTGTAGACGTCCAGCGCTTTGCCGCTGTTGCGGTTGACGAGCACGTACCAGGCGTTGGTGTCCACCGTCGCCGCGGCAGCTGGCGCCGAACCCACCAGCGCCAGCGCACCGCCCACCAGCACCGCGACCGCGGCGGCGCCGGCCCGCGCCCACCAGCCGCGCCTGCGCGGCACTGCCTCAGGAACCGTTACCCGCATAGACATGACGCTCCCTCGCACGGATCGTGCGGCCATGTTGGACAGTTGGCGCGCGTGGACAGCTGCCACCATCAGCCCCCGCCGCAACCTGTTAGCGTTATCAGGCCACCTCCGCGCCCCAATGGAGTTGCCGATAGCCGCCCGGAAGAAGAGGGAGAACGCCGGCCCGACTCGGCGGACATCGTCCATCTTCAGTATTGACTGTGAACGATAACAGGACGGCAGTCAAGACGTAACATAGGCCGAGTCGTCGCCTGTCCAATCAGGACGCGAGCCCGTCAGGAAGGGATCGCGACGACCGGCGGGCCAAGGGCCGGGGCTGGTCGTCGCGATGCCGAACGAGGATCTAGAAGCCGCGGGCGAGGCGGTAATAGGCCTGGTTCCAGCGGAGCTGATCGGCGAACCGGCCCGGCTCGGTGTGCGCGTCGATGACCAGCAGCTCCGTGCGGCTCATTTCGGCCAGGTCACGAAGCTCCTCGACACCGACGGCCTGCGAGAGCACCGTATGGTGCGGGGCACCGGCGGTGATCCACGCCTCGGCCGACGCGGTCAGGTGCGGACGCGGTTGCCACACGGCCCGCGCGACAGGAAGCCGTGGCAGCGGCTGAGGCGGGGCCACGACATCGACCTCGTTCGCGACGAGTCGAAAGCGCTCACCCATGTCGGTCAGACCGAGCACGACAGCAGGCCCCGGCGCCGCGTCGAACACCATCCGCACCGGGTCCTCGCGCCCACCTATGCCGAGCGGGTGGATCTCGACGGACGGCACACCGGCGGCGATGCTCGGACAGACCTCCAGCATGTGGGCACCGAGCACGACTTCCTGGCCCGGCACGAGGTCGTACGTGTAGTCCTCCATGAACGAGGTCCCGCGGTTCGAGCCCGCCGACATCGCCTTGAGCGTCCGCACGAGCACCGAGGTCTTCCAGTCGCCCTCGCCGCCAAAGCCGTAACCGTCAGCCATCAGGCGCTGCACGGCGATGCCAGGGAGCTGTCGGAGGCCGCCGAGGTCCTCGAAGTTCGTGGTGAATGCCCGGAATTCGCCGGCCTCGAGGAAAGCGCGCAGGCCGGCCTCGACCCGGGCCGCGTACCGCAGCGACTCGTGCCGACCGCCGCCCGCCCGTAGGTCGGCCACGATCCGATACGTGTCCTCGTACTCCTTCACCAGCTCGTTGACCCGTGCGTCCGGCACCTCGTCGACCGCAGCGACGAGATCGTTGACGCCGTAGGTGTTGACCGAGACGCCGAAGCGCAGCTCCGCTTCGACCTTGTCCCCTTCGGTCACTGCGACATCGCGCATGTTGTCACCGAACCGGGCCACCCGCAACGACCGCATCTCGGAGAGCCCCACGGCGGCGCGCGCCCAGGCGCCGACCCGGGAGACCACACGTGGATCAGTCACGTGCCCGGCCACCGTCTTGCGCGCTACGCCGAGCCGGGTCTGAATGAAGCCGAACTCCCGGTCGCCGTGCGCGGCCTGGTTGAGATTCATGAAGTCCATGTCGATCTCGTGCCAGGGCAACGCCACGTTGGCCTGCGTGTGCAGGTGCAGCAGCGGAGTCCGCAGTGCCTCAAGCCCACTGATCCACATCTTGGCGGGTGAGAACGTGTGCATCCAGGCGATGACCCCGATCGCCCCGCTGACCGCGGCCTCGCGACAGACCTGCAAGATTTCCGCGCTGGTCGTCAGGACCGGCTTCCACACCACCCGCACGGGCAGGATCCCGGCGGCGTCGAGCCGCTCCGCGATCTCCCGTGACTGGCTCGCCACCTGGCGGAGGGTCTCTTCGCCGTACATGGCCTGGCTTCCGGTGAGAAACCAAACCTCGCGTTGCTGGTGCGCTGCCATGTGGTCGCCCTCCAGGGTCGGTGGATCACTTGTAGCGGATGCCGATGAGGCGCTGCAGGAGGATGAAGGCGAAGAGCAGGCCGCCGATCACGATCTTTGTCCACCACGAGTTGAGGCTGCCGTCAAAGGTGATCAGGGTCTGGATGACGCCCAACACCAGCACGCCGAGCACCGTCCCGAATACGTAGCCGGAGCCGCCGGTGAGCACGGTGCCGCCGATGACGACGGCTGCGATCACGTCGAGTTCCATCCCGACGGCGATCAGCGGAGCGCCGGACAACGTGTAGAACGAGAGCAGGATCCCGCCGATGGCCGAGCAGAGACCGCTGATCGTGTAGACGGCGATCTTGGTGCGGCCCACTGGCAACCCCATCAGCAGCGCCGACTGCTGGTTGCCGCCGATCGCGTAGACGTTGCGCCCCAGCCTGGTGTAGGCCAGCGTGTACGCAGCCACGGCGACCACCACGAACGCGATGACCACGCTGATCGAGACGAAGTTGCCGCGCGGGTCGCCGATCCGGGTCTGCGACATGCTGGTCCAGAATCCGTCGCTGATCGGGATTGACGAGCCGCTGATGAAGGTGCACATCCCGCGGGCGAAGAACATCCCGGCCAGGGTCGCGATGAACGGTTGGATATCGAAGAAATGAATTACGCAGCCCATCAGGAATCCGAGCATCGGGCCGATGAGCAGCGCGATGGGCAGCACCGCGCCGGCGGGCAGACCCCGCTCGAGCAGGGATGCCGAGACCATGGCCGTCATGGCGACCACCGAGCCCACCGACAGGTCGATGCCGCCGGTCAGGATCACGAAGGTCATACCGACGGCCACGACGAGCAGGAAGCTGTTGTCGATGAGGACGTTGAAGACGACTTGGATGTTCGAGAATGCCTGGTACTGCGAGACACCGATCCCGTACATCACCAGGAGCAGGGCGAGGGTGGCCAGCACCGGGATGTGCCGCCGCGGCAGCCGCACCGGGCCGCGGCCGATCGTGAGTTGGGTGGCGGTCATGCCGGGACCCGCTCTTTCCGCTGGTCGCCCGATACATCGGCGGGCGGAAGGCCAGGCTTGCGCCGGACGAGTTTGGCGCGGAACGCCGGCGCGTTGATCAGGCACACGGCGATCACGACGACCGCCTTGAACAGCAGGGCCGTCTGGGGAGAGATGCTCATGGCGTACACCGAGGTCGTGAGGGTTTGGATGATGAGCGCCCCCAGGATGGTGCCGCTCAGGAAGAACCTGCCACCGGCCAGGGACGTGCCGCCGATGACAACGGCCAGGATCGCGTCGAGTTCGATCCAGAGCCCGGCCGTGTTGCCGTCCGCACTCGACACGTTCGCCGTGATCATGAAGCCCGCGACGGCCGCGCAGGCCGCGCTCACCACGTAGACGAGGAAGGTGATCCGGCCGGAGCGGATACCGGCCAGCCGACTGGCCTCCGCGTTGCCGCCGACCGACTCGATGATCATGCCCAGCGCGCTCCGCCGGGTGATGGCGGCGATCAGCAGAGCCGCGCCCAGCGCGATGAAGATGGCCAACGGAAGGGTCAGGAAATGACCCAGACCGATGGCGCGGTACGGGTCAGCGTTGATCGTGATGATCTGACCCTCGGTGATCAGTTGGGCCAGACCCCGGCCGGCGACCATCAGGATGAGCGTGGCGATGATCGGCTGAATCCCGATGACCGCGACGAGCACGCCGTTCCAGGCGCCCAGCACGAGCGCCAACCCCAGTGCCATCGCCAGGGCGGTGAACATCGCGCCGAGGCTGTCCTGGTCGGGCTGCTTGCTGATATAGAGGCAGGCGACCGCACCGCTGATCGCGCAGACCGAGCCTACCGAAAGGTCGATGCCACCGGTCGAGATCACCAGTGTCATGCCGAGCGCCACCAGGATCAGCGGCGCGCTGAGGCGCAGGATGTCGACCAGGCTGCCGTAGAGGTGTCCGTCGCGCATCTGCACCGCGAGGAACCCAGGGCGGTAGACCGTGTTCGCGAGGAGCATCACCGCGAGCACCACGACCGGCCAGAACAGCCGGTGGCCGGCCAGCGCCCGAAAACGGGACTTCCATTCGCTCATGTCGTCGCTCTCTCTTCGCCCGCTCCGCTCGCGATCGTCTGCATGATCCGGTCGGAGTCGACCGACTCGTCGTTGGTCAGCTCACTGACCAGAGTGCGGTCGCGCATCACCGCGACCTTGTGGCTGAGGCGCAGCACCTCCTCGAGCTCTGCGGAGATGAACAGCACCGCCATGCCGCCGTCGGAGAGCTCGACTACGAGCTTCTGGATCTCGGCCTTGGCGCCGACATCGATGCCGCGGGTCGGCTCGTCGAGGATCAGCAGCCGGGGCTCGGTGATCAGCCAGCGGGCCAGCAGCACCTTCTGCTGGTTGCCGCCGGACAGGTTCGCCACCGGGATCTCCGGGTTCGCGGGACGGATGCTGAGCGCCTTGACATATTTGTCGACGAGCTCGTCCTGGCGGCGCCTGGCCACCGGGCGCAGCCAGCCGCGGGCCGCCTGGAGCGCGAGGATGATGTTCTCCCGCACCGTGAGCTCGCCGACGATCCCCTCCAAGCGACGGTTCTCGGAGCAGAATCCGATGCCCTGGGCGATTGCGCCAACCGGGTTGCGCAGTGTCGTGCCGCGACCGTCGACCGACAGGTCGCCGTGGTCCGCCCGATCGGCACCGAACAGCAGCCGGGCCACCTCGGTGCGCCCCGAGCCCAGCAGGCCGGCCAGCCCGACGACCTCACCCGCGTGGATGGTCAGGCTGAACGGCGCCACCGAGCCCTTGCGACTTAGTTCGCGGGCGTCGAGGAACGGGGTGCCGCGCTCGAGCACGGCCAGCTCGCGCTTGGGCTGCTCATCGAGCCGTTCGAGGACGTCGAGCTCCTTGCCGATCATCTTCTCGACCAGACCCAGTTGCGACAGCTCGGCCGTGGTGTATTCGCCGACCAGCGAGCCGTTGCGCAGGACGGTGATCCGATCGGCGATGCCGTAGACCTGGTCGAGGAAATGGGTCACGAAGAGGATCGCGATCCCCTCGTCACGAAGCTGACGCATAATGCGAAAGAGCTGCGCGACCTCGCCGGTGTCGAGGCTGGATGTCGGCTCGTCCAGGACGAGCACCCGCGCCTGGACGTCAATCGCCCGGGCGATCGCGACCATCTGCTGGACCGCCAGGGAGTAGGACGCCAGGGGTGCATTGACGTCGATGTCGAGGTCCAGGCGGGTGAGCAACGCGCGGGCCCGGCGCCGCATCTCGCCCCACCACACGGCGCCGAATCGGCGGGGCTCCCGTCCGATGAAGATGTTCTCCGCCACCGAAAGGTTGGCGCAGAGATTGACCTCCTGGTAGACGGTGCTCACACCGCCCGCCGAGGCTTGCATCGGGCCGCGGAAGGACACCGGCTCACCGGAGAGGATGATCGTGCCACTGTCGATGCCATAGACGCCGGTGAGCACCTTGATCAATGTGGACTTGCCGGCGCCGTTCTCGCCCATCAGCGCATGGACCTCGCCCGGGAAAAGCCGAAAGTCCACGTCGTGCAGCGCCCGCACGCCCGGGAAGGCCTTGCTGATTCCGGTCATTGTCAGGACCGGATGGCGTTCCGTCATCCCACCAGACCTCTTCACTCAGATCGTCCGTGCCGCGGCCTTTGACTACGGGCACGGTGGGAAGGCCGCCCGCGGACGGGCGGCCTTCACCGGTTCGGTCAGTACTTACGGGTCGGCAGAGCTTCCTTAGCCTGTTCCTGCGTGAACGTAGTTTCCTCGGTCTCGATACGAGCAGGAACTTCCTCGCCGGCGTGCACCTTCTTCGCCAGATCCATCAGCTGAGGCCCGAGCAGCGGGCTGCACTCGGCGATGAAGTTGAACTTGCCATCGGCCAGCGCCTTCATGCCGTCCTTGACCGCGTCGATCGTGATGATCGTGATGTCCTTGCCGGGCACCTTGCCCGCGGCGGTGATGGCTTCGAGAGCACCAAGCCCCATGTCGTCGTTGTGCGCGAATAGCACGTCGATCTTGGGGTTGGAGTTGAGGAACTGCTCCATGACCTGCTTGCCGCCGGCACGGGTGAAGTCACCCGACTGGGAGGCGATGATCTTGAGCTTGGGGTTCGCCGCGATGGCCTCAGCGAAGCCCTTCTTCCGGTCGTTTGCCGGCGCCGATCCGGTAGTGCCCTGGAGTTCGACGATGTTGACTTCGGCGGTCGCCGACTTCTTGTTCTCGACGAGCCACTCGCCGGAAAGCTTGCCCTCCTTGACGAAGTCCGAGCCCAGGAAGGTCTTGTAAAGAGACTTGTCGGCCGAGTCGACGGCGCGGTCGGTGAGGATCACGGGAATGCCCGCGTCCTTGGCCTCCTTGAGGACGGTGTCCCAGCCGGACTCGACCACCGGCGAGAAGGCGATGACGTCGACCTTCTGCTGGATGTAGTTGCGGATGGCCTTGATCTGGTTTTCCTGCTTCTGCTGGGCGTCGTCGAACTTCAGCTCGATGCCCGCCTCGGCAGCGGCGTCCTTGACGGACGTGGTGTTTGCCGTGCGCCAGCCGCTCTCCGCGCCGACCTGCGAGAAACCGAGGACGATCTTGCCATCGTCAGCGGTTCCGCTGCCGCCGCCCGTGTCACTGTTGCCGCAGGCGGCCAGGCCGCCCGTCAGCAGGACAGCGGCGAGGGCCGCTACGACGGGGCCGAACTTTCTCGTACTTTTCATGGAATCTCCTCGAATGTGCAGGGGTTCGTTCCGCGGGCCGGAGTTAGCCGGGCGGCTTGCACTGGTGGAGCGAGGTGCGGTCGCGGTCATACGACCGCGGTCAGAGCTATCAACAGCGTGCGGCCAGTGGCTTTGACCACGCTGGGCAAGTGGCGGCTCAGGTGCTCGACGGAGGCACCGAACGGTCGGCTGTAGAGGGTGGCGTCGCGTTGAGGTTCGCACGTCCGGCAGCGTTGCGGATCGCGCGTAGGCGGGACATCACGTCGTCGCCGCCGCGTCCAAAATGGTCGTGCAGCGAGCGGTACTCCGCGTAGAGCGCGTCGTAGGAGCTCACTCGATCCGGGTCGGGTCGATAGACGTCACGGTCGACGCGGCCCATCACCGCCGCCGCCGCGTAGACGTCGGGATAGGCGCCGGCCGCGACGGCCGCGTGGATCGCCGAACCGAGGGCTGGACCCTGTGCCGAGCCGATGATGCTCAGCGGCCGGTTGGTGACGTCGGCGTAGATCCGCATGAGCAGGTCGTTGGCGGCCAATCCGCCGGCGACGACGATCTCGTTCACCGGGACGCCGGCGGCTTCGAACGCCTCGATGATCATGCGGGTCCCGTAGGCAGTCGACTCGAGCAGCGCTCGGTAGACGTCCTCCGGTCGGGTGGCCAATGTCAGGCCGATGATCAGGCCGCTGAGGTCGTGGTTGACCAGCAGTGACCGGTTGCCGTTCCACCAGTCGAGCGCGATCAGGCCGTGCGCGCCGACCTGCTGCACCGCGGCGAGCTGGGAGAGCTGGGTGTGCGACGCGACGCCGGCCGGGGCCGACTGCTCCACGAACCAGCCGAAGATGTCGCCCACACCGCTCTGCCCGGCCTCGAAACCCCAGGCTCCGGGACTGATGCCGCCATCGACCACGCCGCACATGCCAGGCACCTCGACGAGGTCCGCTCCGTTGAGCACGTGGCACGTCGACGTGCCCATGATCGCCACCAGTCGACCGGGCTCCAGAGCCTTCGCCGCTGCGGCAGTGACGTGGGCGTCGACGTTGCCGACCGCCACGGCGATGCCTTCCGGGAGCCCGGTCCACCCGGCCGCTCGCGCGGTGAGGCCGCCGGCCCGTTGCCCCATCGGCGACAGCGGACCGTCAAGCTTGGTCACGAAGTCGACGAACCCGGGGTGCAGCGCGGCGAGAAACTCCTTGCTGGGATAACGGCCGTCCTGGTGGATTCCCTTGTAGCCCGCGGTGCAGATGTTGCGCGTCTCGGCACCGCAGAGTTCCCAGACGATCCAGTCAGCGGCCTCGATGAACCGTTGCGCCCGCTGGTAGGTCTCCGGATCTTCCTCGAGCAGCTGAAGACCCTTGGCGAACTGCCATTCAGCGGAGATCTTGCCCCCGTACCGACCGATCCACGATTCCGCACGCTGGTGCGCGAGCGCGTTGATGCGGTCGGCGTGCGGCTGGGCGGCGTGGTGCTTCCAGAGCTTCACCCACGCGTGCGGTCGGGCACGAAGTTCCGGCACCTCACACAATGGTGTCCCGTCGGCGAGGGTAGGAAGGACCGTGCAGGCGGTGAAGTCCGTCGCGATGCCGATGATCTTCAACGGGTCCACACCGGACTCGCGGACAGCATCGGGGACGGCGTGGGCCAGGACGTCGCGGTAGTCCTGCGGATCCTGTAACGCCCAATCGGGGTCAAGGGGAGCCCCGGTCTCAGGCAACGATGTCTCGATGACCCCGCGCCGGTAGACGTGCACCGCCGTGCCGACCTCGGCCCCGTCGCGGAGCCGCACCACCACAGCCCGACCCGAGAGCGTGCCGTAGTCGACGCCGACCACGTACTGGTCAGCCGGTGCGCCGAAGTTGACCATAGTGCTCACCTCCCGGGCGGTTGGTGTCCATAGTGTTAGCGCTCACATCGATTCCGTCAAGATACTCGATGGCAACAGCTACGTAACGGCGCCGCGACCCGCCCGGCACCTGGTTGACTTCGGCCCACACCGCCCTATTCGCCTCCCGGGGATCACGCCAAGATTTCGCGGCTGTTGCCAGCTGCCCGGCAGACCTCTTGCGTGCCGATTGAGTGGTCGCTATGTTAGCGATCACATACATCTGCACCAGTCGATTCCACTCGAGTGGTCGCAGTCCTGTCAGGACCTGCCCGTCCCATCGCCTCTCCCAGCAGAAAGGCCTCTCGTGACCATCTCCCGGCGATCCTTCACGTTCGGCGTGGCCGCCTCGACCGCGCTCACCGCATCCGGGCTGGCGATCAGTCCTACCAACGCGTTCGCGGCACCGGTCTACACCGCCTACGTGATGACGTACTTCACCGAGACGCCGCAGTTCGTGGGTGCCGACTACGGGCTGCACGTCGCGGTCAGCCGTGACGGCCTCAACTGGACTCCGCTGAACCAGAACAACCCGGTCGTCACCCCGACGGCCGGCACCCTGGGACTGCGCGACCCGTTCGTCTTCCGTAAGCAGGACGGCACCTTCGTCGTCGTGGCCACGGACCTGCGCGGCACGAACTTTGGTCAGAACAGTCAGTACCTACACGTCTGGGATTCGACGAATCTGACCAGCTTCACCGGTTACCGCCGGCTGCGGATGCACACGTACAACACGCACACCTGGGCGCCGACCGTCTTCTGGGACGCCGCGCGGGGGCAGTACGGGATCGTCTACTCGAACAACAACGGTGGCCAGGACGTCTTCCTCGTCAACTACACGAGCGACTTCCGCACCGTGAGCGCTCCGCAGGTCTACTTCAGTCCCGGGTTCCCGGTGCTCGACGGAGACATCGTCGTCGACGGTGCGACCACGTATCTCTACTACAAGAACCTCGCGAACGGGAACCTCTACGGTGCGCGCTCGTCCACCGGCGCTCCGAACAGCTTCACCACCTACACCAGCGGCCTTCGGCAGGGAAACGCGATGGAGGCGCCGTTGCTGCTCAAACGCAACGACGACAACGGATGGTGGCTCTGGGGCGACTCGTTCAGCCCGGTCAACGCGGACTACTACGCGTGGTCGACGAGCAACGTCGGCGCCAACGCGTGGACCGTGCTGAACCAGCGCGACTACACGCCGCCGCTCAACGCGAAGCACGGATCGATTCTGGGCATCACCGACGCGGAGTACAACGGCCTGGTCAACCGCTGGGGAACCCCGAACTGGGTCCGGCTGAAGTCGTCGAACCTGCCGGACCGGTACGTTCGCCACATCGACCGGGTCGCCCGGCTCGACGCCTACCCGTTCGACCCGTACCAGGACCAGCTCTGGCGGATGGTGCCCGGCCTGGCCGACTCGACGGGCGTCTCCTTCCAGTCCGTGAACGTCCCGGGCTCGTATCTGCGACACAGCGGTTACGTGCTGCGGCTCGACCCGAACGACAACACCGCCACGTTCCGCGCGGACGCGACCTTCATCCGTACGCCTGGGCTCGCGGACGCGAGCTGGACGTCCTTGCGGTCCTACAACTTCCCCACCCACTACCTCCGACACGCCGGGTACGCGCTGAGGATCGACCCGCTCAGTGCATCGTCACCGGCCGTCGACCGTCAGGACGCCACCTTCCGGATCACCCCGTAGCACGGAGGGCGGGGCCGGGGGTCATGCCACCCGGCCCCGCCGCACCCCGCAACGGGGCGGTGCTCTGCCGGACCACTAGGGTCGGTGTCACCAGCGGGTCGACCGCGGAGTGCGTCAACCGCTCCGGCTGGCCGTTGTCGATGACGCGCAGCAGCGCGGCGATGCACCTGCGGCCGACCTCATCGAAGTCCTGCCTGATTGTAGTCAATGGCGGAGAGAGAAACTCGGCTTCCGGGATGTCGTCGAACCCGACCACGCTGACGTCCGCGGGAACGCGGATGCCGTGTTCGTGGAACGCCCGCATCATGCCCAGTGCCATCTGGTCGTTGCCGGCAAACACAGCCGTGACATCGTCGCGGGACGCCAGCTCCAAGCCGGCCGCGTAACCCGATCGCGCGCTCCAGTCGCCCGCGATGGGTCGTGGCGCCGCCAACCCGGCGTCGCCGAGGGTGGACCGCCATCCCTCGATCCGGCCCTGGGCCTCCAACCAGTCCCGGGGGCCGGACACGTGCCACACCTTCCGATGACCGAGGCTGAGCAGGTGCTCGACGGCCATTCGTGCACCGGACACCTGGTCGACGGAGATCGCCGGAATCTCGCCGTTCGCGTCGGCTTCGACCGCCACCGCCGCCGTGCTCTTGGGCATTGTCCGCAGCGCCGCCGCGGCCGCCGCCTGAGGCGCGATCACCACGACCCCGGCCACCGACTGGTCGGCCAGCGCACCCAGCGCCGAGACCACACCGTCATGGTCGATGCGCTCCAAGGTCGCCACGCTGACGCCGTATCCGGCAGCGCGGGCCGCCTGTTCGATTCCCAGCAGCGTGGCGGCCGGGCCGTAGAGGATCGTGTCGAAGCTGACCACACCCAGCACGCGCGAGCGGCGCCCCGCCAGCCCGCGGGCCATAGCGTTCGGTCGGTAGTTGAGCTGGCGCACCGCTTCGAGCACGCGTTCACGGGTTGCCGGCTTCACGTTCGGCTGGTGGTTGAGGACCCGGGACACCGTCTGGTGCGAAACGCCGGCAAGCCGAGCGACGTCAATCATGACCACCGGTCGTTCCCGCATTCCCGAACCCCCAATCGTGTCCTGATGTTAGCGGTATCAGGACCGCAGGGATAGCCACGTGTCGGCCTCTAGAGCCGACCCGGGCACGATTCACAAATTGGCCTGTTAGCGATAACAGCTTCGTTAGTCGATACGTTGGCTCGTTCCTGTCGAGGTCTCCAGCGACAATGGCGCGGTGCGGCCGCCCGGCGTCCGGGGCGGCCGCCCCGGTTCATTCCTGCGCTTTGCCGCCCGCGATCCGGGAGAGCACCAGAGCCACCAGGATGATGGCGCCGTTGAGTGCCCCGATCCATTGAGCGGGCACGCCGGCCAAGGTCAGTACGTTCTGAATGAGGAACAGCGTCAGGATGCCGGTGAAGGCGCCGAACACCGTTCCTTTGCCACCGTTGAGGCTGACACCACCGATGACGGCGGCCGCGAAGACGGTGAAGATCGCGCCGTTGCCCTGAGCGGCGGCCACCGAGGCCAGCCGGCCGGAGAGCATGAGGCCACCGAGCGCGGCCAGCAGGCTGGCGCTGGCCAGGACGATCCACAACACCCGGTTCACCGGGATGCCGGCCGCCTTGGCCGCGTCGGCGTTGCCGCCGATCGCGTACAGGGCACGGCCGAAACGGGTGTACCCGAGCACCACGATTCCCGCGGTGAAGAGCCCGAGGCAGATCCAGATCGACGCGGGCAGGCCGAGCCAGGAGGTGGTGCCGAGATAGAGCATCGAGTCGGGCAGGTTGAAGAACGTCTGGCCGCCGGAGACACCGGTGAGCAGGCCGCGCAGCACGATCAACATGCCGAGCGTGACGATGAAGCCGTTGAGTCCGAACCGGACGATCAGCAACGCGTTGGCCAGGCCGATGGCGACCCCGACGGCCAGCGTGATCGGAATCGCCCAGCCGCCGGGGACCAGTCCGAGGCCGTGTCCGGCGCCCGCGGCGACGGTCATCCACGCCGCGATGCCGGGGGCCAGCCCGAACGTGGACTCCAGCGAAAGATCCATCTTGCCGACCACCAGCACGAGCGTCTGGGCCAGCACCAGCAGCGCGATCTCGGACATCGTCTGGAAGATGTTGGTGAGGTTGTCCGTGCTCAGGAAGACCGGGCTCACGATCTGCCCGACCGCACCGATCACGATGATCGCCGGCACGAGGGCGATGTCCCTCAGCCGGGCGAGCGCGATCCGCCCGACTGTCCTTGGCCCGGCGGTCGCGGTCTCCTGCGCTGTCGGGACGATGTCGGGGTCGCTGGTTGTCGTGGTGTCAGGCATCGGGGGCAAGTCCTTCCATGGCGGCGACCAGGTCACGGTCCTGCCATCCGCTGGGCATCTCGGCGACGACACGGCCCTGGAACATCACCACGACCCGGTCACAGATTCGCAGGTCGTCCAACTCGTCCGAGGCGATGACGACGCCGGCGCCGGCCGCGGCGACCTCCTCGACCTTGTCGAGGAGGAACTCCTTGGACCGGACGTCGACACCCGCCGTTGGGGTGATCAGCACCATCAGGCCAGGGTCGTTGGCCAGGGCCCGCGCCATGACCACTTTCTGTTGGTTGCCACCGGAGAGATCGGACACCGGCTGCTCGGGACCGGAGCTCTTGATGGCCAGGTTGTCGATCAGTCGGCGGGCGATCGCGGTGCGGCGGGACGGGTTGATGAAGCCCGCCGGGCCAAGGCGACGTGGGATGGTGAGGGTGGCATTGTCGGCGATCGACATGTCGCCTACCAACCCTTCGTGATGTCGGTCCTGCGGCACGAATCCGACGCCGGCCGCGAGGGCGGCGCCGACATCGCCCGGCCTGGTCGTGACACCGCAGACGGCAACGCTTCCGCCAGTCGCGCGGCGCAGGCCGGCGACAGTCTCCGCCAGTTCCGACTTGCCGCTCGCGGCAGCGCCGGCCAGGCCCACGATCTCTCCTCTGCGAACCTGCGCGGTCACGTTCTCGTAGGCGCCGGGCAGGTTCAGCTCCCGCAGGTCCAGAGCCAGGTCGGTGCCGGCCGCGGCCTTTGGACGGTCCCGGGCCAGGCGTTGCGCGGCCGCGTCCCCCGTCATGGCCTCGACGAGGTCGGTGCGGGTAAGGTCCGCGACCGGCGCGGTCAGCACGTGCCGGGCGTCGCGAAACACCGTCACGGTGTCACAGATCTCGTAGACCTCCTGCAGGTGGTGGCTGATGAACAGGAACGTCACCCCCTGGGCCTGCAGGTCACGGATCCGCCCGAACAGCCGCTCGATGGCGGCGCCGTCGAGCTGAGCGGTCGGCTCGTCAAGAATGATGAACCTGGCGCCGAAGGAGAGCGCCCGGGCGATCTCCACAAACTGTCGCCGTTCGATGTCGAGGTCGGCCGCCGCCTGGCGGGGATCCACGTCGACGCCCCAGGTCCGCAGGACGCGCTCGGCCTCGGCGTAGAGCGTCGACCAGCGGACCAGGCGACCCCGGCGCGGTTGCCGGTTGAGGAAGAGATTCTCGGCCACCGTGAGCTCGGGGATGATGGTCGACCGTTGATAGACGCACGCGACCTGGCGCCGCCACGCGTCACGATCGGTGAGCCGAGGGGCCGGCGCGCCGCCGAACGTGACCTCTCCGCTGTCCGGCGCCTGCAATCCGGTGAGGATCGACACCATTGTCGACTTGCCGGCGCCGTTGCGTCCGACCAGGGCGTGCGTCTGACCTGTGTGGACGGTGATAGCGGCGTCGTGCAGGGCGACGGTGGACCCGTATCGCTTGAAAACGTGCACCGCCCGGGCAGCGGCCGGACCCGGGTGGGTCCGGCCGCCGCCCGTGGGGGCGGTCGGGGTGGGGGATCCCGGCCTGTCGTTCATCGTTGACTGCCCTCGTTCGGGATGGCGTGCTAGCTGATGGTGTTGCCCCACAGCGAGGTGTCGTCGGGTTTGATGCTGGGCACCTCGCCATACGTGCCGCCGTCCGCGGTGACCAGCGGTGCGGACAGCTGGTCCTCGAGCAGCCCCGGACGCACCTGGATGATCGTGCTGTCGTGATCGGTCGGGCCAGGCTGGAAGGTCTTTCCGTCGATCGCCGCCTTGAGGTAGTGGAGCGCGTACTTGGCATAGAGATCAGCGGGTTGCGAGACGGTCGCGTCGATGTTCCCGGCACCGATCTCTTTGAGCTCCTGCGGAATGCCGTCGTTGGACACGACGAAAACGTGCTTCGGGTCGCTGGGCGGGACCAACAGGTTGCGCTGTTTCAACAGCTGGAGCGTTCCGGCCAGCGCGAAGCTGGACTGCATGTAGACGCCCTTGATGTCCGGGTGCTCGGTGAGGCGGATCTGGAGCTTCTGGGACGCGATGGCGCCATCCCAGTTGGTCGCCTCGCCGAACACCGTGATCTTCGGGTACTTCGCCTTCATGCACTCGTTGAACGCCTCGGTCCGGTCGCGCCCGTTGACCGAAGCGAGATCGCCCTGGAGCATGACGACCTTGCCCGCGCCGTTGAGCTTGGCGCCGAGAAAGTGGCAGGCCTTCTCGCCGTAGGCACGGTTGTCGGCACGCACGACCATGAAGACGTTGCCCTGGTCCGGTCGGGTGTCGATGGTGACCACCGGGATCTTCTTGGTTTCCAGCGTGGTCAGTGTCGGTGCGATGGCCGCGGTGTCCTGCGGTGCCATGGCGATGCCCTTGACGCCCTGGCTGACCAACGTCTGCACGTTGGACGCGAGCTTGGCCACGTCGTTCTGGGAGTTCGTCGTCTTGATCTCGACGCCGATCTCGGCGGCCATCTTCGGGGTGTACTCGATGTAGGAGTTCCAGAAGTCGGTGTCCGACCGGGGGTAGTCCACTCCGACGATCGGCGCGCCCGTCGCGCCGGCACCGTCTCCGGAGTTCGAGGCGCTGTTGCATGCGGCGGCCAGGACGGCACACAGAGCGAGAGCCGTACCGGCCGCGATGGATTTAGCCTTCATCGCGATCCAATCTGATTCGAGGGTCAAGGGATGGCGGCTGGGTCCGTATCCGCCCACCGTGGTCCGTCGGGAAAGCGGTACGCCTCAACGGATGCCGGCTTCAGCTGTGCGCTGAGGCCGGGCAGTCGCGGTGCGATGTATCGGCCACGCGCGATGGTGGCCGGATCGACGAAGTGTTCGTGCAGATGGTCGACGTACTCGACCACCCGGTCTTGCGTGCTGGCACTGACCGCGACGTAGTCGAACATCGCGAGGTGCTGCACCATCTCGCACAACCCGACGCCACCGGCGTGCGGGCAGACAGGGATGCCGAACTTGGCGGCCAGCAGCAGGATCGCCACGTTCTCCGTGACGCCGGCGACCCGCGTCGCGTCCAGTTGGAGGATGTCGATCGCGCCGGCCTGCAGCAACTGCTTGAACATGACCGCGTTGTGGGTGTGCTCGCCGGTCGCCACCCGGACCGGTGCGACGCCCTGGCGGATGGCGGCATGGCCGAGCACGTCGTCCGGCGACGTCGGCTCCTCGATCCAGTAGGGATCGTAGGGCGCGAGCAGCCGCATCCAGTCGATGGCTTCCTGGACCCCCCAGGCCTGGTTGGCGTCGACCGCGATGCGCACGTCGGGACCCACCGCCTCGCGCGCGATCCGCATCCGCCAGACGTCGGCGTCCCGGTCGGCGCCGACCTTCAGTTTGATGTGGTGAAAGCCGTCGGCGACGGCCTCGCGCGCCAGTGTGACGAGCTTGTCGTCGCTGTACCCCAGCCAGCCGGGTGTGGTCGTGTAGGCGGGGTACCCGTTGCGCAGCAGCTCGTCGCGACGGGCCCCGCGACCCTCTCGTGCCCGCTCCAGGATGTCGAGTGCCTCGTCAGCGGTGAGCGCGTCGGACAGGTAGCGGAAGTCGACAAGGTCGACGAGTTGCCGCGGGGTCAGGTCGGACAACAGTTGCCAGACGGGCTTGCCGGCCCGGCGGCCGTAGAGGTCCCACATGGCGTTGACCACCGCGCCCGCGGCCATGTGGATCACGCCCTTGTGCGGGCCGAGCCAACGAAGCTGGCTGTCGCCGGTCAGTCGGCGGGAGAAGGCACCGAGGTCGCCGAGGACCTCGGCGACCGGCAGGCCGACGACCAGCGGCGCGAGCGCCTCGATGGCGGCGACCTGGACGTCGTTGCCGCGGCCGACGGTGAAGGCGAGTCCATAGCCGACGCCGCCGCTGCTGGTCCGCAACACGACGTAGGCAGCGGAGTAGTCCGGCTCCGGATTCATCGCATCGGAGCCGTCGAGCTGTGCGGACGTCGGAAAGCGCACGTCCGCGGTCTCCAGTGCGGAGATCACCTCCGTGTCCAGACCAAGACCGTCGCTGGTCACGCCTGCCGATGCTGCCCGGACCGCCGGTGTTAGCGTTGACATGGGATCACTTTATAGACGTCGAAGTGACGAGTGTCTACCCCTTGCAACGGACCATGGTCCTGAGCTGCCCTTATGTAGATCGACGCATCCGGCGCGTTTCTCGTGGGTTTCGGGACATGGGATTACTTGTTAGTGTGGCGCCGCTAAGGAAAGGGGACTGGCCGGTGTCACTGACCGATCGGGCGATCGCCCAGATCCGCGAGTTGATCCAAACCGGAGAGCTGGCGCCGGGCGCCAAGCTTCCGGCGGAGGCGCAACTCGCCGCGGAGCTGGGACTTGGCCGCAATCTCCTGCGTGAGGCAGTCAAGGCGTTGGAGGCCGCCCGGGTGCTCGAAGTGCGTCATGGCAGCGGCACCTATGTCACTTCGCTCGAGCCACGCCTGCTGTTGGAGGGGGTCAGCGACGCTGTCGCGCTGCTGAGGGGCGACGACATCATCGAAGTGACCGAGGTGCGGCGGGTCTTCGAGCCGGCGGCCACCGCATTCGCCGCCACCCGGGTGACTCCGGCCGACCTGGCCGTGCTGCGGGAACACCTCGACGCCATGCGCGCCTCGCTGGACGACGTGGAGCAGCTCAATTTCCACGACGCCGCGTTCCACCGCGCGGTGGTGGCCGCGACCGGCAACACAACGATGACCATCCTGCTGGACGGGATCGCCAACCTCACCGTCCGTGCCCGGGTGTGGCGAGGACTGGTGGACGCCAACGTCGCCGGCCGGACGGTCGCCGAGCACGAGGCCATCCTCCGCGCGCTCGTCGCCGGCGACGCCGTGCTCGCCCACGCCGCCGCGCTCATGCACGTCACGACGACCGAGATCTGGTTACGTGAGCACATCCCCGCCGAGCACCCCGAGACTTCCTGAGCGCCCGAAGTGCCAGGCATGATGGTCATCGACGCGCACCTGCACGTGTGGGATCCTCGCCGGCGGAACTATCCGTGGCTCGACGCCGTGCCCGCCCTCCGGCGTCCGTTCCTGCTGACTGACCTGGTCACCAATCGAATCCGTCCACGCGGCGCTGTGCTCGTGGAGGCCGGCGCCGCGCCCGAGGCGGCCCTCGACGAAGCCGTCTGGGTCGAGTCCCTCCGGTCGCCGATGTCCTTCCTGGCGATCGTGGCGCAGGCGCCCGTCGAGCTCGGTCGAGCGGCGGCCGCGCCCCTGGCAACCCTGGCGGATCGCCCGCGGGTCAGCGGCGTGCGCCGTAACCTTCAGGACGAAGACCCCGGTTTCGCCTTGACCGAAAGCTTCCGCACCGGCGTCGGCCTGCTGGCCGCCCACGACCTGACCTTTGACCTGTGCGTGCGACACGAACAGCTCCCCGAGGTCACGGAGCTGGTCCGGCGAACGCCCGAGGTGACATTCGTGCTCGACCACCTCGGCAAGCCACCGGTACGGGACCGGCGGCGCGATCCGTGGCGTGCCCACCTGCAGGGGTTGGCGGCACTGCCCAACGTGCGATGCAAGCTGTCCGGACTCACCACCGAGGCCGCACCGCGCCGCTGGCGCCCCGCCGACGTGCTGCCCTACCTGGACCATGCGCTGCAGTCCTTCGGGCCAGCGCGCTGCATGTTCGGCAGCGACTGGCCGGTCGCCACGCTCGCCACCAGTTACGACCGCTGGATCGCCGTCGTGGACCGTGCGGTCAGCGGTTACACCGAGGAGGAGCGCCATCGGGTGATGGCCGCCACGGCGATCGAGACCTACCGCCTCACTCTCTAGAAAGGGGACCAACCATGCGCGCGGCGCGATACATCGGAGCGGGTTCGATCGACGTCGTCGAGGTCGACCCGACAGACCCCGGACCGGCCGAGGTCCAGATCGAGGTCGCCTACACCGGCATCTGCGGCACCGACCTACACATCCTGCACGGCGCGATGGACCACCGGGTACGCGCGCCGCAGGTGATCGGCCACGAGATGTCGGGCCGGGTGGCGAGCCTCGGTGCGGATGTCACCGGCTGGTCGGTGGGCCAGCCAGTCACGGTGATGCCGCTTCGCTGGTGCGGTCGCTGTCCGGCGTGTCGAGCCGGGAACCAGCACATCTGCGAGCGGCTCGTCTTCGTCGGCATCGACAGCCCGGGCGCGATGCAGACACGGTGGACTGTCTCGGCGGACCTTCTGGTCGCCTTGCCCGACGCTCTGGCACTCGACGCCGCCGCGCTCGTCGAGCCCACCGCGGTGGCCGTCCATGACGTGCGTCGCGCCGGCCTCGCCGTCGGCGAGACGGCCGCGGTCATCGGCGGCGGTCCCATCGGGGTACTGATCGCCCTCGTGTCCCGCGCCGCGGGCGCCGACGTAACCGTGTTCGAATTGGACGCGCACCGCCGAGGCGTGGCCGAACGCCTTGGCTTGCGCGTTGTCGATCCGGGCGCGGTGGACCTCGCGGCGTTCGTCGATGACTGGACCCGCGGCGCCGGAGCCGCCGTCGCGTTCGAGGTCTCCGGATCCGGTGCCGGCCTGTCGACCGCTGTGGCGACACTGGCCGTGCGAGGTCGATTGGTCATGGTCGCGATCCACAACGAGCCTCGACCGATTGACCTGTTCCGGTTCTTCTGGCGCGAGCTGACCATGGTGGGCGCGCGGGTGTACGAACGTACCGACTACGACCGGGCGATCCGGCTCATCGCACGAGGCGACCTCCCCGTGGGCGAGCTGATATCCGACGTCGTCCCGTTGGACCGGGCCGGCGACGCGTTCAGGTCGCTCGGTGCGGGCGGGCCCGTGATGAAGGTACTCATCGACTGCGCTCCGGGCGGTGGCCGATGAACCTGTTCGATCTGACCGGCAAGATCGCTGTGGTGACCGGCGGCCGTCGCGGCATCGGGTTGGCCATCGCCGACGCGCTGGCCGCAGCCGGAGCGGACATCATCGGCGTGAGCGCTTCGCTGGAGGCATTCGGGAGTGAGGTGGAGGCGCGGGTCCGCGGCCACGGCCAGCGGTTCCACGCGTACCGGGCGGACTTCGCCGACCGGAAGGCGGTCGTGCGGTTCCTGGGTGATCTGGCGGGCGATGGCCACCAGCCGGACATTCTCGTCAACAATGCCGGCACCATCCGCCGGATGCCGGCCGTCCACCACGGCGACGACGACTGGGACGAGGTCATCGCGGTCAACCTGTCCAGCCAGTTCGTGCTGACTCGGGAACTGGGCCGACAGTTGATCGACCGAGGCAGCGGAAAGATCATTTTTATCGCTTCGCTGCTGAGCTTTCAGGGCGGCATCACGGTGCCCGGGTACACCGCCGCCAAGTCAGGGATCCTGGGCCTGACGCGCGCGCTGTCCAACGAATGGGCGGCACACGGCGTCAACGTCAACGCGATCGCGCCCGGATACATCGCGACCGACAACACCGCGGCGCTGCGTGCGGACCCGGGCCGGAACCAGGCGATCCTGCAACGCATCCCGGCGGGTCGCTGGGGCGAGCCCGCGGATCTGGCCGGCGCCGCTGTTTTCCTCGCCAGCCGGGCTTCCGACTACGTCAACGGCAGCGTGATCACGGTCGACGGCGGCTGGCTGGGCCGCTGACCCGCATGCGGGCACACCATCGCGGATGGAGGAGGAGATGACGACGACGCGTTCCGAAGGGATCGGCAAGCTGAACCTGCCTACCGTCGGACTTGGCTGTGCGCCACTGGGCAACCTCTTTCGCGCGCGCACCGACGACGAGGCGGCCGAAACGCTGGAGGCCGCGTGGCAGGCGGGAATCCGCTACTTCGACACGGCGCCACACTACGGTCTGGGACTGTCCGAGCAGCGGCTCGGCCGTTTCCTCGCGACCAAACCCCGGAACGACTTCATCGTGTCCACGAAGGTCGGCCGACTGATCCGGGACAACTCGGGATGGGACGGCGTCAGTGCTGACGACCAGGGCTTCGCGGTGCCGGCCCGCCGACGCCGCGTGCTCGACTACACCGAACGTGGGATCCGCGTCAGCGTCGAGGAGTCGCTCGTCCGCCTCGGACTCGACAGGGTCGACATTCTGTTCGTTCACGACCCGGAGCGGTCGGGCACCATCGACGCGACGGAATCCGGGATACGCGCGCTGGCCGCCCTGCGCGACGAAGGTCTCGCGACGGCGATCGGCACCGGCTCGCTCGGCGTCGAGGCGTTGCTGTGGACGGTCCGTGGCGGTCTGGCCGATGTCGTCATGGTCGCCAACCGGTTCACACTGCTCGATCAGAGTGCGCGTCCGGCCCTGGTGCCGGCGTGCGACACGCACGATGTCGACATCGTGGCCGCCGCGGTCTTCAACAGCGGGCTCCTGGCCCGGGCGCCTGACCGCGACGGCCGCTACGACTACGGCAGCGTGCCGGAAGACGTCCTCGCGCGCGCTCGGGCCATCGCGGAGGTCTGCGCCGCTTTCGACGTGGAGCTGCCAACCGCGGCGATGCGATATCCCCTACTCGATCCGCGCGTCGCATCGATCGTGATCGGCGCCGGGACGGCCGAAGAGCTGCGGCAGAACGTCGACCGCCTCGACGCCCTCGTCCCGCCGGCGCTCTGGGACGAACTCGACGCTCGTGGCCTCGTTCCGCGACCTCGGTAGTCGCGGACGGGTCGCCGAGCCTGGGGCGTAAAACGCCGCCGGGCCTATCAGGCTGCCTAAAGGTCCTATGTATCAGCTCGGACACACCCGGGTTTGTTCGCGTGTCATCGGAATGACGCCGCGATATTGACGCGATACATCACATGTTTGTAACCTTGCCTTCACCTTGCTTAGATCAGCTTCGATGCTCGGCCGGCCGCTGAGGCGGGCGCCGCGGCTCGCGTCAACGGGCGGTCGCGCCGGTGGGATCTGTAACCGGTTTCGAAGCAGACGGCCCGCAAGGTTCCCCCGGCCCGTCCTTTGGAGATCTCAATGTCTGATCTGACCCGGAGGCAAGTGCTACAACTAGGAGCGGCCGGCGCTGGTGCCGCCATGCTCCCCTGGATCGCTCACCCCCGACCCGCCTCTGCGGCCCCTGTCGCGGTGCAGGCAATCAACGACCTGGCAATCTGGTACGACGAAAGCGCCGGCACCGATTGGTTGCGCGCCCTCCCGATCGGCAACGGCAGGCTGGGCGCGATGGTGTTCGGCAACGTCGACGTCGAGCGCCTGCAGCTCAACGAGGACACCGTCTGGGCCGGCGGCCCCTACGACTCGAGCAACACCCAGGGCGCGGCGGCGCTGCCGGAGATCCGGCGCCTGGTCTTCGCCAACCAGTGGAGCCAGGCACAGACCCTCGTCGACCAGGCCATGCGCGGCCGACCGGCCGGACAGCTCGCCTACCAGACGGTCGGCAACATCCGGCTGACCTTCCCCAGCGGCGGCTCCGGGGTCTCCGAATACTCCCGGCATCTGGACCTGACGACCGCGACGACCTCGGTGTCCTACCTGCAGAACGGGATCCGGCACCAGCGCGAGACCCTCGCCAGCGCACCCGACCAGGTGATCGCCATGCGGCTGACCGCCGACCGCGCTGGCGCCATCAGCTTCTCGGCCCGCTTCGACAGCCCGCAGCGCACAACACTGTCCAGTCCGGACAGTGCCACGATCGCGCTCGACGGCCTCTCGGGCGACATGGAAGGCGTCACCGGGCGCGTCCGGTTCCTGGCGCTGGCCCGGGCCGTCGTCGACGGCGGCACGGTCAGCAGCTCCGGCGGGACGCTCACGGTCACCAACGCCACCAGCGTGACGCTGCTGATCTCCATCGGCACCAACTACGTCAGCTACGCCAACGTGTCCGGCGACTACCAGGGCATCGCCCGGCGGCACCTCGACGCCGCCCGGACCCGCTCCTGGGACCAGCTACGCAGCCGGCATGTGGCCGACTACCAGACGCTCTTCAACCGCACGACGCTCGACCTCGGTCGAACCTCGGCGGCCGACCAGCCGACCGACGTGCGGATCTCCCAGCACGCCAGCGTCAACGACCCGCAGTTCTCCGCGCTGCTCTTCCAGTTCGGTCGGTACCTGCTGATCTCGTCATCACGGCCGGGCAGCCAGCCGGCGAATCTGCAGGGGATCTGGAACGACTCGCTGGCTCCCGCGTGGGACTCGAAGTACACGATCAACGCGAACCTGCCGATGAACTACTGGCCAGCCGACACCACGAACCTGTCCGAGTGCTTCGAGCCGGTGTTCAGGATGGTGAACGACCTGACCGTGACCGGCGCCCGCACCGCACAGGTGCAGTACGGCGCCGGCGGTTGGGTGACCCACCACAACACCGACGCCTGGCGTGGCAGCTCCGTCGTCGACGGCGCGCTGTGGGGAATGTGGCAGACCGGTGGCGCCTGGCTGGCCACGCTGATCTGGGACCACTACCGGTTCACCAACGATCTCGACTTCCTCCGCCAGTACTATCCCGCGCTCAAGGGCGCCGCCCAGTTCTTCGTGGACAGCCTGGTGCCCGAGCCCAGCCTGGGCTACCTGGTCACCAACCCGTCGAACTCGCCGGAGCTCGCGCACCACTCCGGCGTCAGCGTGTGTGCGGGGCCGACCATGGACAACCAGATCCTGCGGGACCTGTTCAACGCCCACGCCCAGGCCAGCCAGGCGCTGGGGGTGGACGCCGACTTTCGCACCCGGGTCCTGGCCACCCGCGACCGGCTGCCCCCGATGCGGGTCGGGTCACGCGGCAACATCATGGAGTGGCTGTACGACTGGGTCGAACCCGAGACGAGCCACCGCCACGTGTCGCATCTCTACGGGCTCCACCCCAGCAACCAGATCACCAAGCGCGGCAACGCCACTCTCTTCAACGCCGCGCGCCGCACCCTCGAACTGCGCGGTGACGACGGCACCGGCTGGTCGCTCGCGTGGAAGATCAATTACTGGGCACGGCTGGAGGAGGGCACCCGCGCGCACGACCTGATCCGACTGCTCGCCACGCCGGCCCGGCTCGCGCCCAACATGTTCGACCTGCACCCGCCGTTCCAGATCGACGGCAACTTCGGCGCCACGTCCGGCATCGCGGAGATGCTGCTGCAGAGCCACGCCGGAGAGCTGCACGTGCTGCCGGCGCTGCCGTCCGCCTGGACGACCGGCCAGGTCCAGGGGCTCCGCGGCCGCGGCGGCTACACCGTCGGGGTGCTCTGGAGCGCCGGGCAGGCAACCGAGATCCTCGTCCAGGCGGACCGGGCCGGCACCATCAACGTGCGTGGCCGGGTGTTCGCCGGCACCTTCCAGGTGGTCGATACCAGCACCGGCGGCGCCGTGTCGGTCACCAAGCCGGAGAACGACGTCATCACGCTTCCCGTGCTGGCCGGACGCACCTATCGGGTGACGGCGGCGCAGCCTCCGGTCTCCGGAACCGCGGTGCTCCACGCCGACCTGAACTACGGCGGGGCCAGCGCCGCGCTCGCGGTCGGCAACTACACGGCGGCGCAACTGCAGTCGGCCGGAATCGGGCTGCGGGCCGCGTCGTCATTGCGGGTGACCGCGGGATATCAGGTCGTCGGTTACGCCAACGACAACTTCACGGGCACGAGTTGGACCTTCACCGCGGACAACGCCGATCTGCGTACCACCGGCAGCAACGACGCGATCGCGTCGGTACGGGTCACCTTCGCACCGGCCCGGTACGTCCGCCTGACCAACGTGACCAACGGGCTGGCGATCGACAGCGGCGGGGCCGTCGCCTCGGGCACGAACCTCAAAATCTGGAGCTGGAACGGCAGCAACAACCTGCAGTGGCAGCTCATCGAGCTCGGCACCGGCTACTACCGCATCGTCAACCGCGCCAACGGCATGGTCGCCGACGGCTGGGGATCGACCGCCAACGGGTCACCGGCCCGCCAGGCCGCCTGGAACAGCAGCACCAACCAGCAGTGGCAGCTCATCCACCTCGGCGACGGCCGCTACCGGATCGTCAACCGGACCACCGGTCTGACGCTCGACAGCGGCGGAAACGTGGCGGCCGGCTCGGCCCTCAAGCAGTGGGCCTCGGGCAGCAGCACCAACCTACAGTGGACTGTCACCTTCACGTAGGACTTTTGAAACTCCTTCCGCACGTGATTGACGCCCTTCTGTGTTAACGTGAACATACCTTATTCGCGAGGCAGTCGAGTCGAACTCCAGGGCACACATGGCACGCCGACCATGTGTGCCCTGGTCCGCATCCGCCTGCCACACCGCGCCCGTCCCCGCCGCGCGGACCCGAAGGAATGGAGTGCTTCATGAAGTCCGGCGTTCCGACCCCTCCCCTCCCCTCCCGTCGACCTGGCTGGCGATCCGCGCTTACCGCCGCCGCTGTCGCACTCGCCGTGGTCGCCACCGGCATGGTCGGCGTGCCGCCGGCGT
>NZ_BONE01000098.1 GCF_016862555.1 Asanoa siamensis | reverse complement strand
GTGGCAGGCCCGCACCCGGTCCGGGCGGGCCTGCCACGCCGACTCAGGCGGGATACTCCGTCAGCGCGCTCGTGCTGAACGAGCCGACGCACGGCGTACCCGCGTCGTTGATCGTGCGTTCGACACCGCCACTTCCGTCGAGGAAGACGGTGATCATGTTGTGGAACCTCACTCCGGCCCGGTCCGGCACCTCGATGCCGCGCGCGGCCCGGATGTCGACGCCCTGGTTGAAGTATGTGTAGACGCCCAGGCCCCACGCCTCGTGCGTGCGTACCGACGGCGCGACCTTGTAGGACGCCCACCCCTTGCCTGTTGGGCTGGTCCAGGCCGCCTGGCTCGGCGGGTCGTACGGCATCTCGCTCTGGTAGAAGATCGTCCGGCCGCGTTCGCCGTTCCAGATGGTCTGCCACTTCTGGTAGTGCTCCACGAAGAGGCCGTACGCGGTGACGTCGTCGCCGTTGACCACCACGCCCACGTCGCCGGTGTTCTGCGTCCAGCCGATGCCGTTGCCGTGGTCGCCACGCCACGCCCAGATGTTCTCGAGCAGCGTGTCGTCGCTGTTGACCACCAGGCTCGTCTTCGCCCGGCCGACCCAGGGCCCGCCGATCCGGATGAACACGTCCTGCAGCGAGGTGGGGTTGCGCGAGTGGTCCCGCCGGCTGAACCGCGAGCCGACCTCGATCAGCGTGTCGGACTCCCGCGCGCCGGCGTCGACCAGCACACCGGCCACCTTGACGCCGTCCACGTCGGCGATCTTCAGGGCCGCCTCGCCGGTGTCGGGCGCGAGGCTCGGCATGCCGAGGCCGAGCACCACGGTGTTCTTGTGCAGCACCCGCAGCGGCCGGTCGAGGTGGTAGACGCCCGGGGTGAGCAGCAGGTGCTTGCCGAGCGCGAGGGCCAGGTTGATCCGCGCCGCGCTGTCGGTCGGCTTGGCGATGAAGAAGTCGTCGATGTCGATGGCTGACCCGGGCTCGTCACCGTCCGACCAGGTGGTCCCGGCGGTGTCGCGCTGGAGGGCCGGCACGAAGACCTTGTACTTACCCCGCCCGTCGACGTACAGGAAGGGCTTCTCCCGTGTGACCGGGCTGCTGGCCAGCGTGGTGTAGGGCGGGTTGGGGAAGCCGGTGGGCGGCGCGCCCGTGACGCCGGAGAAGACCTGGTTCCAGACCCCGTTGGTCCAGGCGTCGCCGAGTTCGCTGTCGCGGGTCAGCCACTGCTGCTGCGACCCGTTGATGGTGATGCCGTCCACCTTGGAGTTGGCGATGAAGCCGCCGCTGGAATAGCCCCCGTTGCCGGGCTCCAACCAGAGGATCCCCTTCACGTGTACGCGTCGCATCGGCGACGCCTGGGAGACCGCCCACTGGTTGGACCAGTCGGTCGGCGTCACCGTGAAGTTCTCGGCCGAGCGCCAGAAGTTGGTCAGCGCCGAGACGCCACCGGGCACGTTCGGGTTGACCTGGCCGGTGACCCGGACGGCGCCGGTGATGTCCACATCGGCCGGTGACCGCCCGAGCCCGGAAACCGTGGTGTAGTAACCGAGCCGGGCGTTCACGTCGTAGTGGCCGGGCTTGAAGAGCACCGCGTACCGGTTGGTGCCCATCTCGTTCTTCTCTTGCGCGGCGAACAGCTCGTCGAACTTGGCCTGGATCTGCGCCGCCGGCGTGCCGGGGTCGTAGACGAAGACGTTCGGACCGAAGTCGGGACCACCGCGGTGCGCGGCGGCGCTGCCGGGCATGGCGAACACGCCGGCAGCCGTCAACGTTGCCGCCGTGGTGGCGACTGCGAGGAGACGGACGGTTCTCATCGACCTGCCTAACGGGGACGGGGCCTGAGAGCGCTCTCTCAGATCGATCCGTTTCTACCCGGTGACAGGGGTGCAGCGCTAGGTGCCGAGCGGTCAGATATCGGTGACGACCGGTGGCTGGGTGCCCTGCGCCCATGGTGGCGGGCCCTCGAAGCGCAGCGCGTGCACGTCGAAGAGGACCGCGTGCTGCACGCCGAGTGCCGGCCCCGCCATGCCCGCCGCCCAGGTCAGCATCGCGGCCGGGTCGGGGCCGGTGACGCCGAGGCCCTTCGTGTATTCGGCGTGCGCGGCCAGCGACGCGATGCCGCGCTGGAGCGGCTCGCCGGTGACGTCCACGCCGTGGGTCGGCCCGTCGGCGCCGGCCACACAGACGAACCGGACCCCGTTCCAGGGCTCGAGACCCTCGTCGGCGAGTTCCGGGAAGATCCACCGGTTGCCGGCGTCGCGGGCCGCGTCGAGGGCGGCCAGGCCGACGGCGCGGTGGTCGGCCTGGTTGGTCATGCCGCCGACCATGCGGACCGTGAAGGCGCCCGTGAGGATCACCTCCGGCTTGTGCCGGCGGATCGCCCGGGTGATGTCGCGGCGCAGCGCGTTGCCGTATTCGACGACGCCGTCGCGGTGGTCGAGGAACTCGACGACCTTGACGCCGACCTCGGCGGCGCCGGCCCGCTCCTCCTGCTCGCGCAGCGGCGCGGCGACCTCGGGCGACATCGAGTCGATGCCGGCCTCACCGCGGGTCGCGAGCAGGTAGGTCACGGTCTTGCCCTGCGTGGTCCAGCGCGCCACGGCGGACGCCGTGCCGTATTCGATGTCGTCGGGGTGCGCGGCCACGGCCATCGCCCGATCCCAGTCCTCCGGCAGTGCCGGCAGCATCACGTCAGTCACGAGAAAACCCTAGTCCCGGCGACCCCGCCAGGGCTGGAACAGGTATGTCGTATTCAGGCCCAGGTGCGCCAGCGCCTTACGTACACCGAGATCCTTGGGCAGTTCCTCGACGCGCGACCGCCAGAGCGCCCGGTCGTCGGCGAGGGCGCTCAGATAACCCACACAGTGCTCGGGCGTGATGAACTTGCGCCGGCCGTGCGAGGCGCGCATGGCCTCCGTCATCCGGCGCTTCTCCTCCGGTGACTTGTCGCACCCGGGGATCGCGGCGAGGATGCGGTCCACCATCACCCGACGGTCCTCCAGGAAGTCGGCCCAGAACGCGAGGTCGGCGTCGGCGACCGTGCCGCCCTCGTCGAGCAGTGCGTAGATCCCCTCGGCGAGACAGTCGCCGAACTCCTCGGCCCGCGCCCGCTCGGTCGTGCGGAAGGGATCGTAGGGCTCCTGGTGCATCGTCCCGGTCACCGCGGTGCGGCTCAGGCCGTCCTCGTCCAGCAGGAAGAACCAGTCCTCGTTGTAGACGTCCGGGAAGAAGGTCGTCGTCCGGCCGGCCGGGACGACCATGGCCCCGCCCCCCACGAAGGTCTCCTGGGGGACGCCGACCTCGCGCAGCGCGTGACACACCACCGAGTTGTCGGGGAAGCCGGCGTTGCCGAGACCGACCATGCTGAACCGGTCGAGCAGGCCGGCGGCCGCCCGCATGTCGTCGGGGCGCACCGAGCGGATGTCGTCGTCGAGGAAGGCGACCCGGTTCCAGCCGAGCATCCGGGACAGCGCGAGGCCGATGTTGCGTTTCAGGCTCAGGTCACCCTTGCGACGGAACCGCGGGTCCGCCGGGAGCCCCGACGTGGCGAACGTCGGGAGGTTGACCCGTTCGGGCACGTCGGTGGCGATCAGGTGGGCACCGAGGCGCTTGGCCGCGCGCAACGCGCCCTCGGCGCTGGCCCGCAGGCTGCACAGGGCGACGACCGGACAGTCGAGCTGCTGTCCGAGACGGAGGGCGTAGCTCAGGTACGCGGTCTGGCGCGCACTCGGCACGATGATGGCGTCGAGCCGGTCGAGCGCCGTCGGTCCGTCGACCCGGTGCAGCAGGTTGGCGTGCGACGTGGAATGCCGCCGACCGCGTACGGGCCGCGCGACGGGCGGCTCGGCCAGTCCCGCGGTCACGCGGACCACTCGTGGAGGACGTTCTCCGCGTTGGTCCAGTCGGGGGTGACGACTTCACCCTGCACCACCCGGACCCGGGACAGGATGCTGTACGCCTGGGCGTGCTGGAAGCGACCCCGGACATACGTCGCGTTGCGGTCGCGGAAGCGTTGGTCGGTGAGCGCCCGGACGGCGCCATAGACTCCCCGACCGAACTGGCCGTTGCACACGGTGACGGTCCTCAAGTTGTTGTATGGGTTCTGCCCGCGGCAGAAGTGTGCGATGTCTTCGAGCAGGATCCGGCGGTCGTCCTCCTTGCGGAGGGACGGCCAGTGCGACACGCCGCCGAGCACCTCGAACGCGCCTTCGTCGTCGAGTTCGTCGGTCAGCCGGGTCTGCTGCCGGATCGGCACGCCCAACGACTCCAGGACCTGGGTGGTCAGGTCGTTGAAGTCGACACCTCCGAGGAGCACCAGGTGGGTGGTCAGGTGGTCACTGGTGACCAACGAAGGAGGCAGGTACCAGACGTCGCTGTGCGGGTTCGCCGCACGAACGTGTCCGTGTAGCTCGACCAGGGAGTCAAGGTCGGCGTACTGGTAGAGGGAGACGTAGTCGGGGCTCTGCGGATCGGTGAAGATCGAGTCGACCCGCAGCCGGCCTCCCAGCTGTCCACAGACGATAGTCACAGGAGCGCCGTCTTCGAAATACCACGGACCGGCGTCCGGCGGACGGTTGACGCGTTGGCTGGGGACCCGTGGCGCGCGACCGGTCACGACGGCGCGCAACTCCAGCAGTTCGTCCGCCAACTCCTGGCGCCGGATCTCCTCCTCGGCGGACAGGTCGTGATGGAGTACGGCACGACCGTTCTCGACGGAGCGGGGCGTGGCGAAGAAGCGTGCGTAGCCCTCCAGCCGCTCGACCGGTGGTGCCTTCGGCGCGGTGATGCTCTCCCAGGAGGAGATCAGCGGGACGCTGACGCCGAGGGCCCGCGCGAGTTGCGGCTGCTTGATCGCCGTCGGCATCCCGTGCTGGCGAAGCTCGCGTAGTCGGCGGGCGAGCGTCGTGGCGAGACCGTCGTCGCCAGCCATGCCGTCTCCTTCAGTCAACTTCAGCGGCGCTGAAGTTGGGCTTTGGCGCGCATGAAGCCAAATGAATCGCACATTCATGCTTTCCGACGCACGATAACATTGATTCAGCTCAACGCTGAAGTTTAAGCTGAAGATCCAGCACAAAGCTGAAGCTTGACACCCTCGGCCGGCACCGAGGGTGTCTTGCGGTAGAGATCTTGTGGTCTAAATGGTCGTCGTGGAGATCCGTGCATAACGCGGACCTGACGCGACTTCACCTTTCACCGGCACCATTGCGGGTGTGGAGATCCGGCCGGCGTCCGCTGAGGACATGCTCTATCTCGAGCGTGTCCTCGGCCCGGAGCGCACGGCCTTCTATCGTCACCGGCTGAAACGTCAGGGCGTCGTGCTCACGTGCTGGGAGGCGGAGGACGTCACCGGCGCCGTCTACGTCACCTGGGAGCCGGCCGACGAGGAACTGGTCCGCAAGCACCTGCCCGGCGTCCCGTTCGTACACCGTCTGCTCGTGTTGCCCGGCCTCCGCAACAACGGCCGCGGCCGGGCGCTGCTCCGGGAGGCCGAGGAACTCGACGAGGTGCGCCTGGCCGGCCGGCTGGCCACCGGCATCGACCTCGACAACGACCGCGTGATCGGCCTCTACGAGCGGCTCGGCTACCGCGAGTGGGACCACGGCATCGTGGCGACGGTGCGGGAGGAGCACCAGTTCGACGGCACGGTCGCCATCGAGCCCGACTTCTGCCGGATCTTCGTGAAGGATCTCGATCCAGCCTGACGGGCTAGTGTCGGCGGGTGCGAATCGGGGTTTTGTTGCTGCCGGCCGATCCCTGGCCGGAGAGCGTGGCGTTGGCGCGGCGGATCGAGGAGATGGGCTACGACCATCTCTGGACCTACGACCACCTCTCCTGGCGGCGCTACCGCGACAAGCCCTGGCACGCGGCGATCCCGTGGCTGACCGGGATCGCGGCCAGCACCTCACGCATCCGGCTCGGCACCATGGTCACCTCGCCCAACTTCCGCCACCCCGTGACGCTGGCCAAGGAGGCGATGACCCTCGACCACATCAGCGACGGGCGGCTGACCCTGGGCATCGGCGCGGGCGGCATCGGCTTCGACGCGACCGTGCTCGGCGGCGCGGTGCTGACGCCCGGTGAGCGGGCCCGGCGTCTCGACGAGTTCGTCGGCACACTCGACGAGTTGCTGCGCTCGCCGGCGACGTCCCGGTCCGGCGAGTTCTACACGGTCGACGAGGCCCGGATGATCCCTGGCGGTGTGCAGCGGCCGCGCGTGCCGCTGGCGGTCGCCGCCGGCGGGCCCAAGACCTTGCAGACCGTCATCCGGTACGCCGACGCGTGGATCACGGAAGGCGACGAGGCGAAGATCCGGGCGAACGCCGCGCTGCTCGACGAGTCCGGGCGGGCGATGGACCGGATCCTGCTGGTCGACAACGGCGCCGAGCGCCCCCTGGCCAGCGTGGAGGCGTTCCGCGACGTCGTCGGCCGCTACGCCGCGCTCGGCTTCACCGACCTGGTCTTCCACCACCCGCGGCCGGACGACCCGGTGTGGACCGACGACCCGGCGATGGTGGAGAAGATCGCGACCGAGGTGCTGGGCGGTTAGCCGGCCTCGACCTCTTCCAGCCGGGCCGTGGCGATGTCGAAGACGAAGCCGCGGACGTCGTCGCGGTGGGGCAGCCAGGGGCAACCCCGGACGGCGGCGATCGACTTGCGTACGGTCAGCCTGATGTCCGAGAAGCCCGGCACGTTCCACTCGGGCGCGACGCCGGTCTCGGCGGTCAGCCGCTCGCGGAACGCGTCGTCGTCGAAGCCCTCCATGCCGCACTCGGTGTGGTGGATCACCACGACCTCACGGGTGCCGAGGTAGTGCTGGCTGACCGCGAGCGACCGCAGCACGTCCTCGGTCGGCAGCCCGCCCGCGTTGCGGATCAGGTGGGCGTCACCGATGTCGAGCCCGAGCGCGCCGAACAGGTCGAGCCGGGAGTCCATGCAGGTGACTATCGCCAGCCGTAGCTTCGGCCGCTGGGGCCGGGGTCCGGGGAACGTCGCGGCGTAGGTCTCGTTGGCGTGCAGCAGGTGGTCGATCGCGGACACATCAGGCAGTACAACAGACCGTCAGCCGAAGGGGCGACAACTTCCCGCGGTTTGCCGCACAAGTCACGGGTGGTGCCGCCCCTCGCGGCGGTCTGCGCGGCGGTCTGCGGCTAGTCGACCGGTTTGCCGTTGGCGGTCAGGGTGACCTCGATGTTGCCCCGGGTGGCGTTCGAGTAGGGGCAGTGCTCGTGCGCCGCGCGTACCAGGTCACGGGCCTGGGTCTCGTCCGTGATCGAGGGAAGCGTGACGTCGAGCTCGACCGCCAGCGTGTAGCCGCCGGTGCCCGTCGGCAGCAGACTGACCCGGGCGTCGATGGCCGCGTCTCCGGCGTCCGTGCGGGCGCGGCGGGCGACGCCGGCCAGCGCCGACTCGAAACACGCGGCGTAGCCGACCGCGAAGAGCTGCTCCGGGTTGGTGCCGCCGCCCTCACCGCCGAGCTCGACCGGGGTACGGAGATCGACTTCGAGGGCGCCGTCGGAGGTACGGCCATGACCGTGCTGCCGGCCGCCGGCCACATGGGCCCTCGGCCGTGTAGAGAACCTTCGCCATACAGCTAAGTTAGCTGGGTCCCCAGCGGTGTTCCTTACGGGTGGCCCGGCGCAGTTGCAGAATCCGCGCGGAGAACGGCACCGCGGCGATCAACGCACCACCGATGGCGGCGAGCAACAGGCCCACGCCGAGCGGCATCGTGAAGTCCGCGGTCAGGAAGTGGATGCGCACGCTGGCCAGGTTCTGCAGCACGAAGACCAAGAGGAAGGCCAGCAGAACCACACCGACCAACAGGATGATCCACGAGAAGCTGATCTTAGTACGGCGCATCTCGTCGGGTAGCGAACCCTTGGTGGAAACGGACCGACTCATGCGACCCACCTCATCCCATAGTTACCCCAAACATAGTCGGGTAGATGCGAAAAATCCCCATAAGGGTGCGCAGGCGGCGGGTGGACCTGGTCGCAGCCGGAGGTTGAGGCCCGGCACGGGTCGTGGCCTGCCCTCTCGTGTATGTCCACCGAGTGCCGAATGCCGGGTGCCGGGTGGCCGGCTAGCGGAGGCGGCCTTCTTCCGTGCCCGCGCACGCTGACGCCACCGTCGCGTAGGCCGGGACCTGGCGGGTCAAGCCCACCACCTTCAGCAGCTTGTGCATAAAGGGCGACGGGGCCGCCAAGGCCAGAAAGCCCCCATTGGCCGCGCACCGCTGGTGGGCGTCGACGAACGTCGAGAGGCCTATCGAGTCGCAGAAGCCGAGCAGGGTCAGGTCGATGACGATGCGGTGGGTCGGGCGGTCGAGGATTTCCTCGATCGCCGTCGCGAGGTGGGCCGCGGTGTCCGCGCCCAGCTCGCCTGCCAGCTTCACCACCGTCACGCCGTCGGTGTGCGTGTCGGCAATCGTGATGCGCACGAGAACCCCCATTCTCGCCTTCCGCCCAACCGTAACTTCGCTCTAGGGCATACAACGGACAGCGTGTGCGGCTCCCCGCCCAATTACCTCTGCCACAGAGGTAATGTGGGGAGATGACCAGGAGCGCGGAGGTGCTCGGCGAGTTGATGTCCATCACGGCTGCCCTGCGCCGCCTCTCGCGGCGCCGCACCGCCGAGGCCGTCGCCCGACCCCGGCTGCCCGAGGCGCAGCGCGAGTTGCTCTTCGTGGTCGCCAACCAACCCGGCATCGGGATCGCGGCCGCCGCCCAGGCGCTCGACCTGGCCGGCAACTCCGTCAGCACCCTGGTCAACCAGCTCGTCGAGGCCGGCCTCCTGCACCGCGACCCCGACCCGGCCGACCGCCGGGCCGCCAGGCTGACCCTGACCGCCAAGGCCCACGAGCGGATCGCCGCCTGGCGCGCCGCCCGCGCCGCTCTGCTCGGTCAGGCCCTCGACCGGGCGACCCCCGCCGACCAGGACGCCATCGCCAACGCGCTGCCCGCGCTCAAGCGGGTCCTCGAACAGGTCCGCCGGGACGTCGCCGAGCCGCCGGGGAGGGACGCATGAACGCCGTGGAAGTACGCGACCTGCACTACCAGTTCGGCGAGACCAAGGCCGTCGACGGCGTCGACCTGACCGTCCGGCCCGGCGAGATCTTCGGGCTGCTCGGGCCCAACGGCGCCGGGAAGACCACGACCATCCGGGCGATCACCGCCCTGCTGCCCGTACCAACCGGTGTGATCGAGGTCTTCGGTCTCGACGTCGCGAAGCGCAGGATGGCCGTGCGCCGGCTGATCGGCTACGTGCCACAACAACTCTCCGCCGACGGCTCGCTCTCCGGCGTCGAGAACGTGTCGCTCTTCGCGCGGCTCTTCGACGTGCCGCGCCGGCAGCGCAAGGCCAAAGTCGACGAGGCCCTGGAGATGATGGGGCTCACCGAGGCGGCGCGACGACTGGCGAAGACCTACTCCGGCGGCATGATCCGGCGCCTCGAGCTCGCCCAGGCCCTGGTCAGCTCGCCGCAACTGTTGATCCTCGACGAGCCGACGATCGGGCTCGACCCGATCGCCCGCGGCAGTGTCTGGGAGCGGATCGCCGCCGTCCGGGCCGAGACCGGCATGACCGTGCTGCTCACGACCCATTACATGGAAGAGGCCGAGCAGTCCTGCGACCGGGTCGGCCTCATGCACCGCGGCCGGCTGGGCAAGCTCGGCACCCCGCGGGCCCTGATCGACGAGATCAAGGGCGGCACCCTCGAGGACGTCTTCCGGGCGTACGCCGCCGGCGAGCAGGACGAGGAACAGAAGGGACTGCGCGATGTCCGTGCCACTCGCCGCACCGCCGGCCGGCTGGGCTGAGGCCGACCGGCGGCTGGGGCCGCGGCTGATCCTCTCGCGGGTCGTCGCGCTCTGCGTCGTCGAGATCCAGAAGCTGTCGCACGACCGCAGCGAGCTCATCACCAGGGCCGTACAACCGGCGCTCTGGCTCGTCATCTTCGGCACGACGTTCACCAAGCTGCACGTGATCCCGACCGGTGGCGTGCCCTACCTCGACTTCCTGGCGCCCGGCGTGCTCGCCCAGTCGGTGCTTTTCGTGTCGATCTTCTACGGCATCCAGATCATCTGGGAACGGGACGCCGGCGTGCTGGCCAAGCTCATGGTGACCCCGACGCCGCGGGCCGCGCTGGTCACGGGCAAGGCCTTCGCGGCGGGCGTACGCGGCCTCGCCCAGGCGGTCGTCGTCTACGCGATAGCCGAGTTGCTCGGCGTGCGGTTCACCGTCAACCCGTTGCGACTCCTCGGCGTGATCGCCGTGGTCCTGCTCGGCGCCGCGTTCTTCTGCTGTCTGTCGGTCACCATCGCCGGCCTCGTGCTGTCCCGGGACCGGATGATGGGCATCGGCCAGGCGATCATGATGCCGCTCTTCTTCGCCTCGAACGCGCTCTATCCCGTCGAGCTGATGCCCGGCTGGCTGCAGGTGATCAACCACGTCAATCCACTGAGCTATCAGGTCGAGGCGTTGCGCGGTCTGCTGATCGGCACGCCGGCCCGGCTGCCGCTCTGCTTCGGCGTGCTCGTCGCCGCCACGGCGGTGGGCATCGCGGGAGCCTCCGGACTTCTGGCGCGTTTGGCGCGATAGCCCGCTCACAATCCGGTCGCCTGGCCGCCGTGGTCCACCCGATCCGGGTATTCTCGACGGTCGCTCTTGCGATCGGGTTCCAGCCCGATGAGGGGCGGTCAGCGACCGGAGGAGATACGGCGATGATCGATGTGCCCAGCCGGGTGGCGGCCCTTCGGGAAGCCCTGGACAGCCGGATCATGGTCCTCGACGGCGCGTGGGGCACGATGCTCCAGGCCGAGAATCTGACCCCGGCCGACTACCGCGGCGACCGGTTCACCGCGCACACGCACGACGTCACCGGCGACCCGGACGTGCTCAACCTGACGCGGCCGGACCTGATCCTCGACGTGCACCGGCGCTACCTCGCCGCGGGCGCCGACATCACCACCACCAACACGTTCACCGCGACCAGCATCGGCCAGGCCGACTACGGCCTCGAGGCCTACGTACGCGAGATGAACCTGGCCGGTGCCCGGCTGGCCCGGCAGGCGGCCGACGAGGCCGGCGGCAAGTTCGTCGCGGGCTCGGTCGGGCCGCTCAACGTGACCCTCTCGCTGTCGCCGAAGGTCGACGACCCCGCCTACCGGGCCGTGGTCTTCGACCAGGTCAAGGCCGCCTACGTCGAGCAGCTCTCGGCGCTCGCCGAGGGTGGCGTCGACCTGTTCCTGATCGAGACGATCTTCGACACGCTCAACGCGAAGGCGGCCGTCGTCGCCGCCCGCGAGGTCGCGCCGGACGTTCCCTTGTGGATCTCACTGTTCGTCGACCAGAGCGCCCGGACGCTGTCCGGCCAGACGGTCGAGGCGTTCTGGAACGCGATCGCCCACGCGCGGCCGCTGGTCGTCGGCGTCAACTGTTCGCTCGGTGCGCACCAGTTGCGCCCCTACGTGGCCGAGTTGGCGCGGGTCGCACCCACCTACGTGAGCATCCACCCCAACGCGGGCCTGCCCAACGCGTTCGGTGGCTACGACGAGACGCCCGACGTGACTGCCGGCGCGCTCGGTGAGTTCGCCGGCGCCGGCCTGGTCAACGTCGTCGGTGGCTGCTGCGGCACCACGCCGGCGCACATCGAGCAGATCGCGGCGGCCGTCCGCGGCGTGGACCGCCGCGTCCTGGCGACTCCCGAGACCCGGTCCCGGTTCAGCGGCCTCGAGCCGTTCGAGATCGGCCCCGACACGGGCTTCGTCGTCATCGGCGAGCGCACCAACGTCACCGGCTCGGCCAAGTTCCGCCGGCTGATCGAGGGCGGCGACCACCAGGGTGCGGTCGACGTGGCGCTCGACCAGGTCCGCGGCGGCGCCAACCTGCTCGACGTGAACATGGACGCCGATCTGCTCGACGGCGCCAAGGCGATGACGACGTTCCTCAACCTGATCGCCACCGAGCCCGAGGTCGCCCGCATCCCGATCATGGTCGACAGCTCCCGCTGGGAGGTGCTGGAGGCCGGCCTCAAGTGCGTGCAGGGCAAGGGCGTGGTCAACTCGATCAGCCTCAAGGAGGGCGAGGCCGAGTTCCTCGCGCACGCCCGCCGGATCCGCGACTACGGCGCCGGCGTCGTGGTGATGGCCTTCGACGAGCAGGGCCAGGCCGACACCGCCGACCGCAAGGTCGAGATCTGCGGCCGGGCGTACGACCTGCTGACGCGAGAGGTGGGCTTCCCCGCCGAGGACATCGTCTTCGACCCCAACGTGCTGGCCGTCGCCACGGGCATCGACGAGCACAACGACTACGCGAAGGCGTTCATCGAGGCGCTGCCCCGGATCAAGGAGCGCTGTCCGGGCGCCCACACGAGCGGCGGCATCTCCAACCTGTCGTTCTCGTTCCGCGGCAACGACGTCGTCCGTGAGGCGATGCACTCGGCGTTCCTGTTCCACGCCGTCCGCGCCGGGCTCGACATGGGCATCGTCAACGCCGGCCAGCTCGCGGTCTACCAGGACATCCCGGCCGACCTGCTGGAGCTCGTCGAGGACGTCATCTTCAACCGCCGCCCCGACGCCACCGACCGGCTGGTCACGTTCGCCGCGACGGTCACCGGCTCGGGCACCAAGCGGGTCGTCGACCTGTCGTGGCGCGAGGCCTCCGTCGAGGACCGCCTCGCGCACGCCCTGGTGCACGGCATCGTCGACTTCATCGAGGTCGACACCGAGGAGGCCCGGCGGCAGGCGGCCCGCTCGCTCGACGTGATCGAGGGCCCGCTGATGGGCGGCATGAAGGTCGTCGGCGACCTGTTCGGGGCCGGCAAGATGTTCCTGCCGCAGGTGGTGAAGAGCGCCCGGGCGATGAAGCGCGCGGTCGCCTACCTCGAGCCCTACCTCCAGGCCGAGAAGATGGCGGCGGCCGAGAGCGAGACCGACGACGAGACCACCGGCAAGGGTCGGGGCACCGTCGTGATGGCCACGGTCAAGGGCGACGTGCACGACATCGGCAAGAACATCGTCGGCGTGGTGCTCGGCTGCAACAACTACGATGTCGTCGACCTCGGCGTGATGGTGCCGGCGGCGACGATCCTCGACACCGCGGAGGCCGTCGGCGCCGACGTGATCGGGCTGTCGGGGCTGATCACCCCGTCGCTGGACGAGATGGTCTCGGTGGCCGCCGAGATGGAGCGCCGGGGCATGACGGTGCCGCTGCTGGTCGGCGGCGCGACCACCTCGCGCCAGCACACCGCGGTCCGGGTCGCGCCCGCCTACACCGGCTCGACCGTGCACGTCCAGGACGCCTCCCGGGTCGCCGGCGTGCTGACCGGGCTGCTCGACCCCGACCGGGTCGAGGAGTTCGACACCGCGAACCGCACCGAGCAGCAGCGGCTGCGGGACCAGCACGCCGACCGCGAGAAGCGCCCGCTGGTGCCGCTCGCGACCGCCCGCGCCAACCGCGAGGTCGTCGACTTCACCGACCTGCCGACGCCGGAGTTCACAGGCCTGCGGCAGGTGACGCCCGACATCCGTACGCTGCGCGAGATGATCGACTGGCGGTTCTTCTTCATCGCCTGGGAGCTCAAGGGCACCTACCCGGCCATCCTCGACGAGCCGGTCGCCCGCGAGCTCTACGACGAGGCCCAGGCGCTGCTCGACCGGATCGAGGCCGAGGGCCTGCTGCAGGCCCGCGGCGTCTACGGCTTCTGGCCGGCCCACAGCGAGGGCGACGACATCGTGCTCGACAGCGGCGTTCGCTTCCCGATGCTCCGGCAGCAGCGGCAGGACTCGAAGCCGGCCCGCTGCCTCGCTGACTACGTGGCGCCCGAGGGCGACCACCTGGGCGGCTTCGCCGTCTCGATCCAGGGCGCCGAGGAGCTGGCCGCCCAATACGAGGCCCAGCAGGACGACTACAAGGCGATCCTGGTCAAGGCGGTCGCCGACCGGCTGGCCGAGGCGTTCGCGGAGTGGGTGCACCTCAAGGCCCGGCGCGAGTGGTACGAGCCCGACGCCGACCCGGCCCTCGACGACCTGCACCACGAGCGGTTCCGCGGCATCCGGCCGGCGTTCGGCTACCCGGCCAGCCCCGACCACAGCCACAAGCGCACGGAGTTCGACCTGCTCGACGCGGGCTCGGTCGGCATGTCCCTGACCGAGAACTACGCGATGCTCCCGGCGGCCAGCGTCAGCGCCCTGCTGTTCGCGAACCCGGCGGCGCGCTACTTCGCGGTCGGCCGGATCGGCGAGGACCAGGTCCGGGAGTACGCGCAGCGGCAGGGCATCCCGGTCGCCGACGCCGAACGGCTGCTCCGCCCGAACCTCGGCTACGAGCCCAAGTGAGGCGGCCATGACCGAGCAACTGGTCGCGGTCGGCGACGCCACGCTCTGCGCCGAGACGTTCGGCGCGCCCGGCGACCCGGCGATCCTGCTGATCGCCGGAGCCGCGAGCTCGATGGACTTCTGGCCGGCCGAGTTCTGTGCCGCGCTGGCCGAGCCGGGCCGGTTCGTCGTCCGCTACGACCACCGTGACACCGGCCGCTCGACCAGCTACCCGGCCGGGCAGCCCGGCTACACGGGGGTCGAGCTGACCACCGACGTGATCGCGCTGCTCGACGGCCTCGGCATCGACCGGGTGCACCTGGTCGGCGTCTCGATGGGTGCGGGCATCTCGCAGGAACTGGCCCTGCGGCATCCCGACCGGGTCGCGTCGATCACGTTGATGGCGACCAGCGCCGCGGCACCGCGACCCAAGGGGGCACCGCCCCTGCCGCCGCCGGCCGACCGCATCCAGGCGATGTTCAGCGACAGCGGCGATCAGCCGCAGCCGGACTGGACCGATCGCACCGCCGCGATCGACCGGCTGGTGGCCGACCTGGCCACCTTCGGCGGGTCGGTGACGACGAACCCGGCGGAGACCCGCGAGCTGGCGACGCGGGCGTACGACCGGACCGCCGACTTCGCCGCCAGCCAGACCAACCACTGGATTCTCACCGGCGACGGCCCGCCCCTGCCCGGCGGCCTGGCCGACATCGCCGTGCCGACCCTGGTGCTGCACGGCACCGAGGACCCGATGTTCCCGCTGCCGCACGGCGAGGCGCTGGCCCGCGAGATCCCGGGCGCCCGCCTCGTGCCGCTGCCCGGCGTCGGCCACGAGCACCCACCGCGCCAGGTCTGGCCGATCGTGCTGCCGGCGATCGTCGCCCACACGGCCGGCCAGTGACCCAGGTTGACGGCGTACCGTGATCAACGCTCGCCAGCCGTGCCTTGGCGGCGTGTCGCACGGCTGGCGAGCCCCGCGTCCGGAAGCCGCCAGCTTTCCGCCCGGCCGGGCCGAAGACTTGGGTCTCATGAGCTTCCAGATCCACGCGATCTCACCCCAGACCCTGGAGCGCGTACGCGAGAGCGGGCGCGACGTCTCCGACCACCCCGTCGAACGGGTCGTGGCCACCGGCGGCGAGCCGCTGCGCTGCTGCCTGCGTGACGCCCGGCCGGCCGAGGACCTGATCCTCTTCGGGTACGAGCCGGAACTGCCGGCCAGCCCGTACCGGGAGATCGGCCCGGTCTTCGCCCATGCCACGGTGTGTCCCACGCCACCGGCGGCCGGCTATCCGGCCGACTTCCGGGGCCGGCGTCAGGTGCTGCGCGCCTATGACCAGCGCGGCAGGATCCACCCCGCCACCCGGGTGCACGACGGCACCGATCCCGAGGGCGAGATCGCGGCGATGCTGGCCGACCCCGAGGTCGACCGGATCCACAGCCGCAACGTGGCCCATGGCTGCTACATGTTCGCGATCACACGCTGACCGGCCCGTGGTCCGCTTCACGCCGCGTACCCCTGTCCGGCACAGACGGTGAGGCGTTAACTGGCAGGCGACCCGTAACACCTTGTGATCCGGGAGGAACCCTAGGTGTCGGATGCCGTGCCACTGCTCCCCTTCGTCCGGCGTGACCGGGCGATGCGGTGGGCCGTCGGCATCGGCGCCGGCTGGCTGGCGGCCTTCGTCGTCCTGCTGGTGATCGCCCAGATCCACCCGTCGACCGCGATCGTCGACCTGCCGTACCTCGTGCCGATCGTGGTGGCCGTGGGCCTCTCCTTCGCCGCCGCCTGGAAGACCAGCGGCCGCACCCGGATCGCCTGGGTCCTGTTCGCCGTCTCCAACCTGCTGTGGCTGATCGGCGAGGTGATCTGGGTCTTCTACACCTATGTGTTCCAGCGCGGCCCGCCGGCCGTGTCCGTCGCCGACTTCTTCTACCTGTCCTCGTACGTGCTGGCCGTCCCGGCGATCCTCGTCGCCATCGGGAGCAGCGGCCACCTGCGGCACATCCGCGGGCTGCTGGACGCCGGTCTGCTGGCCCTGGGCGTCGGCACGATCGGCTGGCAGGTCGCGATCGCGCCGTCGCTGCCGCATGCGCCGCGGTTGGCCGACGCCGTGGCGTTCGCGTACCCACTCTTCGGCGTGGCCACCGTCACCCTGCTCGCCGCCGTCGGGCTGGCCGGGCGCCACCGCCTGCCGGCCTGGGCCGGGCTCGTCGGCGCCGGCTTCGCGGTCGCCGGCGTGACCGACGCCGTGTACGCGTACACGATCGCGAAGCAGAACATCGACAGCAACTGGATCAACATCGGCTGGCAGGTCGAGGCGGTGCTGCTCGGCCTCGGCGCGGTCGCCGCGATCCGCCGGCCGGAGCCGGAGACCCGGCAGCGTGACCGCGTCCGGGACCTGACCGCCGTGCCGCTGGTCATCGCCGCCATGTCGGCGGCGGGCCTGATCCTCGCCGACCGGCTCGACGGGGGGCCGATCACCGGCGGGACCCTGGCGATACTCCTCGCGCTGTTCGCCGGCGTGCTGGCCCGGCAGTTGCTGATCATCCGCGACCGCACCCGCTTGGCCACCCAACTCCGGGCCGCGCTGCGGGAGCAGGAACGCCTGGCCATCACCGACGGCCTGACCGGTGTCTACAACCGTCGGTTCTTCCAGGAGATGCTCCGGATCGAGGCCGAGCGGGCCGACCGGGCCGACTCCCCGCTGAGCGTGATCCTGCTCGACCTCGACGAGTTCAAGAAGGTCAACGACGGGTACGGCCACCCGGCCGGTGACACCGTGCTGGCCCAGATCGCCGACCGGATCCGCGGCTCGGTGCGCGCCGCCGACATCGTCGCCCGCTACGGCGGCGAGGAGTTCGGCTGTCTGCTGCCCGGTGTCGACGAGGAGGTGGCGATCGAGATCGCCGAGCAGATCCGGCAGTCGATCGGCCGCCTGGAGGTTGCCGTCGGCCAAGGGCGCAGCGTGAAGCTGACCTCGTCGCTCGGCGTCGCCACCGCGGGCACCCGAGGCGGCCACTCGCTGGACGATCCCGACGGTCTCGTCAACGAGGCGGACTCGGCGCTGTACCGGGCCAAGGCCACCGGCCGGAACCGGGTCGTCGCGGCCGGGATGCTGGTCGACCCGGTCTACGCCGACCCGGACCTGCCGATCGGTCTCGTCTGGCTGGCTGACCGGATCGACGCGCAGATCAGCGTGCACGAGCACAGCACCGCGGTCTCGCGGTGGTCGTTGCTGGTCGCGGAGCGCCTCGGCCTCGACATGGCCGCCCTGCGGCGCGTCGGTGCGGCCGGCCGGCTGCACGACATAGGCAAGGTCATGGTCGCGGACTCGGTGCTGCGCAAGGCGTTGCCGCTGACCGCGCGCGAGTGGGAGGACCTGCGCCGGCATCCCGACGAGAGCGCCCGCCTGCTGACCGAGTTGGGCGGCCGGCCCGACCTCGCGGCCGTGGCGGCCGCCCACCACGAGTGGTTCGACGGCACCGGCTACCCGCGCGGCCTGGCCGGCGCCCAGATCCCCATCGAGGCGCGGGTGATCGCGGTGACCGACGCCTGGGCGGCGATGCTGGCCGACCGCCCGTTCGCGCCGACGTTGACGGTCGACGAGGCGCGCGTGGAGATCGAGCGGGGCCGGGGCACCCAGTTCGACCCGGCGGTGGCCGACGCGTTTCTCGCGCTGGTCACCGCCGGGATGATCGGCGCGCTGGCGGAGCCGGCCCGCGCCTAGAACTTAGGCCCGCGACCGCGGCAGGCAGTCCTTCTTGTACTTGAGGCCCGACCCGCACCAGCAGGCCGCGTTGCGCTCCGGCGGCCAGGCGACGTGCGTGTTGGGCAGGTCGGCGAGCTGGTTCGCGTACCGGCCGCGGACGCCGGCGTCGGTCGGGTCGCCGTTGGAGGTGAGGCCGTCGACCGTGGCACGCAGGACGCCCAGCCCGGCGGCGCCTTCCTCGGCCCGGTGGACCAGGGCCTTCTCCAGCCTCGCCCGGTGCTCGTCCCAGTCGGCGCCGTACACCTCGGCCAGGCCAGCCGGCAGGCGGTCGAACTCAGGCTTCGGGAAGAAGACCAGGTCGGACTCGGCGTGGTCGTGCGGGGTCTCCCGGGTGAGCCGCGCCTCGAGCCGGTCGGCCAGGTCGTCCTGGCGGTCGTGCGGCAGGTTCAGGTCGCGGCGGACCCGGTGGCGCTGCTGCAGCAGGAAGAAGAGCACGCCGGGCGCCTCGGCGGGGCCGACCTCCTCGGCGGACTCGCCGCGGGCCTCGAGCATGGTGTCGACGGCCGCGCTGAGCCATTCCTCGGCGGTGGCGGTCTGCCGGCCGGCGTCCAGCGCCGCGCTGATGTAGACGGCCGCGTCGGGCTCCTCCGTCAGCAGCGGGCGCAGCGGGGTGATCGCGGCCAGCGCCTCGTCGTCGCGACCGAGCCGGAACAGGACCCGCGCCCGCAGCGCCCGGGCGAACCCGGCACCGGGGGCGTCCTCCTCGGGATAGGCCGCGACGGCCCGGTCCGCGTACTGCAGGGCGGCGCCGAGCCGCGACCGGACCTCGGCGATCTCGGTGGCGAGGCTGAGCGCGTAGCCGGCGTCCTCCGGGTTGGCCAGGCGGCCCTCGTCCACGGCCTCGGCGAGGTCGGCGGCGACGCCGAGCGGATCGGCGTCGCCGAGCGCGGTGCGCCGGATCTCGGCGAGGTCTTCACTGGAAATCACGTCTCTGGTGAGCACGTTTTCACGTTACGTCGGCCCCGCGCCCCCGTACCTGTTATGTGGATCTCCAGCGACGACCGTGACCGGTGGGGCGCGCGTCAGCGGCAGGCCGCGAGCCCGCGCGCGGCCAGGTCGCGGGCGCCCAGCCCCAGCCGGGTCTTCGGCACCAGCAGCCCCGCCGTGCGGGTGACCCGGTGGTGCTTCGGGTCGACCAGGCGGCGGTGCGCGGCCTCGTAGCGGGCGAAGCCGCGGTCGGGGTCCGCCGCCAGTGCGGCCGCCAGCGTCTCGGCGCCGGCCATCGCCAGCGAGGAGCCGTCGCCGAACAGTGACACGCAGGACGCGGCGTCGCCGAGCAGGCCTATCCGGCCGCGCGACCAGGAGTCGAGCCGGACCTCGCTGACGGCGTCGAAGTACAGGTCGTCGGCGCCGGCCAACCGGTCGAGCAGTTCCGGGACCCGCCAGCGGCTGCCCGCGTACGCCCTCGTCACGATCTCTTTGTGGCGGGTCTGGTCGCGGTGGTCGAAGCCGGGCACGGGCGCGGACCGGAAGATGAACGCGAGCGCCGCACCGCGGGCCGGATGGATCGACACGAGCCGGCCGGGCGTGTTGTGCAACAGGACGTCGGTGCCCTCGTCGGTGCCGAGCGGCAGCGTCGCCACGTGCAGGCCGAGGTGGCCGACGAAGTCCCGCTCCGGCCCGAACGCCAGTCGCCGCACCGTCGAGTGCAGCCCGTCGGCGCCGACCACCTGGTCGAACCGGCGCGGCGCGGCCCGCTCGAAGCTGACGTCGACGCCGCCGGCATCCGGTGCCAGCGCGGTGATCGTGTCGTTCCAGATCACCTCGGCGTCGTCGCGGGCGGCATCGAGGAGCACGGCGGCCAGGTCGCCGCGGGGCACCTCGACCTCGTCGCCGCGGGTCGCGGGCATGGGGATGCGGGCCACCGACCGCCCCTCGGCGTCGACCAGCCGCATGGCGGTGGCCCGGGTCGCCGCGGCCCGCAACCGGCCGACGATGCCCATGCGCTCGGCGACCGCCCAGGCCGGCCCGCGCACGTCGACGGGGTTGCCGCTGGAGTGCGGGCCCGCGCCGCGCTCCACGATCGTGACGCCGAAGCCGTAGCGGGCGAGCCAGTAGGCGAGCGTGGGCCCGGCGACACCGGCACCCGAGATCAACACAGCGGTCATGGATCGACGGTATCCGCACCCGCTGCAAGTCTGCAACGAGTGCAGTTTTGCATTTGGTGCGATAGGCTGCCGGGCATGTCGTCGCTCCGGGACCGCAAACGCGTCCGCACCCGCCAGGCGCTGGTGGCGGCGGCCACGACGCTGTTCGAGCGCGACGGCTACGACGAGACGACGGTGGCCGACATCGCGGCGGCGGCGGAGATCGGCACCCGCACCTTCTTCAGCTACTTCCCGACCAAGGAGGAGGTGCTCTTCCCGGAGAGCGACGCCCGGGTGCGGGCCGCGGTCGAGGCGATCGCCGACCGGAAGCCCGGCGAGCGGCCGGCCGACGTGCTGCTGCGGGCGCTCCAGCGGGTCGGTGACGACAGCGACGACCTCGGAGGTCGGCTGGCCGCGCTGCGGCTGCGCTTCATCCGAGAGATTCCGGCCGTACGGGGGCGCGCGCTGCAGATCCAGACGGAGGCGCAGCGGGAGATCGCGCGGCACCTGGCGGCCGCGTTCCCGGACCAACTCGACGAGGTCGGCGCGGCGGCGCTCACGGGCGCGTTCGTGGGCGCGGTCACCGCCGCGCTGCAGGTGTTGCTCGGTGACCTGGAGCGGCTGGACGATCCGGTCGCCGTGCAGGCCGCGGTGCGGAAGGCGACCGACGTCGCCCTCCGCCCGTGGGTCAGCTGATCAGCGCTTGCGGCCGACGCCGCCGTAGTGGGGGACCTGCTCGGTCGACGTGTCCGGGTCCGGGTGCCACTGCGAGCAGGTGACCACGCCGGGCTCGACCATCTCCAGATCGCCGAAGAGGCGGGCGACCTGGTCGGCGCTGCGGAGCACCATCTTGGCCGCCGGGCCCTCGTTCCACAGGCGCAGCGCCTCGGTCATGACCGCGCCGTTGACCTCGGTGGTCGGGTGGGAGATCGCGACGTAGCTGCCCGACGGGATCGCGTCGACCAGGCGCCGCACGAGGTCGGCGGCCTCGTCGTCGTCGGGCACGAAGTTGAGGATGCCGAGCATCGTGACGGCGATCGGCTGGTCGAAGTCGAGCGTCCGCCTGGCACCCTCGACGATCTCCTCGGGCTCGCGCAGGTCGGCCTGGAGGTAGTCGGTCTTTCCCTCGGGGTGGCTGGTCAGCAGCGCGCGGGCGTGCACCAGCACCATCGGGTCGTTGTCGACGTAGACGATGCGGCTGCTGGGCGCGACGCGCTGGGCGACCTCGTGCGTGTTGTTGGCCGTCGGGATGCCGGTGCCGACGTCGAGGAACTGCCGGATCTTCTCGTTGCCGGCGAGGTGCCGGACGACCCGACCCAGGTACGCGCGGTCGGCGCGCGCCGACCCGACCATCTCCGGCACCATCTCCAGGATCTGGTCGGCCACCGCGCGGTCGACGGCGAAGTTGTCCTTGCCGCCCAGCCAGTAGTTCCAGAGTCGCGCGGAGTGCGGTACGCCGGTGTCGAGCTTGGCCACCGATTCGCTGTCCGACGTGGACACGTCGTCGTTCACCGCAACCTCCACATTGCTCGCCCCAGTGCTCCTTGGGCGAGAGACTAACCGGCGCCTGATCCAATTGACCAGCCGTGATGGGGGAGACTCGAACGATGACCGCGCGGCCCAAGAATTCGTCCGTCGGCCTCGACGAGAGCGAGATCCTGCGGCGGGGCGTCGACACGTTCGCCGAGCTCGGTTATGAGGCGACGACCATGCGCGAGCTGGCCAGGCGACTCGGCGTGAGCCACAACTTCATCCACGACCGGTACGGCTCGAAGATGGCCTTCTGGCGCGCGGCGGTGGATTTCGCGTTCGCCGGCGTGCAGGCCGACCGCGACGCGCTGGTGGTGGAGACCGCGGACGACGCCGAGCGCCTGCGCCGGGTGATCCAGCAGCTGTTCCGCCTGGCCGCCCACGAGACCCAGATCAGCCGGCTGGTCGCCGACGAGTCGGCCCGCGACTCGGAACGCCTGGACTATCTGCACCGGGGTTTCATCCAGCCGTTCTGGGACAGCATCGAGCCGACGATCGCGGCCCTGATCGCGGCGGGCCGGGTGCCGAACGTACCGACGCACGTCCTGTATTTCGCGATCGTCGGCCCGGCGATCGCCGTCAGCCAGAGCGCGATCGTGGACCGCCTGGACCCCGCCGCGGCGCCGGTGGCCGACCTGGACCGCGACACCCTCGCGGACGCCCTGAGCGCCATCGTCATCCGCGGCCTCCTCGGCGACGAATGACGACGGCGCGTCGGCATCGTGGTGGCGTCGACCATCCGTCGGGACGTGCGGCTCAAGGACGGGCCGCATTTCGGCGACGAGGACCGGGCCTTCCTGGCGGAGTGCGGCGTGGCTGTCAACCGCCGGCCGTGGAAGGCGACAAAGGCTTCCCGGTAGGCCGGGACGATGCCATCATGCCGGCATGGACGAGCTTCGAAACGACGTGAGTGGCGAGGCGCGCGCTGAGGGCGGGATGAGCCGGCGGGCCTTCTTCGGGCGCACCTTCGCCATCGCCGGCGGCACGGCCGGCCTGCTCAGTTTGACCGCCTGCCCGGGTGGCGACGGCGATGACGACGACGATGACGACGATGACGACTAGGTAGGGGTGGCGACGCAGAACTCGTTGCCGTCCGGGTCCGCGAGGACCGTCCAGCCGAAGCCCTGTGGCATCTTCTGGTGGTCGACGACCGTGGCGCCGAGATCGAGAAGGCGTTGGATCTCGGCGCCCGCGTCGCCGTCGCTGCTCCAGTCCAGGTGGACGCGGTTCTTCACCGTCTTGGGCTCCGGCACCCGTTGGAAGCCCATGCACAGGCCGGGTGTCTCGCCCAGGATCAGGAAGTCGTTCTCGTGGCGCCACGACTCGTGCAGGCCGGTCGCGGCTGCCCAGAAGCTGGCCAGGCGGGCCGGGTCGGCGCAGTCGAACGTCACCATCCGCGTCTGCAGGGCCATGACTTCGTACTTTAGTCCCCTTTTATGGGGTAATCACGCCTTGTCGTCGATGAAGCTCAGCATCTGGCGCCAGGCGTCCTCGACGTCGGCCTGGTGCTGGCCGAAGTTGCGGTCGAAGAAGCTGTGGCCGGCGTCGGGATAGACCGTCATCCGCACGTCCACGCCGTGCCCGCGGACCCGGTCGGCGAACTGCTCGACCTCGGCCACCGGCGTGAAGTCCTGGCCCGCGGCGAGGATCTGCAGGGGTGACGCGATCTGGTCGGTCACGTTCGCGACCCGCGACGGGATCCCGTAGAAGCCGATCGAGCCGCGCAGGTCGTCGCCCGCGGCCGCCTGCCGCCACGACATCGCGCCGCCGAAGCAGAAGCCGACCGTGAACAGGGTTTCGCTGCCGTTCGCGCGCAGCCACGCCGCCGCGGTCGACCCGTCCGCGCGTACGGAGTCGAAGTCGAGTTGGTCCACGTGTTCCCGGTAGGAGAAGTCCTCGCCGCGCGACGAGCCGAGGTCCGTGGTCCGGCCGAAGTAGTCGAACGCCAGCGCCGACAGCCCGGCGGCGGCGAAACTGCGCGCGAACTCCTGGTAGAAGACGTGCAGCCCGCGGACGTCCGGGAAGATCACGATCCCGCGCGCGCTCGGGCCGGCGGCGGGATGCGCGAAGTAGCCGCCGAACGAGGTGCCGTCACCGGACTCCAGGACCACCGGCCCGTGCGACCCGACCGGCCCGGGGTTCGGCGGCTGCGGCGGGCGGGCATCGTCTCCGTAACACATACGGAGCATCGTGCCACTAGAGCGTGCCCGTCTCGCCGCCGCAGCTGATCTTGTCGAGGGCCTCGATGATGGCCGGCACGTCGGCGTGCGCGAAGTGGTCGATGATCCGGCGCCGGGTCGACCAGAGATGCGTCGGGTACGCGTCCTCCAGTCGCCGCAGGCCCGCCGGGGTGAGCACCGCGTTGGCGCCGCGGCCGTCGTCGGGGCACTTGACCCGTAGCACGAACCCGTCGGACTCGAGGCGGGCCACCGCGCGGGTCATGCCGCTCAGGGACAGGTCGCTCCGGGCGGCCAGGTCGCTCATCCGCAGCGCCTGGTGCGGTGCCTCCGAGAGGTGCATCAGGATCGTGTACTCGGTCAGCGAGATGTTGGCCCGCTCCCGCAGGTCCTGGTCGAGGAGCTTGGGCAACAAGATCATGACGCGACCGAGCGTACGCACGAGGCGGTCTTCGGTGGCGTCCAGCGGCTTGTCGCTCTGCTCTGTGACCGGAGGCATACGCCCATGATACTTGCTCATGCAAGGAACTGCTCGTATGTTTGCTTGACGAAGCAAGGACTTACTCAGCGTGAGTCCTCCCCCCGAGCAAGGACCTGAGCATCGTGACCATCAAGATCGGAATCATCCTCGGCAGCACCCGTCCCGGCCGTAACGGCGAGGCGGTCGCTAAGTGGGTGTACGAGCACGCGAGCAAGCGCACGGACGCCGAGTTCGAGCTTGTCGACCTGCTCGACTACAAGCTGCCCCACCTCGACGAGATCGGCCTGCCGAGCATGGGCAACTACGCCCAGCCGCACACCCTGGCCTGGGCGGAGAAGATCGCCTCGTTCGACGGCTTCGTGATGGTGACCCCCGAGTACAACCACGCCACCTCTGGCGCCCTGAAGAACGCGATCGACTTCCTGTTCGCGGAGTGGAACAACAAGGCCGTCGGCTTCGTCAGCTACGGCTCCATCGGCGGCGCCCGCGCGGTCGAGAACCTGCGGCTCGTCGCCGGCGAGCTCAAGCTGGCCGACGTCCGCTCGCAGGTCATGCTCTCGCTGTTCCACGACTTCGAGAACTTCAGCACCTTCAAGCCGGGCGAGCACCAGGCCGACGCGCTGCACACGACCCTGGACCAGGTTGTCGAGTGGAGCGGGGCGCTCGCTCCCCTGCGCGGCAAGGCTGCCTGACCGGCACCCCGCGCAGTCGGCCCGAGGGCCCGCCGCTGGACAGCACAGGCCGCGGCGGACCCTCGGGCCGTTCGCCCTTCGGGGCGGTTGCCTGCCCTCCCACCGTCCGGTGGAGTACCGTTCCCCCGGACACAGGAGGTCGAGCATGTCCCTGACGGTGGGCACAGAGCAGCGCGGCGACGTCGTCGTGGTGTCGGTGGGTGGCGAGTTGGACATGGCCACCGCCCCGCAGCTGCAGGACCAGATCACCGACCTACTCGACCGCGGCCTGTCCCGGCTGGTCTTCGACCTGACCGAGGTCTCGTTCTGCGACTCCACCGGGCTGTCCGTGTTCGTCCGCGCCAAGAACGGCACCGACGAGGCCGGCGGGGTCGTCCGGCTCGCCGCCCCGCAGCGCGGGGTGCGCCGGATCCTCGAGGTCAGCGGCCTGGTCGAGGTGCTGCACACCTACCAGACCGTCGACGAGGCCGTCGCCGCCGACGCCTCCGAGCCCGCAGCGGGCTAGCACCTAGGCCGCTTCGCGGAGGGGCTCGGCCAGCGGGCCCGTCTCGGCCAGGACGGCCGCGGGCGTGGGGGCGACGGCCTCCACCGGCTCGTGTGCGCCCGGCGCGTGCGCCTCGTCCTCCACGTACCTCGGCCGGCTGATCAGCACGCCCGCCGCACCCTGCACCACCAGCGCCGCCGTCAGCACGCCGAGCGGCGCGATCCAGCCGCCGGTGGCCTCGTACAGGATGCCGACCAGCAGTGGTCCGAGCGCCGCCAGCGTGTAGCCGACGCTCTGCGCGAAGGCGGACAGCGCGACCGTCCCCTCCGGCGTGCGGGCCCGCAGGCCGATCACGACCAGGCTCACGGGGAACACCGTCTGCCCGATGCCCATCAGGGTGACCCAGAGCACCGCGCCGCCGTGCGGGGCGACGGCCAGGCCGGCGTACGAGATTCCGGAAAGCACCGTCAGCCCCACGATCAGCAGGTCCACCCGGCGGACCCGGCCCGCCAGGGTCGGCATCAGCAGCGCGAACGGCAGCGCGAAGAGGGTGACGCCGGCCAGCAGGAGGCCCGCGGTCGACGGGCTGAAGCCGGAGTCCCGGAAGAGTTGCGCCAGCCAGCCCATCGTGGCGTACCCGGCGATCGACTGCATGCCGAAGAACACCGCGAGCGCCCAGCCGATCCGGGTGCGCGCCGGGCGGATCCGGGCGCCCGGGTGGTGACCGGGCCGCCGGACGGCGAGTTGCTGACCCCGGTGCAGGGCGGCCGGCAGCCACGGGAGCACCGCCACGGCGGCGAGCAGCGCCCACACCCCGAGCCCGGCCCGCCACGAGCCGAATGCGTGCGCGACCGGCACCGCCGCCGCGCCCGCCGCGGCCGCGCCGGCCGACATCGACAGCGTGTAGACGCCGGTGACCAGGCCCGGACGGTCCGGGAAGTGCTGCTTGACCATCATCGGCAGCAGCACGTTGGAGACGGCGATGCCCGCTAGGGCCAGCGCGCTGAACCCGATGAACGCGGCCGCCGAGTCGGTGATCACCCGCAGCAGTTGGCCCAGCGTCAGCACCGCCATGGCCGCGACCAGCAGCCGGGCGGGCGCCACCCGGCGGACCAGCCACGGTGTGGTCGCGCCGAAGACCGCGAACGCGATCGTGGGGATGGTGGTGACCACGCCGGCGAGGGCGCCCGACAGGTGCAGCCCGTCGCGGACCTCGTCGAGCAGGGCGCCGAGCGAGGTGACCACCGCGCGCAGGTTGACGGCGACGATCACGATGCCGACCACCAGCAGGAGGATGCGGCGGGGAGCGGCGGTGGGCGCGGAGGCGGTCGTGGCAGTCACGGACTCCAGACTAGAATCATGGGACGATTTATGGTGGGGTGATGTTACGCATGACACTCGGGACACGGTCGACGCTGGTGCAGCAGGTGATCTCGCGGCTCAGCGAGCAGATCGCCGCCGGCGAGTGGCCGGTCGGCAGCAAAATCCCTACCGAGCCGCAGCTCGTGGAGATCCTCGGCGTGGGCCGCAACACGGTGCGCGAGGCGGTCCGGGCGCTGACCCATGCCGGGGTGCTCGAAGGTGTCCAGGGCTCCGGCACCTACGTCCGGTCGACCGACGAGCTCACCGGTGTCGTCGCCCGCAAGTTCGGCGCCGCCGACGTCGGGCACACGATCGAGGTGCGGCGGGCCCTCGAGGTCGAGGCGGCCCGGTTGGCGGCGCTCCGGCGTACCCCCGATGACCTGGCCCGGCTCGACGCGGCGCTGGCGGCGCGCGACGTGGCCTGGGCCACCGGCGACACCGACGTGTTCGTCGAGGCCGACGCCGACCTGCACGTCGCGGTCGTGGCCGCGGCGCACAACCCGATGCTCGCGGAGCTCTACGCGTCGGTCCTGGCGGCGATCAAGGCGTCGGTCGCGGTGGCCGTCGGACCCGCCATGCTGGCCGGCACCCATATCGATCATGCTCAAATCGTCGCGGCGATCCGGGACGGTGATCCCGATCGCGCGGCACGCGAGGCGGGTAGGTTCCTGGAGGCTCCCGCGCGGGCATAAGGTGAGCCATGCTTAAGGGCTTCAAAGACTTCATCATGCGCGGAAACGTGGTCGACCTCGCGGTCGGCATCGTGATCGGTGCGGCGTTCACCGCGGTCGTCACGCAGTTCACCAAGTCGTTCCTCGAACCGCTGATCAAGCTGACCGGCGGCGGCGGTGAGTTGGGCGGCACGTGGAACGTCAACGGGGTCAAGTTCGAGTGGGCGGCGTTCATCAACATCGCGATCACGTTCGTGCTGACCGCGGCCACGCTCTACTTCCTCGTCGTCTACCCGATGAACCGGCTGGCCGAGCGCCGCCGCCGCGGCGAGGAGCCCCCGCCCGCCGCACCCAGCGAAGAGATCAAGCTCCTCACCGAGATCCGTGACGCCCTCGTCGCCGGCGCCCGGGTGCCCGGCCAGCACCGCTCCGCCCTCGAGCAGACCCTCGGCAAGGAGAACCCCCCGACCTCGCGATAGTCGAACGTATGTTCGATACTCTCCCACCATGGAGCAACGAAAGCACTGGTGGAACGGGAAGTGGGGACGCGCCGCGCGGCGGGACGTCTACCTGCGGACCAGCGGCGACACATGGCACGTCGAGCAGCGGGCGGGCGGCGCCGACGGCGTGTCCCACTTCTACGAATACGAGAGCGAGGAGGACGCGTACGACCGCGTGCGCGCCCTCCTCGTCGGGCCGTTCGAGTGGCGGGAGCTCTCGGCCCGCCCGCC
>NZ_BONE01000097.1 GCF_016862555.1 Asanoa siamensis | reverse complement strand
GTCCGCGCGGCGCTCGATCGGAAGACGCGCGCGGGTCAACAGGCCCGTGCCCAGCATCGCGATCACCGGGATCGACACCAGCAGGAGCAGGACCAGGCCAGGCACGGCGAACGGGTACGCGATCTCGCGCGGCCAGTTCCCCGCGAACTGGCGGTTGAACGCCGCCAGGATCGCCCAGCCCGTGCCCAAGCCCGCTGTCGTGCCCAGCAGCGAACCCAAGCCCGCGATCACCCCCGCCTGGCTCAGGGTCAGGACACGGCGGACGCTCGGCGCCGCGCCGATGGCCGCCAGGGTGGCCAAATCACCGCGGCCGTCCGCGGCTGCCAGGCCCGTCGCCACGAAGGTGGCGCCCAGCGCGACCATGATCGCCGCCGCGGCCAGGACCAAAGTCTCGGCCGGGACGCCCGACGGTGGTCCCGTCTCCACCACCGTGTAGCCCTTCCCGGGCAGTTCGGCGATCGCCGCCGCGAGCTTGTCCATCGCCGCCTGGTCCGGCACCCGGCCCGTGGAGATGACGAAACCGTCCGGCACCGTCTCCAGGCCCAGCGCCGCGACCGCCGCCGGCGACAGGTAGTTGCGCTGCAGGCCGCTCGACGGCACCCCGTCGGCCACCTCGACACCCGTTCGCAGCGCGTACCCGGGCACCGTCGCGGTCTTCAGCACCTTCTCACCGCTGCCGTCGCCCGCGTCGCCCATGACGCGCAGCGTGATCTTGCCGTTCTGGACCATCTTCGGGTCGAACACGACGGCGCCGCCGGCCGCGAGGACCTGGCTCGCGGTGCGTTGGTCGTCCGCCGCCGGCTTGGACAGCGCCGCGAGGTTGCCGCCGTCGCCCACCACCGTGTTGAACGGCATGTTGCCGTAGAGGAACGCCGGCCCCTGGCAGCGCGGGTCGGCCAGCGCCTGCTGCTTGTCGGCGTCGGTCAACGGACCGGCATTGTTGTTGAAGGGGCACGCCAGCGCGGCCGGGATCTCGGGGCTCACGTAGCAGTACCCGGTCTCCCCGTTGACCTGCGGGCACTTGATCGTGTCGACCTGGCTCACGCCGGTGACGGCCACCGCGGTGCCGGCCGCGGCGGAGACCCGGTCCACGCTCGGCACGCCCGCGTCGGTCTCGGTGAGCTGCACGGCCGCGTACCCCAGGGGCAAGCCTGTCCGGTAGCTCTCGACCTGCCGGTCGGCGTCGCTGGCCAGGAAGGTGCCGATGGCGACGCAGCCCGCCACGGCCGCCATCACGGCGGAGATCGCCGGTGCCGCGGCGGCCCGGTTCCGCGCGGTGTCGCGCAGCGCGATCCGCGGCCCGAGCGGCAGGGACCGGCCGAGCTTGGCGATCAGCCCGACCAGCGCCGGCGTGATCAGCACCAGGCCGATCTCGGCGACCACCAGGCCGGCGAGGATCCCGAGGGCCTGCGAGGTCATCGCCCCGGCCACCGCGATCAGGCCACCCGCCACCACGAGCACCGCGCCGAGCACCACCCAGCGGCGCCGGGAGCGCAGCGCGCCGCGGCGGCCGGTGAGCGCCGCGACCACGTCCTGGCGGGCGGCGGACACCGCCGGTGCCAGTGCGGCCAGGATGCCGGTCAGCAGCGCGAGCGCGGCGATCAGGGCGAGCGCCACCGGGAAGACCCGGTAACCGCCGGCCCGCTCGTTGGCCAGGTGCACCTCGACCAGCGGGCGGGCGATCATCGCGCCCGCGATGCCGAGGCCCAGGCCGAGCACGGCGCCGGCCGCGCCGAGCACGATGCCGTCCGCGAGCACGATCCGGCGCAGGTGCGCCGGGGTGCCGCCGTTGGCGGAGACCAGGGCCAGCTCGCGGCGGCGGCGCCGGGCGCCGATGGCGAACGCCGGCCCGGCCAGCAGCACCACCTCGAACAGGCCGAGCCCGCCGATCAACGCGGCGACCCGCAGGCCCGCGGCACCGTTGCCGCCGGAGTCCGCCAGCACGCCCTCCGGGTTCACCGGCGGGTCGAGGATGACGGCGCGGGACTTGACGACCATGCCGGCCGCGTTGGCCTTCCGGACGTCCGCCCAGCTCACCTCGCCGGGGGTGTCCACCAGCCAGCCGCTGACCTGGTCGGGCGCGGGCGGGCGGACCATCAGCTCACCCAGGTTGCCCGGCGCCTCGACCAGGCCGACCACGGTGAAGGTCTCGGTGCGGCCGGCGTCCTGGACGGTGCCGCCGACGTGCGCGCCGAGCCGTTCGAGCCCCTTGCGGCTGAGCGCCACCTCGGTCGCCGTCCGCGGCGCCCGGCCCTCGAGCACCTCGACCATGCCCCTGGCCAGCGGGCTGCCCGCGTCGATGCCGAGCACCTCGACGCCGCCGATGCCGGTGGCCGTACGCATCTCGATCCAGGCACTGCTCGTCGGCACCGCGGTGCTGCCGGGCGGGAAGTGGGCGAGCAGGTCGTTCGTGGTCGGCAGGAACGGCTCGGTGGTCCGGCCGGGCGCGCTCTCGCCCTCGTACAGCGACGCGTCGAGGTTCTGCCGCATCGGGCTCTTGTCGAACCACTGCACCTGCGCGTCCGCGGCGCCGATCTGGCGGTCGACCTTCTCGGCCGGCCGCAGCTCGAACATGTCGTACGTGACCGCGGCGAAGGCCAGCCCGACCACCGGCAGGGTGATCAGCACCAGCACCATCGCGGTGCGCCCCTTGGCCCGCCGCGCCTCGCGCAGCGCGATCCGCAGGGAGGTCCGCCACATGCTCATGCCTTGACCCCGAGCAGCTGTTCGGGTTCGCCGACCGGGCTGGTGGTGTCGACCACGACGCCGTCGCGCAGGAAGACGACCCGGTCCGCCCAGGCGGCGTGCCGCGCCTCGTGGGTGACCAGCACGCCGGCCGCGCCCGCGTCGACCCGGGCGCGCAGCAGCCGCAGCACGGCCTCGCCGGTCTGCGAGTCGAGCGCGCCGGTCGGCTCGTCGGCCAGCACCAGCCGGCGCTCGCCGACCAGCGCGCGGGCGATCGCGACCCGCTGCTGCTGCCCGCCGGACATCTCGTCGGGGAAGCGCGCCGCCAGGTCGGCCAGGCCGACCTCCTCGAGCGTGGTGGCGGCCAGCTTGCGGGCCTTGCGCACGGACATCCCGTCGAGCTCGAGCGGCAGCGCCGCGTTCTCGACCGCGGTCAGGCTGGCGAGCAGGTTGAGGTCCTGGAAGACGTAGCCGACGAACCGGCGGCGCAGCCGGGCGAGCTGCTTGCGGTCGAGGGTGCTCAGCCCCTCGCCCTCGACGAAGACCTCGCCCGTGGTCGGGGAGTCGAGCCCGCCGGCCAGGTTGAGCAGGGTCGACTTGCCGGAGCCGGACGGCCCCATGACGGCCACCAGCTCACCGGCCGCGACGCCGAGATCGACACCACGCAGCGCGTGTACGGCGGTCTCGCCGGTGCCGTGGGTGCGGTGGACACCGCGCAGTTCGAGGATCACTTGTGTGCCTCCGTACGATGATCGGCCTCGGCGACCGCGGCGCTCGGGGACGACGGGGGTGTGTAGCGGACGAGGCTCGCCTCGCAGTGGTCGAGCCAGCGCACCTCGGCCTCGGCCTGGAAGACCATCGCGTCGAGGATCAGGCGCCAGGACAGGTCGCCCGGGTCGTCGGAGCGCTGCTTGAGCCGGGTCAGCTCCTGCAGCGTCTGGATGGTGGCGGTGCGCTGGGTCTGCACGACGGCGCGCACGTCGACGCCGGGGGTGGTGAGCGCGAGCGCCAGCTTGATGGCGAGCTCGTCGCGGGGGCGATCGGTGCGGCTGATCGGCGTGACGAACCAGACCGCGATCTCCGCGCGGCCGAGGTCGGTCAGCTCGTACGGCCGCTGCCCCCCGTCGTTCTCGGGCAGCGGACGCACCAGGCCGTCCCGCTCCAGCCGGGCCAGGGTCGTGTAGACCTGCCCGATGTTGAGCGGCCAGGTGGCGCCGGTCGACTCCTCGAAGGAGGCGCGCAGCTGGTAGCCGTACATGGGACCGCGCTCGAGCAGCGCCAGCAGGCCGTGTCTGATGGACATGGCTACTGAGTATGCATACGGAGTATGCGCCTGGCAAATCGGACTAAGCGGGGGCCTTCCCGGGGAACGGGACGGTGATCGGGTCGACCTTGGCGGAGCGGCGCCAGCGGGTGGCCCGGACCGCGCAGCCCGTGAGCGCGTCGAGCGCCTGCCGCCGTTGGGTGTCGACGGTGCCGGCCAGCGCGGCCCGCCAGACCGCGGCGGTCTTCTCCTCGACGACGATCGCCACCCGCAGCGCGGCGGCCCGGTCGACGACCGGCTCCGGCAACGTGTAGGCGGCGGCCGCCGGGGGGAGGCCCGTGCCGCTCAGCGCCAGCACCAGCGCGTCGCGCAGTGCGCGGTGGGCGGCCTCGGCGGCCCGGGCGGCGGACTGCTCGGCGCCGGTCAGCCGGACCCCGATCGGCCCGTACGCGAAGATCGCCGCGTACTCGGCCTCGAGCGCGGCCGTCAGCTCCCCGGTCACTTCAGCGCCTCCAGGTGCGTGGCGCGGGCGGCGGCGATCGAGCCGACCAGGGCCGCGCGGTGGTTGGGCGTCTTCAGGCAGGCTTGTACGGCGGCCTCGTAGGCGGCCTTCTCGGCGACCCGGAGCTCCTCGACCCGCTCCTCCGCCGTGGCGCCGGTGCCGGGCGACGCCGACGCCGCCGGGCTCGGCACGGCGACCGCCATGATCCTCGACAGCTCCCGGCCGTGCGCCTCGTGCGCGTCGGCGATGGCGGTCAGCGTGGGCAGCTCGGCGGCCGCCGCCCGGTAGAGAGCGGCCAGCCGGAACGCGTCGTCGGCCAGCGGCTGCAGCGGGTCGGGCGGCGGTGGCGCCGCGGGCTCGCGGTCCAGCAGGCCGCAACCGGACGCGCTGCCGACCGCGACGGCCGCCCCGAGGGCGAGGACGGTGCGCCGCCGTACCCGTCTGGGTGTTTCATCCTTTTCATCACCACCGTGCACCTCGTCAGTCAACACCATGGGCCGCCCGGTCGGGGGGTTCGGTGCGCCGCCCGGCTGGCGCGCGCCGCAGCGCGTTACGCTCTGCGCAGCCACCGGACGAGGGTCCGGTGGCTCGACGGCATGTCAACAGCACATCGGCACGCCGACCAACGTGAAGGGTGGCCCGATGGCACAGCGAAGCCGAGCCGCAGGCGGACGGCCCGCGCCCGGGCCACGACCTGCCGCGCCGCGCGGTGACCTGGCCGCCCGCCGGGCCCGGTTGCGGACAGTGGTCGAGCCGGTGGTCGGCGACGCCGGCTACGACCTGGAGGACCTCAACATCTCGCGGGCCGGCCGGCGGTTCGTGGTGCGGGTGGTGGTCGACCGCGACGGCGGTCTCGACCTCGACGCCGTGGCCGACGTCTCCCGGGCGGTCTCGGCCGCGCTCGACACCGCCGAGGAGGGCGGCGACGAGCTGGTGGCCGGCGAATACCAGCTCGAGGTCAGCTCGCCCGGCGTCGACCGGCCGCTGACCCTGCCCCGGCACTGGCGCCGCAACATCGGCCGGCTCGTGAAGGTCGGCCCGCTCACCGGCCGGGTGGTCGGGGTCGACGACGCTGGTGTCATGTTGGACGTGGCGGGCGAACGCACCGCGATCGCGCACGCCGACCTGGGCCCCGGCCGGGTCCAGGTCGAGTTCAGCCGCATCGACGAGGTCGCCGACGACGAGCTCACCGAGTTCGCCGACGACGAGGACGCTGACGAGAACGAGGACGGATTGGAGGACGAGGAGAGGTGAACATCGACCTCGCGGCGCTGCGCGCACTGGAGCGCGAGCGGGAGATCCCGTTCGACACGATCCTCGCGGCGATCGAGACCGCGCTGCTTACCGCCTACCGGCACACCGAGGGCGCCGAACCGCACGCCCGCGTGGAGATCGACCGCAAGAACGGCGCGGCCCTGGTCTACGCCCAGGAGCTCGACGAGGACGGCGCGGTCGTCCGGGAGTGGGACGACACCCCGCATGACTTCGGGCGAATCGCCGCGATGACCGCCAAACAGGTCATCCTGCAGCGACTCCGGGAGGCCACCGACGAGGTGCACTTCGGCGAGTACGTGGGCCGCGACGGTGACCTGGTCACCGGCGTGATCCAGGCGCACGAGGCGCGCACCGAGAAGGGCATCGTCACCGTCGACCTGGGCAAGCTCGAGGCCGTGCTGCCCCAGTCGGAGCAGGTGCCGGGCGAGGTGTACGGGCACGGCCTGCGGATCCGCTGCGTCGTCGTACACGTGGCCAAGGGTTTCCGTGGTCCGCAGATCACCCTGTCGCGCTCACACCCCAACCTGGTGAAGAAGCTGTTCGCGCTGGAAGTGCCGGAGATCGCCGACGGCAGCGTGGAGATCGCCGCGATCGCCCGCGAGGCCGGGCACCGCTCCAAGATCGCCGTACGCGCCGCCGTGCCCGGGGTCAACGCCAAGGGCGCCTGCATCGGCCCGATGGGCCAGCGGGTCCGCGCGGTGATGAGCGAGCTGCACGGCGAGAAGATCGACATCATCGACTGGTCGGACGACCCGGCCCAGTTCGTCGGCAACGCGCTCTCGCCGGCCAAGGCCCTGCGGGTCGAGGTGGTCGACGCGGCGACCCGCACCGCGCGGGTCACCGTGCCCGACTACCAGCTCTCCCTGGCGATCGGCCGTGAGGGGCAGAACGCCCGCCTCGCGGCCCGCCTGACCGGCTGGCGGATCGACATCCGACCGGACAGCGAGCCGGCGGCGCCGGCCGCGCCCGAACGCGGTGTGGATCACGCGACGGAGCCGGGCGGAGCGCCCGCGGGGGCATAGGAGTAGACTTGACGACGGCTCGACGTGCGCGGCCGGAGCGCACCTGCGTGGGTTGCCGGCAACGTGCGCCAGCCGACGAGCTTCTGCGGTTCGTCGCGGTCGGCGACAGAGATCCTTACCGACTTCGACCCGATGCGGCGCGCAGACTGCCGGGGAGGGGCGCACACCTGCACCCCGATCCGGCTTGCCTCGCGCTAGCGTGCAAACGCCGTGCCTTCGGGCGGGCGCTACGTAAAGTTGGTGTCGCTGACACCGGCGAGCTGGCCGAGCACATCCACGCGTCAACCATCACGCCCGATCATCCGACTGGGCGGGTGTCGCAACAGCAGGGTAGGACGACCGACATGAGCACACGATGAAGTCCCAGAAATGACCAGGCTTCAAGTGCACGAGTGAGGTCGCTGCGGGATCTGCCCGCACGGCCTCGGAGTGAGGAGTGCAGTGGCAGGCAAGGCCCGCGTACACGAGCTCGCCAAAGAGCTCGGGGTCGACAGCAAGACCGTTCTCGCCAAACTCAAGGAGATGGGCGAGTTCGTGAAGTCCGCGTCCAGCACGGTCGAGGCGCCCGTCGCCCGCCGGCTGCGGGGCGCATTCGTGGAAGGCAGCCAGGCCCCGGCGCCCTCCGCACCGCCGGCCGGCAACGGCCGGCCCGCGCCCAGTGAGCCGAGGATCTCGGCCAAGCCCGCACCGCCGCGTCGTCCGACGGCTCCGCCGGCGGCGGCACGGCCCGGTCCCGCGGGCCCGAGGGGTCCGGTTCCGGGCCCACCGCCCGCGCCGGTCGCCAAGCCGGCGAGCGCGCACGACATCGAGGTGGCGGCCGCCGAACAGCGCGCCGCGCAGCTCAAGGCAGAACAGGAAGCGACGGTCAAGGCCGCGCAGGAAGCCCGCGCCCAGGAGCGCGAGCAGGTCCGGCGTGAGCCGCCGGCCGACGGTGGCGCGCCCACCCGGCCGCGGCCCGGCCCGGGCAGCGTCCCGCCGCGCCCCGGTTCGCCGGCCGCCCGACCGGCTCCCGGCCCCACGCCGGGTGGCGGCGCTCCGCGTCCCGGCCCCGGTGGCCGGCCGCCGGCGCGCAGTGGCGGCAACAACCCGTTCGGCATCACCCCGGGTGGGGGCGGCAACCGACCGGCCGGAGGCCCCGGCGGCGGTCCGCGACCCAACCCGAACGCGATGCCGCCGCGGCCCAGCCCGGCGTCCATGCCGCCGCGGCCGAGCCCGGCGTCGATGCCGTCGCAGCGCCCCGGTCGTCCCGGTGGCGGTGGCGGTGCCGGTCGTCCCGGCGGTCCCGGTGGCGGCGCTGGTCGTCCCGGTGGCGGCGGTGGCGGCTTCCGCGGCGGCGGCGGTGGCGGTGGCTTCCGCCCCGGTGGCGGCGGTGGCGGCGGCGGTGGCTTCCGTCCGGGTGGCGGTGGCGGCGCCGGTGGCGGCGGTTACCGCGGTGGCCCGGGTGGCGGCGGCGGTCCGGCCGGTGCCGGTGCGCCGGGTCGTCCCGGTGGTGGCGGTCGTGGTCGCGGCGGCGGTGCCGCGGGTGCCTTCGGGCGTCCGGGTGGCAAGCCGACCCGTGGTCGCAAGTCGAAGAAGCAGCGGCGTCAAGAGTTCGACAACCTGTCCGCGCCGACGATGAGCTCGGGTGCCCCGCGGGGCAGCGGGCAGGTCGTCCGGCTGTCGCGCGGCGCGTCGCTCTCCGACTTCGCCGACAAGATCGACGCGAACCCGGGCTCGCTGGTCCAGGAGATGTTCAACCTGGGCGAGATGGTGACGGCGACGCAGTCGTGCTCCGACGACACGCTGCTGCTGCTCGGCGAGCACCTCGGCTTCGACGTGCAGATCGTCAGCCCCGAGGACGAGGACCGCGAGCTGCTGGCGCAGTTCAACATCGACCTCGACGCCGAGGTCGCGCAGGACCGCCTCGTCAGCCGGCCGCCGGTCGTGACCGTCATGGGTCACGTCGACCACGGTAAGACGAAGCTGCTCGACGCGATCCGCAAGGCCAACGTGGTCGAGGGCGAGTCCGGTGGCATCACCCAGCACATCGGTGCCTACCAGGTGCACGTCGAGCACGAGGGCATCGAGCGGGCGGTCACGCTCCTCGACACCCCGGGTCACGAGGCGTTCACCGCCATGCGTGCCCGTGGTGCCAAGGTCACCGACATCGTCATCCTGGTGGTGGCGGCCGACGACGGCGTCATGCCGCAGACCATCGAGGCGCTCAACCACGCCAAGGCGGCCGACGTGCCGATCGTGGTGGCGGTCAACAAGATCGACAAGCCGGAAGCCAACCCCGACAAGGTCCGCCAGCAGCTCACCGAATACGGTCTGGTCGCCGAGGAATACGGTGGCGAGACGATGTTCGTCAACGTCGCCGCCAAGCCCGGCATCGGCATCGACGAGCTCCTCGAGGCGGTGCTGCTCACCGCCGACGCGTCGTTGGACCTCACGGCTCCGATCGACGGGCCGGCGCAGGGTGTCGCGATCGAGGCGCACCTCGACAAGGGCCGCGGCGCCGTGGCGACCGTCCTCGTCCAGAAGGGCACGCTGCGCGCGGGTGACTCCATCGTGGCCGGTGGGGCACACGGTCGCGTGCGGGCGCTCTTCGACGAGAACGGACACCCGGTCACCGAGGCGGGTCCGGCGCGTCCAGTCCTGGTGCTCGGTCTGACCGCGGTGCCGGGTGCGGGCGACACGTTCCTGGCGGCCGAGGACGACCGCACCGTTCGGCAGATCGCCGAGCAGCGGCAGGCACGGCGGCGGGCGGCGAGCTTCGCCAACTCGCGCGGCCGGGCCACGCTCGAGACGCTCATGGAGCAGCTCAAGGAGGGCGAGAAGACCTCGCTCAACCTGGTGCTCAAGGGCGATGTCTCGGGTTCGGTCGAGGCTCTGGAAGACGCGCTGTTCAAGCTCGACATCCCGGAAGAGGTCCAGCTTCGGATCATCCACCGGGGCGTCGGCGCGATCACCGAAAGCGACGTCATGCTGGCGAGCGCCTCCTCCGAGGCGGTCACGATCATCGGCTTCAACGTGCGGGCCTCCAACAAGGTCCGTGAGACGGCCGACCGCGAGGGCGTGGAGATCCGGTACTACACCGTCATCTACCAGGCCATCGAGGAGATCGACGCCGCGCTCAAGGGCCTGCTCAAGCCGGAATACGAGGAGGTCGAGCTCGGCTCGGCGGAGGTCCGCGAGGTCTTCCGCTCGTCGAAGGTCGGCAACATCGCCGGTTGTATCGTGCGGTCCGGCCTCATCCGCCGGAACGCCAAGGCGCGCCTGCTCCGCGACGGCGCGGTCGTGGCCGACAACGTCTCGATCAGCTCGCTCAAGCGGTTCAAGGACGACGCGACCGAGGTGCGCGAGGGCTTCGAGTGTGGTCTGACCCTGGCCGGTTACAACAACCTCCAGGTCGGCGACATCATCGAGACCTTCGAGATGCGCGAGAAGCCGCGCTGATCAACGGCTAGGCAGTGGGGCGGGTGGCTAACGGCCGCCCGCCCCACTTCGTACCAACCGAAATAGCTATTTGATCTTCGCGGTACGGCGATAGAGTGTGCGCCGATGTTCACTGGAACCCTGGTTTTCGACGTGCTCCTGCCCGGCGACTCGCGGTCGCTCAAGGCGAAGCGTTCCTATGTCCGGCCGATCGTCGCCGCCCTGCGGCGGTTCGAGGTGTCCGCCGCCGAGGTGGGCTCGCTCGACCTCGTCGGGCGGGCCGAGATCGGGGTGGCGGTGATCGCCCCGGACGCCGGTCACGTGACCGAGGTGCTCGACTCGTGCGAGCACCTGATGGCCGGTCGACCGGAGATCGAGTTGCTCTCCGCGCGGCGTCGGCTGCACGGCGAGGATGACTGACAGTAACGGGCATTCGTGCCCGGGTGACGGGCCAACGGCGGTCCGATCGACAGACCCGGACACGGGTAGTGTCTGAGCGTAGGCAGGACGGCGGAGGTGACGAGATGACGGACCCGGCCAAGGTGCGTCGGCACGCCGAGCGCGTGCGGGAGCTGGTGGCTTCGGTGGTACGCACCCAGATCAAGGACCCCCGGCTCGGCATGATCACGATCACCGACGCCCGGATCACCGCCGACCTGCGTGACGCGACCGTCTACTACACGGTGCTCGGTGACGCGACCGAGCAGGCCGGCACCGCCGCCGCCCTGGAGAGCGCCAAGGGCCTGCTGCGCAGCACCGTCGGCAAGGCGCTGGGGCTGCGGCACTCGCCGACCCTGACGTTCGTCCACGACAACGTGCAGGACCAGGCCAAGCACATCGACGAGCTGCTCGAGCGGGCCCGCACCTCCGACGCCGAGGTGCAGCGGCTGGCCGCCGGCGCCACCTACGCGGGCGACGCGCAGCCCTACAAGCTCGACGACGATGACGACGAGGACGACGACGAGGTCGCCAACGAAGCTCCCATGGAGGACCGCCGGTGACCGACCTCTCGGCCACGGCGGTGGCCGCCGCAGCCCCCGCCCGGCCGGGCGAGGCTGACTGGGCGGCCGCCGTCGCGGCGGTGCGTGGCCTGCGCCCCAGCGACACGGTGCTGCTCATCTGCCACGTCAACCCCGACGGCGACGCGCTCGGCAGCATGCTGGCCTTCGGGCTGGGCCTGCGCCGCCTCGGCGTCCGCAACCTGCAGGCGACCTTCCCCGGCCCGCCGGACGTTCCCGAGCCGTTCCTCGGCCTGCCCGGGCTCGACCTGCTGGTGCCGGAGACCGCCGCCGCGGCGGCCCCCGACCTCGTGCTCTGCTTCGACGCGGCCAGCTCGTCCCGGCTCGGCGGCCTGGTCGACCGGCTGACCACCGCGGGCACCGCGGTCGTGCTCGACCACCACGCGTCCAACCCCGGCTTCGGCACGATCAACATTGTCGACGCCGACGCGGCCGCCACGGCCGTCGTCGCCGACGAGTTGCTGCGCCGGCTCGACGTGCCGCTCGACCCCGAGATCGCCGAGTGCCTCTACGTCGCGCTGGCCACCGACACCGGCTCGTTCCGGTTCGCGATGACCACGCCGTCCGTGCACGAGATGGCCGCGCGGCTCCTGGAGACCGGGATCAAGCCGGGCGACATCTCCCGCCGCGTCTTCGACACCCGCCCGTTCGGCGCGGTCCGGCTCTACGGCGACGTCCTCGGCCGGGCCCGGCTGGAGCCCGCGGTGGCCGGCGGTGTCGGTCTGGTGTGGACCTACGCGACGCTCGACGACCTGGCCCGCCACCAGCAGAAGGCGTACGTGCTGGAGCCGCTGATCGACTCCGTCCGGTGCGCCGCCGAGGCCGACGTGAGCCTCGTGGTCAAGCAGGTCGGTCCCGCCGAGTGGGCCGTGTCGATGCGCAGCAAGGGCGCGGTCGACGTGAGCCGGGTCGCGGTCGCGCTGGGCGGCGGCGGACACCGGCTGGCCGCGGGCTTCACCGGCCGCGGCACCGTCGACGACGTCATCGCGGCCATCCGCGCTCAACTGGGGTAGCCGGGCCCCGCCCGGGCGGCCACAATCGACGGATGGAACAGCCGCGTACGGAGGTGGCGGTCGATGCGCCGCGCGGTTGGGACCGTGCCGTCGTCACGATGCCGGTGCTGGCGTTCCTGTCGCTGATCGGCGGCCAGTTGCCGTCCTACACGACGCGGGCCAACGTCTACACGATCTGTCTCGGCGGGTCGATGGTCTGGCTCGGCCTGTCCGGCCGGGTCCGCCGGCCGCTGCTCGCGCCGCTGGGCCCGGGCACCGCCTGGTGGCTGCTGCCGATCGGCATCTTCGGTGTCTTCGAGGGCAGCACGTTCCTGCTCGGCACCCCTGAATATCCGACGTTCTCCCGGCTGGCCGACCCGCTGCTGGAGGACGAACTGGTCCGCTCGGCGGCCTACTTCGCCTGGCTGACGACCTTCTGGGCGCTGGTACGGCGATGAGCCTTACGCGGGCGATCGCGATCGCGGGATTCGTGGTGGCGATCATCGCGTGTGCGGTGGTCGAGGTGCTGGCCCGGCGCAAGGACTCGACCATTCCCACGCTGGGCGAGGTGTGCGCGCACGCCATCGCGTACGAGGTCGGGCGGGTTCCGATCGGTCGGATCGGGTTCTTCGGTTTCTGGTGGTGGCTGGGCTGGCACCTGTTCGCGCGCTGAACGATCGTTCCGCCTTTTGGGAAGCACGCGCGGGATCTGGGACCTGAACGTTAATTTGGGTGGGTGACACGGCGCTAACCCGCCGTGCAGCCTCCAGGGTCACACCAGACCCGGGCATTGACGCAGCGACGCGTTCCGCGCGCCGGAGACCCCGGTGCCGCGCCGTCGGGCGACCACCGGCCAGCTTTCGCCCTGGAAGGACCCTGTCCATGACCACCAAGCGCAAGCACGAGAAGCAGAACGACGAAGAGCGCGAGGCCGCCCGCCGCGCGCTGCAGACGTCGATGGACACCCGTCAGTAGATTTCTCCACCACCCCAGGGACCTGCTGTCGTGGTTCGCCTCTCCGGCCGAACCACGACAACAGGTCCTTGTGTGTTCCGGGCTCGGCGGCCCGTAAGGCGCGTGGCGCGGTTGCGTGCCTTACATCGGGCGTGCCAGGATGCCTGGCGATGGACACCGTCGCCACCCCTCGCCGGATCGCCGCCCTGGCCCTGCCAGCCCTGGTCGTGCTCGCCGCCGAGCCGCTCTACGTGCTGGTCGACACGGCTGTCGTCGGTCATCTCGGCAGCGTGCCGCTGGCCGCCGTCGCCGTCGGTGGCACCGTCCTGACGATGGCCGCCTGGCTGGGCACGATCCTGGCCTACGGCACGACCGGTCGGGCCGCCCGCCGGTTCGGCAGCGGCGACCGCGCCGCGGCCGTCGAGGAGGGCGTGCAGGCGTCCTGGCTCGCCTTCGGCGCCGGCGTCGTGATCGCCGTCGGCATGCAGGCCGCCGCCGGGCCGCTCGCCCGGGCGCTGGCCGGCAACCCGGAGATCGCCGGCGAGGCGGCGCTCTGGATGCGGGTGGCCGCCATCGGCGCACCGGGCCTGCTGCTGGCCGCGGCCGGGAACGGCTGGATGCGCGGCGTGCAGGACACCCGGCGGCCGCTGCGGATCGTGCTGGGCGCCAACCTGCTGTCGGCGGCGCTGTGCCCGCTGCTCGTCTACCCGGTCGGGCTCGGCCTGGTCGGCTCGGCCATCGCCAACGTCGTGGCGCAGACGGTGTCGGGCGTGCTGTTCGCGTTGGCGCTCCTGCGCGAGCGGATCTCCTGGCGGCCCCGGCCGGTGGTGATCCTCGAGCAGTTGCGGATGGGGCGCGACCTGCTGATCCGCGGCGGCGCGTTCCAGCTCAGCTTCCTGTCGGCGACGACGGTCGCGGCCCGGTTCGGCACCGCGACGGTGGCCGGTCACCAGATCGCGATGCAACTCTGGTTCTTCACCGCGCTGGTCCTCGACGCGGTGGCCATCGCCGCGCAGTCGCTGGTGGGGGCGGCGCTGGGGGCGGGCGACGCCGCGGGGGCGCGGGCGCTGGCGCGCCGTATCGGTTTCATCGGCGTGGTCTGCGGCGTCGCGTTCGCGGTGGTGATCGCGGCCGGGTCGGGAGTCGTGCCGCGGCTGTTCAGCACCGACGCCGCCGTGCTCGACCAGGCGGGCGTGGCCTGGCCGTGGTTCGTCGCCATGCAGCCGGTGGCGGGCCTGGTCTTCGCCCTGGACGGGGTGCTCATCGGCGCGGGCGACGTGCGCTACCTGCGCGACCTGACGATCGTGGCGGCGCTCGGCTTCTTCCTGCCGACCATCTGGACCGCGTACGTCCTGGACTGGGGCCTCAACGGCATCTGGGCGGGCCTCACGCTCTTCGTGGTGGTCCGCTGCGTGGCCCTCCTGATGCGGGTCCGCACCGGCGGCTGGGCAGTCGTCGGCGCGGTCCGCTGATCCCGCGTCAGCTCGCCGCCAGCACGATCTCGGGCTTCGCCTTCGTGCCGTGTTCGCTGACCACCGCCAGCAGGTCCCCGCTCGGCCCCAGCACCGCGTACGGGCCGGCGATGCCGGCCGCAACCAGCGGACCCCCGTGCGACAGCGTCCGCGCCTCCTCGGCGTCCGCATCGCGGACCGGCATGAAACGGCGCGCCGCGTCCGCCATCGGCAGGTTGACCACGTCCGGTGACACCGCCTCCAGTTCCTCCAGGGTCCGGGCCTCCGCCAGCGTGAACCCACCGACCGCCGTGCGCCGCAGCGCCGTCAGGTGGCCGCCCACCCCCAGCGCCGCGCCCACGTCGCGGGCGATCGCCCGGATGTAGGTGCCGGACGAGCAGGTCACGTCGACGTCCACGTCGATCACCTCACCCGCGCGGCGGACGGCGAGGATCTCCAGCCGCGAGACCGTCACCCGGCGCGCGGGCAGGGCGACCTCCTCGCCGCCGCGTACCCGTTTGTAGGCCCGTTGTCCGTCGATCTTGATCGCGCTGACCGCGCTCGGGACCTGGTCGATCTCGCCGGTCTGGGCGGCGAAGGCGGCGGTGATCGCGTCGTCGCGGACGTCGCCCGCGGACACGGTCGCGGTCACCTCGCCCTCCGCGTCGTCCGTGACCGTCGACTGGCCGAGCCGGACCGTCGCCGCGTAGGACTTGTCGGCGCCGATCACGTACGTCAGCAGGCGCGTCGCCTTGTTGACCCCGATGATCAGCACGCCGGTGGCCATCGGGTCGAGCGTGCCCCCGTGACCGACCCGCCGGGTCTTCGCCAACCGGCGCAGGCGGGACACCACGTCGTGGGAGGTCATCCCGCCCGGCTTGTCGACCACGATCAGCCCGTCACTCGTCACGGCCGTCAAGCCTGCCAGACAGCACACGACCGGAACCGGGGCGGTCGGTGTCCTAGGCTTGATCCTCATGGAGCGTTGGCGGGGATATCAGGCGGCGCCCGGCGGATGGGGGCGGGCCGCCGTCACCATCGGGGTGTTCGACGGGGTGCACCGGGGGCATCAGGCGATCATCGGGCACCTGGTCAAGCGGGCCAAGGACCTGGGCGTGCGGTCCGTGGTCATGAGCTTCGACCCGCATCCGTCCGAGGTCGTCCGGCCCGGCTCGCACCCGGCGATCCTGACCGAGCCGAATCGCAAGGCCGAGTTGATCGAGGCGCTCGGCGTCGACGTGCTCTGCGTCGTGCCGTTCACCCAGGACTTCTCCCGGCTCTCGGCCGACGCGTTCGTGCACGACGCGCTCGTCGAGAGCCTGCACGCCGCGCTGGTCGTGGTGGGGGAGAACTTCCGGTTCGGGCACAAGGCCGCCGGTGACGTGCCGCTGCTCGAACGGCTCGGGCGGACCTTCGGGTTCGCGGTCGAGGGGGCGCCGCTGGTCTCCAGCGACGACACGGTCTTCAGCTCCACCTACATCCGCAGCTGCATCGACGCGGGTGACGTGCGCGCGGCGGCCGCGGCGCTCGGCCGGCAACACCGGCTGGAGGGCATCGTGGTCCGCGGCGACCAGCGGGGACGCGGCATCGGCTTCCCGACGGCCAACCTGAGCGTGCACAAGTACGCCGCGGTGCCGGCCGACGGGATCTACGCCGGGTGGCTGAACCGGCGGGGGGAGCGGCTGCCCGCCGCGATCTCGATCGGGACCAACCCGACGTTCTCCGGCCGGGAACGGCGGGTCGAGGCGTATATCCTCGACTTCGACGGTGACATCTACGGCGAGCGGGTCTCGCTGGACTTCGTCGACAGGCTGCGCGACATGCTGAAGTTCGACGGCGTGGAGCCCCTGGTGAAACAGATGGCCGAAGATGTCGCGCAGACCCGGGCGGCGCTCGGCGGGTGACGTCGCGGCGGCCTGTCGATGCCGGGCTGGTAGCCTGGTAGCGACGTCGGCTAACCGACGCCCGGCCTCGCGTGCCTGCACGACGCCGCGGGTGCGAGGTTCGTCACTTTCACACGAACGCAGGAGATCATGGCGCTCGATCAGGAGCAGAAGAGCAAGATCCGCGCGGAGTACGCGACCGCCGAGGGCGACACCGGTTCGCCGGAGGTCCAGGTGGCCGTGCTGACCAAGCGCATCGCCGACCTCACGGAGCACCTCAAGGTGCACAAGCACGACCACCACAGCCGGCGTGGCCTGCTGTTGCTGGTCGGTCGCCGGCGGCGGCTGCTCAACTACCTGCAGAAGTCGGACATCGCCCGCTACCGGGCGCTCATCGAGCGCCTCGGCCTGCGCCGATGACTCGCGCGGGGGAGTGACCGACCGGTCGCTCCCCCGCTCCACAACTTCAGACATTCCATACGGGCCAGCTTGACCGTCGGCGATCGGGAGTTGTCGACGCACCGGTCCTCGGTAGTGGCCCCCGGGCCGGCCCTGCACGACAGGGGCTCCCCCGGGCGCTTCGATCGAAGACCGGACGTCAGAGCAGCTCCCCCTCGTACGGGGTCGAGCCGTGCCACGACCGAAGGAGCACAACGCACTCATGACCGAGAACAAACTCGGCGACCAGCACAGCACCGCGGTGATCGACAACGGGTCCTTCGGCACCCGCGAGATCACCTTCACCACCGGCACGCTCGCCCGCCAGGCGCCCGGCTCCTGCATCGCGCAGCTCGGTGACACCACCGTCCTGTCGACGACCGCGGCCAGCAAGGCCCCGCGGGAGCAGTTCGACTTCTTCCCGCTGACGGTCGACGTCGAGGAGCGGATGTACGCGGCCGGGCGCATCCCGGGCTCGTTCTTCCGCCGCGAGGGCCGGCCGAGCGAGGACGCGATCCTCACCTGCCGCCTGATCGACCGGCCGCTGCGCCCGTCGTTCGTCAAGGGCCTGCGCAACGAGGTCCAGGTCATCGAGACCGTCCTGGCGCTCGACCCGGCCCACCCCTACGACGTGGTCGCGATCAACGCCGCGTCGCTCTCCACCAAGCTGTCGGGCCTGCCGTTCTCCGGCCCGATCGGCGCCACCCGCATGGCGCACGTCGACGGCCAGTGGGTCGCCTTCCCGACCCACGAGGAGCTCACCCGGGCCACCTTCGACATGGTCGTCGCCGGCCGCGTCCTGGCCGACGGTGACGTCGCGATCATGATGGTCGAGGCCGAGGCCACCGAGCACACCGTCAAGCTCGTCGCCGACGGTGCGACCGCGCCGACCGAGGAGGTCGTCGCCGGTGGTCTGGAGGCCGCCAAGCCGGCCATCCGCGAGCTGTGCCGCGCCCAGAGCGAGCTCGCCGACATCGCCGCCAAGCCGGTGGCCGAGTTCCCGGTGTTCCTGGACTACCAGGACGACGCGTACGAGGCGGTGTCGGGTGCCGCCCGCGCGGACGTCGCCGAAGCGCTCAAGATCGCCGGCAAGGCGGAGCGCGAGGAGGCCCTCGACGTCATCAAGGCGCGGATCCACGAGCAGCTCGACGCCCAGTTCGAGGGGCGCGAGAAGGAGCTGTCGGCCGCGCTGCGCTCGGTGACCAAGAACGAGGTGCGCGCCCGCGTGCTGCGCGACCAGGTCCGCATCGACGGCCGCGGCCCGCGCGACATCCGGCCGCTCTCGGCCCAGGTCGAGGTGCTGCCCCGGGTGCACGGCTCGGCGCTGTTCGAGCGTGGCGAGACGCAGATCCTCGGCGTCACGACGCTCAACATGCTCCGGATGGAGCAGCAGCTCGACACGCTGTCGCCGGAGAAGCACAAGCGCTACATGCACAACTACAACTTCCCGCCGTACTCGACCGGTGAGACCGGCCGGGTGGGCTCGCCGAAGCGCCGCGAGATCGGCCACGGCGCGCTGGCCGAGCGGGCGCTGATCCCGGTGCTCCCGGGTCGCGAGGAGTTCCCGTACGCGATCCGTCAGGTCTCCGAGGCCCTCAGCTCCAACGGCTCCACCTCGATGGGCTCGGTCTGCGCCTCGACGCTGGCCCTGCTCTCGGCCGGTGTGCCGCTGAAGGCGCCGGTCGCCGGCATCGCGATGGGCCTGATCTCGGACGAGGTCGACGGCAAGACGCAGTACGTGACGCTGACCGACATCCTCGGCGCCGAGGACGCGTACGGCGACATGGACTTCAAGGTCGCCGGCACCCCGGAGTTCGTCACCGCGCTGCAGCTCGACACCAAGCTCGACGGCATCCCGTCCGACGTGCTGGCCGGCGCGCTGCAGCAGGCGCACGAGGCCCGCTCGACGATCCTCGGCGTCATGACCGCCGCGATCGAGGGCCCGGCCTCGATGTCGGACTACGCGCCGCGGGTCACCACCGTGAAGATCCCGGTCGACAAGATCGGCATGGTGATCGGCCCCAAGGGCCAGACGATCAACGCGATCCAGGACGAGACCGGCGCCGAGATCTCCATCGAGGACGACGGCACGATCTACGTCGGCGCGACCAACGGCCCCTCGGCCGAGGCCGCCGTCGAGCGGATCAACGGGATCGCCAACCCGACGCTGCCGAAGGTCGGCGACAAGTTCCTCGGCACCGTGGTGAAGACGGCCGCGTTCGGCGCGTTCGTCTCGCTGCTGCCGGGCCGCGACGGCCTGCTGCACATCTCCAAGGTGGGCGACGGCAAGCGGGTCGAGAAGGTCGAGGACTTCCTCAACGTCGGCGACAAGGTCGAGGTCCAGATCGCCGACATCGACCAGCGCGGCAAGATCTACCTGGACAAGGTGCGGGCCGAGGGCGAGGCGGCTCCGGCTGCCGAGGACGGCGCGTCCGAGCGTCCGCCGGCCCGTTCCGGTGACCGTGGCCCGCGCGACCGGGGCGACCGCGACCGCGGCGACCGGGGCCCGAGCGGCGACCGTCCGAGCCGTGGTGACGACGGCGGCGAGGGCGGCGGCGAGCCGCGTCGGCGGCGTAACCGGCACAGCTGAGATGACAACGCGTGAGCGGGCCGGCGCTTCGGCGTCGGCCCGCGCCGTCACCCGGACCCTGACCACCGACCCGCTCGGCGGCACGGTCCGGCGCACGGTGCTGCCCTCGGGCCTGCGGATCCTGACCGAGGCGGTGCCGGCGATGCGCAGCGTGTCGTTCGGCGTCTGGGTGGCGATCGGCTCCCGGGACGAGACGCCGGCGCAGTCCGGCTGCTCGCACTTCCTCGAGCACCTGCTCTTCAAGGGCACGCGCAAGCGCAGCGCGCTGGACATCTCGGCGCAGATCGAGGCGGTGGGCGGCGAGACCAACGCGTTCACCACGAAGGAATACACCTGCTACTACGCGCGGGTGCTGGACGCCGACCTGCCGCTCGCGGTCGACGTCATGTGCGACGTGATCGCCAACTCGGTGCTGGCCCCGGCCGACGTCGAGACCGAGCGCGGCGTGATCCTCGAAGAGATCGCGATGCACGAGGACGAGCCCGGCGACGAGGTGCACGACATCTTCGCGTCGGCGGTCTACGGCAAGCACCCGCTCGGCCGGCTCATCTCGGGCACCGAGGAGACCATCTCCCCGATGACCCGGCGCCAGATCGACACGTTCTACCGCCGCCACTACGTGGCACCGTCGATCGTGATCGCGGCTGCCGGCAACCTCGACCACAACGCGGTCGTCCGCCGGGTCCGCGCGGCCCTGGCCGGCACCGTGCTCGACAGCCCGGCGGCGACGCCGGTCGGGCACCGCCCGTCGACCCCCGCCGTGCGGCTGCGCGCGGGCCAGGTCCGGGTGACCAACAAGGACAGCGAGCAGGCCCACGTGGTGCTCGGCGGCGCGGGCATCGCCCGGCTGGACGACCGCCGGTTCGCGCTGAGTGTGCTCAACAACGTGCTCGGCGGCGGCATGTCGAGCCGGCTGTTCCAGGAGATCCGCGAGCAGCGCGGCCTGGCCTACTCGGTCTACTCGTACGCGAGCCAGTTCGCCGACAGCGGCCTGTTCGCGGTCTACGCCGGGTGCGCCCCCGGCAAGGTCGAGGAGGTCCTCGACCTGACCCGCACGTCCCTGGCCACCGTGGCCCGCGACGGCGTCACCGCGGCCGAGATCGCCCGCGGCAAGGGCATGGCCAAGGGTTCGTACGTGCTGGGCCTCGAGGACACCGGTTCGCGGATGAGCCGGCTGGCCAAGGGCGAGTTCCTCTACGACGACCCGCTCTCCGTCGACGACCTGCTGGCCAAGGTCGACGCGGTCACCCTCGACGAGGTCAACGCCCTGGCGGCCGAGTTGTGCGGCCAGGAGATGTCGCTCGCGGTGATCGGCCCCTTCGAGGACGGGGACGTCCGCTTCTCCTAAGCTCAGGTCGTGAGTGATGCGATCAGGGTTGGGGTGCTGGGCGCCCGCGGGCGGATGGGCATCGAGGTCTGCAAGGCGGTCGACGCCGCCGAGGACATGGAACTGGTCGCGATGATCGACCAGGGTGACGGGCTGTTCAGCGCCTCCGACGCCGGTGCCGAGGTCATCGTCGACTTCACCACGCCCGACGTGGTGATGGACAACCTGCACTGGTGTGTCGAGCAGGGCATCAGCGCCGTGGTCGGCACGACCGGCTTCTCCGCGCAGCGGCTCGACCGGGTGCGCGGCTGGCTTGAGCACAAGCCCGGCGTCGGCGTGCTGGTCGCCCCCAACTTCGGCATCGGCGCGGTGCTGATGATGCAGTTCGCCGCCAAGGCCGCCCGGCACTTCGAGTCGGTCGAGATCGTCGAGTTGCACCACCCGCGCAAGCTCGACGCCCCGAGCGGCACCGCCACCCACACCGCGCGCCTGATCGCCGCCGCGCGCGCCGAGGCCGGGCTGGGCCCGGTCCCCGACGCGACCACGGACGAGGTCGACGGCGCCCGCGGCGCCGACATCGACGGTGTGCGCGTGCACGCCGTGCGGTCGGCCGGCCTGATCGCGCACCAGGAGGTGCTGTTCGGCACCGTCGGCGAGACGCTGACCATCCGGCACGACTCGCTGGACCGCTCGTCGTTCATGCCGGGCGTGCTGCTCGCGGTCCGCGAGATCCGCAACCGCCCCGGCCTCACCGTCGGCCTGGACCCGCTGCTCGGTTAGGAACGGTCCGTTCCCATCGGAATCCGATGGGAACGGACCGTTCCTAACAGCTAGGCCAGCCGCAGCGAGGCGGGCAGGCCCGTGACCGTGGCAGCGCCGTCCGCCGCCACCGATACGTCGACCGACGCGTCGCCGATCCGCAGCCCGCGGACCGCCACCGCGCCCAGCGGCGCGTCCGGCAGCGGCGCCACGGAGACCGTGCCGGCCGGCACGTCCGGCCGTAGTCCGACGGCCGCGTGCAGCAGCGTCACCCCGGCCGCCGCGGCCCAGGCCTGCGGCCGGCAGGCCGCCGGGTAGGGGACCGGCCGCCCGAGCGCGGTCCGGTCGTCGCCACCGAACAGCTCCGGAAGCTGGTAGTCGAACGACTCCGCGGCCGCCAGCAACCCCGACGCCAGCGTCGCGGCCGCCGCCGGGTGACCCGCCCGGGCCAGCCGGTCGACCACGATCGCGGTGTCATGGGCCCAGACGGAGCCGCAGTGGTACGACAGCGGGCTGAACGCGGCGTCGTGGGTCGACATCGTCCGCAGCCCGAACCCACCGGCCATGGCGTCCGACGCGAGCAGGTCCGCCACCTGGGCCGACTCTTTCGCGGTCAGCAGGCCGGTGCCCAGCAGGTGCCCGATGTTGCTGGTCAGCGCGTCGACGGGCCGCTTGTCGCCGTCGAGGGCCAGGGCCGGGTGCGCGCCGGCCGGGCCGTCGACCCAGAACTTCTCCCGGAAGCGGTCGGCCATCGCGTCCGCGTACGCCCGCCAGCGCTCCCCGCCCGGCCGGTCGAACGCGTCGAGGAGCGCCGCGCCGTGCAGGGCGGCCTCGTACGCGTAACCCTGCACCTCGACCAGCGCGATCGGAGCCGTCGCGATCTCGCCGGTGCGGAACCGGATCGAGTCGCCCGAGTCCTTCCAGCCCTGGTTGGCCAGCCCGCGCCCGGTCTCGTCGATGTACTCCAGGAAGCCGTCGCCGTCGGCGTCACCGTGGTCGCCGAGCCAGCCGAGTGCCGCCTCCAGCGACGGCAGCAGCTCCTCGACCGCTGCCGGTGACATGCCCCAGCGCCAGGCGTCGTGCAGCAGCGAGATCCACAGCAGCGTCGAGTCGACGGAGCCGAAGTAGGCGGCCGGCAGCGCGGCCTCGGTGTCGGCCCGGCGTAGCTCGTGCAGGATCTTGCCCGGCGCCTCGCCGGTGTTCCGGTCGACCCGGGTGCCCGTGTGCGCGGCGAGCACCCGCAGCGTGCCCTCGGCGATGCCGGTGCCCAGCGGCAGCAGCATCCGGGCGGCCCAGAGGCTGTCGCGGCCGAACAGGGTCAGGTACCACGGCACGCCGGCGCCCAGGAAGGTGTCGCCCGCACCGGCGGACAGCCGCAGCCGCAGCGATTCCAGGTCGTCGAGCGAGCGCGCGGCGAGGCGTTCGATCCGGCGGTCGTCGGCGGTCACCGTCGGGCGGGACCACTCGACGGCCGTCGCGGGCTCGCGTGCCAGGGCGGCGGCGTCGCTGACCCGCAGCCGCCACGACACCGTGACCGACGACCGCGGTGGGACCGTGACCGGCCAGCGCAGCGTTCCGTCGTCGTCGTGCGTCGCGCCGTCGGCCGTCACGGTGACCGACACGTCGCCGGCGGCCCAGCGCAGCCCGGACCGCTCGGCCCGCCGCTCGACCGCGCGTCCGGACTTGACCGGCGAGATCGGGGCGAGGTCGGCGTCGAGCGCCAGCGACAGCTCGGTGGTCACCGGCTGCGCCGCGGTCGACGTGACGGTGATGGTCTCGTCGAGCCCGGTGGGCACGAGCCGGCGCTCCCGGGTCACCCGCACGGTCGGGTCCGGGCCGGAATCGCCCAACCAGCGCGCCAGTCCGACGAAAGCGGTCGCACCCGGACCGAGCGGGGAGGTCGCCACGGACTCCACGGATCGCCCGTCGAGCGACAACTCGGCGCGGCTGAGCACGCGGACGTCGGCATGGAACATCCCCTGCACCCCGACCGCCCGGATCTGGCCGGACGGCTCGGACAGGACGCTGGCCGGCGCCCGCACCGTCGAGATCAGATCGTGGAGCAGCGGCTGAAGGTTGCGGTCTGGCACAGAATCTCCCCGAACTTCGGCGCCATCTTGACAGAGCCGGGATGGCGGCGGCAGAGTGCGAAACAACCCTGCAACTTGAACGATCCAATAATGCACTTTCGACTTTGAACGTTCAAGCCCCACGGAAGGTACCGATGGCGGAGAAGGTCACCATTGCCACTGTGGCGGCGTACGCCCAGGTTTCCCGGCAGACGGTGTCCAATGTGCTCAACAGCCCGCACATCGTGCGGGACGAGACGCGCCGCCGGGTGGAGGAGGCCATCGCCACCCTCGGCTACCGCGCCAACCAGGCCGCGCGGCAGATGCGCACCGGGCGTTCCCACCTGCTCGCCGTGCGTATCGAACCGACCCGTGACGGCATCAACGGCTCGGTCCTCGACCGGTTCCTGCACGGCATGACGTTCGCGGCCGCGGCCGCCGGCTACCGCGTGATGCTCTACACGGCCGACGACGACCGCGACGAGATCAAGACCTTCGACAACCTGCTCGCCTCGTACGACCTCGACGGGTTCGTGCTGACGGGCACCGACCACGGCGACGTCCGTACCCGCTGGCTCGCCGAACGCGACGTGCCGTTCGTGACGTTCGGGCGCCCCTGGGACGCGCCCGAGCGGCACTCCTGGGTCGACGTCGACAACGCCGCCGGGACGGCGCAGGCCACCCGGCGCCTGATCGAGACCGGCCACCGGCGGATCGCGTTCGTCGGCTGGCCGGCCGGCTCCGGCGTCGGCGACGACCGGCGCGACGGCTGGCAGCGCACGATGAAGGCGTACGACCTCGACCCGACCGGTCTCGACCGCGGCGCCCCCGACGGCATCGCGCAGGGCGCCGACTGCGCCCGGGACCTGCTCACCACCCCGGACCCGCCGACCGCGTTCGTCTGCGTCAGTGACTCGCTGGCGCTCGGCGCGCTGCAGGCCGCCGGCGGTCGCAAGGCGGTCACCGGCTTCGACGACACCCCGGTCGCGCAGGCGATCGGCCTGACCAGCGTCAGCCAACCGCTGGCCGACGCCGCCGCCCGCTGCATCGACCTGCTGATCCACCACCTCGACGGCGCTCCGACCGGCACCCACCAGGTGCTGCTCCAGCCGTCCCTCGTAGTGCGAACCACCGCGTAAACCCCTCAACCCCTTCAGGAGTACGACATGAGACGCACCCTCGGTCTGCGTGGCGCGGCCGTCGCGGTTCTTGCCGCCGGCACGCTCCTCGCCTCCGCCGCCTGCGGCGACAGCTTCGACGACGGCGGCAGCACCGCCCAGCAGCCGTCGGGCCCGGCCGCCCTGCAGATCCTCATCGGCTCCTCCGGCGACGCGGAGACGAAGGCCGTGAACGACGCCGCGGCGGCCTGGGCGAGCAAGAGCGGCAACACCGCGACGGTCACCCCGGCCCAGGACCTGACCCAGCAACTCGGCCAGGCGCTGGCCGGCGACAACCCGCCGGACGTGTTCTACGTCGACGCCGGCCGGTTCGCCGACTACGCGAGCGTCGGCGCGCTGGAGCCCTACGGCGACAAGGTCGACAACCCGAACGACTTCTACCAAAGCCTCAAGGACACGTTCACCTTCGAAGGCAAGTTCTACTGCGCGCCGAAGGACTTCTCGACGCTGGCGCTGGAGATCAACACCGACCTGTGGACGAAGGCCGGGCTGACCGACGCGGACATCCCGACCACCTGGGACCAGCTCAAGGCCGCGGCGCAGAAGCTGAAGGCCAAGGGCACCATGCCGCTGGCGATCGGCGACACCCGCGACCGGGTCGGCGCGTTCATGGTGCAGTCCGGCGGCTGGATCATCAGCAAGGACGGCAAGCAGGCGACGGCCGACAGCGCCGAGAACGTGGCGGCTCTGACCTACGTACAGTCGCTGCTCAAGGAGGGTCTGGCCGCGTACCCGAAGTCGCTCGACGCCGGTTGGGGCGGTGAGGCGTTCGGCAAGGGCAAGGCCGCGATGGTGATCGAGGGCAACTGGATCAAGGGCGCGATGACGAACGACTTCCCTGGCATCAAGTACACGGTGCACGAACTGCCGGCCGGTCCCGCGGGCAAGGGCACGCTGTCGTTCACGAACTGCTGGGGCATCGCCGCCAAGAGCAAGTTCAAGGAGCAGGCGATCGACTTCGTCAAGGCGATGACCTCGGTCGACCAGCAGATGACCTACGCCAAGGCGTTCGGTGTGATGCCGTCCCGCCAGTCGGCGAAGGACCAGTACACCGCGGCCTTCCCGGCTGACCAGGCGTTCATCGCGGGCGCCGAGTACGCGCAGGGCCCGGTCAACGCCCCGAAGATGGACAGTGTCCTGGCCGACTTCGACGCGTCGCTGAACACGCTGGCGAACGCCGACCCGAAGACGCTGCTGGGCACGCTGCAGAAGAACACCCAGGCGAACCTGGGCGGCTGAGCAACCATGTCGACCGTTACGACCGCCACCGCGGACCGGGATGACCGGTCCGGCGGTGGCGGCCGGCCGGCCACCGACGGGACCGGTGGCCGGCCGCGGCGGACGCTCCTTAGGCGGCTCGGTGGCCGGGGCATCCACGGCAACGAGCGGATCGCCGGCTGGCTCTTCGTGGCCCCTGTCATCGTGCTGCTCGGCGTCTTCTTCCTGGCGCCGATCATCATGGCGTTCTGGGTGAGCCTCACCGACTGGCGCGGCCAGGGCAGCCCGTTCACGTCGGGCGTGCCGTTCGTGGGCGGCGACAACTACACGTCGCTGTTCACGCAGGACGGCCTGGCCCGGCGCGACTTCATGACCAGCATCCGCAACAACATCTACTACGTGGCGATCGTCGTACCGATCCAGACCGCCCTGGCGCTCGGCCTCGCCCTGCTGGTCAACAACCGGATGCTGAAGGGCAAGTCGTTCTTCCGCACCGCGTTCTACTTCCCGTCGGTGACGAGCTCCGTCGCGATCAGCGTCGTGTTCCTGTTCATGTTCGCCAACTCGGGCGCCATCAACGGGATCCTGTCGATGTTCGGCATCGACGGCCCGGCCTGGTTCTCCGACGCCCGCGGCCTGATCCACCTGGTGCTCGGCGTCTTCGGCGTCGACAACCCGCCGGCCGCGCTCGCCGACGGTGGCCCCTTCGGCCTGTCGTGGTGGGACTGGCTCTCCGGGCCCAGCGTGGCGATGTGCGCGATCATGGCGCTGGTCATCTGGACGACCTCGGGCACGTTCATGCTGATGTTCCTGGCGGCGCTGCAGAGCATGCCGGTCGCGCTCGACGAGGCCAGCGAGCTCGACGGCGCGACCCGCTGGCAGCGGTTCCGGTTCGTCACGCTGCCGCTGCTGAAGCCGACCATGTTCCTGGTGCTGACGCTGGGTCTGATCGGCACGTGGCAGGTCTTCGACCAGATCTACGTGATGAGCCAGGGCAACCCGGCGAAGACCACGCTGACGCCGGCGTTCCTGTCGTACCGCACGGCTTTCAAGGACTTCGACTACGGCCGCGGCGCCGCGATCTCGTTCGTCCTGTTCCTCATCATCGTGCTGCTGACGCTGGCCCAGCGCTGGGTGATGCGCGACCGCGACGAGCCCCGCCGGAGGACCCCATGGCGACGCTGACCCCGACCTCGGCCCGCCGCCGGCGGCACGGCGGTCTCGTCAACACCGTCGTCGGGTACGCCGTCCTGATCTTCTTCGGCCTGGTCTTCATCTACCCGTTCGTCATCCAGTTGGCGAACTCGCTGAAAACCGAACCGGACGCGGCCGACAACCCGCTCTCGCCGATCCCGCAGCCGGTGACGACGGCGGCTTTCACCCGCCTGTTCGACGGCGATTTCCCGCTGTGGCTGGGCAATTCCGTGCTGGTCGCGGTCGTGGTCACGATCTGCCGGGTGTTCCTGGACTCACTCGCCGGCTACGCCCTGGCCCGCCTCCGCTTCGGCGGCCGCCGCGCCATCTTCGCGACGATCGTGGCCATCATGGCCGTACCCGGCGTGGTCCTGTTCATCCCGAAGTTCCTGGTCCTGAACCAACTCGGGATCTACGACACCTACACGGCCCTGATCCTGCCGCTCCTGGTCGACGCCGCGGGCGTCTTCATCATGAAACAGTTCTTCGAGTCGATCCCGGAAAGCATGGAAGAAGCGGCCCGCATCGACGGCGCGGGCATTTTCCGCACTTTTTGGTCTGTGGTCCTACCAATGGCCCGCCCGGCCCTGATCACCCTGACCATTCTCTCGTTCCAGGGCACGTGGAACGAGTTCCCGCACACCCTGGTAGCGGTCCAGGACCCATCCCTGTTCACCCTGCCCCGCGGCGTGGCGAACCTGGTCTCGGGCTCGTTGGGCGCGGGCACGCAATACCCGCTGAAACTCGGCGCGGCGCTGCTCGCCACCATCCCGGTAGCGATCATCTTCGCCATCTTCCAACGCTATTTCGTCCGCGGCGCCACCGAAGGTGCCGAAAAGGGCTAGACCTGGATCAAAGGCTGGCCTGCTCGGGCTCGTTGGGGGCGCGACCGTCGCTCCCGCCAGACACCGCTCCGCTTCGCTCCGCTGCCCTGCCCGCGGCGGGCCCGGGCCAACCCGAAACCAAGCCCTCGGGCCAGGTGCCCCAGCGCCTACATGTTCTGGCGTGTACGCACATGCCAGAACATGTAGGCCCGAACGGACACCCCCGGGCCGGGATTCACGCGGGCGCCGTGTCTCGGAAGTCCGCCCTCCGCAAGGGGATCGCCCTGGCCCCATAGGAGGCTCGGGCTCCGGCGGTTCTGGGCTAAGAGTTCCTAACA